>NZ_MOWR01000010.1 GCF_001937065.1 Streptococcus sp. 'caviae'
TTGCTTTTGTAAGAAATGTTATCATTGCATATCGTGTACTAACTGTTAAGAATACGGAAATACCATTACTATCTTCCATCGAACCATAACAAATCGGACAAAAAACTAACTACGGGAATGATTCATTGTCTGTTTCTGTTGACAAAATTTGTAGAAATAGTAAAATATTACTGTTAGCCGATTTAGCTCAGTTGGTAGAGCAACGCACTCGTAACGCGTAGGTCACAGGTTCGAGCCCTGCAATCGGCATTTGAGATATTTTTTGCAAGGCTATTGTCAAACAGCTGGTATTTTGCTATAATATTACGGTATGTGGTGACTTCACCCCTAGACTAAGCAGGAGGATGACAGATAAATGGCTAAAGTATGTTATTTTACAGGACGCAGAACTGTGTCAGCAAATAACCGTTCACACGCAATGAACAAAACCAAACGCACAGCAAAACCAAATCTTCAAAAAGTGACTGTTCTTATTGACGGAAAACCTAAAAAAGTTTGGGCTTCAGCGCGTGCGCTTAAATCTGGTAAAGTAGAACGTGTTTAAAATGAAAGAAGAGTCTTCGGACTCTTTTTTTGTTAATTTTTTACAAGATATCTATATTATGGTAAAATAAGCTGATAAAAACTTTTTGAGGTAGCGAAATGACAGTAAAAATTAACACAAAAGACGGTCAAATTGAATTGTCAGATGACGTGATTGCCACAGTTGTTGGCGGTTCAGCCAATGAAATCTTCGGGGTAGTCGGCATGGCCAGCAAGAGTGCTATCAAAGATAATTTTCAGGCACTGCTGCGCAAGGAAAACTATTCTAAGGGTGTTGTCATAAAATCAACAGATGCCGGTATTTCAGTTGATGTTTACACTGTGATGAGTTACGGCGTTAAAATCAGTGAAGTATCTAAAAATATCCAAGAGCGCGTCAAGTTTAATCTTGAAAATCAGCTGGGCATTTCTGCTGATACGGTTAATGTCTATGTACAAAATATTAAAGTTGTGGGAGAAGATTAGTGGCTAATATTACAACAAGTTTATTCCAAGGGATGGTTCAGGCAGCTGCAACACGCCTTGGTAAACAAGCAGAATATGTCAATTCACTGAATGTCTTTCCTGTCCCGGATGGTGATACAGGTACCAATATGAGCATGACCATGGATAATGGTGCTAAGGAAGTCTCTGATAAACCGGCTTCAACAGTTGGAGAAGTCGGTCAAATTCTTTCTAAAGGATTGCTGATGGGAGCGCGCGGTAACTCAGGTGTTATCACTTCTCAGCTTTTCCGCGGTTTTGCCCAAAGCATCAAGAATAAAAAAGAACTGACAGGTAAGGACTTGGCCCAAGCGCTTCAAGCCGGGGTTGAGGTAGCTTATAAGGCCGTTATGAAGCCGGTTGAAGGAACCATTTTGACAGTGTCGCGCGGAGCGGCATCAGCAGCCATTAAAAAGTCTGAAAATACGGATGATGCTGTTGACGTGATGCAATCTGCGCTAAATGGTGCTAAAGCAGCCTTGGCTAAGACGCCGGATCTGCTCCCTGTTTTAAAAGAGGTAGGTGTTGTTGACTCGGGCGGCCAAGGCTTAGTTTTCATCTACGAAGGTTTTTTGTCGGCCTTAACAGGTGAGTATATCATGTCAGAAGACTTTCAGGCTACTCCTGCTAACATGACAGAAATGATTAATGCTGAACATCATAAGTCTGTTGTCAGTCATGTGGCAACACAAGACATTACCTTTGGCTACTGTACAGAAATTATGGTAGCACTTAAGCAGGGTCCGACTTATGTCAAAGATTTTGACTACGAAGCCTTTCAAAATTACCTGAGTAACTTAGGAGATTCTCTGTTAGTTATCAATGATGATGAAATTGTTAAGGTCCATGTTCATACTGAAGATCCGGGTCTGGTTATACAAGAAGGACTCAAATACGGGGCTCTTGTCAAGGTAAAAGTTGATAACATG
Organism: Streptococcus sp. 'caviae'; assembly: GCF_001937065.1. Taxonomy (GTDB): domain Bacteria; phylum Bacillota; class Bacilli; order Lactobacillales; family Streptococcaceae; genus Streptococcus. The sequence goes on from NZ_MOWR01000010.1 coordinate 1,956, forward strand.
CGCAATCAGCATGAGGCTCTTCAGGAAAAAGAGGCAGAACCAAGAGCTAAAGAGCTGAAAGAATATGCTCTGATAGCCGTTGCGGCCGGCGACGGTTTGGCGGAAATTTTTAAATCACAAGGTGTAGATTATATCATTTCCGGCGGTCAGACCATGAATCCGTCAACGGAGGATATTGTCAAGGCTATTGAGTCTGTTAATGCGAAGAACATTATTATTTTACCGAATAATAAAAACATCTTCATGGCTGCCCAAAGTGCCGCGGACGTTGTTGATGTTCCGGCTGCTGTTGTGGAAACGCGGACTATCCCGCAAGGTTTCACCAGCCTTTTGGCCTTCAATCCTGCCAATTCCTTGGAAGATAATGTCGCAGCTATGACAGACAGTCTGGCAGATGTTGTCAGCGGGAGCGTAACCATGGCTGTCCGCGATACAACTATTGACGGTCTGACGATTCATAAGGATGATGTTTTGGGCATGGTTGATGGTAAGATCTTAGTGTCCAATTCAGATATGGATCAGGCACTGCGTCAAACCTTTGAACAAATGATTGATGATGACAGTGAAATTGTTACCATCTATGTTGGTGAAGAGGGCAATCAAGAACAGGCACAAAAATTAGCTGCGGATCTTGAAAAGCAGTATGAAGAGATTGAAGTTGAAATTCATCAGGGAGACCAGCCTGTTTACCCTTATTTGATGAGTGTGGAATAAAAATACAATCCTATAAGAAATTGGGAAAAACGCTCAAAATAGTCAAAAAGCTTAGTGTCAAGCTGTTAAAAAACTTGATGCCGGGCTTTTTTTGATGTCTCATTTTGATGAGGAATTAAGTTTTCCCCCAGCTTTTTGAATTGAAAATTGAATTAATATTACCCTAAGGGAAAAGCCTCTAGGACAGTTTTACGGGGTGGTTAACTTGGATCTGAAATTTGCTTAGATAAATCAGTGAAAATTAGGGCAGATAATTATCAAATTTACTTGCAAAATTTTTCAAAAGTGTTATGATATTAACTAAGTGATTTGAATTTTTTGAAAATTTGAACAATAATTGCAAAGGAGGTTCCCGTGGAAAAAATACAGCTTGAAAATCCGAGATCAGGATCAGAATTACTGCTTGATACCTTGGAAAATTTAGGAGTAACAACCATTTTTGGTTATCCCGGCGGTGCTGTTTTGCCGCTCTATGATGCGATCTATAAAAATGATACTATCCGTCATATTTTAGCCCGTCATGAGCAGGGTGCGCTGCATGAAGCGGAAGGCTTTGCCAAATCTACAGGGAAACTTGGTGTAGCTGTGGTGACAAGCGGTCCCGGTGCAACAAATGCCATCACCGGCATTGCTGACGCCATGAGTGACAGTGTGCCTATATTAGTGTTCACCGGTCAGGTTGCAACACCAGGTATTGGTAAGGATGCCTTTCAGGAGGCAGATATTATTGGTGTTACTATGCCTATCACCAAATATAATTACCAAGTTCGTGATGCAGCAGATATTCCGCGCATTGTAACGGAGGCTGTTCACATTGCAACAACAGGGCGTCCCGGTCCGGTTGTTGTTGACCTGCCTAAGGATGTTTCTGAGAAACTGGTCAGTTTTTATTACAAGACCGATCTCAATGTCCCTGGCTATCAGCCGACTATTGAGCCAAATAACTTACAGGTCAGAAAAATTTTGTCCCAGCTGAAAAAGGCGAAGAAGCCTTTGATTTTAGCGGGTGGCGGCGTTAATTATTCGGAGGCTTCTGCCGAATTGGTTGCCTTTGCTGAACGTTATAATATTCCTGTTGTGTCTACCCTTTTGAGTTTGGGAGTGATGCCAATCGAGCATCCTCTGTCTCTGGGCATGGGAGGAATGCACGGTTCTTACGCTTCTAATATGGCGCTGACAGAGTGCGATTTCCTGATTAATTTTGGATCACGCTTTGCCGATCGGCTGACAGGCAATCCTAAAACTTTTGCCAAAAAAGCCGTGGTTGCTCATGTGGATATTGATCCGGCTGAAATCGGCAAGGTTGTCAAAACAGCCATTCCGGTTGTCGGAGACGCCAAACAAACCTTGCAGCAGCTTTTGGAAGCTGATAAGGTTTCTACAAGGCATCGGGAATGGACAGACAAAGTCTTGCAAAACAAGGCCAAGGCTCCTTTCAGTTATAAGTTTGATGAAGAGATTATCAAGCCGCAGCATGCGATTGAGACAATTGGCAAGCTGACTAAGGGAGAGGCGATTGTTATTACGGACGTCGGCCAGCATCAGATGTGGGCTGCTCAGTTTTATCCTTATAAAAATGAACGCCAGATCATCACATCAGGAGGGCTCGGTACGATGGGCTTTGGCATTCCTGCAGCCGTTGGTGCCAAGCTGGCAAATCCTGACAAAGAAGTTGTGTTGTTTGTCGGAGACGGCGGTTTTCAAATGACCAATCAGGAATTGGCTATTTTGAATGGCTATGGGGTTCCAATCAAGGTTGTTTTGATTAACAATCATTCGCTGGGCATGGTTCGCCAGTGGCAGGAGTCCTTCTATGATGAACGCCGAAGCGAGTCAACCTTTGATGACGAGCCAAACTTCCAGCTTTTGGCTGAGTCTTATGGAATCAGTCATTATAAGTTTTCCGATCCGCTGACTTTGGAAAAAGATCTGGAAGTTATTTTGGAAAACAAGCCGATGTTAATAGAAGTTAATATTTCCAATCGTGAACATGTTTATCCAATGGTACCGTCAGGCAAGAGCAATGCGGAAATGTTGGGGGTGACTTTTAATGCGTAGAATGTTAACAGCCAAACTTCAAAATTCCACCGGGGTTCTCAACCGCTTTACCGGAGTTTTGTCCCGACGTCAGGTGAATATTGAGTCTATTTCAGTCGGTCATACCGAGGTTCCCAATATTTCCAGAATCACCATCATTATTGATGTTGATTCGCTGGAAGAAGTGGAGCAAATCATTAAGCAGCTCAATCGCCTGATTGATGTTGTCCGTGTCCGCGATATTACGGATCAGCCTCATTTGGAACGTGAAGTAATCCTGATAAAAGTGGCAGCTCCGACCAGCAAGCGTGCCGAAATTTTAGCGATTATCCAGCCTTTTCGTGCCAGTGTTATTGATGTGGCACCCAAGTCCATCACCATCCAGATGACCGGAGATGCGGATAAGATCGAAGCGCTTATTCGAGTGATCCAGCCTTACGGTGTGAAAAATATTGCCCGTACAGGTGCGACAGGATTCACAAGAGATTTATCTTAAAAACTTTTGAATAGTTATCAGCTTTTAGCAATAATAAAAAATTAGAAAAGAGATATATATTATGGCAGTAGAAATGTTATATGAAGCAGATGTAAAAACAGCAGCACTTGACGGTAAAAAAATTGCCGTTGTCGGTTATGGTTCGCAAGGCCATGCGCATGCGCAAAACCTACGTGATTCAGGTCACGACGTGATTATCGGTGTGCGTCATGGGAAATCATTTGACAAGGCCAAAGAAGACGGTTTTGATGTGTATGAAGTTGCAGAAGCTACCAAATTAGCTGATATCATCATGATTTTGGCGCCGGATGAAATTCAGGCAAAACTGTATGCTGATGACATTGCTCCTAACTTGAGTGCCGGTAAAGCGCTTGGCTTTGCTCACGGCTTTAACATTCGCTTTGAATACATTAAAGCACCGGAAGATGTTGACGTCTTCATGGTCGCACCAAAAGGACCCGGACACTTAGTCCGCCGTACTTACCAAGAAGGTTTTGGTGTTCCTGCTCTCTTTGCTGTTTATCAAAATCCAAGCGGCAATGCACAGGATATTGCAATGGATTGGGCTAAAGGTATCGGTGCTGCACGTGTTGGGCTGTTGGCAACAACCTTTAAAGAAGAAACTGAAGAAGACCTCTTTGGTGAACAGGCTGTTCTTTGCGGCGGTTTAACCGCTCTTATCGAAGCTGGTTTTGAAGTGCTTACGGAAGCCGGCTATGCACCGGAACTGGCTTACTTTGAAGTGCTTCACGAAATGAAATTAATCGTTGATTTGATTTACGAAGGCGGCTTTAAGAAGATGCGTCAGTCTATCTCAAACACTGCTGAATTTGGTGATTACGTGTCAGGTCCGCGTGTCATCACTGAACAAGTGAAAGAAAATATGAAAGCTGTTCTTGCTGATATTCAAAACGGTAAATTTGCTCAGTCATTTGTGGATGATTATCAAAACGGTCGTCCGCGCCTTGAAGCTTACCGCAAGGAAGCAGCCAATCTTGAAATCGAAAAGGTTGGTGCTGAGCTTCGTAAGGCCATGCCATTTGTTAACCAAAACGATGACGATGCTTTCAAAATTTATAACTAATACAATTACTGAAAATACCGGATATTCTCCGGTATTTTTGATTTGTTGGAACAGATCAGGCTTTGTGAGCTGCAGAGCTTGGCGGCCTCATATAAACGACCTGCAATATGCTGAGCTTTGTCCGTCTTTGTAAGCTCTGTCTATCATTTTATAACTTTTTTTGTTATAATGAATAGACTGAATATTTTGAAAAAGAGGAAAACTATGATTTCAGCTAGAGACGTGGTTGCGGCTAATGATGTGCTAAAAAATGTCGTTGTCCGTACACCGCTTGAATTTGACCGTTATTTATCTGAAAAGTACCAAGCGACTGTTTATTTAAAACGTGAGAATATGCAAAAGGTGCGTTCTTTTAAACTGCGCGGTGCCTATTATGCCATTTCACAATTATCTGACGAGGAAAAGTCCAGAGGCGTTGTCTGTGCTTCTGCCGGCAATCACGCACAAGGTGTTGCTTATACTTGTAACGAAATGAAAATTCCTGCAACTATTTTCATGCCCGTAACGACTCCTCACCAAAAGATCAACCAAGTCCGGTTTTTCGGCGGGTCTTTCGTTGATATTAAACTGGTAGGAGACACCTTTGACGCCTCAGCTCAGGCTGCTCAGGATTATACTAAGGCTGAAGGGATGACCTTTATCGATCCTTTTGACGATGAAAACGTCCAGGCCGGTCAGGGAACAGTGGCTTATGAGATTTATGAACAGGCTCAGGAAGATGGTCTGAGCTTTGATGCGATTTTGGTTCCCGTTGGCGGCGGCGGTTTGATTTCAGGGATTGCTGCTTACATCAAAGGTGCTGCGCCAGAGATTGAAGTGGTCGGTGTTGAAGCTATGGGGGCACGCAGCATGAGAGCTGCCTTTGATAAGGGACATCCGGTCAAACTGGAACATATTGATAAATTTGCCGATGGAATTGCGGTGCAAAAGGTCGGCCGTTCGACCTATGAGGTGGCAAGAAAATATGTCGACAAACTCATTGGTGTTGATGAAGGCTTGATTTCTGAAACTTTGATTGATATGTATTCTAAGCAAGGCATTATTGCAGAACCTGCAGGTGCTGCCTCTATTGCAGCGCTGGAAGTCATGAAAGAAGACATCAAGGGCAAGACGGTGGTCTGTGTGATTTCCGGAGGTAATAATGATATTAACCGAATGCAGGAAATGGAAGAGCGCGCGCTGATTTACGACGGGGTCAAGCATTATTTCGTTGTTAATTTTCCGCAGCGTCCGGGAGCCCTGCGTGAATTTGTTAATAATATCTTAGGGCCTAATGATGACATCACGCGTTTTGAGTACATCAAACGGGCTAATAAGGGGACAGGACCGGTTCTCATCGGAATTACGCTGGCTGACAAGAGCGACTATCAGGCTCTGATTGATCGCTTGAGTGCTTTTGATCCAAGCTACATCAATCTGCACGGAAATGAAAGCCTGTATAATATGCTGGTCTGAGTTTACTTGTCAAGAACTAAAGAATAGTTTATAATAGGTGAAACATAAATAAGGAGATTATTATGGGAATTTTTATCTTTCTTTGTATCGTATTGTTATTTTTCATCATTTTAATTGCCAGCGGTCTGTACGTTGTCCGTCAGCAGACAGTGGCTATTATCGAACGTTTTGGGAGATATCAGGTAACATCCAGCAGCGGAATTCATTTGCGTCTTCCCTTTGGTATTGACAAAATTGCTGCGCGTGTTCAGCTGCGTTTGCTGCAGTCAGAAATTATCGTTGAGACCAAGACCAAGGACAATGTCTTTGTTACGCTCAATGTTGCGACCCAGTACCGTGTCAATGAACAAAATGTAACGGATGCTTACTATAAACTGATGCGCCCAGAAGCACAGATTAAGTCTTATATTGAAGATGCTCTGCGCTCATCTGTTCCTAAGCTGACCTTGGATGAACTGTTTGAGAAAAAAGATGAAATTGCCCTTGAAGTTCAGCACCAGGTGGCAGAAGAAATGTCAACTTACGGTTATATCATCGTGAAAACTTTGATTACCAAGGTTGAACCAGATGCTGAGGTTAAGCAGTCCATGAATGAAATCAATGCGGCTCAGCGTAAACGGGTAGCTGCCCAAGAATTAGCAGAAGCCGATAAGATTAAGATTGTTACAGCAGCCTCTGCGGAAGCAGAAAAAGACCGTTTACACGGTGTCGGTATTGCTCAGCAGCGTAAAGCCATTGTTGATGGCCTAGCTGAGTCTATTGCTGAGCTCAAACAAGCCAATGTTGGTATGACAGAGGAACAGATTATGTCTATTCTGTTGACCAACCAATATCTTGATACTCTGAATCAGTTTGCTGCAGGCGGCAACCAAACAGTCTTCCTGCCAAGCAATCCAGAAGGTGTTGAAGATATGCGGACGCAGATTTTATCAGCTTTAAAAGCACAGTAAGGTCATAAAAATATAACTGAGGGCGCAGCCCCGTCTTTGAAATGAATATAAAAACGAAAAAATGATTGAAATCGCACGTCTCAAAGTAACCATCATGAGTACTGGCGTGTGAGAAAGAGTCAAAAAAGAGAGCAGCTCAAATCAATTCCTAAGGAAGAACGATTTTGGGCTGTTCTCTTTTGTTTTATGTAAAAAATCTTGGCCCATCTGGCTGCTCGGCCAGTTTTTGGGCTCTTAATCCGGCAGAGTCAGCAGTGCCAGGATTTGTTTTTCAATGAGGGCCAGATCTTCTTTTTCGGATGGACTGGGAAGATTAAAAATAAAGCGCTGGGCAAAGTAGGCAAAGAGCAGACCGACATTAATTCGCACGACCTCCAAAGCACTGAGATTGCTGATCTGAGGATTGTTTTCTTTTAAAACCTGCCAATAATTGGTAAAATCCGCAGTTACCGCTGCTTCAATATTGGCCATCAGTGTTTGCCGCAAGTCAGCATTGACCAGACACTCCTGAATGAGAATTTTAATCAGCTCTGCATTTTGCACTAAAAATTGAAAGCGATCCTGAACGATAAAGTGGACAGCCTCTTCCAACTTGGTATGAGCTTTTAATTGAGGAAGAAAAGCTTTTTTCAGCTCGGGAATCATGGGCTGCATGATTTCTGCCAGCAGGTCGCTTTTGGTCTTAAAATATTTGAAAATAGTTGCCTGACTGACACCGGCCCTATCAGCAATTTGAGCGGTAGAAGTACCGCTGTAGCCCTTTTGAGAGAAAAGCTCGATGGCAGCAGCCAGAGTTTTCTTTTTTCCGGCCGGCATTTTATGATGTTCCAGCCAGTCACGGTAGTTGCCTAAAATAGTATTTTTGTCCATAATTACCTCATTCTTACTTTCATTATACCTTGCGGTAACGTTTAAGTCCAATAATATTGAGAATTGTAAGAACGAGAAGGAAAAGCAGGAGGGCAAGCAAGTCGCCTTTGAGGCTCAAAATACTGGTGCCGTGCAGCACAACTTTAGACAGAGCGTGCCCGGCATAATAAAGAGGAAGAATTTTTCCGGCTGTCTGCACCCAATCTGCCATTGTATCCAGAGGAATAACTCCTGAAAAGAACAGCTGAGGGACAATCACTAAAGGAATGAACTGCATCATTTGAAATTCTGAGCTGGCAAGTGTTGACAGTAAAATACCAAAGGAAAGAGCGACCAGGGCAAAGAGAATGTTAATCAGGATGACATGGGGGATACTGCCTGCTACTTGAAGGTCTAAAAGCCAGATGGTTGACAGGACAATAACGGTTGTTTGGATAGCAGCGATAAGGCCGTAGGACAGCATATAGCCAAAGACAATGTCAGAACGTTTAACAGGCGTCGCCAGAAGCCTATCGAGGGTTCCTGAGGTTCTTTCTTTAAGCAGAGCCATACCGGAGATGAGAAATACAAAGAAGAAGACGAAAAAGCCCATAAGGATTGGTGTCATTTTGGTAAAGAAGGTTGTATCTTTATCTCCGTAAATGTATTTTTCAGACAGCTTTACTTGGTCTTGCAGGTTATCTGCCGGCTTTATTGGCTGGGTTTGAGGAGCTTGTCTGCTGTTGCCTGCTTGCGGCGGTCTTGCAGCCGTTTGTTGAGCCTTTTGCAGCTGCTTGATCAAATCCTGAATCTGATTTTGCTTGATAGTGCTCTTTAGTATCTGCCGGCTTAGGCTGGTTTTGCTGGGATCGGTATTTGCGTAAGCAACCTCGTAGTGTTCCTTATCTTTATAAACAAGGACGGCATCTGCCTTTTCATCCTTTAAAGCCTTGATGGCAGTGCTTTTATTCTCATAAGTTTTAAGGCTGATGTTGTCGAGCTTATCCAGTGAAGCAGAAAGTGTCTGCGGAACATCAACTGCAGCGAAGGTCACCTTGGTTTCAGTGCTGACTGTAAAGGCGACATTCATAAGCCACATAATGATGACCGGTGCTAAAAACAGCAGCGCCAGCGAACGTTTATCACGCAGCAGCTCAATTAAAACTTTTTTTGAAATGGCTAAAATTCTCATCACAATTCTCCTTCGGCTTTTAAGAAAACTTCTTCAATAGAATCAACGGCATAGGCTGATTTCAGGCTTGCCGGGCTGTCAAAGGCTATCATTTGGCCGTCAAGCAGCAAACCAACCTTATCAGTCAGTTCGGCTTCATCCATCACGTGTGTTGTCAGTAAAATACCCACACCGTCTTTTTTTAATTGACGCAGTTCCTGCCAAACCTTGCGGCGCAGGGCAGGGTCAATGCCCACAGTGGGTTCGTCTAGGATCAAAAGCCGAGGATTTCCCAGCAGAGCAATAGCCAAAGACAAGCGGCGTTTCATACCTCCGGAATAACCTGAGACCGCTTTGTTTAGATGTTCAGATAAGTCAACAACCTGACAGGCATGGTTGATGGCTTCTGGGATATCGCGTCTGGATAACCCCTTCATCTGGGCGAAGAATTCCATGTTTTCTAAGCCGGAGAGGGATTCATAGAGGGCATCGGACTGAGCCATATAGCCAATCTCCCCAAGCACATGGCGGTTGGGCATGCGATGGCTGAGGACGAGTGCATCCCCGCTGTCAGCTTTTTCCATGCCCAGCATGGTTTTGATCATGGTTGATTTACCTGCTCCGGACGGACCGATTAAACCGATAATTTCCCCTGAGTCTAATTCAAAACTGACCTCGTTGAGAACCACCTGCTTACCAAAGTTTTTTCTTAGAGCTTGTAAATTCAGTAATTTTGTCATAGGAACCTCCATAAGTTAGTTAGTGATTAATCACTAACCTTTTATGACAACTATTATAGTGAGTAAACACTCACTTGTCAAGAAAAAATATGTTCTTCATAGAATTGACGGCACATAAAATGGGAACAGGTAAAATCGTTCGGTCGCAACAAAACTGATTTTCTCTGTTCCCTTAGTATGACTTTAACCATGCTCTTAAAAGTCTGTACAGGCTTTCCCATCATGATTGATGAGGTTTGCCGGTCATGTGTTCCTTGATCCACCTAGGCAGACAGCTCAGATGGAAAAAATTGCCGATAAGCAAACTGATAGCATTTAAACTGATATCTCCTAAATCCAAAACGCCGAGATGAAAGACATACTGGCAGCATTCTAAAAGGATGAGCCCCAGCAAAGACAAGCTAAAATTAGCTTTTGTCGGCGGGTACAAAAATCCTAGGGGAATAAACATCAGTAGGTTCATTGCAGGAACGAATCTGCTGCCATTGGCAATGTCATGGATAAAGGAGAGAGGATCGAGCACGAGTCCTTGATGGCCTATATTTTTCAGGAAGATAACATAGACAAGCAGGAGGCTGTAAATGAGGTAGGAAATGATGATAGTGCTGCTTGTAATTTGCTGCGTGCAGCAAAATTTGAGCAGGACAAAGGTAAAGTAGGATAAGATAAGAGTGATGATGACATTTAAGAATAAGGCAAAGTCCATGCCATAATTTGAAATATAATGGGCGTAGACTTTCAAGAAGGTGTCATAGAACCATTTTGCCGCAATAAAAGAGGTCAAAAAGAGCAGGATATTGGCAGTAGAATGATTTTGTTTAGCGATCATGGTTTTGTCCTCCTTTATGTTTTGACCAAGTATAACCGAGAAAACTTATAATTTCTTTAAGTCAAAAGGCAAAAGAGTCAATCACAACTGAAAAAACTCTGTTATTTCTGCAGTGGGGAAATCCTATCAGGAGTTGGGGCATAAGACTTATAATGAAAAGCGCCAACCGCTGCTTAAAAAGTACCGATGAGACAGCTTAAGAATGTCGCGGAATGACTCGAAATTAAAGACTCTAACATCAAAAAAGACAGAGCCGACCTAGCCCTATCTCAATCTTAGTTTTTCATCAGCCGCTGCAGCTGACAAAGAGCCAAAATAAAAGAGCGGGACGGCAAAATAGATGTCTGCGAAATCACGATTTTTGTCTCACTCTCAGTTTCTTATTTTATTTCAAAAAACGCTGCAGGAAAATTTTGGTTCTTTCTTCCTTAGGATTTTCAAAGATTTGCTGAGGCGTGCCGCTTTCAGCAATGACCCCTTGATCCATGAAGATGACACGGTCTGATACGTCACGGGCGAAATCCATTTCATGGGTGACAATCAGCATAGTAAGACCTGACTGAGCCAAGTCTTTCATGGTTTTGAGAACTTCTCCGACCATTTCAGGGTCAAGAGCAGAGGTCGGCTCATCAAAAAGAATAGCTTCAGGGTTAACAGACAGGGCACGGGCAATAGCGACGCGCTGTTTTTGCCCTCCTGAGAGCTGACTGGGTTTTGCCTTCCAGTACTGCTCAGTCATTCCAACCTTGTTGAGATTTTCCTTGGCAATTTTTTCCGCCTCGGCATGCTGCCGTTTGAGAACGGTGGTCTGGGCGACAATGGCATTTTCCAAAACATTGAGGTTGTTGAATAAATTGAAAGATTGAAATACCATGCCCAGATTCTCACGGTATTTTGTCAAATCGTAGCCTTTTTCAAGGACGTTTTGACCGCGGTAGAGAATCTCACCGCCGCTGGGTTCTTCAAGCAGGTTGATCGAGCGCAGCAAGGTGGACTTGCCAGAGCCGGAGGAGCCGATGATTGAGATGACTTCTCCTTTTTTGACAGTCAAAGAAATGTCCTTGAGAACCTCGTTTTTGCCGAAAGATTTTTTTAAATGTTTGATTTCTAAAATAGTATCGGTCATTAATGCGTCTCTCCTTCAATTTGAGTATAATTATCTTGGTCCATCTTTCTTTCAATCAGGCGGAGAATGCGCGTCACAGTAAAGGTTAAAATGAAATAGATAACAGCGATAATAAAGAATGTTTGGAAATATTGATAGGTCTGTGTGGCCACGGTATTTCCGGAGAAATAAAGCTCAACAACGGAGATAACATTCAAGACGGATGTATCTTTGATGTTAATGACAAATTCGTTGCCTGTAGCCGGCAGGATATTGCGGATAACCTGAGGAAGCACAATTTTCCTCATGGTTTGTCCATGGGTGAAACCAAGGGCTGTCGCAGCTTCAAACTGTCCCTTGTCAACAGCGAAGATACCGCCGCGGACAATTTCACTCATGTAGGCTCCGGTATTGATGGAAACGATGAAAATAGCTGCCAGCGTACGATCGAGGGAGACGCCAAAGGCTTGGGCAGTGCCGTAATAAATAACCATGGCCTGTACAATCATTGGAGTTCCGCGGAAGACTTCGATATAGACATTAAGCAGCCAGCCGAAAAGTTTTTGCAGCCAAGACAAAATGAGATTGGAAGCCTTTGGTGCTGTGCGGTAGACACCGATTAAAAGTCCGATAACCAGTCCCGCAATCGTACCGATGATTGAAATCAGCAGGGTCACACCGGTTCCGCGCAGCAGCGCTTTCCAGTTGTTTTTAAGAATCTTGCTGACCTGATTGAAAAAGCTGGATTTGGTCTTTTCTTGGCTGCTATCATCGTGACTGGGCTGCAGCGGAATGATTTTATCCATCAAAGCAATCTGCTCTTTTAAGGGAAATTGAGCAAGCGCAGCATTAACCTGTCCCAAGCGCGGGTCTCCCTTACGCATACCAACAGCGATGGCAACATCGGATGAGCTGACCTGAAACCCCTTCTTCAGAGAAACCATTTTAAAATCTTTATTGGCCTTGATGGATGAAATAGCTTCAGGGCGCTCGGAGACGTAAGCGTCAATAACATTAGAGGCCAGAGCTTGTCTCATCTGAGAAAAATCACCCATAGCTGTTTCCTGCGAAACATCTGGGATCTGACTGATAAGATTGTAAAGGTAAACGCCTTGCTGGGAGGTTACCTTGGCACCTGAAAAGTCATCAAGACTTTCAGCCTTAGCGTATTTTCCGTCTTTGCGAACCACAAGAACCGGCTCACTGGTATAGTAGCTGTCAGAGAAGGCAATTTGCTTTTTGCGTTCTTCTGTCGGACTCATGCCGGCGATAATCATGTCAATTTTACCGGATGTAAGGGCCGGTACCAGCCCTTCCCATTTTGTTTTGACGATTAAGGGCTTTTTACCCAAAGCCTTGGCAATTTTTTTAGCTGTCTGCACATCATATCCGTTGGCATACTGCTTTGTGCCTTCAATTTGAACAGCGCCGTTGCGGCTGGTGTCCTGGGTCCAGTTGAAAGGGGCGTAAGCAGCTTCCATCCCAACACGTAAATACTCATCTGCCTGGGCTCTTGTCATGCCTGCAAACAGCATAAAAAGAGCAGCAAGACAGCTTAAAAATGTCTTTTTCATTAGAAGACTCCTGTATAAAATTTTTCCTCTATCATTTTACAGGAAAAAGAGCCGCATTTCAATATCAGTATCTGAATATCCTGAATTTATCAGAACATTAGCGCTGTGAGAGCGGACCAAATGATATTAGTGCCGTGATAGAATTTTCGCAGCACAGGGTAAAGGTTTCATCAGGGAGCCTCTAAACTGAAACAATAATTTTTACAGCGATATCCATGTCACCTGACACTGATGTCGTTTTCTTTTTGTTTTTTATCCCTTATAATAACGCCATACCGTTAAGAAAGGAAAAGATATGAATACCCCAGTTATTGTTGCTCAAACTATCAGAAAAACATTTAACAGGACTGTTGCACTTGATGCCATTAGTTTTTCGATTGAAAAGGGTCAAATTTTTGGATTTCTTGGGCCTTCAGGATCAGGAAAAACAACAACGATTAATATTTTAACCGGACAGCTAAGAGCAGACAGCGGCAGGTCTTCTATTTTAGGACGAGATTCCCGTGAACTAAGGAGCCAAGAATTGCAGAAAATAGGTTTAGTCAGCGATACGAGTGGTTTTTATGAAAAAATGTCCCTTTATAACAACCTGCTTTTGAAAGATGCTGAAAAAGCTGATAACCCCTTACACGATTTTGATACCTCTCCTTATAAGAGAGGAAAATTGACTAATTTTCACTTGATTAGACTAATTTTAGATAGCTCTAAGATTAATGCCTTCTATCAAATTTCTTTATTTTTTATTAGGTATCGTAAATTTTCTGATGATAATTCTTTCCATTAGTAGTTTTATCTATAATTTGCTTGGTTATTTTATTTAGAAGATTGGAAATGAGGAGAAAAATGAAACATTATGCTCTGCTAAATGGTGTCTATGGCAATGAAACTATGTATGATTTTAAGCCAATTAGGGCAGATAACACTTATTTATATGATAGTCAAAATAGGAAGTACCTTGATTTAAGAAGCGGCTTATGGAACACTTCGCTCGGTTATATCGATTCTCTGTATCAACGGGTTTCTAAGCGATTGGCAATGAACTCTAATTTTTCCAGAGTCGGCAAAGACTGTCCGCCCTCAATCCGCTGAAGCTGTCGAATGGTCAGCTTTGTTTCGTCTCCGCACAAAAGGCTTTGTGTCAGTTGCTGTTGATTTCTTTTGTCTTTAATCCGCTGTCCCAAATCTTCTTTTATTGCCATGTTGGTCTTCCTAGTTTTTTGTATGTTCATTATACCGTTCTCCCCTATATTGTGCTATATCATGAAAGAGACAATTTGATGACGATTCTACTCTTCAAAAAGCAAAACTATAGGTTGTTGTCTTCACTTTGAAGCTGGGCAAAAAGTTTTATCTCTTTTGTCCTGTTCTAGTTTCACCAGATTGACGCAGTGATTGATTGGCAGTCCTTATCCCTTGCTGGGCAAGTGATAGCGGCCAACCTAATCAATTATGCGGAGGTGGGACGACAAAATCGAAATCGTGATTTATCACGATTCAGGTTGTAGACAAACTCTATAGTTAGCATTTCACAAGCACACACATCTTAGGATAGTATCAATTCACAATCTATAGGAAAAATAGGCGAATTGAACGAGCCTATCCCAGATACTTTCCGCTGAAGCAAAAACGCCAGAAATCACTTATTTCTGGCGTTTCGGAGATTTTGAGACTTGGGCTCAAAATCTAGGTATGAAATTCCAAAGGAAGTTGCTGCGACGATTGCCGTTAGAAATCGATACTATTTCTAACGGCAATCTAATGCAAAACCTAGTCAAAAGCTATAGCGTTGGCGTTTGGTTTTGCCGTCCGTGCTACCTAAGGAAAGTATCATAACACAATAGTTCTTTTGATAAAATTTGACTTTTTCTTCAGTCTGAATCGTGATTTATCACGATTTACTGATTTTTGTCCCACTCTCTTGCCGATCACCACCCAGTCTATTTTTGATTCTTATTAAGTATAAAAATCACCGTTTATGAATACATACAAGGTTTATCTTTAGACAGTTTTTATGATAAAATAGGGGAAAGGATTTTTGGGAGATTAGTAATGAAAAAAATACTGTTCTTTTTGATGATCTGCTGTAGTTTAATGGTATCCGGCCTTGTGTCAGCTGACGATGTTGATTACAGCATTCGCCTTTATAAGGGGGAGCTGACTGTCAATAAGGATAACAGTGCCAGTTTTCAGCAGAATATTGTTTACGACTTTGATTCTGGCTATAGGGGGCAGTACGTTACTCTGGGGACGGCAGGGAAGGTTCCTAAAGGTTTTCAAATCAACAGTCATCCAGATGTCGCCGCTTATAAAATGGATAAAAAAGGAAGGCTTCATAAACGCTCAATAAGGACAGAAATTGAAAAGCTGTCAGATGGTTACCGTGTGAAAGTTTATAATGGCGGGAACAAAGGTGACCGGATTGTCCTTTCTTTGAACTGGAGACTTAAAAAAATAACAACTGTCTATTCAGATATTGCAGAGCTCAACTGGGTTCCAATCAGTGATTGGGATGCTGCTTTAGGCAAGGTTATCCTGACGGTTAAAGGACCGGAAGCTGTGCTCAAGGGTAGCAGGCTCTATGCCCATACCGGTTATTTTAAGGTTCAGCCGAAAGTCAGCCGCAAAAATAATCTTTATAAAATAACTCTCGATCATTTAGGTCAGGGCAAACAGCTGGAACTGCACGCTTACTGGCCAAGTTCTGACTTTTCTCTTGAAACGGCTAACTCAGACAAAAGGTTAGCACAGTTTCAGGCCGTTGAAAGGGACATTGCCCGCAATCAGAAATTTTATCCTTTCCTTGTTGGCAAATTATTGCCGCTGGTGGCAGCTGCTTTGCTGCTGCTGGCTGGTCTTTGTTATTTGATTTGGAAAGGCATGCTGGGGCAAAAGAAAGTTTCCAAACATATGCATTTGTTCAGTCCGCCGGCAGATTTTTCTCCCTTGCTTCTGGCGCGCTATGTCTATAATCTAGAAGTCGGGGAACTCTCACCGTTAAAAGGCAGGGTCCGTCACTATGATATAGGCTTTAAGGAACTGATTCAGGCCAGTCTTTTGGATCTAATCGATCAGGGAAAGCTCAAGATTTCTGCCAACCGCAGGAGCTTTGCTGTTCCGGATAAAAATAGACTTGAACCGTACGAGGAAGCCTTTCTTACCTTTGTCTACGGAGAAGGTAAGATGCCTATTGACAATGCTTTTGCCGATTACAAAATCAGTCAGGGTATTTTTGAAGGCAGCGATCAAGCCAAAATCCGTCAGCGCGGCCAAAATGTGCTGGACTTGTTTGAAAAGCGCGTCAAAAATTTGGACAGTTGTGTTAAGCAGGCTGTTGACAGTTTAGGTTTTGAAAACATTAATCGCCAAAGAACAAGGAAAGAAAACAGTGTTTTGGCTATAGTTTACTGGCTTACAGTTCTTGCTTTGCTGCTGTCTTTAGCGGTCAGCATCTTCAGTCTGTTTAAGGGTTATTGGTTTGGCTTGGGGACAAATGCTGTTATACTTGTTCTGTCAGTTGTCCTTCTCATTTTTTATTATCTCAAAGATGATTATTATAAAGTATCGGGTCTGCTGACTCAGGAAGGATTGGCAGTCAGACAGGGCTGGGATGCCTTTAAAAATATGATTCGCGATGTGAAGACATTCGATGATGTGGATTTAGAGGGTGTCGTTGTTTGGAACAGAATCTTGGTTTATGCTACTTTATACGGCTATGCAGACCGAGTTCAGGACTATCTGAAACTTAACGACATCAAACTGGATAATCCGCAGATAAACAATTATCTTGCTGTCAAACCGGCTTATTATATAGGCTTGTCAGCTGGCAATTTGTCAAGCTACACTTCAACTGCTGCCAAAGCTTCGAACTTTTCAGTGTCCTCAGGAGGCTCAATAGGCGGCGGCTTCTCTGGCGGCGGAGGCGGTGGAGGAGGCGGAGCCTTTTGATCCGCAGAACGTTACCGCTAAGCTGCTCAAAGTAAATAAAAGGAGACTATATGTTATTAATTGAAATCATCAAGGCCATTATTTTCGGGATAGTGGAAGGCATCACGGAATGGCTGCCCATTTCAAGCACCGGGCACTTGATTCTGGTAGAAGAATTTATCAAATTTAAAGATGCCAATGCCCCCTTTACCAATATGTTTAATGTGGTCATTCAGCTCGGAGCCATTTTGGCTGTTGTCGTTATTTATTTTGACAGACTGAATCCTTTTAAAAAAGGAAAAACAAGCCGTGAAGTCCAGCTGACTTGGCAGCTTTGGCTGAAGGTCATTGTTGCGGCATTGCCGGCAGCTGTTATTGGTCTGAAAATCAATGACTGGCTGGATGCTCATTTTCAAAATTTTTTCACTGTAGCCTTGATGCTGATTATCTACGGTGTGGCCTTCATTTATGTGGAAAAGCGTCATGAAAATGTTGAACCCGTCATCACGCGCCTGGCCAATATGCCTTATAAAACAGCTATCTATATCGGATTGTTTCAGGTCCTGTCGCTTATTCCTGGGACCAGCCGTTCAGGAGCAACTATTTTGGGCGGTATCTTGGTGGGAACCAGCCGTGAAGTTGCGACAGAATTCACCTTTTTCCTGGGAATTCCCATCATGTTTGGCGCCAGTCTGTACAAGGTTTTTAAATTCATCAAATCAGGCACTGTCTTAATGGGCAGTCAGCTCCTTATTCTGCTGATTGCCATGCTGGTTGCTTTTGTTGTCAGTCTTTACGTTATTCGCTTCCTGACAGATTATGTTAAGAATCATGACTTCACTTTCTTTGGGAAATACCGTATTGGTCTGGGGGCTCTCCTGATCATGTATGGTCTGATTACAGCCGTTTTTGGTTAAGCTAGCTGCTTTTGCTGTTTTTCTTCTCCAAAATTGAAAAAAATAGGCTTTTCTTGTATAATGAAATAACTACTCGCATGAGGTAAAGACTATGGAAATGAAACAAATCAGCGAAACAACGCTAAAAATCACCATCAGTATGGAAGATTTGGAAGAAAGAGGCATGGAATTAAAGGATTTCTTGATTCCGCAGGAAAAAACAGAAGAATTCTTCTATACTGTTATGGATGAATTGGATCTGCCTGAGAATTTTAAAGACAGCGGCATGCTGAGCTTTCGTGTCACACCGAGAAATGACCGGATCGATGTCTTTGTGACCAAATCAGAAATCAATAAGAACCTTAATTTGGAGGATCTGTCTGACTTTGATGATATCTCAAAAATGTCTCCTGAGGATTTCTTCAAAACTTTGGAAGAAACCATGAGAGAAAAAGGAGATACGGCAGCTTTGGATAAATTAGCCGAAGCAGAAAGAAAAGAAGAAGAGGAAGCCCAAAAACAAAAAGAAGAGAGCGATCAGCCGGACTATATTCATTTTGTGCTTGATTTTCCAAGCCTGAAAGAAGCGGTCCGTTTTGCTAAAACAGTTGATTATGAGGTGGAAGCATCGGAACTTTTTAAGGAAACTGATGCCTATCATATGACGATTCTGCTCAGCCTTGAAAACAAGCCGGATTATTATGCCGATCTGATGTTTGCCAGAATGTTAGAACATGCTGACAAGGGAACGAAGACGCGGGCTTATCTGTTAGAGCACGGCGTTCAGCTTATTATGTCAGATGCCCTGCAAGAACTGCAAATGATTGGAGGAAATAGATGATACCAATTACACTGAAATTTGTTCTTGTATTGATTGCGACACTGTTGATGTCTCTTATTTTGACGCCCTTGGTCAGATTTTTCTCTTTTAGAGTCGGTGCGGTGGACAATCCTAATGCCAGACGGATCAACAAGGTGCCCATGCCCAGTGCCGGCGGACTGGCTATCGTTATTTCCTTTACCGTCTCTGCACTGGTGCTGATGCCCATGATTTTAAAAACACAGATTTGGGGTCAGTCTTATTTTGAATACATTCTGCCGGTTGTCATCGGAAGTTTGGCAGTCATGCTGACCGGCTTTCTTGATGATGTCTATGAGCTGTCGCCCAAGGCGAAATTTCTGGGGATTCTGATTGGAGCAATTATTATATGGATTTTTACGGACTTTCGTTTTGACAGCTTTAAAATTCCTTTTGGCGGTCCGATGCTGCAGTTTAATCCCTTTTTAAGCTTCTTTCTGACTATTCTGTGGGTTGTGGCTATTACGAATGCGGTGAATTTGATTGACGGCTTAGACGGTTTAGTCAGCGGTGTTTCCATTATCAGTCTGACAACCATGGGATTGGTTTCGTATTTTTTCCTTTACGATTCTGATATCTTTTTGACCTTTACCATTTTTGTTTTGATTTTTGCCATCGCCGGCTTTTTCCCTTATAATTATCACCCTGCCATTATTTATCTGGGGGATACCGGTGCTCTCTTTATTGGCTTTATGATTTCCGTTTTGTCCCTGCAAGGGCTGAAAAACGCCACTGCGGTTGCTGTGGTAACACCGATTATTGTTCTGGGAGTGCCTATTGTTGATACAGCAGTTACCATTATCAGACGCACGCTGTCGGGGAAAAAGTTTTATGAAGCTGACAATATGCATCTGCACCACAGGCTCCTAGCCATGGGGTTTACCCATCGCGGAGCGGTTTTAGTTGTTTACGGTATTGCCATGTTCTTTTCCCTCATCTCTTTGCTTTTGAATATTTCCAGCCGTTTAGGAGGGATTCTGCTGATGCTGGGGGTCGGCTTTGCCTTAGAGGTCTTCATTGAAGGCTTAGAGATTTGGGGACCAAAAAGAACACCTCTGTTTAAACTTCTGGCCTTTATCGGGAACAGCGATTACCGTCAGTCAGTAGTTGCCAAGCACCGTCAAAAAAAGAAAAAATAATTTGTGAACGCGAGAAAAGTCCAATCGGACTTTTTTTGTTATAATGATTACTGATAAGATGAAAGGAGTGTACTATGTCTGTACTAGAGATAAAAAATCTTCATGTGTCTATTGAAGATAAAGAAATTTTGAAGGGAGTTAATCTGACGCTTAAAACTGGCGAGATTGCGGCTGTCATGGGACCTAACGGAACAGGGAAATCAACCCTTTCAGCAGCCATCATGGGAAATCCTGTTTTTGAAGTAACCCAAGGAGAGGTGCTTTTGGACGGGGGAAATATTTTAGAGATGGATGTTGATGAGCGCGCTCGTTTAGGGCTTTTTCTGGCTATGCAGTACCCATCTGAAATTCCAGGGATCACCAATGCTGAATTTATACGGGCAGCCATGAACGCTGGCAGAGAGGATGATGACAAGGTCTCTGTCCGCGATTTCATTACAAAATTAGATGAAAAAATGGAGCTCCTCGGTATGAAAGAGGAAATGGCTGAACGTTACCTTAATGAAGGCTTCTCAGGCGGTGAGAAAAAGCGCAATGAAATCTTGCAGCTGCTGATGCTGGAACCTAAGTTTGCCCTTCTTGATGAAATTGACTCTGGTCTTGATATTGATGCACTTAAAGTGGTTTCTAAGGGTGTTAATGCCATGCGCAATGAAAATTTTGGCGCGATGATTATCACTCACTATCAGCGCCTGCTTAACTACATCACACCTGATGTTGTCCATGTTATGATGGACGGGCGTGTTGTACTGTCAGGCGGAGCAGAGCTTGCCGTTCGGCTGGAAAAAGAAGGTTATGCCAAAATAGCTGAAGAGCTTGGTCTTGAGTACAGCGAAGAAGTCTAATTTGTAACTTCTGATAAGAAAGAAAGGGAGTAACAAATGACAAAAGAATCAATTTTAAATTTTTCACAGGCAAAGGCAGAGCCTCAATGGCTGCAAGAAAAACGTCTGGCGGCCTTTGAAAAAATGGACAGCTTAGACCTGCCGAAGATTGAACGTGTTAAATTTCAGCGTTGGAATCTCGGTGACGGCACGATTTCAGAAAGTCCTGTTTCTGCGAGTGTTCCTGATTTTACTGCTTTGGGAGATAATCCTAAACTTGTTCAGGTTGGCACTCAGACAGTCTTAGAAAGCCTGCCGGCAGAGCTTGCTGAACAAGGCGTGGTTTTCACCGATTTTCATTCGGCCTTGGAAGAAATTCCGCAGGTTGTTGAGAAATATTTTGCAGCGGCTCTCAAATTTGACGAGGATAAACTGGCGGCCTATCACACAGCTTATTTTAACAGCGGAGCTGTTCTCTATGTGCCGGATAATGTTGAAGTGAATCTGCCGATTGAAGGTATTTTTCTGCAGGACAGCACAAGCGATGTTCCTTTCAATAAGCATATTTTAATTATTGCCGGACGCAATGCTAAGGTTAGTTACTTGGAGCGCTTTGAAACAATCGGAGACGGTGATGTGAAGACCAGTGCTAACATTGCTGTTGAAGTGCTGGCGCAGGCTGGCAGTCAGGTGAAATTCTCAGCTATTGACCGTTTGGGTGAAAATCTGACGGCCTATATCAGCCGCCGCGGCCGTCTGGACAATGATGCCAGCATTGATTGGGCGCTCGGTGTCATGAATGAGGGCAATGTCATTGCTGATTTTGACAGTGATTTGATAGGAAATGGCAGCCATGCTGAACTCAAAGTTGTTGCTGCCTCCAGCGGCCGTCAGGTTCAGGGAATTGATACGCGGGTAACTAACTACGGCAATAATTCGGTCGGCCATATTCTCCAGCATGGTGTTATTCTGGAGCGCGGAACTCTTACCTTTAACGGTATCGGCCATATTATCAAGGGAGCTAAGGGAGCAGACGCCCAGCAGGAAAGCCGTGTTCTCATGCTGTCTGACAAGGCCAGAAGCGATGCCAATCCTATTTTGCTGATCGATGAAAATGAGGTTACAGCGGGTCATGCGGCTTCTATTGGACAGGTTGATCCGGAAGATATGTACTATCTGATGAGCCGCGGTATTGATAAGCAGACAGCTGAACGTTTGGTCATTCGCGGTTTCCTTGGAACGGTTATTACTGAAATTCCAATTAAGGCTGTCCGTGATGAAATGATTGCTGTTTTGGATGAAAAATTGGACAAGAGATAAAATGGCTAAGTTAGATATTCAAAAAATCAAACAAGATTTTCCGATTTTAAACCAGCATGTCAACGATGAGCCTCTAGTCTATTTAGATAATGCCGCAACAACACAAAAGCCTAATCAGGTTTTGACCCGTTTAAGCGACTACTACCATCAGGACAATGCCAATGTGCACCGCGGTGTCCATACTTTGGCAGAGCGGGCTACACATCAATACGAGGCTGCGCGTGAAACATTGCGGGCCTTTATCAAGGCAAAATCGACCAAGGAAGTCCTCTTTACCAGAGGAACGACCACCGGTCTTAACTGGGTTGCTCGCTTTGCAGAAGAGATTCTGCAGCCGGGAGATGAAGTGCTCATTTCGATTATGGAGCACCACTCCAACATCATACCCTGGCAGGAAGCCTGCCGCAAGGCCGGTGCCAAGCTGGTTTATGCTTATTTAAAGGATGGACAGCTTGATATGCTTGATTTTGAGAGCAAAATCAGTGCTAAAACGAAATTTGTCAGCCTGGCCCATGTTTCAAACGTTCTGGGATGCATCAATCCGATCAAAGAAGCAGCAGCGCTGGCTCATCAAAATGGGGCTTATATGGTCGTTGATGCTGCTCAGTCTGCTCCTCATATGAGCATTGACGTTCAGGAGCTGGACTGTGATTTCTTGGCTTTTTCAGGCCATAAAATGCTGGGACCGACTGGTATCGGTGTTCTCTACGGCAAAGAAGAGCTGCTCAGCCGGATGAGTCCGATTGAATTTGGCGGTGAGATGATTGATTTTGTCTATGAGCAGGAGGCTACGTGGAAGGAGCTTCCTTGGAAATTTGAAGCAGGGACACCTAATATTGCTGGTGCTATCGCTTTGGGAGCGGCAGTTGATTACCTTGAAAATGTAGGAATGGACACTATTCATGCTTACGAGCAGGACTTAGTCGGCTATGTCCTGCCTAAGCTGCAGGCAATTGAAGGCGTAACCATTTACGGTCCTCAAGATGCTTCTGAGCGTTCCGGCGTTATTGCTTTCAATATTGCCGGACTTCATCCCCATGATGCAGCAACGGCGCTTGATTATGAAGGAGTTGCCGTTCGTGCGGGCCATCACTGTGCCCAGCCTTTGATCAATCATCTGGGTATCTCTTCAGCAGCGCGGGCCAGCTTTTATATTTACAACACAAAAGAAGATTGCGATAAATTGGTGGAAGCAATCATCAAAACAAAGGAGTTCTTTAATGGCACTCTCAAGATTAGATAGTCTTTATATGGCTGTTGTCGGGGATCATTCAAAAAATCCCCATCATCACGGTTTTTTAGAAGGTGTAGAGCAGGTCAATCTCAATAATCCGACTTGCGGCGATGTGATTAGTCTGTCTGTTAAATTTGACGGCGACAAAATATCCGACATCGCTTTTGCCGGTGAAGGCTGCACCATCTCAACCGCCTCATCCAGTATGATGACAGACGCTGTTATCGGAAAGACCAAGGAAGAGGCACTTGAATTAGCTGATATTTTTTCTAAAATGGTTCAGGGAGAAAAAGATGAGCGGCAAAAGGAATTAGGAGATGCCGCATTTCTTGCGGGAGTTTCCAAATTTCCTCAGCGGATCAAATGCTCAACTCTGGCATGGAATGCCTTGAAAAAAGCCATTGAAAGACAAGAAACATTGGAGGAATAAGAGAAAGGACATTATGCCCGAAAACGAACAAGTAAAACCAAAACCCATTGATTTGGGAGATTACCAGTTTGGCTTTCACGATGATGTAGAGCCCATTGCGACAACCGGAAAAGGGGCGACAGAAGCAGCTGTCCGCGAGATGTCTCGCATCAAGGGGGAGCCGCAATGGATGCTGGATTTCCGCCTGAAGTCTCTGGAAGCCTTTCATAAAATGCCTATGCAGGAATGGGGGCCGGATCTATCAGGTATTGATTTTGATGATATTATTTATTACCAAAAGCCAACAGATAAACCTGCCCGTTCTTGGGATGAGGTGCCCGAAAAGATCAAGGACACCTTTGAGAAAATTGGTATTCCGGAGGCAGAGCGTGCTTTTCTGGCCGGTGCTTCTGCCCAGTATGAATCAGAAGTCGTTTATCATAATATGAAAGACGAGTACGATAAACTCGGCATTATCTTTACAGATACCGACTCAGCGCTCAAGGAGTACCCGGAGCTTTTCAAAAAATATTTTGCTAAATTAGTGCCGCCGACAGATAACAAACTGGCTGCGCTGAATTCAGCCTTCTGGTCTGGCGGTACTTTTATCTACGTGCCAAAGGGCGTTAAGGTTGATATTCCTCTGCAGACCTATTTCCGTATCAATAATGAAGGAACCGGTCAGTTTGAGAGGACTTTGATTATTGTCGATGAGGGGGCCAGCGTTCACTATGTTGAGGGCTGTACGGCACCAACTTATTCAACAGCCAGCCTCCATGCGGCTATCGTTGAAATTTTTGCCTTAGAAGGCAGCTATATGCGCTATTCAACCATTCAGAACTGGTCGGATAATGTTTACAACTTGGTTACTAAGCGGGCCAAAGCGGACACGAATGCGACAGTAGAATGGATTGATGGCAATCTCGGTGCCCACACTACCATGAAATACCCTTCTGTCTATCTTGATGGAGAGGGAGCGCGCGGAACCATGCTGTCAATTGCCTTTGCCAATCATGGTCAGCATCAGGATACAGGGGCTAAAATGATTCACAATGCTCCGCACACCTCGTCGTCTATTGTGTCAAAATCCATTGCCAAGGGCGGCGGCAAGGTGGACTACCGCGGACAAGTTACCTTTAATAAAGCTTCCAAGAAGTCTGTCAGCCATATTGAATGTGACACTATTATCATGGACGATATTTCAGCATCAGACACCATTCCATTTAATGAAATTCATAATTCTCAGGTTGCTTTGGAGCATGAGGCCAAGGTTTCCAAAATTTCAGAAGAGCAGCTTTACTATCTCATGAGCCGCGGTCTTACAGAATCAGAAGCTACTGAGATGATTGTCATGGGCTTTGTAGAGCCTTTCACCAAGGAACTTCCCATGGAGTATGCTGTGGAGCTCAACCGCCTCATTTCTTATGAGATGGAAGGTTCTGTCGGTTAATCAGAAAAATTAAGTTTTAGAAACATTAACTCAATTATGTTTCTAAAGCTTTTTTATTTTGCCCTCAAAACCCTTTAAATCCTTTAATAATGATAAAATTAGCAAAATCATAGGTTTGAGCTATGTAATACATAAAAAATATTAATTTGTGTAATGAATGCGGTTACATTATAATTGACTTAAACTTAATCATAAACAAAGGAGAACGATTATGGAAAATCTAACAGTTGTTGAACAAATGGGCCAATGGGTTGCAGACAAAATCTTCGAGGATCTCAGCAAGGAAGAAGTGGAAGCTCTTAAAGGAAGAGTATTGGATGCAGTTGGCTGTGCTGTAGGCGCTCTGGAAAGCCAAACCATAAAAAACATCCAGCAAATGACACATGACTTGACTAAGGATGGCTCGGTGACTCTGATTGGCGGCGGAAAAACAACTCCTGATTATGCTGCTTTATTCAATGGAGCAACTATCCGTTATTTGGACTACAATGACTCTTACTTGGCAAAAGGAGAAACCTGCCACCCATCTGACAATATTTCGGCTGTCTTGGCAGCAACGGAACATAACAAAGGAACAGGTAAGGATTTCTTGCTTGGTCTTGCCATTGCTTACCAAATTCAATGTCGTTTGTCCGATGAAGCACCTGTTAGAAAACATGGTTTTGACCATACTGTTCAAGAAGCTTACGGTGCAGCAGCCGGTGCAGCTAAGGCACTTGGTTTGAGCAAAGAACAAATCGCAAACGCAATTGCTATCTCAGGAACCAGTTATAATTCTCTGCGTGTGACAAGGACGGGAGCCTTATCTAACTGGAAGGGCTTAGCAGCTCCAAATACTGCCAGAGGCGCAGTGTCATCTGCTCTGTTAGCTAAATACAATATTACCGGACCTCGTGAAGTTTTTGAAGGCAATAAAGGTTTTTACGAAACTATCGCAGGCAAATTTGATATTGACTGGGAAAAAGAAGGCTTGGAACGTGTCTTAAAGACGATTATCAAACGCTACAATGCTGAAATCCACTCTCAGTCTTCTATTGAAGGTTTGATTGAATTTAGAAATAAAGAGCACATTGCTCCTGAAGATATTAAAGAAATTCGCCTGGATACCTTTGATGTTGCCTTCCATATTATTGGCGGCGGTGAAGAAGGAGATAAAAAACAAATCAGACTTAAGGAAGAAGCCGACCATTCGCTTCCTTATATGCTTGCAGCTGCTTATTTAGATGGTCAAGTGCTTCCTGCCCAATATGAGCAAGAAAGAATTCTGAAGCAAGATGTTCAAGATTTGCTGCAAAAAGTTACTGTTAGGGAAAATCCTGCCTTTAGCGAACGCTTCCCGGCAGAAATGGCTATTAAATTAGAAATTGAAACCAATGACGGTCAGGTGTATGTTGTCGAAAAAGATGACTACCAAGGCTTTACATCAAGACCAGCCAGCTGGGATGTTCTGTTGGAAAAATACTATTCTCTAACAGCAAATATTGACAGAGAATTGGCAGAAAAAATTGCTAAAACAATTGAAAAACTGGAAGACATTGATATCAGTGAACTGACGGAGCTTCTTGCAAAAATCTAAACGGATCAATTAACCTAATCATCTTAAAAGGAAAGAGTGGTGAATATGTTAGAAGAAATACCAGTAAGTATTTATCGCGGCGGTACCAGTAAAGGTGTCTTCATTGATGAAAAAGTCCTGCCGGCCGATAAAGATGCCAGAGATAAGATTCTCCTGAAATTAATGGGAAGTCCGGACATCAGACAGATTAATGGTTTAGGCGGAGCGGTATCGACAACCAGCAAAGCAGCGATTATTTCTAAAGAAGAAAAAGAAGATTGGGATGTTAACTACACCTTTGCCCAAGTAGCTGTTGATAAACCTGTGGTTTCTTATTCAGGCAATTGCGGCAATATTTCTTCTGCTGTAGGAATTTATGCCATTGAAAATCAGCTGGTGAAAACAAGCTCGCCAACAACCATGGTTCGTGTTTACAATACCAACACCAAAAAGGTCATCAACGAGTATATTCCTACACCTGATGGAAAACTAACTTATGAAGGAGACTTTGCCATTTCCGGTGTTCCCGGTAAAGGAATCAAGATCGAACTGCAGTTTGTTGAGCCTTCCGGCGCCTTCAGCGGCAAGCTGCTGCCAACCGGCAATACAAAAGATACCCTCGTTTTGAGCAACGGTCAAGAACTGACTGTTTCGCTTGTCGATGCAGCTAACCCCTTGGTTTATGTTCGGGCAGAAGACTTAGGATTGGAAGGGACAGAGAGCCCTGAGATGATTGACAGTGATCCTGAACTATTGGCTCGGCTGGAAGAAATCAGAGGGAGAGCAGCGCAGCTGATGGGACTTATTGATAAGCTGGAAGACAGCGCAGTTATCACTCCTGGGGTACCGAAACTGACGATTGTCTCGGCTCCTCAAACCTATGTCACTACAGAAAATGAAAAAATAGAGGCTGCTGATTTTGATCTTGCTGTCAGAATGATGAGCATGCAGAAAGCTCATAAATCTATTGCGCTGACGGGAGCTTTGTGCACCGGCGCAGCCAGCAAAATTCAAGGAACGATTCCTTATGAATTAGTCAGCGATAAGAATTTAGGCAATCAATTAGAAATTGCCCACAGCAGCGGTAAAATTTCAGTTTCGATTGATTATGAAACTACCAATGATAAAACTCTGATAAAATCTGTTTCAAGTTATCGAACAGCTAGAAAAATTATGGTAGGAACAGCATTTATTGAGGAGGATAGACCATGTTAGCACTGCTTGGATATTCAATGATTATTATCTTTATGGTATTGCTCCTGACAAAGAAAATTAGTCCCTTTGTCGGTTTGATACTGGTTCCAGCTATTTTTGGAATCATTGCAGCTCTTTTTAAGGGAGCATCCATATTGAAAGCTTTTGAGTGGATTTACGAAGGGCTCTACTATGCCGTTGCAGGCTCCGGTAAGATTACTACCGGGGTAGCGCCAACCATCACTCTCTTGCTCTTTGCCATTTTGTATTTCTCTATAATGCTGGACGTAGGTCTGTTTGATCCGTTGGCAGTTATGATGATTAAATGGGCAAAGGGTGACCCTATGAAAATTACCATTGCCTCAGCTGTTATCACCCTAGCCGTTTCTTTAGACGGTGACGGAACAACAACCGTTCTGATTGTAACGGCTGCCATGCTGATGCTGTTTAAGAAAATGAAAATGAAGCAGATTTATCTGGCCGCTATCATTGGTTTTGGTAATTCTGTTATGAACTTGGTTCCTTGGAGCGGCCCTATGGCGCGGGCAATGCCTGTGTTAAATATCGGCCCTAAAGAATTTTTGCTGCCCGTTTTACCAGGGATGTTTGTCGCTGCGCTTTTAGGTCTTTTTCAAGCTTACACGTATGGGAAAAGGGAAAGAAAAAGACTGGGTTATGTTCCCGGTAAGGGAATCCTGACAGAAAGCGAAACGACAGGTATTATTAATGATGTAACTCTGACCAATGTTGAATATAAAAGACCTAAGTTAATCTATTTTAATCTCTTCTTGACCCTTGCGATTATGGTCTTGCTGATTATGGATTTGATTAATGGCGGTATCTTATTCTTGCTGGGGACAGCCATTGCTTTAATTGTTAACTATCAGGATTTATCTCTCCAAAACTCTCGCTTGTTAGCCAATGGTGCAGAAGCTTTGGGTCCTGTTTCCCTAGTCTTTGGTGCCGGAGTTATTATGGGGGTTCTCAATGGAAGCGGTATGAGTAACGCTATTGCTCATCAGTTGGTATCGATGATTCCAGAAAATCTCGGAGGTTATATTCCGCTGATTTTGGCTCTGATTTCTTTGCCAGGTCTCTTCTTCCTACCAAATGACGCCTTCTATTTTGGCCTTCTGCCGGTTATTGCTCCTATAGCTTATTCTTACGGAGCAACACCTGTTGAAGTCGGAGTAGCTTCGCTTATGGGACAGGCTGTCAGATTTGCCAGTCCTTTGGTAGCCTTCCTTTACGTATTGGTTGATAGAACCGAGGTCAGCTTTATCGACTATCAAAAAGAATACCTGAAGTGGGGCTTGATGAGTTTTGTCTTGCAGACACTAACTGCCGTCTTGACCGGAGCTATTCCGATTTAAATTGATTTTTTACAAATATCAATAAAGGATTTGGCAAAGAAAGGCAGACTGCGATTTTTTCGATAAGCAACGATTAAATCAACGTAAACCTTATCTTTCAAAGAGAAGAAGCGAATCTTATTGCCGATGCTGAGATGCTTGGTGTGGGAAGCGTTGATAAAACAGACGCCGAAATTATTGGCGACTAGATTAAGAGCTGTTTCGATGTTTCTGGTTGCCAGTACTCGCTGAGGCTGAAAATGATTCTTGACAAAAATATCATCTGCCACCTGTCTTGAAAATTGATCGGGCTGGTGTAGGATAAACAGCTCATCCGCCAGCAGATGTAAATCCAAAGAAGGATAGGATTCCTTATCGTTATACTTGCCAAATTTACTCAAGGGGTGCTCAACAGGAAGGGCCAATAAAATCTCTTCAGATTTTATTTTCTCGGTTTCCTGCTGACGCCCCTCTTTTGTGCGGTTCATCAGGGCGAGGTCAACATCGCCGTTCTCGATCAAACGGGAAAAGGTTTTGGATGAGGATTCGTTTAGCTCAACCTCAACATTTGGAAACTGTTCGTGGAATTTTGGCAGTAAGACAGGAACTAAGTAAGAGCTTCTCAGCAGAGGGATAGCCAGTCTTAGGCGGCCGAATTTATTGTCAAGGACATTTTGCATGGTGTCATTGAAATTTTCTTGGATATGCAGAATTTGCAGTCCGTATTTTAAAAACTCCTCACCCAAATAAGTCAGCTCTAATTTTTTACCGTGCTGCACAAAAACTTCAAATCCCAGCCGCTGCTGCATATTTTTAATATAAGTACTCAGTGAAGGCTGGGTGATGTAGAGTGCCTGAGCGGCCTTGGTGATGCTGCCTTTATCAACAATTGCCTTGACGTATTCAATATCTCTGATTTCCATGAACAGCCTCCCGAGTACTTTATTTGACTTTGCCTTTATTATAACACATGATAGCTGCCTTTTCCGCAGTTATCAAAGGAATGCCGACTGTATTGAAAAGGCTTTCAAAAAATGATAAAATGAAGACTATAGAGGTAGCTCCTCTTTGGAAGGGAGAAATGATGAAGAAAAAGTATGCTATTTTATTAACCGTCTTGGCAGCCTTGCTGTTAGTGACGGGCTGTGTTCCTCAGCGTGTAATGAATTCAGGCCAAAAGCAGCAGACATCTCGGAAGACCAGCAAGAAGATATCTATTGAAGACTTCTTGGATAAGGTTGAAGAAGCTAATGACGAGATTGAAACAGTGCATTTTGATATGAATACGAATGTTAACTCAAATGGGCGTAAAATCCAGCACATGGTGGCCGATTTAGGATATGACAGTTCCGGTGACATTATCGAAAAGGCCAATGTTGTTATTGATGAGACACTCAATGGAGCTAATCAGTATCAAGAGATTGTCGGAGATCAAAATACTGCTCGAGTGCGTACCTCAAAAGACGGCAGCTGGAAGACAGCTAATCCTAAAGGCAGATACACTGTTCGTCCCAGTTACTTCAATTTCTTAAAAGTGCTCTATTCTATGGAGGATGATCTGGTTCTCAAACAGCGCGGCAGCGAATATAAGCTGACCCTACGCAGCCAAAATGTAGACCTCGTCTCTTTGTTTAGGGAAGAGCTGAGTCTTTATATTAGAGGAATCAGTCAGTCTGAATTGAAAAAAGACTTTGAGGTGACCTTCGATAAGAAAACGTTCTACCTGAAAAACTTCAACTTGCAGCTGTCTTATAACGGCCAAAGGGGTCAGCTTGATATAGAAGCGGACGGAACATTTTCAAAATGGAATAAGGTAAAAGACTCACAATTTTCAGTCAGTGATTCAACTTCTGATGATTCTGACGACTCTGATTCTATTTAAACAGCTTGTTGTCCATCATAAAAAGCAGACAGAAGGTTTTAAGACCTCTTTGTCTGCTTTTTTCAGTTAATATCGTATTTACAGCAAAATCCTTTGCTTCTGCTAGAGTTTTTCGTTGACATATCGAACAAAGTGATTCCACCAAACTTTAAGGAAGAAGCTGCGCTTCACTTCAGTTTTAGCAACCAATTTGACGGTTGGCGGAGAATCGAGATAACCTTGCCCGACAGGATCGCTGTCCTTGAAACGGGCCTTTCCGACAGCCTGCCCTTTTTTAACAGCCGCAGTGTAGCCTTCTTTTTTCGAATTAATAGTCACAGCCTTCTTTGTGCTGCTGGTTTTAGTCCGGATGACGACAAGGTCTTTTTGGGCGACAGCAGGGACGCTGCTTTTTTTGCCGTCAATGACTTTTGCGGTACTGTTTTTGTAGGCCTGGCCTTTTCGAATCAGTGTTGTCCGTTCATAAGTATTGCTGACATAATTGAGCAAATCATTGGTTGCTTTGAAGCGGGCGGAATCATCGGTATCAGAGTTATTGGCATTTAAAACAACAGAAATGATGCGCATGCCGTTTTCTTTGGCGGTAGCAACAAAAGAAGCTCCTGCAAACTCTGTTGTTCCTGTTTTAAGACCGTCAACTCCTTCGCGTGCGTAAGGCATGTTAGGCAGCATGTAGTTGTAAGTGTCCATCTTGGTTCCGGCAAAGTCTTCGCTCGTTTTTTTGCTGATTTTTAGAATCTGAGGAAACTCTTTAATCAGGTGCCGTGCAATAATAGCGACATCTTTGGCGCTCATCATGTTTTCCTCATCGGGCTCAGATCCGGGATAGATGTGTTCACCCAAAAGTTTGTTGTTGAGTCCGGAAGCATTGACCAGCTTGGCATCTGTAATTCCCCAATCTTGCAGCTGCTTTTTCATCATATCAACAAATCTGGGTTCCGTTCCGCCGATTTTTTCAGCTAAGGCAATGGCTGCGCTGTTGGCACTGGCAATCATAGAAGCATCCACTAACTGTTTAACGGTATATTCTCTGGCTTCCATAGGGACATTGCTGGCGCTGTAATCGGTTGTCAGTCCGTAGGGATAATTAGAAATTTTCACCTTGGTATCCCAGGTCAGTTCTCCGGTCTTGATTTCCTTATAAACAAGATAGACCGTTAAAATCTTGGTAATGGAGGCAATGCCCGCAGGGCTTGCGGCATCTTTTTCATAAAGAATTTTACCGGTATCGGCTTCAACAGCGATGGCATGTTTAGCAGCTGCATCAAAGTGCTCTTCAGCCTTAGCTTGAACGCTAAAAAGAGCAAGGCAGAGCAGTACTAGGCATAAAATCTTTTTCATCATAAGTTTAATTATAGCATATTTTGATAGAGAAAAAACGCTCCTTTAAAACTTATCAAGTTTTGATACGAAGCTGTCAGCAGCAGAGGAAATAAGCAGCTGCTTGTTGAGACTTTTGAGAGAAATATGTAAAAAAATAATTTAAAAAAACGGGCAAAAATGACGGTCAAAGCCTCTTGATTAAAGCGCTTTCCGGGCTTTTTTGAGGAGATTGGGAAGAGTTTTGAAAGCTTGCTAAAAAGATTAAAATAAGATAAAATATTTGTGACATTAGTTTTAAAATTCAAGTTATTGAAGGATAAAAAGGAGACTATTATGTTAGAAAAAAAGAAAAGTACATGGAAGCATGTCGGCCTGGGAGCGGTCGCTTTAGCTTCAGTTGCTGCCTTGGCAGCCTGCGGGAATGGCAGCAAACAGTCATCCAAAGATGAAATCAATTGGTATTTCCGTACAGAGATTAACTCCTTAGACATTTCTAAGAGTACAGATACCTACTCCGGAACAGTTCTTGGGAATTCAGGAAGCAACCTGCTTCGTGTCAATGCTAAAGGGGAAACTGTTCCTGATTTGGCTAAAAAAGTTGAAGTGTCAAAAGACGGTCTGACTTATACGGCGACGCTTCGCAAAGGCATCAAGTGGTCGGACGGCAGCGCGATTACGGCTAAGGATTTTGTCTACTCATGGCAGCGTATTGTTAACCCTAAGACAGCTTCTGAATACTCAAATCTGGCACTCGATTCCCACGTTAAAAATGCTAAGGCTATTAACAGCGGAGAAATAAAAGACCTCAATGCCTTGGGTGTAAAAGCTGAGGGAAATAAAGTTATCTTTACTTTGGAAACACCAACTCCGCAAATGGAATATCTCCTTGCCTTCACGAGCTTTATGCCGCAAAAAGAAGCATTTGTCAATAAGGTCGGTAAGAAATACGGAACCAATTCTGACAGTCAGCTCTATTCAGGACCGTACATTACAACCGGCTGGAATGGAACTAATGGCAGCTATAAGCTCAAAAAGAATAAATACTACTGGAATGCTGACAAAGTTAAAACAAAGGTTATCAACATCCAGACTGTTAAAAAACCAGAAACTGCCGTTCAAATGTACAAGCGCGGGGAATTGGATATGGCAGAAATTTCCAATACACCAGCCCTTTACAAAGCTAATAAAAACAACAAAGATGTTGTCAATATTTATGAAGCTGTAACAACTTACTTTGAATACAATCAAACAGGCACCAATAAAGCTCTGTCAAACAAGAAAATCCGTCAGGCTCTTAATTACGCAACTAACCGTAAGGCTTATGTTGATACAGTTGTTCCGACAGGTTCCCGTGCAGCAACCGGTATAGCTCCTTATAAACTGGCCAAAGTTGATGGCAAAGATTTATCAAAAGAAGTAGCACCTGGGTATACCTATGATGTAGACAAGGCAAAAGAACTTTTCAAAGAAGGTTTGCAGGAAATCGGCCAAACATCAGTGAAATTTACCATCACATCTGATGCTGATTCACCAACTGCCAAAGCTGGTATTGACTATATTAAAGGTGCTTGGGAAAAGGCCCTGCCAGGCTTAACCATTGAAGAAAAGCTTGTTCCTTTCAAACAGCGTCTGCAAGATTCAAAAACACAAAACTTTGATATTGTGATGACGCTTTGGGGCGGTGACTATCCAGAAGGTTCAACTTTCTACAGCCTTTTCACCAGCGAGTCTTCCCAAAATAACGGCAGGTTCTCAAACCCTGCTTATGACCAAGCTTATGAAAAAGCTGTGACAACGGATGCCTTAGAACCTGCTAAAGCAGCTGAAGACTACAAAGCAGCTGAGAAAGCTTTATTTGACGAAGCCAATATTAATCCAATTTACTTCCGCAGTATGAAGGGCTTGCAAAATCCTAGCATTAAAGGCTTAATCCGCAGCTCTACAGGACTAAACGTAGACTTTACTTATGCTTATAAGAAATAAGGCTTAAGATAAGGACAATTTCACACATGGCAAGGATTGGCTTAGGCCAGTTCTTGTTTTTATTGGGAAAAGGCCCAATAAAAACTAAGAAAAGGAACATTATGCTTAAATATATTCTTAAACGTATAGGAATTCTTTTGCTGACCTTATTTATAGTTGTCACCATTACTTTCTTTCTCATGAAGGCGATGAAAGGAACTCCTTTTAATAATCCTAAATTAACTCCGGAAGCAATCGCTGTTTTGAATGCGCAGTATGGACTGGATAAGCCTGAGTGGCAACAGTATTTGATTTATTTGAAAAATGTTTTTACCGGCGACTTAGGAACGAGTTTTCAGTATGTTAATCAGCCGGTCACAACCCTGATTGTGCAGCGATTGGGCATTTCGGCTCAGCTGGGCATACAGGCCTTGATTTTAGGTGTCGGTATGGGCTTGATTGTTGGAGCTGTTTCCGCACGGCACCAAAATGATAGAGTTGATGGTCTTTTAAGCGTGATTTCAACGCTCGGATACTCTGTTCCGTCTTTCATTTTGGCAGTTTTCCTGCTGAATATACTGGGCTATCGGCTGCAGTTTCTGCCGGTTTCAGGCTGGGGCAGTTTTTCGCAAACCATCCTTCCGACATTAGCTCTGTCCTTTAATCCTTTTGCTGTGACCACGCGTTTTGTCAGAAGCGAGATGATTGAGGCTCTGAATTCTGATTATATCCAGCTGGCGAGGGCTAAGGGACTGACAGACCGGCAGGTAGCTAACCGCCATGCCTACCGTAACTCCATGATTCCTGTCCTAACTTTGGTGGGTCCCATGGCAGCTAATTTGTTAACAGGTTCTGTCTTGATTGAGAGGATATTTTCGATTCCGGGGATTGGTGAGCAGTTTGTTAATTCCATTCCGTCCAATGACTATCCTGTTATTATGGGAACAACCATTGTCTATGCGGTGATGCTGATGAGCATGATTTTGCTGACAGATATCGTTACCAGCATTGTTGATCCGCGCGTCCGTTTGCAGTAAGGAGACTAACATGGCAGATAAAAATAGAAAATTTGTGCTCGTTGGTGCGGGAAGTGCCAGCGCACAAGAAAAAATTGAAAAGCCAGCCTTGTCTTTCCTGCAGGATGCTTGGCGGCGTTTAAAGAAAAATAAATTAGCAGTTGTTTCACTCTGGTTTTTAACCCTTCTTATCGCGTTTTCGCTGCTGTCTCCTTTGTTTGTAACACAAAAGGATGCCAACAGTTTCGATTCGGATAAGGTGTCTACTTATGGGAATTTGCCGCCCAACAGTGGTTTGGGCATCCCCGGTTGGAATGGTGTATTTCAGATGCCCGGCTCCAGTTCTGCTTCTAACGTTTATGAGGATCAGTCAGTTCCGGAAGGACAGCATTTCTTATTGGGGACTGACAGTTTAGGACGCAGTCTTGGCAAACGGATTATCGTTGGTATCCGCATCTCACTGTTAGTTGCAGTTGCGGCAACCTGCATTGACCTTCTCATCGGTGTTATCTATGGCCTTACTTCCGGTTATATCGGCGGGATGGTTGATACCGTTATGCAGCGTATTATTGAAATCATTTCTTCTGTGCCTAACTTGATTATTGTAACAATGCTTGGGCTCTTGCTGGGAAATGGGATATTGGCCATCATTCTTTCTATCGCCCTGACCGGCTGGACGTCAATGGCCAGACAGGTCAGAAATATGACCTTGTCTTATAAGGAAAGAGATTTTGTTTTGGCCGCGAGAACCCTTGGTGAGAGCGGGCCTAAGATAGCCTTTAAACATATCCTCCCTAATATCTCGGGAGTTATTATCGTTCAGATTATGATGACCATTCCTTCAGCCATCATGTATGAAGCCATCCTTTCAGCTATTAACTTGGGTGTCAAACCGCCGACGTCTTCTCTGGGGTCCTTGATTTCTGATGCTCAGGAGAACCTGCAATACTATCCTTATCAGATTATTCTGCCGGCTCTTGCTTTGGTCCTGATTTCCTTGGCCTTTATTTTGCTGGGTGATGGTTTGCGTGACGCATTTGATCCAAAATCAGATCAGGACTAAGGAGGAAGATATGAGTAAAGAAAAAATTTTACAGGTCAATAACCTCCATGTCAATTTTCATACGTATGCTGGTGAGGTTAAGGCAATTCGCGATGTCAGCTTTTATCTGGAAAAGGGTGAAACCCTTGCTATTGTCGGTGAATCCGGTTCTGGAAAATCTGTAACAACGCGGACCTTGATGGGATTGTCTGCTAAAAACGCTGAGATTTCAGGGGATATTGAATTTAAAGGGCGCAATCTCATTGACTTAAAAGAAGAAGACTGGGTTAATATCCGCGGCAATGATATTTCCATGATTTTCCAGGATCCGATGACCAGTCTCGATCCGACAATGAAAATCGGTCTGCAAATTGCTGAGCCGATCATCAAGCATGAAAAGCTCGCCAAAAAAGAGGCGTTAGCGCGTGCTTTAGATATCATGAAAAAGGTCGGTATTCCTAATGCTGAAGAACACATCAATGATTATCCTCATCAATGGTCGGGCGGCATGCGCCAGCGGGCGGTTATTGCTATTGCTCTTGCAACCAATCCGGAAATTCTCATCGCTGATGAACCGACAACAGCTCTTGATGTGACGATTCAGGCACAGATTCTTCATTTGATGAAAGAAATCCAAAAGAATACAGATTCTTCTATTATTTTTATTACCCATGATTTAGGTGTTGTGGCCGGGATGGCAGATCGGGTCGCTGTCATGTATGCCGGAAAGATTGTTGAGTACGGAACAGTAGATGAAGTTTTCTACAATCCGCAGCATCCCTATACTTGGGGACTTTTGAATTCCATGCCGACAACCAGTACGGCAGCAGGGAGTCTGCAGTCGATTCCGGGAACACCGCCTGATTTGCTGCATCCGCCCAAAGGCGATGCCTTTGCTCCAAGAAATGAATTTGCACTTGATATTGATCTTGAAGAAGAACCGCCGTTTTTCAAAGTCAGTGATTCTCATTATGCGGCGACTTGGCTGCTGGATGAGCGTGCTCCTCAAATCGTGCCTCCAGAAAGGATTTTGAAGCGCTGGGAAAAATGGAAGAGCTTGAAGGGAGAAGAGCCGAATGACTGAAAATCGTAAAAAACTGGTGGAAGTCAAAAATGTTTCGTTGATATTTAATAAAGGCAGATCCAATGAAGTCAAGGCTATTGACAATGTCAGCTTTGATATCTATGAAGGCGAGGTCTTTGGTCTTGTCGGAGAATCCGGTTCAGGTAAGACGACTATCGGCCGCGCCATTCTTAAACTCTATAATATTGATGAGGGTGAGATTGATTTTGAAGGGCAGACCATTTCAAATTTAAAAGGTAAGGAACTTTTTGCCTTTCGTAAGAAAGCACAGATGATCTTTCAAGACCCTCAGGCCAGTCTGAACGGACGTATGAAAGTCAGAGACATCATTGCTGAAGGCCTTGATACTTATAAACTAGTCAAAAACAAAGAAGAACGCGATGCCAAAGTTCAAGAGCTGCTTGACTTAGTTGGTTTAAATAAGGACCATCTGACGCGCTA
Source organism: Streptococcus sp. 'caviae' (assembly GCF_001937065.1). GTDB lineage: Bacteria > Bacillota > Bacilli > Lactobacillales > Streptococcaceae > Streptococcus. The sequence continues at coordinate 39,866 of NZ_MOWR01000010.1, forward strand.
TCCGCATGAATTTTCAGGTGGTCAGCGGCAGCGTATCGGAATAGCCCGTGCTTTGGCTGTAGAGCCCAAATTTATTATTGCCGATGAACCCATCTCTGCCTTGGATGTTTCCATTCAGGCTCAGGTTGTTAATCTGATGCAGAAACTGCAGCATGAACAAGGGCTGACTTACCTATTTATTGCCCACGACTTATCTATGGTTAAGTACATTTCTGACCGTATCGGTGTGATGCATTGGGGGAAAATAGTGGAGATCGGAACATCAGATGAAGTTTACCATCACCCCATTCATCCATACACAAAGAGCCTGTTATCAGCGGTCCCTGAACCCGATCCCGAATTGGAGCGCAAGCGCGTTCACAAGGTTTACGATCCAGCTGGTGAATTAGACGGACAGGCGCGTGAGATGCGTGAAATCACCCCTGGACACTTTGTTTTATCTACAGAAGAAGAAGCAAAAGCTTATCAAAAAGAATTAAACCAATAAAAAATAGTAGCAAAAAGGCCTGGCTTGCAGCTGTACTGCAGGTCAGGCCTTTTTGCTGTTTTTAGTTATTTTCAAAGCATCGCGTATATCCATCAATGAACGGGTATTGGCCGCTTCATCTCTAAACATCAGATTAACATAAATGATATCTAAAATGGTTAAATATAATATTCTGGACGTCAGAGATTCTGCCCGGAAGAGAGAATCCTGAGAATTAACAATAACACATTCATTTGATAATTTTACCAGCTCTGATTTTGGATTGCCGGTCAAAGAAATAATTTTACCTTTTTTGGCGTTTACTGCACGAGCCAGCTCGATCGTTTGAATGGACTCGCCTGAATGTGAGAATAAGAAGACGCAGTCTTTTTCATTTAGTTTAGAAGCCTGACTTAACTGCATATGGTAATCAAAAATGTAACTGCAGTTGTACTTCGTTCTTAAAAACTTATGATAGCTGTCCCATGCTAGGATAGATGAGCCGCCAATTCCCATAAAATAAATTGTTCTCGATTTTTCAATAATCTTAATAATCTGATCAATAGGAATCTGAGGAATTGTTTCGATGATGGAATAAAGCGATTGGATATTAGAATAAATAACTTTTTCAGCAATTTCTGAACTGGAATCTGAGTCAGAAATGTCATTAATACTTGTTAAAATATTGGTCTGTCCGTCATTGGAATTTTCTTTTTTTAGATTTGAAGCGACGGATAATTTAAAATTTTGGAAGTCTTTAAAGCCGATTTTTTTGACAAACGTAAAGATAGACGATTGTGAGACACCTATTTCTTCTGATAAGACAGCAATGGTTTTGTTGATAATCTCATCACCTAAGGACAGAAAATATCTGGCGATTTGCTCATCTGTATTGCTGAATTCATACTTATGCCGATTAATAATAGTGCTTAGGTATTGATTTTTCAAACGAGTATCCATCCTCATCTTTTTGATAATAATTATAAGATAAAAGAGGCCAAAAATCAAAAGAAAAAATTTTTTTCGAAATAATATTTACAAAATAAAATTTTTATTATATACTAAGTTTAGATTTAAGCGGAAGGAGCGTGTTTATGAAAACGATTGGAATTATCGGCTTAGGCAAAATGGGATTTAATCTGGCTTTAAATGCTCAAGATCATGATTGGAGTGTTGTAGGATTTGATGAAGAACCTCAGGTACGGGAAAAAGCAGAAGGAGCAGGCATTCAAACGGCAGATTCGCTCGATTGTTTAATTGAGTCACTGGAAAGCAGGAAAATTATTCTTCTAAGTACTCCTGCAGGAGCAATAACTAATCATTTAATCGGTGAATTAAAAGAAAGTCTGCAGGCAGGAGATATTGTTATCGACAGCGGTAATTCGAATTTTAAAGACAGCTTAAAGAATTATCAATCTCTTAAGGAAAAAGATATTGGTTTTCTTGACTGCGGGACCTCAGGTGGTGTCTTCGGTGCTCGGAACGGCGCTTGTTTGATGATTGGCGGTGAGCAGGGTGTCTTTGATGATATAGCAGATTTTTTTGAGGCCATTTCAATTGAAGGAGGCTGTCTGTTTATTCCTGAACCGGCTGCGGGCCACTATCTGAAAATGGTTCACAACGGTATCGAATATGGCATGATGCAGGCAATCGGCGAAGGTTTCTCCGTATTAGAAGCGTCTGCTTTTAGCTATGATTATGCAAAAGTTGCTAATGTTTGGAACCATGGCTCTGTTATCCGCTCTTGGCTGGTGGAAATTGCTGAAGAAGAGTTTCGGAATGATTCTAAATTGGGGAGAATTGAAGGTGTTATTGATGCCAACGGTGAAGCGCAATGGACTGTTGAAGAAGCCTTGCAGCTGGAGGTTCCTGTTCCTGTTATTGCTAATTCTTTATTTGTCAGAAATTCAAGTAAACTGACTGACAGCTTTTCAAATAAAGTAGTTGCTGCCTTGAGACATGGCTTTGGCGGGCATGCTGTAAAATTAAAAAAATGAGGAGAAAAGATGCTGAAACATAAGATTGCGATTGTCAATTCCAGCAGCTTTGGAAAAATTTTTCCGAAGCATATGGAACGTTTAAGGGCACTTGGTGAAGTGGATTATTTTAAATTTGAGCAGACCGTTTCCGGTAAGGAACTGGCAGCAGCTTTGCAGGGCTATGACATGATTATTGCCAGTGTAACACCGTTTTTCAATAAGGAATTTTTTGATTATAAGGACGGCTTAAAACTGATTTCACGTCACGGAATTGGCTATAATAATGTTGATTTAGAAGCGGCCAAGGCTCATGGGACAATTGTTTCCCTTGTTCCGGCTCTGGTAGAACGTGATGCTGTAGCGGGCAATAATATAACAAATTTATTAAATGTTATGCGTAAGACCAGTCAGGCGCAGCAAAGGGTTAAGGAAGATAAATGGGAAGAGCGGGCGCAGTTTATCGGACATACGCTTTATAATAAAACAGTTGGTGTTATTGGTATTGGAAATACAGGCAGCTGTGTGGCTGAAACAGTGAGAAATGGCTTTCGCTGCCGAGTGCTGGCTTATGATCCCTATCGTTCAAAAGCAGAAATTGAGCAATTCGGTGCTGAAAAAGTTGATTTTGACACAGTCTTGACGCAGGCAGATGTCCTGTGTCTATGTGCTAATTTAACTGAGGAAAACTACCACTTCATCGGTAAAGATGAAGTAGCCAAAATGAAAAACAATATTTATATTTCTAATTCTGCACGAGGAGCACTGGTTTCAGAAGAAGCAATTATTGAAGGCTTAAAATCCGAGAAAATTGCTGGCTATGCCACTGATGTTCTTGAAGTCGAACCTGGCCGTTCTAATCACCCTTATCTGGCTTTTGACAATGTCGTTGTTACACCGCATACTTCAGCTTACACAATGGAATGCTTAGAAGCCATGGGAGAAAAGTGTATTGAAGACTGTGAAAATATTTCTTTAAGAAAATTGCCTGTACGCAGTGTTCAGCCGGACAGTTTGTGGATCAAAGGAGGCGAATAAGATGCTGAAAGATTTTAAAGTTAAAGTTGGGCCGCAGTATTATCGCTACTGCGAAGATGCAATCACAGATGTCGAAAAACTGCTTAACTCTGCGCGTGCTAAAAGAGTACTGGTAGTCCATGGAACAGTCTCTTGGGAAAAGGCTAAACCTTATCTGACGTTTTTAAAATGTTTAGATTTTGAGTTTGAATTTCATCAATACACTGGTGAATGCAGCTATTACGGCGCAGATTTAATTGTTGAGAAAGCAAAGAACGATAAGATTGATTTCATTATAGGGGTTGGCGGAGGCAAACTTGTTGATCTTGTAGGCTATGCCAGCAACAGTGCTAATATACCCTTTGGGCTCATTCCTACTTTAGCTAGCAACTGCGCACCATGGACTCCTTTGTCAGTAATGTATAAAGAGAGCGGAGAAGCTGAGGGAAAAACAGAGCATTTTCTGCAGCAGGCTCGTTTTTTGCTAGCGGATCCCAGATTGATTATTGACTCGCCTGTTAATTACTTTATTGCCGGCATAGCGGATACTTTAGCTAAATGGTATGAGAGTGACATGATAACTCAGCAAAAACTTTTACAGAGCGAACCTTTTGTGATGCTGGCCCGCTATACAGCTCTTATTGCCAAAGACATTCTCATGTGGGATGGAAATAAGGCTATTGAGGATATGAAAAATGTTAAAGTCACAGATGAATTTGTCCATTGTTCGGAAATTATTTTTGGCACAGCAGGTCTGGTTGGAGGGCTAGGCGATAAATATGCGCGCAATGCAGCTGCTCACGCTTTACACGACGGAATCGCTAAGTATATTCCGGAAAGTCATTCTTATTTACATGGTGAAAAGGTTGCTTATGGTATCTTTTACCAACTAGCACTTGAAGATAAATGGGCTGTTATTGATGAATTGCTGCCTTATTACAATGAAATGAATTTGCCGACATCTTTGACTAATATGGGAATTTTCCCCAAAAATGAAAGCGTTATCAATGACATAGTGGATTTTATGGACAGCAAGGAAAAAATTCACTTGATTCCGGTGGATACTAGCAAAAAGACTTTAAAAGAAAAACTACTGAAACTGGAAGACTATATTACAAGCAAAAAATAGGAGGAAAAAAGATGGAAACTTTAACAGCTGTTCAAAGTTTAGCCATAGGTTTATGGGTTGCCGCTATTATGTCTAGGTGGCTGGGCGGCGGTGCAACGCTGACTCTGCGATTCTCGCCTCTCATGACAGGATTATTTTGCGGTTTTGTCATGGGAGATGTCTATCATGCCATGATTGTAACAGCAGCGCTGCAGTTAATCTATATGGGAGTATTCTCACCGGGCGGATCAATGCCTTCTGAACCAGCAGTTGCTGCTGCGATTGCGGTGCCGGTAGCGCTGTTAGGTAATTTAAAACCGCAGGCGGCTATTGCTGTAGCGGTTCCAGTAGGTTTATTAGGCAGCTATTTATATCAATTTCGTTTCTTTCTGAATACATTTCTTGGCAAATATACCGACCGTGCGGTTGAAAAGATGGATGAAAAAGCTATTAAGCGGTCCATTATTTTATACCCAACTCTAGCGTCGTTTATCTTATTTGTTCCCTTGATTTTTGTCGCTTTATATTGGGGGACACCGGTTATTGCTGATGTAATCGCTGCTCTTAAAGGGACTGTCATTTTACATGTTTTGGAAGTTGTCGGCGGCGGTTTGGCAGCTATTGGTATTGCGACAACTATCTATGTTATTGGACGTAAAGACTATTTGGTTTTCTTCTTTCTAGCTTATTTTGCCAGCGTTATTCTTAAAGATTCCAATGTAACCATGGTAACCTATGCGATATTGGGAACGATTGTTGCTGTGATTTTTGTAATGGCTACTAAAACAAATGCACAGACCGCTGATTCCTCGGACTCATCAAGCAATCCAGAAGATGACGATGATGATTTTTAAATGAGAGGTAGATAAAATGACTTCAAATATCAGTAAAACGACTAATGCTAATCAGCCTGAAGAAATTACTCAAAAGGATGTCAATAAAGCCTATCTAAGATGGCATTTTGCAAATGAGATTCCGCATTCATTTGACCGTTATATAGCATCTTCCTTGTTGTATGCAATGATGCCAATCTTGAATAAACTGTATAAAAATCCTGAAAAAAGAAGAGAGGCTTATGAACGTCAGCTGCTATTCTTTAATACACAACTGACTTGGGGCGGCGGTATTATAACTGGTCTCATGTCTTCTATGGAAAGGGAGCGGGCTCGCCAGGAAAGTGCACATGAAGAAATCACAATGAGTGACGATTTAATGTATAATACGAAAGCAGGCTTGATGGGAGCTTTAGCAGGTATTGGTGATGCTATTGATTCCGGAACAATACAGTACATTTTTATAGCCATCGCTGTACCTTGGGCACAAGCAGGCAATGCGCTGGGAGCCTTGTTCCCGTTCATTTGCTTTGCTATCTACCAAGTATCTGTTGGTTTATTCTTTGCAAGGCAAGGATTCTCTCTGGGCCGCAATGCAACGAGCCTGATGCACAGTACTGGTGTGCAGAATGCAATTAATTTATTATCCATTCTAGGTTTATTTATGATGGGGGTTCTTGCAGGCAATTATGTGACGGTGGCATCAAGTTTGAAATTTAAACTTTCAGGCAAAGAATTTGTTATTCAGGATTTGCTGGATAAAATCGTTCCGGGATTACTGCCTTTAGCCGTGGTCATAGGAGTTTATTTATACTATGTAAAAAAAGGTCTGAAAGTTACACAGTCATTGCTGTGGCTGACTCTTATTTTAGCTCTTTTGGCTGCTGTTGGAATTTTATAATGTAACAAAGAAAAGGAAAAGAAGTATGGGAAATGTTAATTTAGCAAGAGTTGATGAACGTTTAATACATGGTCAGGTCATGATAACCTTATCCCAGCGCAATGGTGTGAATTCTATTTTTGTTGTTGATGATGTCGTTGCTCAAGATAAATTTATGAAAGATTTATACAAAAGCGCCGGCAACAGAACAGGCCAAAAAACGATTGTTATGTCAGAAGAAAAAGCCAAGTATTATTGGGATGAATATCACTTTAAAGATTATAACTGTATTTTGATTGCTAAAACAGTTAAAACAATTGCAAATTTAGTGAAATATGGAATTCCTGTTTCTGAACTTAACATTGGCGGGATTGCTAAGAAAAGTGATGATGACCTTTTAGTGACAAAATCCGTTCATTTAAGTAAGGCAGATGCAGAACTGTTAAAAGATTTAAAAGAACATCATGGTGTTAGTGATATCTACTTTCAGGCAACACCGGCAGCGGCGAAAACGCCGTTGAATGAAGTTTTGAAAAAGTTCAATCTATAGTTGGGATTAGCGGTACTCCTTGGTCTTGAGCCAAGAATCAGATACAGGAGGTAAAACGATTGGATATTATTATTGCCAGCCATGGCGGACTTTCGGCAGGCTTTAAGGATGCTTTGGCGGTTATTTTGGGAGACGCTTCAGATATACAAACTGAAAAACTGTCAGCTGGGGAAAGCGTAGAAGCATTTGGAGAGCGTCTGTCTGATAAAATTAAAAAATCGGATTTGGTAAATGGAACGATAATCTTTGTGGATTTAATCGGTGCTTCTCCTTATAATCAAGCAGTACTTGCAGTTAGACACTTAAGCAATGAGCAGGCTGAAAAGGTTTTTATTGTCAGCAATGCCAATTTGCCTATGATTTTGGAAGCACTCAATCATAAATATTTAGATTCTGATATAACAACAGCAGTTGAAAGTCTGGAACAGTTCATGCCCTCTAGGGAGAATATCTGGCATATCAGTAATTCTTTAAAGGAAGACGAAGATGATGGCTTCTAAAGTACAAGTTGAGGATAAGTCATTAGTGATTTTTGACATGGACGGTTTATTTTTTGACTCTGAAAGAATCTATGCAGAAGGCTGGAAAAAAGGATTTAATACCTTTGGCATCAGTGTCAGTGATGAATTTATTTATTCTATGGCGGGTAAAAGTGCTCAAGACAACAACCTCGCTATTAGTAAATTTTTGGATGATGCTGCCTTGCAGGCTGTCAGAGATATTCGGGAGAATTATTTTTATCAAAAATTGGCAGAAAACAAGGTTCCAACGTCATATTTTGCAGTGGAGATGGGTACCTTTCTAAAAAAGGCTGGTTATCAGATTGCTCTTGCCTCTTCTTCAAATGACCAACGCGTTTATGAACTTTTAAAATCAAAAGAACTTTGCCGTTTCTTTAATTATGTCGTAACAGGAGATCAAGTTGAATTCTTAAAACCAGCACCGGATTTATATAATAAAGTCCTTGATCTAGCTGGTAAATTACCCGGAGATGCTCTGGCTTTTGAGGATTCTTTGACAGGGGCGAAAGCTGCAAAAAATGCAGGAATTGACGTTTGCTTGGTTTCTAAAGAATTGACTCAAACACTGTCTAATCTTAAAAAATATCAAGGAGTATTTCCAGATCTAAAAGCTGCTTATAAGAGCATTTTTAACAGGGACTAAGGGAGGCTGATATGATTACAGCGCAGTTGTTAAAGAACTACTTTTTCGCGGTCATCCGTGGGGAAAATGAAAAAGCTGCTATTGAAATTGCTAAGTATTCAGTGCTTGGAGGTATCAAAAATATTGAAATCACCTTTTCAACACCAAATGCAGACAAGGTTATCAAAGAATTAACAAATTACTACAAAGGAGACAAACAGGTCATCGTTGGTGCAGGGACTGTCATGAATAACAGACAAGCAGAATTGGCTGACAAAGCAGGAGCAAAATTTCTGGTCAGCCCGCATTGCTCAGAAGAAATAGCTGCCTATGCTCATGAGCACAATATTGAATATACTCCGGGATGTGCTACGGTAACAGAGGTTGTTAAGGCGACAAAAATGGGAGCAAAAATTATAAAATTATTTCCCAGTGAGACTATAGGTAAGAACTTTATTAAAGCTGTTCATGGTCCATTGCCTAACGTTAACCTTATGCCTTCAGGAGGAGTATCGATTGATAACGTTAGAGACTGGAAAGAAGCAGGAGCCTGTGCAATTGGTATTGGAGGTGCGCTGACGAAAAAAGTTTCTGAAGAAGGATATCAAAGTGTATCGCGGCTAGCTCGTGCCTTTGTTGAGGCGGCTAATTGAGCTGTCCCTTTATCAAATTAAATAAATTGATTTTTTGAACCATTTCATTATTATTTGGCAGAAAAAGCATGGACTGATAGGAACTGTGCCCAATCGTTGGATTTTTAGTTTAACCATTGGGAGTTGGTTCAGCTATTGTTCATGCCTTTCTTTTTATATAGCTAGCTGTAGCTTGGTAAGGCTTTAGTCTCCTCCCCTTATCCAAAGCCCTATCAGGCCTTTATCGACGCCACCAAGGCGAGGAGGTGTATTTAAGGGTGAAAAAAAGGTGAAAAAAAGTGTGTCAATCGAAAATGACAATGTCTTGAAAAAATCGGTTAGATAAGTGAAAAATCTGTTATAATTGTGGTTGAGAGGTATTCCTCTCACGCTTGAATTCTTCATAAGATTTTCCGATTTTATGAAGGT
>NZ_MOWR01000011.1 GCF_001937065.1 Streptococcus sp. 'caviae'
ACCTTCATAAAATCGGAAAATCTTATGAAGAATTCAAGCGTGAGAGGAATACCTCTCAACCACAATTATAACAGATTTTTCACTTATCTAACCGATTTTTTCAAGACATTGTCATTTTCGATTGACATACTTTTTTTCACCTTTTTTTTCACCCTTAAATACACCTCCTCGCCTTGGACGTTTTCCTTGCTCCCTAATAACGTGAGAATTCCAACGGCGGCATCAACTATCTGTTGAAATTTAAAAAACATTTTGGAATCTCCCAAAATGTTTTTCTGTTTAATCCGTTGAAATAGTAGAGTGTTTATAGCCATAACTGAAGTAGATTAGAACACCAATCACAGTGCTGACAGCAAATGCAATCCAAGTGATTGTCATATATTGACTCATCAGCGCTAAACATATAATTATTGACATAATCGGCAGTATTGGTATAAAAGGTGTTTTAAATTCCCCGGCCTTGGGTTCCCCTTGATCTTTTCTTAGTTTAATAATGGCAACTGCCAGCATAATAAGGTAGGCTAAGGTACAAATATTTAAGAATTCTGCAATACTGGAAAGAGGAAATACACCCGCACAAATCATGGACGCAAATCCCACCACAAGTGTAGCATTCTTAGGAACCTTACTGTGTTTCGTAACAACACTGAGTTTTTGCGGCAAAAGGCCATCGCGGCTGATACTGTAGACCGTTCTTGCCAAAGCATAAGTCATTGAAATGCAGACGGTTATCAGCGTTAAAATAGCAATAATGGAAATGTAGTCGGCTGCCCAATTTAAACCTGCTTGGCGAAGGGAGTAGGCAACTGCATCAGCCACATTTAATTTGGAATAGTGGACAATTCCTGTCAGTACCAAAGTCACACTGGCATAAAGAATCGTTACAATAGTTAAGGAAGTGATAATGCCTTTAGGAATTGTTTTTTGCGGTTCCTGAACTTCATCGACAGCCATTGAAATAGATTCAAAACCTAAAAAAGCAAAAAACATCAAAGAAGCACCGGCCATTATTCCTGTCTGGCCTCCGTAAATTTGACCAAAGCCAAAAGGAGAAAAATCAGACCAATTTTCAGGTTTTAAATGAAAAATCCCTACAATGATAAAAAGAGCCAAGGCAGAAAACTTCATGATGACCAGACTGCTGTTGAAGCGCAGGGCAATTTTAGAGTTCAAAAGGACAATCCCCGTAACCAGCAGAACAACTAAAACCGGCAGCAGATCAATGTAACTGCCTTTACTTGGATTGAAAGTACCGTTTAAAGATGTTGGCAGCTTTATATTATAGCTCAACAGCAGCCCCTTGAGATAACTTCCCCAACCGGAAGCAACGCTGGATACCGCAGTCAGAAATTCCATAATGATATACCAACCGGCCATCCAAGCTGGAAATTCTCCTAAAGTAGCATACAAATAACTGTAAGCTCCTCCATTTGCCGGAATTCTTGAGGCAAATTCTGCATAAAAAAGAGCTGAAATTCCAACAGCTACTGCCGCAATGATAATCGAAATCACCAAAGCCGGACCTGCATATTGTGCCGCACCAATACCAGTAATCGTAAAGATTCCTGTTCCTACCATTGAACCCAAACCAAGAAAAATCAAGTCCGCTACTTTGAGGTGGCGCTTCATTTCTGTCTTGTCTAACTTTGTATTTTTCTTTCTGAATATAGTCATCATTTCTCCTAATAGTTTTAACAACCATATTAGTTTATCACAGTAAGCAGTCCTTGTAAATTTAATTGAACAAAAAAATGGAAGTGGAATCAACCCCAAAATTGAAAATTTTGGTTCGTATTCCCACTCCCATACATTTGTTTAGGTCTTCCGCTTTGGCCTTGTAGCAAAAGGAAAGCCAGCCAACAGTGGTTTATTGGTGCTTTAGCACCAATGAACTGTGCAGGGATGAGACTTCTTGGCCTGGCCAACAGGTCTTACTCCCAAGCACTGCGTCAAGAGCTTATTTCAAAACAAGAATATTGGACACGTTTTTGCCTAGTCTCATTTTTTCAATATCAATCAGCCTTATCTTCAGTCATTTTTTCTTTGATTTCATCATAGGACAGGGCATGAGCTTCTTCTGAATCATCATCTGACTTTTCAGGCATCTTGCCTGTTTCGTAAATAGACTTGATTTGTGCTGCATCAAGTGTTTCATACTTAAGCAGGGCTTCCGCAATTAATTTATGTGTTTCGCGATTGCCATTAATAATATCAGCTGCCTTATTGCGAGCTTCATTTAGGAGATCGCGAACTTCTTCATCAATAAGAAGGGCTGTCTGAGCTGAATAGGCCTTTTCAGGTGCAAACTGACCTGGCATCATTGAATGATTGCCTTCGTATTGAACAGGGCCGAGTTTTTCACTCATACCATATTCTGTTACCATGGCACGGGCTAATTGCGTTGCCTGTTCAAAGTCGTTGGAAGCACCCGTTGTTTGAGCATTAAAGATAATTTCTTCAGCAACACGGCCTCCCATAAGTCCAGCCAATTGCTCTTTCAAATCATCTTTAGACAGGAGATTCTGATCTTCCTTCGGAAGTGCAATCATGTAACCGCCGGCACGTCCGCGCGGAACAATGGTAACTTTATGAACAACACGCGCATTGGATAAAACAAGTCCTACAATAGTATGTCCAGCTTCATGATAAGCCACCATCTGACGTTCATGTTCAGAAATGGTTTTATCCTTCTTAGAAGGACCGGCAATAACACGGTCTTCTGCTTCATCGATATCACTGGCATCAATTGTTTTCTTGTTGCGGCGGGCTGCGACAAGAGCAGCTTCATTCAAGACATTTTCCAAGTCTGCACCGACAAATCCCGGTGTCTGCTGAGCAATGACTTTTAGGTCAACATCTTTAGCCAGAGGTTTATTCTTCGAATGAACACGAAGGATAGCTTCGCGGCCCTTAACATCCGGTCTGCCGACAAGAACCTTACGGTCAAAGCGTCCGGGACGAAGAAGAGCGGGATCCAGAACATCACTGCGGTTGGTTGCAGCAATAACAATGATATTTTCGTTTCCTTCAAAACCATCCATTTCAATCAGCAGCTGGTTGAGGGTTTGTTCACGCTCATCGTTTCCGCCGCCCATTCCGGCTCCGCGGCGGCGGCCGACAGCATCAATTTCATCGATAAAGATAATGGCACGCTCAGCCTTTTTAGCATCCTCAAAGAGGGAACGAACACGGCTGGCTCCGACACCAACAAACATTTCGACAAAGTCCGAACCTGAAATACTGAAGAAAGGAACTCCGGCCTCACCGGCAACAGCTTTAGCAAGCAGGGTTTTACCGGTACCTGGAGGGCCTTCAAGGAGGACACCTGACGGAATACGTGCTCCCAAAGCTTTATAGCGTTTTGGTTCCTTTAAGAAATCAACCACTTCAATAAGTTCTTGTTTTTCTTCTTCTGCTCCGGCAACATCTGAAAAGCGCACTTTAACATCGCTTTTAGAAGATGAACGCGCCTTGTTTTTACCAAAACTCATGGCGCCGCGGGCACCGCCTCCGCCTTGATTCATCATCATGGTAAAGAAGAAGATCATAATGATAATTGGCAGGAAGCTTATGAGGAAAGAAATCCAGGCACCGCTTGAGCTCTCTTGTTTAACAGAAATTTTGGTCCCATGATCTTCTGCCAGCTTTTCAATTTTTTCAATAGAAGCGCTGTTAGGCAGAACGATTGAGGTAAACTTCTTAACTTTTGCAGTACTGCCGTTAAAGAAGGCTAAGTCACTGTTCGTCTTTATTTCTTTAGCCTTTTCATACTCACCTGTTACTTGAACAATGCTGCCGCTGGGCTGATAGGTAATTGATTTTATATCACCTGATTTGACATGTTTAACAAGGGTCGTGTAACTGATTTTTTCACTCTGTGAACCTGTTCCTTTAAAAAAATACTGAAAACCAGTTACAATAGCCAAAATCAGTATGATATAAACAAAGGAGTTTTTCACAAATCCATTATTTCGATTATTTTTCATGTATTAATTAACAACCTTTTTCTTATTTTGAATAAACTTCTTCTTTCAGCACTCCTACATAAGGAAGATTACGGTAATTTTCAGCGTAATCTAAGCCAAAGCCAACGATAAATTCATTTGGAACATCGTAGCAGACATAGTCAGCATCAATGTCAACGACACGACCTTCCGGCTTATCAAACAAGGTAGCAATCCTGACAGAATTTGCCCGACGATACTTGAACATGTCACGCAGATATTTTAAGGTGCGGCCGGTATCAATAATATCTTCAATAAAGACAACATCGCGGCCTTCAATATTGGTGTCAACATCTTTTAAAATCTTGACTTCACCGCTGCTGCTAGTGCCGCCATGATAGCTTGATACAACCATGAAATCAATTTCAACATGCGTATCAATATGTTTCATTAACTCAGCCATAAAAGGAACAGAGCCTTTTAAAACACCGACTAAAAGGGGATTTTTCCCAGCATAGTCTTTGGTTAACTGAGCGCCTAACTCTTTGGTCTTAATGATAATTTCCTCTTCAGAATAGAGGACTTTTTTAATATCTTGTTCGAGCATCTCTCACCAATTTCTATTTTGAATATACAGTCTGCCTTTCATTATACCATCTTTAAAATCTTTTCTCAAATAAGTAATATCATCTAAAAGAATTAAAATGATTTCGCCGTCCTGCTCAAGAATAACCGCTTCTGAGCGTTTAGCAGGAGGAATTTTATCATCGATAAACAGGCGCCGCACTTTTTTAGAATATGAGCCCAGCTGAATTTTATCCCCCGGTCTGCGTTTCCTGATCAAAATAGGAGCGTCACTCTTTAAAGCAAAACCTTCTTTAGAATCTGACACTTGCTGAAAAGAAAATATGTACTGACCATATTTGACCATACTGTCATATTCTAGCACTCTTTGTTCGTCATCTCCATCCGTCTTAAGACCTATTTTAGCAATTTCAAACCTTTTATCATCCTTTTTTAAATAGTAGCCATTTTTTAAGTAATGGTGATAGTAACTTTTTGTTCTAAGAATATGCAGCAGATTATTAAACTGCGCCTTGCTTATATTTAAGTCAGGGAAATTTTCGAGATAGCCTTGCAGCAAAAAATACTGAACAGGCTCACTCTGGTTTTGAAAAACCTGACAGTCCTGAGGATCCAACTGCTTGCTTAAATCAGCAAAGGCCTGAAAAAGCTTGTCAGTTTCTGCACCCAGAGCAATTAAATGCCGAGCTATTTGAGGATTCTCCTGCTTTAATGTCGGCAGGTAAGTGTTTCTGATTCTGTTTCTTAAATAGCGGTCTTCTTTATTCGAGCTGTCATCAAAGTGAAAAATATCCGGCAGATCTTTTTTGGGAAAGGCCAAAAAAGGCCGGATCAGCTGACCGCAGGCAAAAGGCTGCACTTCCTTGATTCCGGTTAAATAACGCAGGCGCGACCCTCTCAGTAAACGTAAAAAAACTGTCTCAGCCTGATCATCAGCATGATGGGCAGTGACAAGAGCCGTGTAATCATATTTAAGCATGACTTTTTTAAAAAAAGCATAACGAAAATCACGCGCTTTTTTTTCAGAAAATGCTCCCTTATAAGTATCGCTGTAAAAAGGAAGCTGCTGTTCTTGAGCCCAGTTTTTAAGATAGGCTTCCTCTTCATCGGCTTGAAGCCTTTGTTTATGATTAACATGAGCTATGGCTATTTCTATACCTAGCTGCTTTTGATAGACATGCAAAAAGTGCAGCAGATTCATAGAATCTACTCCACCTGATACAGCTATTAAAACCTTGTTATGCTGGTCAAAAAACTTTTTGTCTTTCGCATATTTAAAAATCTTGTCGTAGGTCATTTTAAGATACCATACACATCGTCAGCGATTGCTGAGATATTGTTATAAGATGATTTATCTGTAAAAATAGATAAAATAAAGGGTTCACCAGCATAAATGACAGCTACATCATGCTTATAGTCATAGGCATCGCCGATTTTATGGGCAACAGGAGCAGCAATATCACGAGAAATACGATCACTGTCAAACTCAGTTGTTTTTAAATAATTTAAAGCTGAGCCGCTCTGATTGTAGAGAGCTTCCATGACATTTGCTGCTGTCCTTGATGAAACCTTTCGATTGTCCATATTCCACTGGACACCAGCTGCTTTTTGAATGGTTTCCTGATAAGTTTTATCGTATTTGTGGGCAATATAGTAGCCTAAAATATTGCTGGCAGCATTGTCTGAATGCTGAGTTACCGCTTTTAATAAGCTATCTACAGTATAGGCCTTATTGTCTGCTTTTTTAGGCATTTTACCGCTGCCCTCAGTCTTATAGGCCCCCTTAAATTGATTCACTTGTTCGGTATAGGTCAGCTTGTCCGTTAATTTTACTTTTCCGTCTTTAATTTGTTTTTCAACAAAATATAAAATAGGAAGCTTTGTCACACTGGCAGAGTACATTGCCTTGTCTTCATTAATTCCAGCTGTCTGCTGCGTATCCAGCTGCTTGATGTAGATAGAATAGTTCGATTTATTGTATTTTTTATTTAACAAATCCTGAACTTTTTCCATGCGATTGTCCACAGCATCTAAATCTTTTTCATTTATCCAGCCTTGGCCGTCAGCTTTTAAATAGATGCCATGGTTGGTAACAGCTCTTTTGGAAACGTGTACCTTACTATAGCCTGTAAGTTTCGTCTTGACCTTTTTTACACCTGTCACATAAGGATTTTGATAGATGGTAAACGTTTTTTTCAGCCAAAAATTTCTGGAAAAATGATCCTGCCGAAGAACAATATCGGCATAAACACTGTCATAGCTAGCCTTTATAAAGCGGCCATCTAACAGCTTAAAAACCGGTGTCTTAACATTTTTTGTAATCAGGGCCTTGATTTTCAAAGCAGAATCGGGCTTAATGGTTTGAGCTTTCCCTGTCAGATCAGCCTTTGGAAAACTGGATACAGCATGATAAATATTAGGATTTGTTGGAATATTATTAAAAAATTCTGAAGACGATTTTTCCGTACTGATTGCCAAAATAGGAGCAGAAAAAACAATCATTAACATGATGGCTAACAATTTTTTCATTTTGCTCCTCCTACTTTATTTTGAACGTTCATTTTATGAGACGGCTCTTCTCGCAAAGCCTGATTTTTTTGAGCCAATTCTTCCAGTTTATCATCAGAATAAGCTAAAAATTTTTCGACTGTTTCAATTAAATGTTCCATTATTTCGGTAATAAACTTGGTGCAGGGTAAATATTTTCTCCGTCAATAGAATAATAATATTTAGCGCGTGCATACTTTTCAACATAACTGTCATCTTTCAGACGCTTAGCAAATTTTTGTTCAGCCTCTGTTTTAGCATTTAGCTGGTCCTGCTGTTTTTGCAGTTTGACAATCTGTTCTTTTTTCTCCTGTAAATTCATATAGCTGGCAACCAGATTGTAGGCCGGCAAAATAAAGAGCAAAATAATAAAGACTAAAATCCAGCCAATGAAGCGATGGCGGCGTCTCATCTCCTCTTCTTCATAGCGTTTTCTGCTGTTTTCATCATTGATGTACTTATTATTAAGCTGAACAATGTTAGGTTTCTCCATCTGGTTCAATCCTCGTCTCACTTATGATTTCATACATATTGGCAGCGTCATCTTTTTTAGTGCTGTCTTTCATTTCCAAAACACGGACCGTCAGCAATTTATTGCCAAAGCGTATTTCAACAGTGTCATTGATTTTTAAATCTGTTGAACTTTTGGCCAAGATACCGTTAACTTTAATACGTCCTTTATCAGCTACTTCCTTGGCTACCGGGCGGCGTTTTATAATACGGGATACTTTCAAATACTTATCTAATCTCACCTAATCACCTCAAGTCTATTTTTTTATTCTAACATTTTTCTTTTTAAAAAGATAGAAAGAGCTTAGCTGCATGCTTATATTTTCTGTTGAAGACCGCTAAGAAAATGTGCTGTCCTTAACTTAATGATCAGCTTTTCTCATTTTAATCTCATTTAAACTGTCTCCAAATTTGAGCAGCTCTTCTAAAATTTCGTAATCTTTCTTTGCTCTTACATTAAAAATGACTTTAATTTGTCCTTCTTCTTCGCTGATCTGAGCTTTCAGACTGGTTTTAGATAAGGCTTCAAAATAGTCCTGCGTCAGATAAAATTTCTGAGAGGCTTTTTCAAATAAAACACTGATATGATCGTCTTTTTTCTCCAATAAAGTCACAAAAGCCTTATCCATATAGGACTTAACAAGGCCGATTTCCAGCAAGTAAGCCACCTGATCCGGATACTCGCCAAAACGGTCTATCAGCTCATCTTGAAGTTCTTGATAGTCTTCACGGCTGTCAATTTCACGGATTCTCTTGTAAATATCTATTTTTTGCCGCTCATCACTAATGTAGCTGTCTGGCAGATAGGCATCGATCTGCAGATTGATTTCTGCATTTCCTTTGGAGCGTGCCTGTGATTTTCCTAATTTTGCCGCAATAGCTTCTTCTAACAGCTGCGAATACATTTCAAAGCCCACAGAATCAATAAAGCCGCTCTGTGAGGATCCCAGCAGATTTCCAGCACCGCGGATAGACAGATCCCGCATGGCAATTTTAAAGCCTGACCCGAGTTCTGTAAATCCTTTGATAGCTTCCAAACGTTTTTCTGAAACTTCAGTTAAAATTTTATCCGGATGATACATGAGGTAAGCATAGGCAATACGGCTGCTTCGGCCAACACGGCCCCGAAGCTGATACAGGGTTGATAAGCCCATATAATCTGCATTTTCAATGAATAGTGTATTAACATTTGGAATATCAACACCAGTCTCAATGATTGTCGTTGTTACTAAAATATCATACTCTCCATCAATAAAATCCAGCAAGGTATTTTCAAGCTGAATTTCACTCATTTGTCCATGAACAAAACCAATGCTGGCTTCTGGAACTAACTCTTGAAGCTCTGAAACTTTCTTGTCAATCGTGTCAACTTTATTGTAAACATAGAAGACCTGGCCGCCGCGGTCAATTTCACGCATAATGGCCTCACGGATGACCCCTTGATTATTTTCCATAACATAAGTCTGGACAGGATAGCGGTTAGTTGGCGGCGTTTCAATCACTGATAGATCACGTATTCCAAGCATAGACATGTGCAGGGTTCGCGGAATGGGAGTAGCTGTCAAGGTTAAGACATCAACCTTTGTCTTCAGTTTTTTCAGCGTTTCCTTGTGCTTCACACCAAAGCGCTGTTCTTCATCAATAACCAGAAAACCTAAATCTTTAAAAGTAACATCTTTAGAAAGCAGACGGTGGGTGCCAATAATAATGTCAATCTGACCCTTTGCCAATTTTTTCAGCGTTTCCTGCTGCTCTGCTTTTGTCTTAAAACGGCTCATGACATCGATATTGACTGGAAAGTTTTCAAAACGTTCTTTGAAATTATTGTAATGCTGCTGAGCCAGAACAGTTGTCGGAACCAAAACAGCGACTTGCTTGCCATCATTGACAGCCTTAAAAGCTGCCCGCATGGCGACTTCTGTTTTTCCAAAACCAACATCCCCAACAAGCAAACGATCCATAGGCTGCCCTTTTTCCATGTCTTTTTTTACTTCCTGAATAGACCTTAACTGATCCTCAGTTTCAACGTAGGAAAAATGATTATCGAAAGCTTCTTGACTGTCATCATCGTGAGAAAAAGCAAAGCCCTTTAGCTGACTGCGTTCAGCATAGAGTTTCAAAAGGTCATCAGCAATATCCTCAACCTGGCGTGATACCTTTTGCTTAGCTCTCTGAAAACGGCCGTCGTTCAGCTTATTAATCTTTGGTTCTTTTCCATCACTGGCAACATATTTTGACAGCATTTCTATCTGTTCGACAGGAATAGAAATACGGTCAGAATTTTGATACTGGATGGTTAAATAGTCGCGATGGACACCTGATACCTCAATGGTTTCAATCCCCAGAAAACGGCCAATTCCATGAACATTATGAACAACATAATCTCCCTTTTCCAGCTCATTGTAATCTTTAAGACGTTCAGCATTGCTGGCAGTCTTACGGCGGATTTTGCGCTTGATTTTTTTATGGAAAATTTCACGCTCAGTGATAAGAGCAATTTTTTCATCAGCAAAATAAAAGCCGCTGGACAGATTTCCAATAATCAGCTGGGCTTGATTTTCAAGAATCTCATCAGCTTTACTAATAGGTAAAGTTAACTGGTACTCTTGTAAAGTTTCCTGTAAACGTTCCTGACTAAGCTGTGAATCTGTCTGTAAAAGAACTGTAGCGCCTGATTTCTGATAACGTTCGATTTCACTGACCAATAAAGGAAACTGATTAAAGAACTCCTGCATGGGGTACTGGGTAAAGTTATGAATGCAGTCGAACTTTAGATTTCCCAAACCCTTATGAAAATTTGAAAAGAAAACAGCGGGTTGATACTGCCGCAAAGACCTGTAAGTATCTGCAAAATAAGATAAACTTGACACTGCTTTACTATTTTGTAAATCCTCTGTCAAAAGAGTGGCAGCATCCAAATCAAAACGGCTGTTTCTATCTATAATCTTTTGAAAATCATCAAAAAAGATAGGTGTTTGTTTGGGCAGATAATCCAACAGCGTCCATTCTTTTTGATAGAAAAAAGATAAAAATTTTCTAATATCCTGATGCCGATGGTGTTCTTTTGTAACCGCTGAGACTTCCTTTAAATAAGATTTCAAATCCTCACTGGCAGTAAGAGGAACTTTCTCCAGCTGGCGGCAGGCACGTTCAAAATCACCTTCCGTAAGAACAATGTCATCAGACGGTGTTAAAATGAAGGAATCAAGATTAGCAAGAGATTTTTGGCTATCAACATCAAAAGTACGAATACCATCTATTTCATCACCAAAGAACTCAAGACGGTAAGGCAATTCCTGCTCAACTTCATAGATATCTAAAATATCCCCTCTTTTGCTGAATTCTCCTGGATTATAAACCTGAGCTACTTTTTCATAACCACTATTTGACAAGTGCTTTACAAGATTGTCAAGATCATGTTCTTCACCAACAGCTAGTTTTAATCTGGCAGCTTGATAATTTTGCGGATTTGGCAGCAGAATCCGAGTTCCCGCAATACTGGTAACCAAAATACCTTCTTTTTGCTCATCTAACAGAAAATTTAAGCTCTGGACACGAGAATTTGTCTTATCCTGAGAGGCAAAAATAAATTCAGCAGCAGCCGCATCGTCAGCAAAAAAACGATAGACTTTTTCTTCGCCTATCAAGCCGATCAAATCATCTGACAGCTTTTCAGCCTCATTTTGCGTTGAAGTAACAATGACTATTTTGCCTTTATAGCCACTCCATACTGCTGCCATTGCCAAAGCCTTGCTGGCGTTTGACAATCCTGTTATTAACTGTCTGCTGGAAACAGACAGCTGCTCAGTCAATTTTTTAAGTTTAGTATTTTCTTTAAATAAATCAATTATAGTCATCTTATCCATTAAATTTTTGCATGGTCATATTGAAATCTTTAGTCTGTAAATAATACTTTACAGCTTGGTCAACTTTGTCAATTGTCATTGAAATAGTTATGCTGTCATCTTTATCAAACTTTCCAAGAACATGATGAACGACACTCACACCAGCTTTGGGACGGCCAATCCCAATTTTAACTCGGTCAAACTCTTGTGTTCCCAGTTCTTTAATAATACTCTTAATTCCATTATGTCCACCCGCGGAACCTTTCTGTCGAAAACGTATTTTCCCCACTTCCATATCCAAATCGTCATAAATGACAATCAGGTCTTTCGGTTCTAGATTATAATAGGCTAAAAAAGCTCTGACAGCTAAGCCGCTGGCGTTCATAAAGGTAGTAGGTTTAATAAAATAAATCTTCTCACCATCTATAAAAGTACTGGCTTCCTCTGCTTTGAAAACTTTATTTTCTGTAAAGCTGATATTCAAAGAGTTGACAATCCTGTCAACTGCCATAAAACCAATATTATGCTTTGTATCCTTATACTTACTTCCCGGATTACCTAATCCCACAATTAATTTTGTCATTTTTTCCTTTCAAAGACCAAAAGGGAGCTGAGAAAATTTCCCAACTCTTTTTAGGTTATAGGTGATTTTTATAGCTTTTCTCAGCACTTTAAACATTAAAACGAAATTCCATGATGTCACCATCCTGAACAACGTAATCTTTTCCTTCTTCACGCAGCCGGCCGGCTTCTTTAACAGCTTTCTCAGATCCATAATGAATGAGATCATCATAGGACATCGTTACAGCACGGATAAAGCCCTTTTCAAAATCCGAATGAATAATACCCGCTGCTTGAGGCGCTTTGATTCCGCGCTTGAAAGTCCAGGCACGGACTTCCTTTTCTCCAGCAGTAAAGTAAGTGCCAAGCCCCAATAAATGGTAAGCAGCTCGTGTCAGCTTATCAATACCTGACTCCTCCAAGCCCATCGCTTCAAGAAACTCTTGCTTGTCTTCATCATCCAGTTCAGAAATTTCTTCTTCAGCACGCGCTGAAATTACGACAACTTCAGCATTTTCAGTAGCTGCAAACTCACGGATTTGTTTGACATAGTCAATATTATCTGGATCAGCTACCTTATCCTCATCCACATTGGCCACATAGAGCACTGGTTTCGTTGTCAGCAAAAACAAGCCTTTGACAATCTTTTGTTCATCTTCTGTAAAGTCAATGGTTCTAGCAGATTTACCGTCTTCAAGGACTGGCTTAATTTTTTCAAGCACCTTAAATTCAGCTACAGAATCCTTATCTTTCTGAGTTCTCGCAATTTTTTCCACACGCGCATAGCGTTTATTAACAGATTCCAAATCGGCCAAAATCAATTCGAGATTAATCGTTTCAATATCTGCTATGGGATCAACAAAAGCCGACTCACGGCCCTGTTCACGCATGACATTTTCATCATCAAAAGCACGGACAACATGAACAATGGCATCCACCTCACGGATATTGGCCAAAAATTTATTGCCCAGGCCCTCTCCTTTGGAAGCACCTTTGACAATACCTGCGATATCAGTAAATTCAAAAGTTGTCGGAACAGTTTTCTTAGGTTTTATCAATTCTGTCAGTTTTTGCAGCCGTGCATCCGGCACTTCAACCATGCCAACATTAGGATCAATTGTTGCAAAAGGATAGTTGGCAGCTTCTGCTCCTGCCTTTGTAATAGCATTAAAAAGAGTTGATTTACCAACGTTTGGCAAACCAACAATACCTGCTGTTAAAGCCATAAATGTTAGTCTCCGTTATTTTATTCAATCATGATTATTATAGCAAAAAAGATAAGAAAAAGCTTGCCAATTAACAAGCTTAATGAAAAATATCAGCAAGACTCCTTAAAAACCACAACACCAATCCTCCAAGAGGAAACAGCATCCACCAGTAGTTTACTAAAAATTCCCAGCCGTTCATTTGTTTTTCAGTTTTTTTATTCACAGCACTTTCACTTTCAGCAACCGTTTCATCTTCTTTGCCTAAAACAAGCTTATCTAAGCTAACTTCAAAGATCTCTGCCAGTTTTACCAGATTGTTCATATCAGGAGTCGCTTCGCCATTTTCCCACTTGGCGGTAAGACAGAAATCTATGATTTCGTCGTCGCACCCCCGCAAGGCTGATTAGAATGGTCACGAGAAGAGCGATGTGAACATTCAATCAGCTACTACGAAAATTGCCTGACGGGATATGAAAAGTTGATTGGCTAATTCTTCTTGCGAAAGTTTACGCTCAGTTCGTAATTTCTTTAATTGATTTGAAAATTGTAACACAGTAGCCCTCCTTCTCCTCCCTATCATAAATCTTTTGTTTGATGCTTACCAGCAATTGTGAGCAAAAGAGCAGTTAAAATTGCGCAACCAATGCTTGCTTTTTCTGTTAAAAACACTGATTTAACAAGTCTTTTTAAGTTGCGCGACTTTTTTATAAAACTTTCTTCATCTTTCGCTCAAAATCGTGCCGGCTCATCATGACGACATGATCACAGTTGGTGCAGCGAATTTTGATATCTGCTCCCAGGCGCATAACTTCCCAACGGTTAGCTTTTTTGCCTGTTGCTTTGATAGTGCAGGCATGAGGCTTTTTCATTTCCACAAAACTTCCTACATCGTACATGGTATTTTTTCCTTTCAAAGATATATTTTCCTCTTTTGACATGTGAAGGTTTCTCTAACAATCTTAGTCAGTTCACCATCAACCTGAGCGGCTGTCGGTTTATAGCAGTCTAAGGTTAATTCCGTGTAAGACTCATGTTTTAAACGAGAACTTTTTTGATGTTTTTTCAACACTAGAGCCAGCAATCCTTGGATATTTTGAAACACTGTTCCCTTTTCCAGATAAACCAAATCAAGCTGATTCGTTTTAACAGAAGCTTCCGGCCAAATCGTAATACCGCCTCCAAAATAAGCAGTATTGGCCAAAACAAACAAAAATAAATCAGATAAGTTTTGCGAGCGGCCTTTAGCGTCTCTAATCGTTAAAGAGACACTTTTACGGCTGAAAGCAGAACGTATGCCAAAGAGCAAATAAGTCAGTTTTCCCAAACCAAGCTGATTCAGCCGTTTTTTTAAAGAAGAATGTTGGGAGTAGGAGATGACACGTGCATCAAAACCAAGGCCCAAACTGTTTAAAATCAAATGATTAGCCGACTGAAAAACAGAAATATCTTGTGTCCTTCGTTTTTGCAGAGCTTCCATAACTGTCTCCAGACTTGCCGGCAAACTGCGGCTAAAGTCATTTCCTGAACCAGAAGCCAGATAGGCAAAGGGAATATCTTTTGGCAAGGCAAAGAGAACTTTGGACAGCGTGCCGTCTCCGCCAATGATTAACAGCTGATCTCGATCAGATTGATAGGCAGCCAGGATTTGGGTCAGCTGGTTGATTTCATCATCAGCACACTGGGTCAGATAAATTTTTGCCTTAAACTGTGGATAAGTTTTTTGAATCATTATCGCTTTTTTTAAGCCGCTTTTATCTCCTGCATTAGGATTGACAAGAATATAGAGCATGTTGTTTATTATATCATATTGATAAAAATAACGCCCTCAGGCGTTATTTTTAATTAGTACGGACAGGTGTAATCAGCTGAATGAAGTTTTCACTGTCGTCGCCCGGTGTCAGGGTGAAAGGACGAATCGGAGAGATGAAACGAATAGTTACCGTTTCACTCTTAAGTGCCTTTAAGGCTTCAATCAGATAAGTTGGGTTAAAACTAATTGTTAAATCACTGCCGGAGATGTTTTCTGTATCCAATTCTTCATTAACCTTACCAACTTCAGGAGAGTTAACATGGGCTGTCACTTGATTGTTGATAATTTCTAATTTAACAGTACCGTTTTGCGTGGCATTTGAAATAAGGTGAGCACGCTCCATGGCATAGCGCAGAGAATTG
Source organism: Streptococcus sp. 'caviae' (assembly GCF_001937065.1). Taxonomy (GTDB): domain Bacteria; phylum Bacillota; class Bacilli; order Lactobacillales; family Streptococcaceae; genus Streptococcus. Next base: position 15,373 of record NZ_MOWR01000011.1, read on the forward strand.
GTATTAAAAACAACTTCGGTTTCAAAATTATTAGCCAGCAGACGGTCGGTATCTGGATAATTACCCTCTAAAAGGCGCGTGTAAAAGCTGATTGTTTCACTTCTAAAGAGGATTTGGCTGCTGGAGAAGAATACTTCTACAGATTCCACATCTTCTGTGAAAACCGCTGCAAATTCACGCAAAGAACGGCTGGGGATAACAACATCAAAATCATCAGTTGAATTGTCCAAGGTCAGTTTGCGCTGACTCATGCGGTGAGAGTCTGTTGCAACAGCCTTAAATTCTTTGTGATTGGTCAAAATCAAATGAACACCGGTTAAAATCGGACGGCTTTCCTGTGTGCTGGCAGCAAAAGCTGTTTCTGAAATAATGGTTTTCAACAGTTTTGTTTCCAAGATTAAAGGATTGTTTGTGACAACTTCCTGCAAGCGCGGATATTGTTCAACATCTTTTCCTTTAAGAGTAATTTCTGATTTGCCGCTGTTTAAGACGACTTGATGCTGTTCAATTTCTTCAAAATCTAAAGTGACATCCGGCAGACTTGAAACAACGTTAATAAAGAAATTAGCTTCAAGCAGGATTGCCCCCGGAGAAGTAATTAACAGTCCTGCATTCTCATCATCAGCTGAAATGGTATTTTCAATAGAAATTTGACCATTAGAACCGGTTAAAACGATTGATTGGGAGTGTACTTCGATTTTTAAGCTGGAAAGAATAGGAATAGCATTTTTAGAACTAATAGCTCTTTTGGTTGCATTTAGAGCTTGTAAGAAAAAGGTTTTATTGATTGAGAATTTTATCATGGAATACTCCTTTATTTTATAAGTATTAAGTTAGTGGTAGTAGTAGGTCTTGTGCATAGTGCGGATAAGTCTGGGAAACTAAGGTACTGCCTAGCTTAAGAGTTGTTCACAACTTGTGGATAAAAAGTTACGTTTATCAGACTTATGCACAGAAGCCTATTTTATTTTGTTTTTGATCGTCTCCAACTCAATTTTTAAGCTGTCGTCCTGGGCCAGCATATTTTTGATTTTGTTGTAGGCATGCAGGACGGTTGAATGGTCGCGTCCGCCAAACTCTTTCCCGATTTTTGGAAGACTGTTGTCCGTCATTTCACGCGCTAAATACATGCCAACCTGACGTGCCAGCACAATGTTTTGTGTCCGTTTGGTCGATTTGATTTCCTTGACCGTTACGCCGTAAAATTTTCCTACCTGTTTTTGAATGTCTTCAATAGGAATAACAATCATTTTAGGGCTGCTGTCTTGCTTTCTGGCTCTGATAGCTTCTGCTGCGACTTCAACGGTTATAACATCAAGATTTCTGTAATTGGCCACCAGACTGATATCTTTTAAAGCACCTTCCAAATCCCGGACATTGGAATCAAACTGTCCTGCCAGATACTCAATTGTTTCTGACTGGAAGCTGTAGTTATATTCTTGAATTTTGTTATTTAAAATAGCGACGCGGGTTTCAAAATCAGGCGGTGTAATATTAACCGTCAGTCCCCATTTAAAGCGCGTGACCAAACGCTGTTCCAAATCATTAAGATCATCCGGGGTTCGGTCGCTGGTTAGCACGATTTGTTTATTATTATCGTGAAGGGCATTAAAGGTATTGAAAAATTCTTCCTGCGTAGCAGCTAAACTTTTTTTGGCCAAAGATTGAATATCATCAATCAGCAGCAAATCTAAGTTGCGAAATTTTTGCTTAAGTTCATCCATGTTTTGCAGTCTGATGTGGACAACAAATTCATTGATAAAGTTTTCGGCAGAAATATACTTGATCCGAGCCTTAGGATTATTGGCCAAAACCGCATTGCCGATAGCATTTAACAGATGGGTTTTTCCTAAACCGGGCCCTCCGTAAATAAAAAGAGGATTGTAGGTCGTTCCCGGAAGGTCTGCTACAGACACAGAAGCTGTAAAGGCCCAGCGGTTTTCATCACCAATTACAAAGTTATTAAAACTGTATTTTGGATTAAGATCGTTTTGCACAATGGGCAGAGGCTGGGCTGACGGTTCAGACACATCAGCTTGGAAATCAGTATTTGATGACGGCTCTTCCTCTTCAGAAACATAGTCAATGGAAATTTCAGTGTTGAAAACTTCAAAACCGGCTGTCAGCACAACAGGCTGCAGATTTTTTTCCCAGAACAGCTTTTTCATATCATCAAGCACAATGGTTGCAGTGCTTCCTTCAACTTTCTGCAGTTTAGCATCTGAAACGAAAAAATCAAATGTAGCTTGTTTTAATTGACTCTGTGCAAGTTCTAAGACCCTATTCCAAAAAATTTCGTCATTTTTTGTCATAGTGTGCTCCTATCAAGATTTGTAATAAGAAAATTTTACCACAAAAAGCAAAAGTTTTCCACAGCCGCAAAAGAAAAATCCACATTGTGAATAAAAGTTTTCCACAACTTGTGGAAAAAGAAACAAAAACAGTTAATTCAGCCGTTTGAGCTGCTTTTTACTGTGGAAAAAAGCGTTAGAAAAAAGTTAAAATGAACAAGCTAATTAAGCCTGTTCATTATTCTGTTGAATTCTTCTTCAGATGTGAAGGAAATTTTCAGCTGTCCCTGGTGCTGTTTATTGTAGTGAATGGTAACAGGCAGGCCTAAAAGCCGACTGATTTCTTTTTCTTTTTCTGAGATGAAAATATCTTTTGGTGGTTTTTTCTTGCTTTCTTTTTTTGGCAGCTTTTTCAAAGCTTTTTCAAGCTGGCGGACACTGAGCTGTTCATTAAGAATTTTATGGAACCAGCTATCCTGCAGCTCTTGCTTATCCAGACTTAAGAGCAGGCGCGCGTGTCCCTGAGAAATTAACCCCTTTTCAAGAGCCTGTTTGATGTTAGCCGGCAGATTTAAGAGTCTGATGCTGTTAGTAATATAAGGCCGGGATTTTCCGATGACTTTTGCGATATCATCATGGGTCATCTGACTTTTGATGATGAGACTTTGATAGGCCTTAGCCTCCTCAATCGGATTGAGATCGGAACGCTGTAAATTTTCAATAATAGCCTGCTTCATGCTGTCCCTATCGGAAACATCTTTGACAATGACAGGAATTTTATCCAATCCAGCCAGTTTAACTGCTTTTAACCGCCGTTCTCCTGCAATTAAATCGTAACCGAAAATATCTGATTTTCTGACAATGACAGGCTGAATCAGGCCATTTTCTTTGATAGACTGTGCCAGCTCTTCCAGTTCTTTAGGTTCAAAATGAAGTCTTGGCTGATATGGATTAGGATTAATATCTTTGGGGTCAAGGTATTTTAGTTCTTCAAGCATTGTTAACTCCATGAAAAAGGAAGGACAAAAACGTGCCGGAGTTGAAAAGAAACACTTTTTGTCCATTCCTGATACAGTTGAAAAATCTTATTTAATAGCGGAATGTGATTGTCAAAAGGAAAGTCAAGCACTTCATATTCAGCTTTTCAGATTGGCTGTAACAGCAGTTGTTGCTTGCTGATTTTTACATCATTAATTATTTAAATCCTGACTTGTCTTTGTCAGCTGAATATCCACTGTCTTCTTATCTTTGCCGCGGTAGAAGGTAATTTTAATCGTATCACCTTTTTTATGCTTGTAAAGAGTGCTTTGCAGATCACTGATGGAAGCTACTTTTTTGCCGTCAATTTCTGTGATGACATCATATTTTTGCAGCTTACCGTCAGCCGGCATACCATTTTGAGTTGAAAGAACAACGATACCGCTTGTAATATCACTTGGAAGTTTTAAGGACTCTCTGCCGCTGGTTGAAGCTTCGCTCAGATTAGCCATGGAAATACCAAGAGCCGGTCTGATAACTTCACCGTTTTCTTCCAATTGGTTAATGATGGAAACCACATCGTTTGATGGAATAGCAAAGCCCATACCTTCAACAGCTACACCGCTTCTTGAATCACTGCTTGATGCGATTTTACTTGAATTAATGCCGATAACCTGTCCTTTAACATTGATTAAAGCGCCGCCGGAATTACCAGGATTGATAGCAGCATCGGTTTGGATGGCGTTGGTTGAAATGGTTTCACCGTTTTCATTTTGTGAGGTAACCGTGCGGCTGAGGCTGGAGACGATACCTTGCGTTACCGAATTAGCATAGTCGCTTCCCAGTGGACTGCCGATGGCAATAGCAGGTTCGCCGACCTTGATCTTATCTGAATTAGCAAATTTAGCAACCGTGCTGACTTCTTTAGAAGAAATTTTCACAACAGCTAAATCAGAATAGGTATCAGAGCCGACTAATTTTCCGACAACTTTTTTTCCGTTAGCCAGCATGATTTCCAGCTTTTCAGCATCTTTTATAACATGGTTGTTGGTTACCAGATAGGCGCTGTCTCCATCTTTTTTGTAGATAACACCGGATCCTTCACCATAGACATTTAAACCATCTTCTGACTTATTTTCGTCTTGTGAGTCATCTCCATAGTCACCGTAGTTATTGTAATAACTGTTATCAGTTTTTTGGTAATTAATAACTGAGACCACAGCATTTTTGACATCTTTAACAGCTTCAGTGGTGTCAGATTTGGTATTATAGACTACATTGCTGACAGTTGTTTTTCCGCCGTCAGAATCTGTTTTATGGCCTGATACCCAGTAAAATACTGCTGTTGAGATAATTCCTAAGATAAAGCTTAAAAAAATAAGCAGAAAAGGGACAAACCATTTTAGGAAGGTATGGGGTTTTGCATTATTCACTTTTAGAACCTCCGAATTTTTCAATCATTAGTCTGGAACAGTCTAAGAAATTTGACTTAATTATACCTTAAAACAGTAAAAAAAGAAAGAATCCACAAGTTGTGGAAAACTTTCTGAAAATGTTGACTTATATTTGCAAATAGGTGCTTTTTAGAAAAGCCGTCTCTTTAAAAAACTGTGGATAAGTCTGCTGAAAAAGATGTTATAATAGAAAGTATGAAAGTAAAATTAATAACAGTTGGCAAGCTAAAGGAAAAGTATCTAAAAGACGGCATTGCTGAATACAGCAAGCGTTTGAGCCGTTTTTCTAAGTTTGAAATGATAGAGCTGCCAGATGAAAAAACGCCAGACAATGCCAGTCAGGCACGGAATGAGCAGATTCTTGAAAAAGAAGGTCAGCGGATTATGTCTAAAATTTCTAACCGAGATTTTGTGATTGCTTTGGCTATTGAGGGTGAGCAGCTTTCTTCTGAGAAGTTCAGTCAAATCCTGTCCGATGCTAAACTAAAAGGTTATTCTGACCTCAGCTTTATTATTGGCGGGAGCCTGGGACTTTCCCAGAAAGTTAAAAAGCGGGCTGACCTGCTCCTTAGTTTTGGCCTTATGACTCTGCCTCATCAGCTGATGCGCTTAGTGCTGACAGAGCAAATTTACCGAACCTTTATGATTCAGGAAGGAAGTCCTTATCACAAATAGGAGACCTGCTGACCTATTCTGAGATGATTAATTGTTTGAAAGGAATTCCGATTTAGAAAAAGCTGCCAAAATGACTAAAATATCAAAAAAAACCATTTTGCCTTTTATGGGATTCCAACGCCTTTGCAGCGCCAGCTGGGTTTATCACTTTATTAAAAAATATCAGGGACAAATGAATTGTTTATCCGTCCGAGAAGCCAGTAAATATCTATGAAAGGTGTTTCACGTGAAACAAAAAGGAGAAAAAATGGCAAAAAAGTATCAAAATTTTGAAGGACTGAGGGTGGCCATGCTCTTAACGTTTATCAGCGGTTTTATTGATGCTTATACCTTCATCACTCAGGAAGGACGCTTTGCCAGCATGCAGACGGGAAATTTGCTGTATATGACCATCAATATTGCAGAGGGACATTTAAAAGAGGCCTTTAGTTTTTTGATTCCCATTGTTTTCTTTATTTTAGGACAGTTTTTCTATTATTTGCTTAAAAAATGGGTCACACCTAAAAACGTGAGATGGCATAAATGCAGCACTTATGTGATGCTGATTCTGTTGGCGGTGATAGCTGTATTAAGTCCTTTGCTGCCTTCTATTTTTACGATTGCAGGGTTGGCAACTTTTGCCTCTATTCAGCTGGCGACTTTCAAGCGGGTCAGAGGATATGCCTATACCAATACCATGATGACAGGCAATATAAAAAATGCTGCCTATCTGTTTCTTAAGGGCAGTGTGGAAAAAGATGAGCAGATTCTAAAGCAGTCGCTCTATATCATTGCAGTTATTATTACCTTTATGGCTGGTGTGTGGGTGTCTGCTGCTCTGTGCCGCTACCTGACCGAAAGCAGCCTTTATCTTTTGCTTTTACCAATGTTAGTATTGGTGTATTTTCTAAATATGGAACGAAAAGAAAATGACATCAAGGATTCGTGATTACTGTTCAGACATTAACCTTAAGCATGATAATAAAAAAGACTGGCACATGCCAGTCCCAGACTGAAGAAAAAGTCAATTTTTATCAAAAGAACTATTGTGTTATGATACTTTCCTTAGGTAGCGCGGACGGTAGCAACTTCCTTTGGAATTTCATACCTAGATTTTGAGCCCAAGTCTCAAAATCTCCGAACGCCAGAAATAAGTGATTTCTGGCGTTTTTGCTACAGCGGAAAGTATCAGGGTCAGGCTCGTTCAATTCGCCTATTTTTCTTATAGATTGTGAATTAATATTATCCTAAGATGTGTATGCTTGTGAAATGCTAACTATAGAGTTTGTCTACAACCTGAGACTGGCACATGCCAGTCCTGCTTTTGATCCCAGCAGGATTCGAACCTGCGACCGTTCGCTTAGAAGGCGAATGCTCTATCCAGCTGAGCTATGAGACCTTATAACCTCATTATTTTACCAAAATTTATGGGCTGCTGTCAATCTTTACAGATTGGTGTATTTCTAAGTCTTTTGTCTAACAGCAAAGGGGAAATATTCTCATAATTTTTTTGAAAAAAAGCTAGACAAATCAAAGATATTTGTTATAATAATAAGAGTGTTAATCAATAATGGTCCGTTGGTCAAGGGGTTAAGACACCGCCTTTTCACGGCGGTAACACGGGTTCGAATCCCGTACGGACTATTAATTCCGGCATAGCTCAGTTGGTAGTAGCGCATGACTGTTAATCATGATGTCGTAGGTTCGAGTCCTACTGCCGGAGTGATAAGACATTTAATCCTGTATAATTGCAGGATTTTTTTATTGCACTTTTTCAGCACCTTTCAGCCTTTTGGCGGTGTGTCAGCTCTAATAGATTTTTGCTTATGCAGCCGATAAAGTATAAAAAGAAAGAGACCAAAAGCAGATATTAGAATTCCTTGATATAAACCTTGAGGAATAAAGGTCATGGTGATCTTGCCTTGGCCTTTTTCAACAGTGATTTTCATAAAGCCTTTCTGAGCTTTTTGAATGTTCAGCTTCTTCCCGCCTTGTACTGCTGACCACCCTTTGTCATAAGGCAGGGTATAAATCAGCGAGCTCTTTTTCTTAGCTGTGTAAGATGTCATGATTTGATTTCTTCGAGTTGACACCTTAACTGCCGAATTTTTTAATTGTGCGATGGCTTTTTGGTAGGCTGTTAAATTTAGGGCATAAACATGCGGCAAGTCATAGCTGACGGTTTTATTATTAGGAAAATCAAATTTGAAAGTCAAAAGCTGCTCTTGTTTATAAGGGCCTAAATTAAACAAATAGTAGCTGTTGTCTGCCGTTTGCTGCATTTTTCGGTTTTTAACTGTCAGTAAAATATTTTTTTCTTCTTCCTTGCTAAAACTCATATTAGGAAGATTGACATAAAGCTGACTGTTAGCAGGTGCCTTTACAGTGTAGTAAACTTTTGCTTGACTCCCTTTAAAATCAGTAACAGCTGTGCGGCCGTTTAAAACTTGGCTGTTTTTGCTTGAGAGGAGAGGAATTTCTGTAAAGAAGCTGTCTTTTATTCCTGTTAATTCTTTGACAACTTTTTCTTGATTGCTAAGCGGATCGGAATCTAACTTGACATCAGTGTAAACGCCTTTTGACATAAGGGCCAAGGGCAGCTGGTAAGAATTTTTATAGAGGCTGTAGTGTTTGCCTTTTTTTCTAAGCTGGAATCCAAATTTATCTGGATCTTGGCTGCTGATATTATAGGCAACCGAGAAAAGGCTGTCCATTAAAATCGTATTGTTATGGTAATTGATGAAAGCATGGTTGCCTTGAGAATAGTAGCCTAGGGCATTTAATAATTCAGCAGACAGAGTATTTTTGACAGATGAAAATTGAGAAATGCTGTTATAATTGAATTTCATGCCATCATTTAAAGTCTGATGAAACAGTTTTTCCAGACGGAAAAAACCAGATGTTTCTCGGTCAGCTAACTTGACATAGTTGTCAACTTCTTTGATATTATCCTCATAAACATTTCTGGAAGGAAAGTTCCAGTCATTTTCAATTCCCTCAATTTGGAAAAAACTGTTTAAAGACAGTTCGAAAACTGTAAAGATGAGTGTAAAGGAAATAATCAGCTTTTGAGAGGCTCCTTTAGTGAAGAAAATGAAGAAAATTGTACCGTAGGCAATTAGAAAGAGGCCGGTCAGTATGAAGTGTGCTGGTGTCAAAAAATCATAGTTTTCCTTAGAAAAGAAAACGCCTGTAAATCCAAGAACTAACAGAACAAAGGCAGGGAAAAAAACTTTGAAGGTCAAATGCTCTGATCTAGACAGGGTTTCGGCTGCCATCATCACTATAACAATGGAAAAGACCCAGGAATAACGGTGAAGAAACATATTGGGCGAATGTATGCCCTGCCAAAAGAGATCCAGAGGCTGGAAAATAAAACTGGCAATAACGAAAGCAATAAGCAGTAGGTAGGCTATCTTGACAGAACCTTTAATGGTTTTAATAAAAAAGAAAGCAAGAGCTAAAATTAGGGGCAATAATCCAATGTAAATGGTTGGGATGGAGCCGTATTTTGTCGTGTCGTAACTGCCAACCATGTTTTTAGCAAACAGATCAAAGAGGCCAAAATCTTGAGATAATATGCCAAAATGCTCAGCTGCCTTTTCTCCGTGGCTGTTCAGATCGAGCAAGGCTGGCAGCAGCATAAAAGCGCTGGTGAGTGCCGAAAAAAGAGAAACCAAAGCAAAATCAGCAAATCTTTTGATTCTTTCCTTAAAATGCCATGATGCCTGAACGAAAAACCAAAGCAGCAGGAAAATGGCTGTCATAAAGCCGAAGAAATAATTTTGGATAAATAAGCAGCTTAAGGCAAGAAAATAAAGGGTTAGGCCTTTTTTATTCATTAAGCGATCTAAGCCCAGCAAAATCAGCGGCAGCCAAATAAAAATGTCCAGCCAGTTATTTAACTCCAGCTGACTGCTGGTAAAACTCATAAGAGCATAGGAAGTTGACAGCATTAGAAGCAGATGTTTTGCTAGGCTGGGATAAAGCTGGCTCATACAATAAAAAGCTGACAGACCAATTAATCCAAATTTTATCAAGGTAAAAAGATAAAAGGCATCAGCCATTGTTTGAACAGTGAAAAAATAAGTCAGAGGTGTCAAAAAGCTGCCTAAGTAATAGCTCATCAGAGCGAAAACGTTAAAACCCAGTCCGTCCTTAAAAGAATAAAATAAGCTGTCTGTTCCATGAAGGATATTGCGAATCAGCGTATCAAAATTGACATACTGATGAAAGCCGTCGCTGGCTAAAAGAGTGGTCTGACTGCCCCAGTAAATGTTTTTTGCAAAAAGTACAGTAAACATGATAAAAGCAGGCAGTACAAAACTGATGCAATAAAAAATAAGGCTCTGTTTGTGATTTTTTAAATAGTTCATCATAGATTTTCTTTATAAAAAAATAAAAAGCGTTTCCGCTTTTTATTGCCAGAGTTGAGCAACTTTTGCCTGCACTTCTTCATTTTCAAGGAATTCATCATAGGTTTCATCAATACGGTCAATAACACCGTTTTTAGAGATGACAACGATATGGTTGGTCAATGTCTGAATGAATTCGTGGTCATGGCTGGCAAAGATGATAGATTCTTTAAAATCTTTGAGACCGTCATTTAAACTTGAAATGGACTCTAAATCCAAGTGATTGGTAGGGTCATCGAGGACAAGCACATTAGATTTGAGCAGCATTAATTTAGAGAGCATCACGCGCACCTTTTCTCCTCCTGAGAGGACATTGACAGACTTGTTAACATCATCACCGGAAAAGAGCATGCGGCCCAAGAAACCGCGAAGAAAGGTATTGTCATCTTCTTCTTTGCCGGCAAATTGGCGCAGCCATTCTAAAATAGATTCATCACTTGCAAAATCACTGCTGTTGTCCTTTGGAAGATAAGAGCGGCTTGTCGTAATTCCCCATTTAATTGTGCCTTCGTATTCAATGTCTCCCATAAGCGCACGCATAAGAGCTGTTGTCTGAATGTCATTGTGACCGATGATGGCAGTCTTATCTCCCGGATTTAAAATAAAACTGATATTGTCAAGGATGGTCTCACCGTCAATTTTAACTGAGAGGTTTTCGACAGTCAGAAGATCGTTGCCAATTTCACGCTCTGCCTGGAATTTAATGAATGGGTACTTCCGGCTGGAAGGAACAATCTCTTCCAGTTCAATTTTATCCAGCATTTTTTTACGGGATGTCGCCTGTTTTGACTTAGAAGCATTGGCTGAAAAGCGAGCCACAAACTCTTGGAGTTCCTTGATCTTCTCTTCTGCTTTGGCATTGCGGTCAGCCTGCAGTTTTGCCGCCAGTTCGCTGGACTCTTTCCAGAAATCATAGTTTCCGACATAGAGTTTGATTTTACCAAAATCAAGATCGGCCATGTGGGTACAGACTTTGTTGAGAAAATGCCGGTCGTGGGAAACAACGATGACCGTATTTTCAAAGTCTATCAGAAAATCCTCCAGCCAATTAATGGACTGAATATCAAGACCGTTAGTGGGCTCATCGAGCAAGAGAACGTCCGGTTTGCCAAAAAGAGCCTTGGCCAGCAAAACCTTGACCTTATCACCATTGGCCAGTTCACTCATATTTTGATAGTGGAGATCCTCAGGGATATTAAGGTTTTGCAGCAGCTGAGCGGCTTCACTTTCAGCTTCCCAGCCTCCTAATTCAGCGAATTGTCCTTCCAGTTCAGCGGCACGGACGCCGTCTTCGTCTGAAAAATCTGCTTTCATGTAAATAGCATCTTTTTCTTTCATAATACCATAGAGCTCTTGATTGCCCATGATAACAACATCGATGGCACGTTCGTCTTCGTAGTCAAAGTGATTTTGACGAAGAACAGACAAGCGTTCATTAGGACCGAGAGTTACATGTCCGGTTGTAGGTTCAATATCGCCAGCTAAAATTTTTAAAAATGTTGATTTTCCGGCGCCATTAGCACCGATCAAACCATAGGTATTTCCCGCTGTAAATTTAATATTGACATCATCAAAAAGTTTACGATCGCTGAAACGCAGCGAAATATCTGATACAGTTAACAATTTCTCACCTCATCTTTTGATACTACTACATTTTACAGGAAAAGCCCTTATTTTTCAATTAAATCCCTTTGCTGTAAAAATTTCCTGCAGCTGCTTTTGATTTGTCCTCCTGCTGCTTATAATTATGTTATAATTGAACTAATTGTAATTTAGGAGAACAGAAATGACAAAACCTATTATTTTGACAGGTGACCGTCCGACAGGAAAACTGCACTTGGGGCATTATGTCGGCAGCTTAAAAAACCGTGTTCTTTTGCAAAATGAGGACAAGTACCGCATGTTTGTTTTTTTGGCAGACCAGCAGGCCCTAACCGATCACGCTAAAGAATCTGAAATTATCAAGGAGTCGGTGGGCAATGTTGCCCTTGATTATTTGGCAGTGGGTCTGGATCCGGAAAAGGTGACTATTTTTATTCAGAGTCAAATTCCTGAACTGGCTGAATTGACCATGTATTATATGAATTTAGTGTCTCTTGCCCGTTTGGAGCGCAATCCAACGGTTAAAACGGAAATTGCTCAAAAAGGCTTTGGACAGTCTATTCCGACAGGTTTTTTGGTCTATCCTATTTCACAAGCTGCTGATATTACTGCCTTTAAAGCTAATTATGTGCCGGTTGGCAATGACCAAAAGCCAATGATTGAGCAGACACGCGAAATTGTCCGCAGTTTTAACCATACTTATAAATGCGATGTTTTAGTAGAACCGGAAGGCATTTATCCAGAAAATGAGGCTGCCGGCCGCCTGCCGGGGCTTGACGGCAATGCTAAAATGTCCAAATCTTTGGGCAACGGTATTTATCTGTCAGATGATGCGGAGACTGTCCGCAAAAAAGTGATGAGCATGTACACTGATCCAAATCATATCCGGGTTGAAGATCCTGGCTCTATTGACGGCAATATGGTTTTCCATTATCTTGATGTGTTTGGCCGTCCTGAAGATGAAGCTGAAATTGCAGCCATGAAGGAACACTATCAAAAGGGCGGTTTAGGCGATGTGAAGACAAAACGCTACTTGCTTGATGTTTTAGAACGGGAATTAAAGCCAATTCGTGAACGGCGTTTGGAATATGCCAAGGATATGGGCTATGTTTTTGATATGCTGAAAAAAGGTAGTGAAAAAGCTCGTCAGACAGCTTCAAAAACCTTGGATGATGTCAAAAAAGCTATGGGCATTAATTATTTTTAGAAAGTTTCGTATAAAAATAGCAGAGGAAACGCTGTAAAAATCAGCCTTTGACTCTGCTTTTTTCTTTGGCAAATTTTCCGGAATTTATTGACAAATGATTTTAGCGTGTTATTATAGTAACAATTAAAGTAGCCGACCGGCAAAAATGTATAGAAAAGAGGATTAAATAATGTCAAATTGGGACACTAAATTTTTGAAAAAAGGTTATACCTTTGATGATGTATTGCTTATTCCGGCTGAGAGCCATGTTCTTCCAAATGAAGTTAATATGCAGACCAAATTGGCCAAAAATTTGACATTAAATATTCCAATTATCACTGCAGCTATGGATACTGTCACAGATAGTAAAATGGCAATCGCCATTGCGCGTGCAGGCGGTCTTGGCGTTATTCATAAGAACATGTCTATTAAAGAGCAGGCTGAGGAAGTTCGTAAGGTCAAACGTTCGGAAAACGGCGTTATTATTGATCCTTTCTTTTTGACACCTAATCATAAGGTTTCTGAAGCTGAAGAATTAATGCAGCGCTACCGTATCAGCGGGGTGCCGATTGTAGAAACGCTTGAGAATCGTAAATTGGTGGGTATCATTACTAACCGCGACATGCGTTTTATTTCTGATTATGATACACCGATTTCAGAGCATATGACCAGTGAAAAACTGGTGACTGCTCCTGTAGGAACAGACCTTGAAACAGCAGAGCGTATTTTGCACGAACACCGTATTGAAAAATTGCCTTTGGTTGATGAAACTGGCCGTCTGTCCGGTCTCATTACCATTAAGGATATTGAAAAGGTCATTGAATTTCCAAGTGCTGCTAAAGATGAATTTGGCCGTCTTTTAGCTGCCGGTGCTGTCGGCGTCACTTCTGATACTTTCGAGCGTGCAGAAGCACTCTTTGAGGCTGGAGCAGATGCCATCGTCATTGATACAGCTCACGGCCACTCTGCTGGTGTTCTTCGGAAAATTGCTGAGATTCGATCGACTTTTCCTGACAAGACTTTAATTGCCGGAAATATTGCCACTGCTGCTGGTGCACGGGCTCTCTATGATGCCGGTGTTGATGTGGTTAAAGTAGGAATCGGTCCGGGCTCTATCTGTACAACCCGTGTTGTTGCCGGTGTAGGTGTTCCGCAGATTACAGCCATTTATGATGCAGCCAGCGTTGCGCGTGAATATGGCAAGACCATTATTGCAGATGGGGGTATCAAGTACTCAGGAGACATTGTTAAAGCTCTTGCTGCAGGCGGCAATGCTGTCATGCTCGGTTCTATGTTTGCGGGTACTGATGAGGCACCGGGTGAAACCGAAATTTATCAAGGGCGTAAGTTTAAAACATACCGTGGCATGGGGTCAATTGCAGCTATGAAGAAAGGGTCGAGCGATCGTTACTTCCAAGGTTCTGTCAATGAAGCCAATAAGCTTGTTCCGGAAGGCATTGAAGGCCGTGTAGCTTATAAAGGTGCAGCAGCAGATATTGTATTCCAAATGTTAGGCGGTATCCGATCTGGTATGGGCTATGTTGGAGCGGCTGATTTGCAGGAACTTCGTGAAAATGCTCAGTTTATTGAAATGTCAGGAGCTGGTCTGATTGAGAGCCACCCGCATGATGTTCAGATTACAAACGAAGCCCCTAATTATTCTGTACAGTAAAAAGAGATAAAAAAGAAACTGTTTAGTTACTACAGTTTCTTTTTTTATCAAAAATATGCAAGTGTAAAAAAATACTTGACAGCAGCTTTAATCATAAATACTTTAAAACCAGTATTTGCCAACAACGTTTTTACATAATTGTAAAGTGAACTTGACAACATTTTTACAGCTTCGTTAATCTTCAGAGACTTGTCCCTGATGGATGGTAAAGAGCTTCAAATCTTCAGGGAGCTGCTGAAGGTGCTCCAGACTGGTTGTCGTGATAAATGTTTGGACATTTTCCTTGATGCCTTCTAGAAGCTTGGTTTGTCTGTGGTTGTCAAGCTCACTCATCACATCATCCAGCAAAAGGATGGGATAATCACCGGTGACAGATTTGATGAGTTCGATTTCAGCTAACTTTAAAGATAAAATTAAACTGCGGTGCTGACCTTGACTGCCAAAACCGGCATTCATTCCGTTGATGAAAAACTCTAAGTCATCACGATGAGGCCCCAGACCAGTGTTTTTCTTGAAAATGTCTCGCTGACGGCTCTGTTGCAGCTGGGATAAAAAATTTTTCTCAATGTTTTTTTTATCATCAAATTTGACTGAAGAAAGATAGGAAATGCTTAAATGTTCCTTCTGATTTGAAATGGTAAAATGGTGTTTGTCTGCTTCCTTGGTCAGATCATGGATGAAATCAAAGCGATGCCTGATGACTCTGCTGCCAAAATCTGCCAGCTGCTCATCTAAAACACTTAGAAAATCTGAATCAACCTTGTCAGCTTTTTTAAGATAGGAATTTCTTTGTTTTAAAACATGATTATAATTCGATAAATCAGCCAGATAGACAGGTTTGATCTGTCCTAAATCAATATCAATGAACTTTCTTCTAAGACTGGGCGATCCTTTTACGAGCTGCAAGTCCTCCGGCGCAAACAAAACAACCGTCATCATACCGATGTAGTCTGACAGTTTGGATTGTTTCAAATGGTTGATTTTCGTCGTTCTGCCCTTGTCTGATAAGGTTATTTCTAAAGGAACTTTGCCGTTGATTCGGTTTAAGATTCCTAAGACATGCAGCTCTTTTTGACCAAACCGGATCAGCTCTTTATCTGAGCGTGTCCGATGGCTGCGTGTTAAAGACAGAAAATAGATAGCTTCTAAAAAGTTAGTTTTTCCTTGGGCGTTTTGACCGACGAAAACATTAAGTTTTGGCGAAAATTCAGTCTCAAGCTCCTGATAATTGCGGTAATTTGTTAATTTGATTTTTTCTATCCACATAGTTAAGTGCCGGGGAATCTGACAGCTTTTTTAGTTTTAGGAGCTGTTTTTGATTCTTTATGCTGCTTGGTTTTCTTGTTTTTTTGGTTCAATTCTTTTACCAGAGCCGCTACTCTTTCTTTTTCGGCCAGCTGGCTAAGGTGCTCTGCCTTCTCCTTTGAGGAAGGTTCAACAACAGTAATCAAAATGTCTGATGCTGGAATAGCAACTTGATCTCCCAAGCGAATCTTTTTGCCGCGTCGTGTCTCCGGCTGCCCGTTAAATAAGACCTCTGTATTGGCCAAATAAGATTTAACGGCACCTCCGCTTGAGATAATGCCTAGATTTTTCAAAAGTGCCTGCAGTGTAATATAGTCTCCAAAAAGTTTATATTCCATAAATTCCTCAACTTTCTCTAAGGATAATTATAGCATAAAATGATATAATTGAACGGAATAACATATTAAAGGAAGTCCCATGAAATTAGCCCAAGATGTACATTTACACTTGATTAAAACGACCAAATTTAAGACTAATCATATTACTTTTCGTTTTTCCGGAGAATTAAACAGCAAAACATTAGCCCGCCGTGTTTTGGTTGCTCAAATGTTGGCAACAGCAAACAATGCCTATCCGACACCGCAGGCATTCAGAGAAAAATTGGCCAATCTTTATGGTGCTCGCTTTTCCACACAGGTCTCAGCCAAGGGCCGGGTTCATATTGTTGATATTGACATTTCTTTTGTATCGGATCGGTTTGTGCCAGAAGGCGGATCTATTTTGGAAGAAATAGTCGCTTTTTTAAGAAACGTCCTGTTCAATCCCTTAGCCTCAGTGGAGCATTATCAGAGCAAGAGCTTTGACATTGAGAAGGCAAATTTAATGAGGTATTTAAAAGCTGATAAAGAAGATGCCTTTTACTACAGCCACTTGGAGCTGCAAAAGCTTTTTTTCAAAGAAGAAGTCATGCAGCATTCAAAGGATGCGACAGCTGATTTAGTGGCCGCTGAAAATTCTTACACCGCCTATCAAGAATTTCAAAAAATGCTGAAGGAAGACCGCATTGATATTTTTGTTTTAGGAAATTTTGATGACTATCACGTTTTGCAGTTAGTTGAAGAGTTCCCTTTAAAAGATCGGCAGAAAGAATTAACTTTTTTTTATCAGCAGAATTACTCAAAAGTTGTTCAGGAAAGAGTTGAACAAAGAGAAAACCAGCAATCTATTCTGCAGCTGGGTTACCATCTGCCAATAACTTACGGTGACAGCAATTACCATGCTTTGTTGGTCTTCAATGGTATTTTAGGCGCCTTTCCGCATTCAAAATTGTTTACTGAAATCAGAGAAAAACAAGGTCTGGCTTATAGTATCGGCAGCCATTTTGACAGTTACAGAGGTTTACTGCAAATTTACACTGGCATTGACAGTAAAAAAAGGCCCCAGACTTTTCAGTTAATCAATAAACAGTTTAATGATTTGAAGCTGGGGCGCTTTTCCAGCCATCTATTAAATCAGACTAAGAAAATGCTGGTCAACAATATCCAATTATCGGAAGATCATCCTAAAAGTATGATTGACTATCATTACAACTGTCAATTTTTAAAAGAGCGCTGTCTGGCTGCAGAAGATTTGATTGACAAGGTTAATAAGATAAGTAAAGAAGACGTTGTCAGGGTGGCTAACCTTGTTAAGCTACAGTCTATCTATTTTTTGGAAGGAGAATAAATGGCTGCAACGAGATTAAAAAAGCGTCAATTTCCAGATAGTGGTGAAGAGTTTTATTTCAATCAGCTGGACAATGGGATCACTGTTTTTTTGCTGCCTAAAAAAGATTTTAAAGAAACTTTTGCTGCTATAAGCAGCCGATTTGGTTCAATTGACACAGAGTTTACAGTAGACGGTAAACTTAAGAAGTATCCGGCAGGCATTGCACATTTTTTAGAGCATCAGCTGTTTGAAATGGAAAAGGGCACAGATGCTTCCTATGAGTTTACAAAACTAGGGGCAGACAGCAATGCCTACACAGATTTTAATAAAACGGTATATTATTTTTCAGCAGTTGACAGCATTAAAGAAAACCTTGCCTTGCTGCAGGATTTTACCAGTAAAGCTATCTTTACAGATGCGTCAATTGAAAATGAAAAAGATATCATTGCTCAGGAAATTGACATGTATCAAGATGATGCCGATGACTTTCTCTATCAAGGGATTTTAGCTAAGCTTTATCCTAAAACTCCTCTGGCAGAAGATATTGTCGGCAGTCAAGCGAGTATCCGTGATTTGACTAAGCACGATTTAGAGGAAAATTTCCGTTATTTTTACCATCCTTCAAATTTAATTCTTTTAGTTGTTGGATCTTTTGATGTTAAGCAAGTTTACAAGGACATTGTCACTGTTCAAAAGGAAGGCCCTCAAATCAAGCCTCCTCAAATTGAACATTCAGATTTAAAGCTGCTGCCTGTTACATCAGCCAGTTCACTGCAGAAAGATATCACGCTTCCCAAATTGGCTGTAGGCTTTCGTTTTAATTTTATCGGAAAGAAAACCAAGTCTTTATTAAGAGAAAAGCTGCTGTTGAAGCTCTTTTTCTCCCTGCTGTTTGGCTGGACCTCTCAGCGCTATCAAAAATGGTATGAAGAAGGGAAGATTGACGATTCTTTTGATATGAAAATTGAAGTGTCAGCTTCTTATCAATTTGTTGTCATCATGCTTGACACAAAGGAACCCATTGCCATGTCCAATCAGATTCGTCAAGCAGTCAAGAAGTTTGAAGCAGATGAAAATTTATCAGAAGCCCACTTGCAAACTCTGCGAAATGAGCTGTATGGAGATTTTATCAGCAGTTTGGATAGCATTGACACCCTTGCCAATCAATTTATTGATAATTTGTGGCAAAAAGAAACTTACTTTGATTTTCCAAAAGTTTTGCAAAGTCTGGAAATAAAAGAAGTTATGGAATTTGGACGGCAGATTATGACAGACATGCAAGTGACAGATTTTACACTATTTCCAAAATAGGCAGAAAAACAGTCTAAAATTTGTTATAATAAACAGGATTAGTAGCGACGGAAAGGACTGGAGTAGACTAAAATGAATAAAATAGGTGATATTTTACGTGATGCGCGGATTGAAAAAAAGCTAAGCTTTGATGATGTGGTTGACAAAACAGGCATTGCGCCTCATTACATATTGGCTATGGAGCTGGATCAGCTCAAATTACTGCCGGAAGGAAAGACCAATGAGTATTTAGAAAAGTATGCCCAAGTTGTTGGTCTGGACCCGGTTTCTATCATTCACGGCTACCGCAATCAAGAGCTAAGCGACGATTTAATTCTTCCTTCTTCAGTAGACGAGCCTGCTTCTTCATCTTCAGCAGATACGGCAGCAGATAAAGATGAGCCTGAAACTCAAAGCGAAGAAAAATCAGCTGAAACCCCTCAGGATTTGTCCATTGATTTGGATGTTACTCAAAATATCAGTCTGACAGAGGAAACACCGCAATTGGAAGAGACCGAGGAAGATTTTGAGAAAACGGATACTGCAGTTGAAAAAATTCCATCTCGCCTCAGCAAATATGATTATGATGAAGAACCGAGCAGACGATTCCCTTGGGCCTTGATTTTGCTTGTGCTGCTGGCCTTGGCTATTGTCAGCTATGTCGGCTATATTGCTTATAATCAATTGCACAGTGATTCTGATAAAACCGAACTTACGACTTCTTCTAAAAAGAAAAAGACCACTGATCAAACTTCAACATCAACAACAGCACAAAGTCAGACAAATATTGAAACAGATTTCGCAGAAGGCGGAAATAATGTCACTTTGAGTAATACAAATGGTAAGGTAGAAATTACCTTTACCTTGACAGGAGAAGAAGACAGCTGGGTTTCAGCTACCAATACTGATGCTGGGGAATCCGGAACAACTCTGACAGCATCCGGGAAGACCTATACAGTCACTTTGGCAGAAGGTTCAACAACTTCCATGCTGACAGTTGCTGTGCTGAACGGTGTTGACATAACCATAAACGGTCAAAAACTGGACACCTCTAATCTCATTAATGCCGGTTTGACCAACATTAATGTAACCGTCCAATAAAGGAGTTTTTAATGACTAAAAAAGAAAATATTCCCAATTTATTAACGCTTATTCGTATTTTACTGATACCGGTTTTCTTGCTTTTAACCTCTGTAAGCAGCAGTACGGGCTGGCATATTGCTGCAGCGATTATTTTTGCCGCAGCAAGTCTGACCGATTATCTGGATGGTTACTTAGCCCGTAAGTGGAAAGTTGTGACTAATTTTGGTAAATTTGCTGATCCTTTGGCAGATAAGATGCTGGTCATGAGCGCTTTCATCATGCTTGTTGGTCTTGATTTAGCACCGGCCTGGATTTCAGCAATTATCATCTGCCGTGAATTGGCGGTGACCGGCCTGCGTTTGCTTTTAGTTGAAACGGGCGGGGAAGTTTTGGCTGCCGCTATGCCTGGAAAAATTAAAACAGCCACCCAAATGTTTTCCATCATCTTTTTGCTCTGTCACTTTGAGCCCTGGGGAACTATTTTGCTGTACATCGCTTTGTTTTTCACTCTTTACTCAGGCTACGATTATTTCAAAGGAGCCAGCTTCCTTTTCAAGGATACGTTTAAATAGACAATGGCAGATAAAACGATTGAATTAAAAAACGTTACGTTTCGTTATGATGAGAATCAAAAAGAACCGACATTAAACAATATTTCGTTTCACGTGAAACATGGAGAGTGGTTAGCCATTATCGGTCACAACGGCAGCGGTAAATCAACAGCTGTTCGCCTGATTGACGGATTGCTGGAAGCTGAATCCGGACAAATTTTCATAGAAGGCGAAGAGCTGTCAGACAGCAATATTTGGGATATTCGTCATAAGATTGGCATGGTTTTTCAAAATCCAGACAATCAATTTGTCGGCGCAACTGTCGAAGATGATGTTGCTTTTGGTCTGGAAAATCAAGGCGTTCCCCTCGAAGAAATGCAAGAGCGCGTCAGAGAAGCTTTAAGCCTTGTTGGCATGCTTGATTTTAAGACAAGAGAGCCTGCCAGACTGTCTGGGGGACAAAAGCAAAGAGTAGCGATTGCAGGTGCAGTTGCCATGCGGCCGAGTATCATCATTTTGGATGAGGCAACCAGCATGCTGGATCCGGAAGGGCGTCTGGAGTTAATTAAGATTATCCAAAAAATTCGTGATGACTTCGGAATGACGGTTATATCCATCACTCATGATTTAGATGAGGTAGCTCTCAGCGATCGGGTTTTGGTGATGAAGAAAGGTCAGATAGAATCCAGTTCAACCCCGAAAGAATTGTTTTCTCGGGGAGATGAACTGTTAAGCTTAGGATTGGATATTCCTTTCGCCTCAGCGCTTATCAAAGCTCTGGAGCCAATCGGTTTTACATTTAATGAAGGTTATTTGCCAGAAAAGGAATTGGAAGATAAGTTATGGGCATCATTCTCCAAAAAGTAAGTTATACTTATCAAGCGGGAACCCCTTTTGAAGGGCGTGCCCTTTTCGATGTTGATTTGGAAATTAAAGATGGCAGTTTCACAGCCTTTATAGGGCATACGGGCAGCGGCAAATCTACGATTGTGCAGCTCTTAAATGGTCTTAATACACCGACTGAAGGAACTGTTTATGTTGATGATGTGGCTATCAAGCCCGATTCCAAAAATAAGGAGATCAAAAGTATTCGCAAAAAAGTTGGCCTGGTCTTTCAATTTCCGGAAAGTCAGCTTTTTGATGAAACGGTTTTAAAAGATGTTGCTTTTGGACCGCAGAATTTTGGTGTTTCTCAGGAAAATGCTGAAAAAATAGCCCGTGAAAAATTAGCCCTAGTTGGTATTTCTGAGGAATTATTTGAAAAAAATCCTTTTGAATTATCGGGCGGCCAAATGCGCAGGGTTGCCATTGCGGGTATTCTGGCTATGGAGCCGAGCATTTTGGTTTTAGATGAACCCACTGCCGGTCTTGATCCCAAGGGCAGGCGTGAGCTGATGCATTTGTTTAAAGAGCTTCACCAGCAAGGGATGACCATCGTATTAGTCACTCACTTAATGGATGATGTCTCTAATTATGCAGACTGGGTTTATGTGCTGGAAAAGGGGAGGATTGTCCTTTCGGGCAGTCCTAAATCAGTTTTTCAGAAAATTGAATTTTTAGAGAGCAAACAATTGGGCGTTCCTAAGATTACTCAGTTTGCAGCTGATTTAAGAGACAAGGGAATGGCTTTCGATTCTCTGCCCATTACCCTAGAAGAATTTGTGGAGGCGATTAAGAATGAATAATCTTATCCTTGGCCGTTATATTCCCGGTGATTCGTTCATTCATCGTCTGGATCCAAGAAGCAAACTGCTGTCAATGTTTATTTTCATTATTGTTGTTTTTTGGGCCAATAATGTCATTACAAATCTTTTGATGTTTGCTTTTACCATGGTTTTGGTGGTGCTGTCCCGCATTAAAATCGGTTTTTTCCTCAAAGGCTTAAAGCCTATGATAGGCTTGATTCTTTTTACGACTCTGTTTCAGGTCTTTTTCACTCAGGCAGGGGAGGTTTTAGTTCAATTATGGATTATTAAAATCACCGATTACGGTCTTGGACAGGCCGCATTGATTTTTATGCGTTTTGTGCTGATTATCATCTTTTCAACACTGTTGACACTGACAACAACCCCTCTTAGTTTGGCAGATGCCGTTGAGTCTCTTTTGAAACCCTTGGAACCATTAAAAGTTCCCGTGCACGAGATTGGTTTGATGCTGTCGCTGAGCCTGCGCTTTGTACCGACACTGATGGATGATACGACGCGCATTATGAACGCTCAAAAAGCACGCGGTGTTGATTTTGGAGAAGGGAATCTCATTCAAAAAGTAAAGTCGATTATTCCTATCCTAATTCCTCTTTTTGCTTCCAGCTTTAAAAGAGCGGATGCTTTAGCAACAGCGATGGAAGCACGCGGTTATCAAGGAGGTTCAGGCCGCAGCAAATACCGATTGTTAAAATGGACCTATAAGGACAGCCTGGCCATTATTGGTATCTGCTGTCTTGGAATACTATTATTTTTATTAAAAAAATGAGAAAAACGTTTGACAGGTGCGCAGATGTAATTATTTGACAAAGCTTAAATAATTGCTGATGAAGCAAAGGAAGGCGTTTTCTTTTTCTAATTAAAACTTAATTGTAATATATTTAATCTTACTCTAAAAAGTGAGTAATATATCTACTGTATGATGGGATATATAATGCTAAAAGGAGTAAGTTATGTCATTAAAAAATATTTTAGAAAATAAAAGTAAGACAGTAAAAACTAGCTTCGCAGGTCTTGCAACAGCTGCCAGTCTGATTTTGCCCATTGCAGCACATGCAGAAAGCTATACTGTAAAATCAGGAGACACTCTGTCAGAAATAGCTTCAGCTCACGGAACAACGGTTAAAAAGCTGGCTAAAATAAATAAGATTAAAGATGTTCATCTTATTTATATTGATCAAGTTTTAGAGTTAGATGAGGAAAAAACAGAAGTTCCTCAAGCAGCAGAAGAAACAGCACCGGCTGCTTCATCACAAACACAGGCTCCAGCAGTTTCGGAAACCACTCAGGCAACTGAAACGACAGTACAACCTTCATCTGCTGAAACACAAGCAAGTGAAGCAACAACAGCAGCTCCTGCAGAAACACAGGTAAGTGAAGCAACAACGGCGGCCCCAGCAACCACACAAGCTAGCGAAGCTGCAACAACAGTTACAGAAGCTCCTCAAACGACGGAAGCAACGACAGTAGCTCCTGCAGAAACACAGGTAAGTGAAGCAACGACGGTGGCACCAGCAACCACGCAAGTCAGCGAAGCTGCAACAACAGCTGCAGAAGCTCCTCAAACTACAGAGGCAACAACGGCAGCTCCTGCTGAATCGCAGACAACTGAGGCAGCATCAACCAGCAGCAGTTTGAGTGCATCGGATGCAGCTGCAAAAGAATTTATCGCTCAAAAAGAATCAGGCGGCAACTACAGTGCTCAAAACGGGCAGTATTATGGCCGTTATCAGCTGAGCAGCTCTTATTTAAATGGAGATTTATCAGCTGAGAACCAAGAACGTGTGGCAGATGCTTATGTCACCAGCCGCTATGGTTCATGGACAGCAGCTCAGGCCTTTTGGAATACTAATGGCTGGTATTAATTTTAAAGAGATGTCTAAAATGCTCAAAATTTCAATAGTTTTGGGCATTTTTTATTTACTTTAAATATGATTGTAATATTTTTAATATAAAAATAAAGCCAAAGTAACAATTAATTTATATGATAGAGAGCGAGATAATGAAAGGAAACAAATTTTTTATGTACAGTAGAGTCAAAAAATCGAAATTCAAAAAAGTTGTTAAAAGCCAATTTTTAGTTTTACCTTTTTTTGTAGGATTTGCGACCCTTTTTACAGGAGAATCTGTCAATACAGAAGCACATATTAAGAAATCAGAATCTGTTCTCGCTCAAGCTGCAGTGGTACAGCCTAAAAATACTGATCAAACTCAGGCACAGCCTGCTGCAGCACCTGAAAATAGTCAGCCTGTTGCTGAGCAAGTCTCTTCTGCAGAGACTGTGACAGAAGTTGCAGCACCTGACGACACTGCGGCTGTTCAAAACACGGCCATTGCAGCTAATGCAGCTTATAGTAATACGACCTATGCTTCACAGCAGGCTCAGGCGGCTAACGCAGTCTCTAACGGCAATCTTGCTAATGGTAATACTGCTGGTGCAACTGGTTCAGAAGCAGCAGCACAAATGGCAGCAGCAACTGGTGTTCCGCAATCAACTTGGGAATATATTATTGCCCGCGAATCAAACGGTCAAGTAAATGCAACCAATGGTTCAGGAGCTTCAGGACTTTTCCAAACGATGCCTGGCTGGGGTTCAACAGCAACTGTTCAGGATCAAATCAATTCTGCCATCAATGCATACAATTCTCAAGGATTATCCGCTTGGGGCATGTAGACTTTAGAAATTTTAATTAAACATAGAGTCATTAGGATTTTGCTAATGGCTTTTTAGCTGTCCTAAAAGTTAAATGTAAAGGTTAGTTGACAAGGTTTTACAACCTTGACACATTATTAAAGTTATTAAAGCTTAATTTATAAGGTATGAGACCAATGATATTGACAAAAGTGTCAAGTTTTTGCTTAACTGTAATAGAGAATAGACAAGCTGACAATCGGTAACATGCGAGAATTTTTTCTTAAAGTTATATAGTGGTGATTAGAGCCTCTTTTGTGATATAATATGTTTTGCGCTGAGGCGCTTCAAAATCGACCTTCAAATCGATATTTGAATAACTGGACCCTTCAAGTCTATGTTTAAAAATAACTGAACTTGGGTTGAATTCTTGAAACTAGAATTTCATATCTAAGTATCTTACATTTGATGGGAGGATTATCAATGACAGATAATTCAAAAACACGTGTCGTCGTTGGTATGAGCGGAGGTGTTGATTCGTCCGTGACGGCTCTGCTTTTAAAGGAGCAAGGTTACGACGTGATTGGCGTCTTCATGAAAAACTGGGACGACACAGATGAATTCGGTGTTTGTACAGCCACCGAAGATTACAAAGATGTAGCTGCAGTAGCAGACCAAATTGGCATTCCCTACTACTCTGTCAACTTTGAAAAAGAGTACTGGGATCGTGTTTTCGAGTATTTCCTGGCAGAATATCGTGCAGGACGTACGCCAAATCCTGATGTCATGTGCAATAAGGAAATCAAGTTCAAAGCCTTTCTGGATTATGCTCTGACTTTGGGAGCAGACTATGTGGCAACTGGACATTATGCGCAAGTGTCACGTGATGCAGATGGCACTGTTCACATGCTGCGCGGTGCTGATAATAACAAAGACCAAACCTACTTCTTGAGCCAACTGTCTCAAAAACAGCTGCAAAAAGTGATGTTTCCGCTTGGCCATTTGCAAAAGCCGCAAGTTCGTGAGATTGCAGAAAAAGCAGGACTTGCGACAGCTAAGAAAAAAGACTCGACCGGTATTTGTTTTATTGGTGAGAAAAACTTTAAAGAATTTCTCAGCCAGTATCTGCCTGCCCAAAAGGGCCGTATGATGACGGTTGATGGCCGTGATATGGGCGAACATAATGGGCTTATGTACTACACCATCGGCCAGCGCGGCGGCATGGGAATCGGCGGACAAAAAGGCGGTGACAATGCACCTTGGTTTGTTGTTGGGAAGGATTTGTCCCAAAATATCCTTTATGTGGGGCAAGGTTTCTATCATGAGGCGCTCATGTCAACCAGCTTGACAGCCAGTCAGGTTCATTTTACAAGGGACATGCCTGATGAGTTTACAATGGAGTGTACGGCTAAGTTTCGTTATCGTCAACCAGATAGTAAAGTAACTGTCAATGTAAAAGGTGATAAGGCGGAAGTTGTCTTTGATGAACCGCAGCGTGCCATCACGCCAGGTCAAGCAGTTGTTTTCTATAAGGGAGATGAATGTCTTGGCGGCGGATTGATTGACAATGCCTATCAGGAAGAAAAGGTCTGTCAGTATATTTAGCTTTACAGTTTTGTCAAACACTAAATGGGATTTGTAAACATATTGATAGGAGTTTGAAATGAAAATTGGTGTGATTCAAGCCAGTACAAGAACCGGCATCAATCAACTGCTTTTTGAATCTGTCAAAAAGGCAGCTGGAAGCCATCATGAAGTCATAAATTTTGGTATTTTTCCTGATGAGACTGAAAATTACTCTTACGTTGAGGTCGCTGTCATGATTAGTCTGCTTATTGAGACTGGTGCTATTGATTTTGTTGTTTCTGGCTGTTCATCTGGTCAAGGCATGATGATGGCTTGTAATAGTCTGCCAGGTTTACGTGCAGGTTTCATCCAAACACCACAGGATGCTTTTCTCTTTGGACGTATTAATAATGGTAATGTCGCTTCTTTGTCATTTGGCTTAAATTTTGGCTGGGCTGGGGAATTAAATTTGCAATATACTTTAAATGAACTTTTTCATAGTGAATTTGGGATCGGCTATCCGCCAGAAGCAGCTAAACGAAAGCGTGAGGAAGCACAGCTTCTACTTACTTTAAATGCTATTACTAAAAAATCGTTTTTAGATATTGTTGATCAAGTTGATGAAGTCTTACTTACTAAGATTCTAAAAAGAAAAGCTTTTGCAGATTACCTTTTTAAATACGGGGCTAACTCTGTCTTATTAGAACGCTTATCCTTTTTTAGGAATTGACTTTTACGGCGAATTTGATAGAATAAACGTAACAATAATCATGATGGTCAAAGCTCATGAGAATTGTAGGTCTTTTGACGTACAATTTTCGAGGGTTTTGGCTATTTTTGTGTTTGGGAGATACAAATGATACACGAATTTACTGAAAACTATGATGTTATTGTCATCGGTGCTGGGCATGCCGGTGTAGAAGCCAGTCTTGCTGCCAGCCGCATGGGCTGCAAAACTTTGCTTGCGACTATTAGTCTTGAAATGCTGGCTTTTATGCCCTGCAATCCTTCTATCGGAGGGTCGGCTAAGGGAATTGTGGTCCGCGAAATCGATGCTCTTGGCGGCGAGATGGGCAAGAATATCGATAAATCTTATATTCAGATGAAGATGCTTAATACTGGCAAAGGGCCTGCGGTTAGGGCTCTTCGTGCACAGGCTGATAAGGCTCTTTACGCCCGCAATATGAAGCATACTGTTGAGCAGCAGGAAAATCTGACGCTCCGTCAATCTATAATTGAGGAAATTTTGGTGGAAGACGGTAAGGTTATAGGTGTTCGGACGGCCACCAATCAAAAATTTTCGGCTAAGGCTGTCATTGTTACCACAGGAACTGCTCTGCGAGGAGAAATCATTCTGGGGGAACTCAAATACTCTTCCGGGCCTAACAACAGCTTAGCCTCTATTGGCCTTGCTGATAACTTGAAAGAACTGGGTCTTGAAATCGGTCGCTTTAAAACCGGGACGCCTCCCCGTGTAAAGGCTAATTCTATTAATTATGATGAAACGGAGATTCAGCCCGGAGACGAGAAACCTAATCATTTCTCATTTATGTCTAAGGATGATGACTACGTGCAAGACCAAATTCCCTGCTGGCTGACTTATACCAATCAAACCAGCCATGACATCATCACTAAAAATCTTTACCGTGCTCCCATGTTTTCTGGCATTGTCAAGGGTGTCGGCCCGCGTTACTGCCCCTCTATTGAGGATAAGATTGTTCGTTTTGCGGATAAGGACCGCCATCAGCTGTTTTTAGAGCCTGAAGGCCGGGAAACTGAAGAGGTTTACATTCAGGGGCTGTCAACCAGTTTGCCGGAGGATGTCCAAAAAGATTTGGTTCATTCCATTAAAGGTCTTGAACAGGCTGAAATGATGCGCACAGGCTACGCTATTGAATACGATATTGTTTTGCCGCATCAATTGCGCGCAACTCTGGAAACCAAGAAAATTTCCGGACTTTTTACTGCTGGGCAGACTAATGGAACATCTGGTTATGAAGAAGCTGCGGGCCAAGGAATTGTGGCTGGAATTAATGCTGCTCTTAAAATACAAGGGAAACCAGAACTGATTCTCAAACGCAGCGATGCTTATATCGGTGTTATGATTGATGATTTGGTGACCAAAGGAACTCTGGAGCCTTATCGCTTACTGACATCTCGGGCGGAATACCGTCTTATCCTGCGGCATGATAATGCGGATATGCGTCTGACGGAAATTGGGCATCAAGTTGGTCTTGTTGATGAAAAACGCTATCAGCAATTTGCTATTAAAAAGGCCCAATTTGACAATGAGCTCAAACGGTTAGAGTCCTTGAAATTAAAACCGGTGCCTGAAACGAATCAGATGGTTGAAGAAATGGGCTTCAAGCCTTTAACAGATGCAGTAACAGCTAAAGAATTTATGCGCCGTCCCGAAGTGACCTATGCTGATGCTGTCAGGTTTATCGGTCCGGCAGCAGAGGACTTGGACAGTAAGCTGATCGAGCTTTTAGAAACAGAAATTAAATATGAAGGCTATATCAAAAAAGCTCTTGATCAGGTTGCCAAAATGAAGCGTATGGAAGAAAAACGCATTCCTAAAAATATTGACTGGGATGCGATTGATTCTATTGCAACGGAGGCGCGTCAGAAATTTAAAAAGATCAATCCGGAAACGATCGGACAGGCCAGCCGTATTTCCGGAGTTAATCCGGCGGATATTTCTATTTTGATGGTTTATCTTGAAGGAAGAAGAAATTCAGCTAAGAACGAGCAATAGGAGGCAGGCAACCTTCTTTACCCCCTATATTTTATCAAGCTTTTATGGTATAATTAGGGCTTAAGAGGTTTAGATAATGAGAAGATTTCGTTTTGCAACCAGTCACCTAATCATGATAGGTATGATTATCTTTGGAATTCTGGCTGTCAGTGCTCGTGTTTTTCCAGATTCTGCGCTGCTGATGTTTATTATTTTTGCAACATGTGCAGCCATCGTCATATTACTTTATTATCAAAAAAGCGTCTATGAAATTTCTGAGTTAGAGCAGATTGAACTTTTGAACAGTCAGACGGAAGGCAAGCTGATTGCTCTGCTTGACCAAATGCCGGTCGGTGTTGTTCAGTTTGATCCTGAAACAGATAAAATTGAATGGTTCAATCCCTTTGCAGAATTGATTTTTACTAAAGAAGACGGCGAATTTGACAGTGAGTTTATCACCTCCGTTATCAAAAGTAAAAAAGAAGGCTCCGCTGACCAGACAATGGAAGTTGGCGAGAATAAATATTCTGTTTATTTAGATGTAACTAAGGGTATCTTTTATTTCTTTAATTTATCCAGAGAAAATGACAGTCCCAAGCAGGGTCTGGATTTGCAGCCGGTTATCGGCGTTATTTCTATTGATAATTATGATGATACTGTCGAATCCTTGGCGGATGCAGATGTATCTCAGATTAATGGTTTTATTGCCAATTTTATTTCTGGATTTGCCCAAACTAACGGTATCTTTTATTGCCGTGTCGATATGGATCGATTTTATTTCTTTACGGATTACGGCACCTTAAATCAGCTGATTCAGGATAAATTTGATGTGCTGGAACAATTTCGCAAAGAAGCTCAGGAACGCCAGCTTCCTCTGACTTTGAGTATGGGAATATCCCACGGCAGAACCAATCATGATCAGATTGGCCAGATTGCCCTCAAAAATCTTAATATTGCTCTGGTTCGGGGCGGAGACCAAGCTGTTGTCCGTGAAAATGAGGAGAACAAAAGGCTGCTTTATTTCGGCGGCGGCTCTGTTTCAACAGTAAAACGTTCCCGAACAAGAACGCGTGCGATGATGACCGCTATTTCAGATAAGATAAAAACGGTTGACCGTGTTTTTGTGGTTGGTCATAAAAATCTGGATATGGATGCTTTGGGAGCCTCTGTTGGTATGCAGGTTTTTGCTAATAATATCATTGAACATGCTTATGCGGTTTATGACGAAAACAGCATCGGTCATGATGTCAAAAGAGCGGTCGAACGTTTACAGTATGATGGCAATACACAGCTGCTGACTGTAAAGGAAGCTCTGGATCAGGTTACGGAAAACTCCCTTCTTGTCATGGTTGACCATTCCAAACTGCAGTTAACGCTGTCAAGAGAGCTTTACGATAAGTTTACAGAAGTTATTGTTATTGACCACCACAGAAGGGATGATGATTTTCCGGAAAATGCTACGCTGACCTTCATTGAGAGTGGTGCCAGCAGCGCCAGCGAGTTAGTGACCGAGCTTTTACAGTTCCAAGACAGTAAATACCGTTTAAGTAAAATTCAAGCCAGCATTGTCATGGCAGGAATCATGCTTGACACTAAGAATTTTTCAACGCGTGTCACCAGCCGTACTTTTGATGTTGCCAGCTATCTGCGGACTCTGGGGAGTGATAATGTTGAAATTCAAAACATATCAGCTCTTGATTTTGATGAATACCGGTCAGTTAATGAGTTAATTCTGCGCGGAGAACGTGTCCTGCCAAATCTCATTGTGACGGCCGGAGCAGAGGATGTCAGCTATTCTAATGTTATTGCCGGCAGGGCTGCTGACACTATGCTAAACATGGCGGGCATTGAGGCGACATTTGTTATTACCAAAACACCTAAAGGTTTTGTTTCGATATCAGCCCGCAGCCGCAATAAAATCAATGTTCAGCGGATTATGGAAGAAATGGGCGGCGGCGGTCATTTCAATTTAGCAGCTTGTCAAATACAGGACATGACTGTTAAAGAAGTTCGCGAGCTCTTGTTAGAAAAAATTGAAGAAGAATTTAAAGAAAATAAGGAGTCTTAGTGATGAAAGTTATTTTTTTGGCAGATGTCAAGGGAAAAGGCAAAAAAGGCGAAGTCAAGGAAGTTCTTACAGGCTATGCTCAAAATTTTTTAATTAAGAAAAACTTGGCTAAAGAAGCTACCAAGCAGGCCATTAATGAACTTAAAGGCAAGCAGAAATCTGAAGAAAAAGCTCAGGCAGAACTGCTGGCTGAAGCTAAAGCAATCAAGGCAGAGCTGGAAAAAGAGGCGACTCTTGTTCAGTTTACAGAAAAAGTTGGCCCAGACGGCAGGACTTTTGGTTCTATCACAGCTAAAAAGATTTCTGAAGAATTAAACAAACAGTTTGGTATTAAACTGGACAAACGCCATATTAAACTCGATCATTCCATTCGTGCTATCGGGCTTATTGAGGTGCCTGTAAAGCTTCATAAGGAAGTTGACGGTATCATCAAGATTCAAGTTAAGGAAGCCTGACTGCATGATCAGACAAATTAAGGTTAGGGGGTGAGAAGTTTTGCCAGAGACTCCGGAATTACGAGTTCAGCCTCAGGATTTGGTAGCAGAACAGTCTGTTTTAGGTTCTATTTTTATAGCGCCGGATAAGCTTATTACTGTTCGAGAATATATTGAACCTGAGGATTTTTATAAGTATGCGCATCGAGTCATTTTTAAGGCCATGATCAGTCTTAATGATCGAAATGATGCTATTGATGCGACAACCGTCCGTGCCATACTGGACAGTCAGGGGGACCTGCAAAATATCGGCGGCATCTCTTACCTTGTTGAATTAGTCAACAGTGTGCCGACCAGTGCCAATGCCGAGTATTATGCTAAAATTGTAGCTGAAAAATCCATGCTGCGCCGGATTATTGATCGCTTGACAGAAACTGTCAACCAGGCCTACGAAGGAGCAACAGATGCTGAGGATATCATTGCAGGTGCTGAGAAAGCTCTTGTTGATGTCAATGAGCGCAGCAATCGCAGCGGTTTTCGCAAGATTTCTGATGTTTTGGCTATCAATTATGAAAATCTTGAATTGCGCTCAAAACAGACGTCAGATGTTACCGGACTGCCGACTGGTTTTCAGGAGCTTGACAAGATTACAACGGGTCTGCATCCGGATCAGCTGATTATTCTGGCTGCCAGACCGGCAGTTGGTAAAACAGCCTTTGTTCTTAATATTGCGCAAAATGTCGGAACAAAGAGCAACCGTCCGGTTGCCATTTTCTCACTTGAAATGGGGGCAGAAAGCCTAGTTGATCGGATGCTTGCCTCTGAAGGTATGGTAGATTCTCATAATTTGCGGACTGGTCAGCTAAGTGAGCAGGAATGGCAAAACATCACGCTGGCTCAAGGAACTCTTGCTGAGGCTCCCATTTACATTGATGATACGCCGGGGATTAAAGTTACAGAGATTCGGGCGCGTGCCCGCAAATTGGACCAGGAGCTTGAAAATGGGCTGGGCTTGATTGTTATTGACTACCTTCAGCTCATTACGGGTACACGTCCTGAGAATCGTCAGCAGGAGGTTTCTGATATTTCCCGCCAATTAAAAATTCTTGCCAAGGAGCTTAAGGTTCCGGTTATTGCCCTCAGTCAGCTGTCTCGCGGTGTCGAACAGCGTCAGGATAAAAGGCCGGTTCTCTCTGATATTCGGGAGTCCGGTTCCATCGAGCAGGATGCTGATATTGTCGCTTTTTTGTATCGTGATGATTATTATGACAGAGGCGATAAGGAGGAAGGGCAGGACCAATTAGAAGACAATACCATCGAGGTTATATTGGAAAAAAACCGGGCGGGTGCCAGAGGAACTGTCAAGCTAATATTCCAGAAGCAGTACAATAAATTTTCAACGATAGCCCCATTTGAAGAAAGATAGGAGAGATACAGTTAAATGAGTGATGCATTTGCAGATGTCGCAAAGATGAAAAAAATTAAAGAAGATGTCAAAAATCATGAAGGTCAGTTGGTTGAACTGACGCTTGAAAACGGCCGTAAACGCGAAAAAAATAAGGTCGGCCGTCTCATTGAAGTTTATTCTTCACTTTTTATTGTTGAATATAAAGATGAGGCAAGCATTCCAGGTGAAATTGACAACACCTATGTTGAATCATACACCTATTCTGATATTTTGACCGAAAAGACGCTGATTCATTATTTTGATTAGACCACATTAAAGGTCAAGTCTTTTTTTACTTATTGTCTAGAAAAGTTCTGCATGGGCATACTTTAAGCTATATTTGCTACTTTTCGGCAGTTTACAAAGAATTGACAATATTGTAAACTTAGAAAGAACAAATTTCTGAGAGGGCAGCAGCTGTCAGTCCATTAAAACAATTAGTTTTTAGATAGACGAGATTCAGTTGCCTTTTATAGACAAATATTATGAATCATTCCCGTAGTTAGTTATCCCATACCCCGCATAGCTTTTCAAACACCCAAAAAGAAAAATCGCCACGATAAGTAGCGATTTTTCCCTTTTGTGAGCCTCAATGAAACGTCAAAGCGTTATA
>NZ_MOWR01000012.1 GCF_001937065.1 Streptococcus sp. 'caviae'
ATAAGGATTTAATTGACTCTCCGATTTGTCGTAACTCATAGATTTGAATCTTGCTTTCATAGCTTAATTTCATAAAAATAGCACCCCAATCGTTAGATTTTACGTCTAACTTTTGGGGTGCGGTTCAATAGGAGGAGTTTTTCATTATTTTTAAGAATGGCTGAGCTTCTCTTTAAACATATTTTTGACTGCCGGCACCTACTGACAGGCTTCCGGCAGCGGGTCTGTTTTTGGGACAAGTCTCTTTGCTTTAGTTCAATTGGTCAAAAATAGATGCAAAGTCCGTTTTAATCGCATCAAAGCTGACCGTCAGCTCTTCCCGCGTCCGATTATTTTTAATGGTTACCTGGCCGGTTTCAACTTCACTTTCGCCAAGCGTAATAACCGTTTTCGCCTTAAAAGCATCCGCTGACTTAAACTGAGCCTTAATTTTACGGCCAAGATAATCACGCTCCGCAGCAAAACCTTGTTCACGCAGTGCTTGAACAAGCTCCAATGCTTTAGCATTAACACTGCTTCCAAGAACAGCTACATACACATCTAAGCTGTCATCCAGCGGCAGCTTAATGCCTTGTTTTTCAAGAACCAAAAGCAAACGTTCCAAGCCAAGTCCAAAGCCAAAACCAGCTGTTGCAGGACCGCCAAAATATTCAACCAAGCCATCATAGCGCCCGCCCGCACAGATGGTCAGTTCAGATTTATCAACGGTCGTGATAAATTCAAAAATCGTATGGTTATAGTAATCCAGTCCGCGCACCATGTTGGTATCAATGATATACGGAATCCCAAGCGCTTCAAGCATCTCCCGCACTGCCGCAAAGTGCTCCTGCGATTCCTCATCCAAGTAATCCAGAATGGAAGGAGCATTTTCAACAGCAGCCTTGTCTTCTTTTTCCTTAGAATCCAGCACGCGCAGCGGATTTTCTTCCAAACGGCGCTGAGAATCCTTAGAAAGACTGTCTTTCATCGGTGTCAGATAATCAATCAAGGCCTGCCGATAGGCTTTGCGGCTCTCGCTATTACCCAGACTGTTAAGGTGCAAAACAACATCCTTAATCCCCAGCTCAGCAAACAGCTGATAGGCCATGGCAATGGTTTCCACATCAGTCGCCGGATTACTGGAACCAAAACACTCTACACCAATCTGGTGAAATTCCCGCAGGCGGCCGGCCTGAGGGCGTTCATAGCGAAACATGGAGCCAATATAAAATACTTTCACAGGTTTTTGAACTTCTGGTGCGAACAGCTTATTTTCCACATAAGAGCGCACAACCGGAGCAGTGCCTTCCGGACGAAGGGTGATGTGACGGTCCCCCTTATCGTGGAAATCATACATTTCCTTGGTTACAATATCAGTCGTATCACCAACAGAGCGGCTGATGACTTCATAGTGCTCAAACATCGGTGTCCTAATCTCACCGTAGTGATACTTCTTAAAGGTTTCACGCGCAAAATTCTCCACATACTGCCATCTGGCGGTTTCTTTAGGCAAAATATCCTGCGTTCCCTTAGGTTTTTGAAGTTTCATATTTTATGATACAAAAGGCAGCAAGCCTCAGCCAAAATAGAAAGGCGGCAGAAATCCTGATTTCCCAGACACCTTATCTTTTTCGCCCAGCGCTCAGCCTGTGTTTAAGTCCA
This sequence comes from Streptococcus sp. 'caviae', assembly GCF_001937065.1. Classification (GTDB taxonomy): domain Bacteria; phylum Bacillota; class Bacilli; order Lactobacillales; family Streptococcaceae; genus Streptococcus. Next base: position 1,642 of record NZ_MOWR01000012.1, read on the forward strand.
ACACAAAGGCTTTTTGCCTCTTGTCCTTCCTTTCTATACAGATAAAATTCTTATCTATTTTACCATTTTTTAAGCTATTTTTGGAAGATAGCAGAGCTTTTTTCTAAAAAAACTGTCAAGTAACTTTACTTTACAAAAATCTTTTGATATACTGTTAAAGTTGACGCAAGTCATATTAACCCAAAAAATGAATACGGGCTAAAGAGCCCTTTATATCTTATGGAGGAAAGAAAAAATGGCAGTACCTGCACGTCGCACGTCAAAAGCGAAAAAAAACAAACGCCGCACACATTACAATTTGACAGCTCCAGCTGTGAAATTTGACGAAACTACCGGAGATTACTCACGTTCTCACCGTGTATCCCTCAAAGGATACTACAAAGGACGTAAAATCGCCAAAGCTAAGGCTGCGGAATAATTAGAAGGGAGATACCATGCGCGTAAATATTACACTTGAACACAAAGAATCTGGTGAACGCTTGTACCTTACTTCAAAAAACAAACGCAACACCCCAGACCGTCTGCAATTAAAAAAATACTCACCAAAATTGCGCAAACACGTGATTTTTACGGAAGTAAAATAAGACAACATACAGAAAGCCCTTGAAATTAATGTTTCAAAGGCTTTTTTATTTTGATTTTTGCAAAATAACTGAATTTTAACTGATTAAGATAATCAAGTGATTATTTCAGCAAAAATAACTAAACCGCAAGGTAAAGCTGTTTGTTGTAAGACAAGCCATTCCCCCATTAACTTTTAAAGCAAACTACTTAAAGTTTCTTTGATAAGTTGCTCCAAGATTCTGCAGTCTAGCAATGCGGTCATTTTTTGAGGGATGACTACTAGATAAAGAAGCAAAAAGCCCCTGTGCTCCTGAAGCATCAATAGTATCCAAAAGAATACAAAGATCATTACCATAACCAAGACGGTAAGCAAATTCATCAGCTTCATATTCATTTGCTCTACTGGATTTCATTACAAATAGAATGCCAATCCAAGTCCATAGTTTAGTCAGACTAACTACCACTGCTGTTATTAATAAATGATAAATCGTTGAAATAAGAGCGACAATTGCGCCTTCTTGGCCGCCAGCTAATGATGATATCGTGTGAAAAATAAAATGAAATAAATCAATAGCCAATCTGATGAATATGATTATACCTGAAATAATCATATTCCCAACAGAAACGACAAGGATCAAATCCGTATCTTTATGTGCCAAATGTCCAAATTCGTGTGCAAGAATTGCCTTGATTTGACTTTCTGGAACAGATAATAACCCTTCAGTAATGCAAATCGTTTTGCGACCGGTTGCAAAAGCATTTGGAGCTTCGTCTTCATTCATAAATAGTTGAATATCCTCAGGAATTGAAGTGTCCATAGCTCTTGCCTTAGTGTAGACTTCTTGAAAAAGAGGTTCAATGTAATTACTATATTCAACTCTCTTAATGGGTTTACAACCCGTTTGCAGTCTAAGAATCCATTCTCCTATTGGTGACAAGGCAATGAACATTGATACAGCATACAAGGCTAAAGCCAAAAAGAAAGATTGTATAAAGTTTATTTGACTATCACTAAACATTACTTGGATAATGATAGCAATAATAAACACATTAAGCGCTAAATAGATAAGAACAGGGATATTTGATTTCCGCGACATCCTTTTGATAAAGTTAATTAAATACATTAAAACTTCCTCTCGGACATAATACTACCGTTGAATATTACAATGATTACCCTACTATATTAATAGTAAAGATATTATATCATGTTGAGATTAAAATACAACATTCCCATAAATTTAAAAGCTTTGATATCAGCTACAGCAAATAAAAATACTTTAGAAACTCCATTGAAATCCATTTACTTTGGGAGTTTGAAGACTGAGATGTTTTATGGTTACGAATCCACTTTTAAAACGATTGACCAATTGAAACAAGCTATTTCAAACTACATCGATTACTGCAACAACAAACAAATCAAAACAAAATTAAAAGGACTTAGTCCTGTACAATACAGAATTAAATCCTTTCAATAATATTTCTTGTCCAACTTTTCGGGGTCAGTACAGGGTCGGTACAAAACTAGAGTGTTTTTTATTGATTAAAAATCAAAAAGTAAATTCTTAACACAATATAACACTTCTACAACAAGTAATAAATTCAACTAAAAATTGATAGAGATTTACTTATAAAAATCCGTCATTAGATTATTTAAGTCAGTTTTTAAAACAATCTGTCTATTTTGAGTTAATTGACATTTTCCTTCATGAATTAGTTTTTCTAATATCTTTTCTCCTAATGCTCCGCCAATATGAAATTTTCTTTCAGAAAAATCTAAACATAATTTTATATTAGAATTGGGCTGATAGCCCAGCCATTGCTGCATAGCATTACTTCCTGCTTGAGTTAAAGAGTAGTTAATAGGGGATTCTTGTTTCATTAATTTATTTTGAATAAACCACTCAAATATTGTAACTCCTGCTTTTCCTGCCAAATGGTGTAAACATGTTCGTGCTTGGCCAAGCTTAATTGCTTGAGGACGTCTGGCTAGTTTTTCAATGGCTAGTCTTCCTTGCTTTGTGATGGAGACATTATTATTTAATTTATAATAAACCTGCCCGTAGAAGTTAAATAAGACTATTTCAGGACTAGCTTTTAAAAAAGTAACTTCATTTTTCGACAAAGAATGCCCTAGAATTCTTTCAATCTCAATTTGAGTTAGAAAACGATTAGCTGATAAAACCGAAATAATTTGTGACATTGATATAGTAATTCACCACCTTTTTAATGAGTAAAGCTTCAATTCTTAAAGAATTGGTAAAAGTTTGGCATTAGTTGTGTAACGAGCTGTGTTGGCTCATAAAGGACGAATTTTTTCGCTTTTTTAGTGGTTAGTAATTTTGCTTCCTTTAAAATTTGCAGATGTCTGGACACGCTGGAATTACTCATTAATAAAATTTGAGCCAAAGATTTTGTTGTACTGGGTTTATCAATGACATAATTCATAATTTGTAAGCGGACAGGATCACTTAAAGCTTTAAAAATAGTAATCAAATTTTCCGGTGTGGCGTTATAGTAACTTGACTGCTCAGTAATATCATAAGTAATGGCAAGCCCTCGGTCGAAAGTTTCAACAAAGAGGTGAGGCCAAATAAAATAACTTGGTAATAACATGATAGTGTCACTGTCCTTTAGCTGGATTTCTTGATCAAACGGCTTAATAATGACCAGCTCATCCTCTTTCCAATGGATGCGGTCAACCTGTAAATGATTAAACATTTCGATTAAACCGTTTCTTCTTAAAAAAGAAGATTGCTTCTGAATTTCATCTAGCAGTTTCTGCTGAATGGCTTTCTCTTTCCAAGTATTATCAAATATTTCTCGTCTATACCAATCGATAAAGGAGAAAAGTCGTTGGTAGACATCAGAAGCATCCTTTTTTAAATCCTTAAGCAGCTGCTTATCGTTACTCAATGAGAAATCCTTCCACTCCAGTCCTTTTGCTAATGTCGGAATGAAGGAATTTTCTCGGTCACTGGTTACTTTTTCCAAATGCTCAATTAGCTGAGCAGCAGGCAAGTCACTAAGAAATTTCTTTAGATTTTGTATCTCTTCTTCAATCGTTGTTGCATGATAGCGAAAATCGCAAAGCAAGATAGGAGAAACACCGAGTTCATAAAAGAGTTGAAAATAGTGAAGGTTCTCATAGAAATCGTCTGTCAATCTGTCTTGTATCTCAATGACCCAATCAATATTTGTACCATGGTGACGGGGATTTAATAAGACATGTAAACTTCTAAACAATTCATTGAGCGGAGAATAGACAAATTGTATTCTTTGCGTCAATGTTTCGTCTGTTTTCCGAGCATAATTACTAAATTGAACTGTAATAGCCAAATGTTATCCCTCCAAACGATTCGATATTTCTAGGAATGATTGATTATTGGTTGTTTTCATTGTATCATAAACAGCGTTGAAGGAGGTAAATATGAACAGAAGTTTACAAGATTCATTGATAACAGTTATTGCAGGTATGGGGATGCTGCTTTCCACTTTAGACACGGGCATCATCAATGTCGCCCTATCTTTTCTGACGGGAGAATTCCAAACGACAACTAACATTGCATCGTTTACAATAACCGGCTATACTTTAGCATTAGCTAGCTCTATCCTGCCTTTAGGGGTATTAAGCGATAAATTTGGAAAGTTAAAGATTTCCTACTTAGGATTTGTACTTTTTGGACTGAGTTCACTATTTTGTGGGTTTGCTAATAGTGTAGAATGGCTTATTATCGGACGGATTATTCAAGGAATAGGAGCGGCGGCCTTGCAAGCTACTTCAGCAGCTCTGATTACTACTTTAGTCTCTGAAGAAAGCCAAAACAGCTCTATCAGCATTTTAGGCGTTATGATTGGCTTAGGGCCTGTCCTTGGCCCGTCTTTAGGAGGTATATTACTTTCTTTAAATCTCTGGCGCTTTATCTTTTGGCTAAATGTTCCTTTTGCAATCCTCGCAATAATATGCAATCACTACCTTCTTAACAAGGTCTCCGAAGAGACTAGTAAACGGACATTAGATACTCTTGGAACAGTAGTCAATGCTACCGCACTAGTTTGCCTTTTATTAGGATTGTCTTTGTTAAGTAAATCTAATCTGTTAGTAGTTAGTCTTATCTTAATCATATCCGGCCTGTTCCTCGGAATCATCTTTTACCATGTGGAATTTAGGAATAAACAGGCACTTGTTGATGTTGAGGGATTAAAAAACAACCCACAAGTAATCTCCTATTTTTTTCAAACGGTCGCCTTTGGTTTTGCTTCTGCAATGATATTTTTACTGCCTCCCTTTATTTTTGAACAGTTATATCATTTAGGAGTGGGGCAGACTGGCTTTCTTGTGCTAGGCGCACCAGCAGGATTAGTAATCTTTTCAAGATTATCAGGGAAGTACAATGACGGCAGCAAAAATAAAGCCTTTAGCCATTTAGGTCTCGGAATTATTATTGTTTCTTTGCTTTTCCTCCTATTTCTCACTCCTAACTGGCCTTATTTCTTCTTAACTTTAGGATTGTTTATTTATGGTATTGGCGGAGGATACTTTCAGCCTGCCAATATTGCTAGTATTATGCAAGCTAGTCCTATGGAGATGCAAGGCAGCACGGGAGCTTTACAGCGAATGGTACAAAATGTTGCCATTTCAGCTGGTTCAGCAGTTGGATCAACCTGTTTAAATCTTTGGTCAAACAATCTATTATTAGCCACTCGGATTGGATGGGGAATTACATTAGTACTAGTTATTATGAGTTTAAAGAACATAATTTTTTCAAAACACAATAATTGACTATAAAAAAGATTTCAGTGACTACTTACTGAAATCTTTTTTATATATAATTACCCCTTTTCAAACAATACTTTCACACGAGCTAACAAGCTACTCAATAACCCATCTGAAACATTTTCGATATACCGATAGTCTCTAGCATTGAAATCTATCGTCACCAACTGGTCGAGTAAAACTTTACCTGTTGTTTCGGTATCTTTCAGAAGAACATAAAAGGGGTAATCTCTTTTGGTATTGCTGATAGGGGCAAAAATAGCAATGTTAGAATACTTCGTAACAACGCTATGGCTTAAGCAAATATAAGGACGATAGCCTTTTTGTTCATGACCTTGTTTAGGGTCAAGGTTAATTTTAATAATAGTCCCTTGCTTGATACTTACCATTGCTCATTACCAACACTTTCAAAAATGAATGGCGTTACAGAAACTGGCTCACCCTGATAATCTTTGAAAAGATCATCAACTGTTAATTCTGGGACTGTCGTTGCCTTTTTAAGAATAATCTTGTTCCCTGACACTTCATAATCAAGAATATCGTTGGTATGTAATTGTAGTTGCTGTACTAATTGTTTTGGAAGACGTATAGCTGAACTGTTCCCCCATTTATTAACTGTTAGTTGCATAATGCCACCTCCTCTTTTTAAGCATTATATCACAAAAGTATCATTTTGTATATACTTTGAATTATATCAACTCTTTTTATCTAATAGGTCTTGAGTATTCACGATGTATTGCGCTTTTTGGTACAAATCTTCAATTTCTAACTCACTAAGAAATAAGCTAAAATAGACTTATCCTATAAAAGGAGGAAAAGTCTATTTTTTAGCCTAATTCGTGATTATCCGGTACGAAGGAGGCAAAATGAAAACAGAAACAATTAAACGCAACAATAAAAATATTATCAAGAAAACCAAGAAAAATGGTGATATTAGCTACTCTCTTAAAGGGGCTTATCTGGGAATAGATGAAAAAACGGGTAAGCAAGTCACAACAACAATTACTGCTAAAACTTTGAAAGCTTTGGACAGGAGACTTATACAAGCAAAGTTAGATTTTGAGGCTAAGGGGTCTACCAAAAAGAAGAAATTGGAAATTGACCGTTTTAGTGACCTTGTTGAAATCTGGTATAGTAGTTTTCAAACATGGGTAACATCACAAAACACTCTAAATCGAGTAAGAGGGTATATTGACACTTACATTCTCCCTAAATTTGGCGATTATAAACCAGATAAAATTGAATCTGCTGAAATTCAACTCTGGGTAAATGAATTAGCTCAAAAAGCGCAGAAATCTGTTAACAATGGAAATCGACGAGCTCCTAAAGGAAGTGCTAAAGATTTTGGAGCTATTATCCATAAAGTTAGTGATATTTTTGATTTTGGGGTAACGAATTTTGGCTTGACCTCAAATCCTGCTAAAACAGTTAAAATCCCACCAAAACCAAAAGCGCAAAAGAAGCTCGTTATGGTACTTCATGATAAAGAATTAGCAATATGGCTGGCATATTTAGATACCTTACCTAACACAAGAGCAAATAGATGCTTTAAAATCATTTGTGACACCCTATTAGCCTCTGCTCTTCGTATCAATGAGCTATTAGCCTTGACTACTAAAGATTTGGATTTTGCAACGCATGAAATTATTGTGTCAAAAACGCTTATGTGGAAACAGGCAAATAGAAAATTGGGAATCAAAGGTCAAGTTGTTTGTAAAAATACTCCTAAAACTGACTCTGGGTATAGGAGAGTTCCTGTGCCACCTATCATTTTGACACATTTAATTGATTTTCATAATGAAATGGATACTTATTTTGAAAAGCATCAGTTACCAACAACTGATTTAATCTTTCCTACAATATACGGAAACTATATGTGTGATAGAAATGAAAGAACAACTTTAAAAAGAAGACTTTCAGAATTAGGTTTACCTGATTATGGCTTTCATCTTTTTAGACATACCCACGCCTCACTTATGCTTAATGTAGGAACTAACTGGAAAGAGTTACAAGTTAGAAGAATGGGACATAAATCTATTACCACTACAATGAATTTATATGCAGAATTAGCACCTGAAAAGAAATTTGAATCAGTTGATCATTATCTTGATAAAATATCTAAACTTACAAGCTAATTTCATCTCTACTTTTTTCTCTTCCTTTTCTAAAAAGAAAAATCAGATGATTTATAAACCTTGATTTAATGATGTTTATAAGAGGCTAAATTTAGATTACTTCAGCCTTACTGAAGTTAAGTAGGCATTCACTACACGTCAGTTGAGACGAAAAAACTTGATTTTATGCGATTTTTGAAAGATAAATTTTCAGTAGATTGCAATAAAAATCAGCCGAATGACTACATTTCTAGTGAAATAAATTTAAGAAATTCGAAGATATAAAAAGAGAGGCTCTAGCAATGCTAAGGCTTCTTTTTCACTTTTTTGTCAATGAGTTCTTTCAAGGCAGGGAAGTCCTTTTCCTCAACTGTTGTTTCAACTAAATACATAATACTATTGTCAATCATTTTAATTTCCCCTTCTTATTTGCCAAGGGTCACATAATAATCTGTAGCTATTGCTTATAAATCTCGATAATCAAGCAAAGTTACATCTTTATGGTGTAGATAGTTTTTTAAATCAGTATCAATCAGAACCGTTACTTCTTTAGTACGCGGCACTGTTAAACTCGAATGTGTCAAGATATAATCATCCAGATAACCTGGATGAAAAATCGCTAATTGAACCACTTTATCATCAGCTTTTTCAACCATCCGTTTGATCATATCAAATGGATTATAGTTGGGTAACATAGATTCCATATTAAACTGAACCAAGCTGTCACCTATTTGTAAATCTCTGTTTCCTACGGGAAAACCCGAATATTTTAGATTGTATTTGTCTGCCACATATTCCAGCCCCTTGAAAAAATTGGTTGATGCAACAGCATGACCTTCAAAATAATCCGGCTGACACCCGAACAAATCAATAAATTTGTGATACTGCGCTTCAATTTCTAAAACAACTTCATCAAAAACCACAAAATCTTCTTGGCTAGAACGATAAACCTTAGATGATTTGAAATAACCATTCTCATCCACCAAACTCTGAATTAGACTAGGATCTGTTAAAGGTTTTTCAGCACAAATGTTAGTATGAACACCAAGTGCAATATCATAATCCTTAATCAAATCAACACCATGCTGAGTTGCAGGCATATTAACCATGACCCCAAGACTGCGAATAAGCCCATCTTTAATAGACTTTTCAATCCCATAATTAATTGACTCAGAGTAGCCAAGGTCATCTGCACGTAATAAAAGTTTTTTAACCATATCGCTCCTTTACTTCACTAGTTCCATTAAGAAATCGTTTTGAGCTACGTCTGTTTCAATTGTCAGAGAAGTTTCCGAAAAGTCATTGGCATTTGTTACAATGATTGGAGTTACTGCTGACAGACCTGCTTCCGAAATAACCTTCATGTCAAAATTAATCAAAACTTGACCAGCTTTAACTTTATCACCAACTATGACATGTGTCGTAAATCCTTGACCATTCAGAGTAACTGTATCCATACCAATATGAATGAGAATCTCAGCACCCGTTACTGTTTTCAATCCAATTGCATGCCCTGTTGGAAAAAGCAAAGTTACTTCTGCATCTGCTGGTGCAATAACCTGTCCTTTCGATGGCTTAATGGCAATACCTTGCCCCATAGCACCCGACGCAAATACCTCATCTTTTACCTCATTCAATGGAATGACTGTCCCAGAAAGAGGACTATTGATAACTATTGAATCCACATTCCCAGAGATCACTGTCACTTCCTTTTCAAACCCAAAGAAATAGGTCAAAAGAGCTGTGCCGAAAAAAGCAATGACCGTGGCAATGAATCCATTGATGATATTGTTCGTTCCGCCCGCAAAGTAACCAACTACACTGAGAAAGTTAGATGCACCGGCAACATAAAGACCAACCTGAGTTAGGCCTGCATACACACCTGCTAAGCCACCACCGATTGCTAGTGTCACAATCGTCCGTTTGTATTTGAGCATGACTCCGTAAATTGTTGGTTCTGTCACCCCTCCTACAATACCACTAACAACATATCCAAAGGTCAGTGCTTTTTCTTCTTTATCCTTGATACGCAAAGCTGCACCGAAAGCTAAACCAAAGGTTGCCCAAGTTGCAAGAACGGCTGCTACCATGACAAAATTATCAACACCATTTGTCATTAATCCTGTCAATGCAAAGGTAATCAACACCATATGCATACCTGTCATGACAAGTAATTCCCACAGCGCAGCGACAACTGCAACGGCTAGGAAGCCGCCAACATTTCCAAAAGCAATCAGCCCATCACCAATCCATGTTCCTAAAATGTTTCCAATAGGAGCAAGCAGAGTTAAGATAAGTGGTGTCATCACTAACATCGTTAAAAAGGGCACAAAAATCGTTGATAATACAGCTGGAATAATTTTCTTAAATCCTCTTTCAACATAGGACATAATCCAAACACTCAATACTGCTGGGATTACAGTCTGAGAGTAATTATGAATAGTCGTTGGAATAAAACCGTAAATCATAAATGCTTTGCCATCTAACTGAATTAACTCCGGAACTACTAGCAAAGCCCCAATATAAAGCCCCATGACCTGATTGACTCCCAATTTCTTAGCTGCTGTAAAGCCCAGAAAAATCGGAAGAAAGTAGAAAAAAGCACTGTATAAAAATCCACACAAGAGATACAAGTCACTCTTTGAACTGACAATGTTGAGCAGGTCTGGTCCAACTACTACTTGGATAGTTTTAAACATTGCTGCTGTAATCATAGCTGGTATGAGGGGGGTCATACTTCCCGAAAGATAGTCTAACACTTTTGTAAAAGCCATTTTAAATGTTAATTTTTCTTTTGCTTTTTCTGAACTATTGGTCGTTTCAGTAACAGTAAAACCAGCAAGCTCTGTAAATGCGGCAAAAATCTTATCCACTGTTTGTCCGATAATGATTTGGTATTGTCCTGACTGTTTGTTCACACCAATAACACCATCAATAGCCTTAATCTTTTCGTCGTTAGCTAAATTTTCGTCTTTCAAATTAAAACGTAATCGGGTCATACAATGAGTCACATTTGTAATATTAGTAGACCCACCAATCCCATTCAGTATTTGTTGAGCGATTGCTTTAAAATCTTGATTCCCCATAATCAAACTCCTCTTTATTTCTTGATTATAGTATATTGCAATTTTTGCAGGATTTCTATTCCAATTATTTGCTGACATTTTTTTGTTAGCCTTTTCAAAAGCTTTTATTAAAAGCTTTTATAAAATAAAAGCTCTAACACCTTGTTTCAAATCTTGCTTTTAATCGAAAAGAAGACTATACTTAGCGTGAGGAGGGTACTATGTTTACTTATAATTTTCATCAAAATTTTCCAATATCTGTCCCAGGAAATCCCTATATAACCAATATCCATTACATTCAAGCCAAAAATGAGCTGAATTGGTCATTTAAGATGCATACTCACAAAGATAGTGTAGAAATCTCCTATATTTTATCTGGAAAATGCGGTCTCTATATTGATGGCAAAGTATACGAAGCCAAAGCTGGCGATTTTGTCATCAAAAATCAAGGGGTTCCTCATGCTGAGAAAAATAATCTCGCTTATCCCGTGGAACAAATTTGTATCAATATTAGCGGTTTACAAATTGAAGGAATGCCAGCTAATAACTTATTAAGTTCTGAAACATCCCCTGTCATCACTTCTGAAAAACACCAAGAACTCTTGAGCCTTCTTTTTAGAAAGATATTAAATGAGGTCATGGGTAATAATGGCGTTAATGAAGAACTTGCTAACGTACTTATGTGTTCTGCTCTTCAGATTATTCTTTATGAAACCAAAGACTTTCGTATAAAATCCATTAATAAACATGAAAATATTATAAAAGAAATAAAAAATTACATTGATCAGCATTTTAAGGAAAACTTATCTTTAGATCTGCTCTCCACAGCCTTTCATATTAGCATCTATCATTTATCAAGACAATTTAAAAAATACATTGGCTACACCGTCAATAACTATATTGTGAGCTGTAGATTAGGTGAAGCACAGAAAAGATTATTATTCAGCAGCGAAGCAATCGCTGATATTGCAAAGAGCTGCGGCTATTCCAATCTCTCCTATTTTTACACTGTTTTTCGCAAAAAAGTTGGTTATACACCATCTGAATACAGACAACAATACCAAACACACTAAAAAGACTTTGAGGGATGATGTCCGTAACCTTCAAAGTCTTTTTTTAGTAATCATATTTATTTGGCAGCTCATAATGCTTAGTTGGTAATTCGGGTGAAAAAGAAGCAAATTCTGCCCATGCTTCAGTCAGATAGTAAGCAACGACAAAATCACGACGCTTGTCAAATTGTGATGTGAGAACCGGACTAGCCTCAAAACAACGATTGATAATCTCTTTGTCAGTGGTAAAGTTTACCCTTCCACCTAAGCGCAGATAGGTCATGGTCTCTTGGTCACAGATACACAACTGCACATAAGGGTGCACCAGCATTTCCTTGTAAGAGGTATAAAACGTGACCGTATCAAAATAAAGAACACCATCCTTTTCAAACTTAAACTCCAAGGGACGAATCTGCGGATGCCCATCCAACCCTAATGTTGTCCCGTATTGTAAAGGAAACCGCTGAAAAATTCGGGTCACTACTTCTAAAGCATTGTCAAAATCAAGCGATTGAAAAAATGATAAATGTGACAATTTCTTACCTCAGCTAATTCTCTCGTTATACCAATTTCCCCAATCAGACATGCTGTCAATAATAGGTTTCAAGGTCCAACCTAGATCAGTCAAAGAGTATTCTACCCGAGGAGGCACTTCTGCATAGACTTTACGATTCACCAAGCCATTGGCTTCCATTTGTCTCAACTGCTGAGTCAGAACTTTTTGACTAATCGGCGCCAGAGATTTTTTCAATTCACCAAAACGCATAGTTCTCTTAAAAAGATCGCGCAAAATTAACACAATCCATTTATTGCCGACTAAAGATAAGGTTGTCTCTACCGGACAAACTGGTTGATTTTCAGTCATCATAAAATCCTCCAAAAAAATTATTATCGTCAATAAGCTATTTAAGACATTTGGTACCCAAAAGTAACTAGAAAACTTTAAAGTGCGTACTTGCCGATAAGATTTCTTAGGTTTATTATAATGGTGTAACTTGAAAAAAACAAGTTATAAATTTCAGTTTTAAAGGAGTTTTTATTATGGCTGCTATTTCTATTTTCGGTAAAGGTAACATGGCTCAGGCTCTCAAAGCACGTTATGAGGAAGCGGGCAACACCGTTTCATTGATTGGCCATGAGACAGATGCTAACCTCGGCGACATCGTCATTCTGGCTGTTCCATATCCTGCGGTTGCAGAAATCACTAAGAACTATGCCGATGCTTTGGCAGGTAAAATTCTTGTTGACATCACAAATCCACTTGATTTTTCAACATTTGATAGTCTTGTTGTCCCTGCTGATGGTTCCGCAGCTGCTGAGATTGCTAAAGAATTGCCAAATACAAAAGTCTTGAAAGCTTTTAATACAACATTTGCAGCGCATTTGGCAACTAAAAAAGTAGCGGATACCGTTGATACAACAGTTCTAGTTGCCGGTGATGATGCCGATGCTAAAGCAACTTTCACCGCTGCACTCGAAGGTTCTGGTTTGCGTATCATTGATGCTGGCAGTTTGAAACGTGCCCGTGAATTGGAAGCAACCGGCTTCCTCCAACTTACTTTTGCAGTGTCTGAAAAAGTGTCTTGGACAGGCGGCTTTGCTATTCTTGACTAATACCGTTATTCAGACTCATACTGAGGACCAGCCCAATGAAAGGGCTGGTCCTTTTTATATCCATAAAGCTATTTCCTTACGAATCAACTCACTGTAATACCCAATATCCACTTTCTCCAAGGCAAACGCCTCCATAGGTTCCAAGTTTTTTTGACTGCCAGCAACTTCTTTCCAATCCTTGTGAATCGGAAGACTATATCTGATCAGAAAATCCTGCATGTGATTGTCAACCTCTTTTCCTTTACTTGAATAGAATTGCTTGTAATGCCAGGCCTGATGAGATTGGGAGGCAAAATAAGCCTGTGCTGATTGTATCTCGTGGCAGTTATTTCCTTTATAAAGATATTGATAGCGATTTTTTAGTGGGAATAGCGGTACCATGAGGTATTCTTTTATCGTGCTAAAATTAGCTGTTTCTAAAAATGATTGGAGAGAAGTTTCGACCAAATCCTCTCGAACATCCCCTTGTTCTTTAACCATCTTCTGTAAAATAGAATCAACGATTGGTGGTGTATCCATATTTGTTGTCACATCCGCACCCTCATGATGATTAAAAGAAGCCCCTCGGAAAACATAGTCGCCCTCACGCGGATCAAAATAAGTATAATTATTCGTATCCTTAATAATGAGATTTTCAATGATGCGATAATCATAAAAGGTATCAAGCACTTGCAGATACTGTTCAAATCGATCTTTTTGAAAATGAGTTACCTCTAGGAAAATCACTTCATTGTTCAGACTGATGGGCCTCATACCTTCTTCACTTAAAGTCGTCAGAAGACCAACTAATACTAAATTATGCGTAAAACGCATACTGTAAGCATAGTTCGGTGTATGCAAATCATGAGTAAAAGGAGTGTCCATGCTGCCTTGGATAGGGTACAGTAAGCGATTTAAGGCAGGGCGTTTATCTGGACAGCTCTGCCATTTCTCCAAAACCTGACCTAAAGCTTCCCGAAAATAGCTGTCAGCAACCACTTCTTTCATTATTCTGGCTTGAATATGGGTTAGATCAAGTCGAATAGCCTTTTCAAAACGTAAGGGTTTGACTTGACTCGTCCAGGACTTCTTAGGATTATACCCTTTAATTTGAAATCCCATTGGCGCCGATGCGCCTGAAGAAATGATAAAATCTCCCAGCGGTGTTAGTGCACCGTCTTTTCCAAATGCCTTTCTGATAGCCGTTTTGGGCTGTCGTTTCTGATAAGTATGATACAATTTCTCCAGATTTCCCTTCAGAAAATAAGTAAAGGGAAGGTACTTAGGCGGGATAAAGACAGAATTGACATCGCGGAGCTTTCCTCGAGTGTAAAAGGACTCTGTCAATTGCGCATCCGTAGTCGTTGCATTAACTGGAATGTGAAAATGTCCTGCAAATGTTTCCAGAAGATAGGTTTTTTGCTGAAAAACTTTTTGAAAAGCCGGTGTCAGAAATAACATTTCTAGATGTTTCAAATATTCCTGCGGTGTTTCGGCAGGTGTCAATTGAGCTTGAATTTCAAGCCTGTCAAAACGATTATGGTAAATACGGCCATCAAAGGTTTCAATATCCAACAAGAGCGGCTGCGCCAAGAGTTCAAGGTAGTTTTCATAATATTGTTTAGAATACTCCCCTAAAACCTGCCCTAGTCGCTTACTAGGCGCACCGTCCAAAGATTGCAGCTCAGACAATTTTGCTACAACCTCATCATCCGACAAGTCCTTGCCAGCTAAAGTTCGTACGGCGATTATCAAGGGCTTTTCCACATGACTGCCTCGATAAGAAATTTTATAAAGAGATTGATTCGCTGTTAGCCAAGAGAGTTTATCTAAGAATTGTGTTCGATCTTCTCGAAACGAAAACTTAGCATATGTATCTTGATGCCAAAAATGAAGAAATAAATCTTTATCAGTTGTCAATGTATAGTAGATAAATTGATCCATTTTTTCTCCTATCATAATAATATAGGGGATTTCCCCATAATAGTAAATTCCCTTCGTTGAGAGTATCGCCGAAACTATTCGCTGTTATTCTAAACAACTAAACTTGCTCCCAATGAAAATCAGACAGTGATTATTATAGAAAATAAGCATTTTCAGTCTTCAAATAAACGTTTCTAGGCTTTTTTGCTGCTAAAAACATGTCCTATCTACTTGCTGTCTGGTTAGATTTTTAGTCTGCTATTTTTTGTATCTCTTCTTTATAATACGCAATCTTTTCAATCAGCTTCTCCCTGTTTTCCAGTAATTCTGAAATATTGCCGTCCAATAATTTTAAGTGGGATTCCAACAATACGAGTCTTTCATAATAGGTGGTGTCACCTTGTAAACGAAGGTCTGAATAGGTTTTGATGTCTTTGATGGGCATGCCTACTTTTTTTAACCGCTGAATAAACTGAATCCATCTATAATCGTTTTCGTCGTAATAACGTCTATTTCCATCATTTCTCTTTGGAAACAACAGACCTTCCTTTTCATAATATCTTAACGTATGGATGCTAAGATTTGTTAATGCTGACATTTCTCCAATTGAATAGTTCATTTTTTCTTTTTCTCCTTGACCTAGAGTTAACTCTAGAAATTATAATGAAGCTATCTTAAAAAGGAGGAACTTAATAATGACAGCCAAACTTAATCAATACGTTTGCATCACCGGCGCTAGTTCCGGCATCGGACGAGCGTCCGCCAAAGCTTTTGCGCATCTCAGATTCCATCTCATTCTGGTAGCCAGACGAAAAGACTTATTAGAGGAGCTGAAGCAAGAAATTCTGCATACCTATCCCGACCTGGATATTGTTGTCAAAAGCGTTGACCTAGGTATCTCAGATAACGTCTATCAATTATACGAAGACTTAAAGAATTATCATATCTCTGTTTGGATAAATAATGCTGGATTTGGCGATTATAATAGTCTCGCAAATGTTAACCTTGACAAAATTTCTGCTATGATTCATCTAAATATTGAAGCCTTAACAGTCTTATCAACTTTATATGTCAGGGATTATCAGAATATTGAGGGCAGCCAGCTAATCAACATATCTTCTCGCGGAGGATATATGCTTGTAAAAGATGCTGTAACTTATTGTGCTGCAAAATTTTATGTCAGTGCCTTCACCGAAGGACTGGCCCTAGAGATGAAAAGCCAGCACCGTAAACTGCGGGCAAAGGTGCTTGCTCCGGCTGCAACCAAGACCAAATTTGGGCAAGTTGCAACAAACTCCAGCACCTATGATTACGATCAACATTTCAAGCAATACCACACTGCTAAAGAGATAGCTGATTTTCTAATCCAACTGTATCAAAGCGACAGCGTGGTGGGATTAGTGGATATCAAAGATTTTAGCTTCCACCTGAGCCAGCCGCTGTTTAAGCATTAAGATAACTACCATTTAAATGCTGATACATAAAAGTTTAACGTTGAAGCAGTAAAATATCCTAACAATATTAGCGCGACCATGACAGATAGGGTAATTTTACCATGATTTACCGATTTTTATCCTACTCTCTAATGTTTTAATAATCAAAATCATCCTGATCAGCTAAGAGCCTGGTCAAAGCTTGGTGGTCTCGAATGATGATTTGTTGACCTGATTTGCTCAGAATATTTTGAATCGCCAGAGTCTTAGTTAGCTTGGCGACTGTGACCGGATGAATAGCGAGGTAATCAGCGATTTCCTGATATTTGAAGAACTTGGGCAGTTCATAGCGACCGTTGATAAGCTTGCTGTGCTCCAGCAAAAAGCGACAATAACGTAAAGCAACAGGCTCGTCCATCAGGCTTTTAAAGTGCTGGATGAGGTTAATATTATTTTCCGTCAAAGTCTGGGTTACAATTTTCAAAAAGTCATTATCAGTAAGGAGATTCTTAAAGACTTGATGGCTCACCCGGTAAACCTCACAGACCGTACGCGCCTGAATACTGAAAGAAGACCAGAAAACATCGGTTTTGACCAGCTGATGGTGCAGCAACGGCGCAAAATTAATCACCTTTGGTCCTGAATGATAAGCATAGACTTTTTCCCGGCCGCTAAAAGAACTCGACAGCAAAGCACAAGTCCCAGAGGCAAGAAGGTAAATAGCTTTAGTGCTGCCGCCTTCGTCAGATGTCTCCCTTTTTGAAAGTCATCCGTGTTCCCAGTGCAAAATAATTGCTTAAAGTTTTCATAAATCCTCTAAAATCTTAGTTTAAACTATATTTTTTTAGTATAGTTTACCGTAAACTAAGCCTATCCACAAGGAAATGAGGTTATTATTATGAAAAAACTTTTAATCCCCCTGATCACCTTCATTCTAGTTATCCTTTTAGCCGTTGGATTTTTTACCTTTAGGTCAACCAACAGCTCTAACCAGTCAAGTTCCACTACAAAAACTACCACCTCATCAACAGCTAAATCTAGTATCGGTCAAGTCAACAATGCTTTGGCTGAAGACGAAGATGCTCTCATTAGTGATACAACGTCTAAATTCAAGCAAGTTGACTACACTGATGAAGAGACCGGTAAAACCATCACTTACAATGTTTACCTGCCAGAAGATTACGATGAAAACAAAGAGTATCCGACCGTTGTCTTCATCGGCGACAGCAGCACAACCGGTGATGATGCGACCAAGTCTCTGACGCAAGGTCTGGGAGCTAACGTCTGGGCCAGTGATGATTGGCAGTCTGTCAATGAAGCTATCGTTCTCGTGCCAAGCTACCCTGAGACCATCTTGGATGATCACGGCAGTTATACAACGACTGAATATGTCGAGTTGACCAAGCGCTTTATCGACTATGCGAGCGAAAAGTACGCTGTTGATACTGACCGTATCTACGGTACTGGTCAGTCTATGGGAGCCATGACTACCTTGCTCCTTGCTAGCCAATACACTGACCTCTATGCAGGCATCATGATTGTTGATGGGCAGTGGGACATCAGTAAGCTCTCTGGGCTCGAAGGTCAAAACATTGTCTATTTCGCCGCAGAAGATGATGAAAATGCCTGGACTGGTATGCAGGAAGTCATGGACATGTATGACAAAGATGATGAATCGTATACCTATGCTCAATGGGACGGCTCTTGGACACCTGATCAGCTGAGCCAAGCAGGTAAAAAACTGACCGCCAATGGCAATAAGGCCTACTTCATCTCCTGGAAGTCCGGCAGTATCGAGGCTGACAATTCGGGCATGGGCGGCAGCTCAGCCTACCATATGGCCAGCTTTGACTACGCCTACCGCTCCATCGCCATGATGGAATGGCTCTTCCAGCAAGAGAAATAATTTCTTCCAAAAGTTGGATATCTTTGTCAAACGGCTTAATAATGGCTAATCGGTCTTTTTGCCAATGACTGCAATCAATTTGCAGATGATTAAACCATTTTTTCTTAAAAGGATAAAGTAAAAAGGGATTTCACCTAAACTTATGCTGAAATCCCTCTTTTAATTACCGATTTTCTTCAAATAATACTTTGGCACGCGCTCAAAGACTATCTGATAAGCCTTCTTGTCCCACATAGCGATAGTTTCTGGCCTTAAAATCAAGCGTAGCCAATACTTTTCCATAGATTCTGTTCCTTCTATGAAAACGTAAAATGAGTAATCACGCTTGGTGCTGCTGATTAATGCAAAAGCACTTCGTCTTTTGTCAAGTATCAAAAAATATGGAGATGAAAGATAATGAGTAAATCCTAGAATAACATTTTAACTCAGTAATCTTCTTTAAAATGAAAAATTATTTATTTTCAGGCTGTTAGGATCAACAAAAGGAGTTTTGTTTTTTTATTTTACTGGACTTTTCAGATAAATCTTTGACAAAAGTGTTATTAAACTGTATTCTTAAGGTAAGAATACATTAAAATTTTTTGATATGAGGTGATTGCAATCAGTCAGTATAAACGTGATGCTCAAATTTTTAAGGCACTTGCGGATGAGAAACGCCTGCAGGTATTGGATTATTTACAGCGCGGGGAAACCTGTGCCTGTGTCTTGATTGAAGCTTTAGATATTCCCCAGTCGGCACTTTCTTACCATATGAAAATTTTGTGTCAGTCCGGGCTTGTCAGCAGCAGGCAGGAGGGAAAATGGAAACATTACAGCATCAATAGTCAAGGTTCCAGCTATGCCATAGAGCGTCTCGAGCAATTAACCCTTGCTGACAGCAGCCATTCTAGAATGTGCCATTGTCAGCGAAAGTCATCTTAAGTATGACTTTTATTTGAACATAATATATCAAATTTTTTTGATATATTATCTGTAAAATAGGAATGGAGGCAGAATAATGGGGGCATTTATCCAAGATCAGCTACTCGGTATGAAATGGCTCAACAGCCTTATCGGCAGAATCCTGTCATCGCTCGGCCTTGACTTAGAGTCAAGACTGGGCGGCAGCTTACAATTTTTTATTTACGATGTCATCAAGATTACCATTCTTTTATGTGTCTTGATTTTTATCATTTCTTATATTCAAAGTTACTTTCCGCCAGAACGCAGCCGAAAGATTTTAAGCCGTTTTGACGGTTTGGCAGCAAATAGTATCTCTGCTCTGCTGGGAACCGTAACACCTTTTTGCTCTTGTTCATCCATTCCTCTTTTTATGGGATTTTCGAGTGCCGGTCTGCCGGTCGGTGTGACCTTTTCCTTTTTAATTTCATCACCGATGGTTGATTTGGGAAGCTTAATTCTGCTGATGAGTATCTTTGGCGGTAAAATTGCTGTTATTTACGTTGTTTTTGGCCTGATAGTTGCTGTTGTCGGCGGCTCCATTATTGAAAAACTGGGCATGGAAAAATATGTTGAAGATTTCGTCAAAAATGCTCAGGCTGTCAATTTGGAAGCAGCAAGCTTATCCCAGCATGACAGACTGTCTTTTGCCAAAGAACAGGTGGCTGAAACCTTTAAGAAAGTCTTTCCCTATATTCTGGCAGGCGTTGGCATCGGAGCTCTTATTCACAACTGGATACCAGAAGGTTGGGTAACTCAGGTACTTGGCAGCCATAATCCTTTCAGTGTGATCCTCGCAACACTGATTGGTATTCCTATGTATGCGGATATTTTCGGCTCCATTCCGATTGCTGAAGCCCTGCTGAGTAAAGGCGCTCAGCTGGGAACAGTATTGTCTTTTATGATGGCTGTCACCACTCTCAGTCTGCCATCACTCATTATGCTAAAAAAAGCTGTCAAACCTCAGCTCTTAGCTGTTTTTGTTCTTATTTGCACTGTTGGTATTATTTTAGTAGGATATGTCTTTAATGTCCTGCAGTCATTCATCTTTTAGGAGGTCTAAAAATGTCACTATTTGCCAAAAAAGAAAACAAGCACCCCAATAAGACTGCTGCCGGAAATGGTGCTGCCGTTTTTAAAGTGCTGGGATCCGGCTGCAAGAAATGCCAAGCCTTAGAAGCCAATGTCAGGCAGGCCTGTGAGGAAACGGCATCGAAGGCCGTTGTTGAACATGTCACTGATTTCAGCCAAATCGCTGCCTACGGCGTGATGTCTACACCAGCTCTTGTTTTAAACGATGAAGTCATCTCTTCCGGCAAAGTCTTATCAGCAGAAGATGTGAAAATCATTATTCAGGAGAAACTGTCATGACCGCAAAGCCTAAGGCTGCCTTTATCTGCCCTGTAGAAGTCAGATGGCTAGGCGCCATTAAGCTGATGTTTCCCAAGCCTATTCGGCTGAGATAGAGACAAAATTAAAACAGCTACGGTAAAATAATCTGTAGCTGTTTTTTATGTTGAAAAAGCAAAGTTTCGACTACTTGTACCGCTATATTTAAGTCCTTAACATCTATGGATAAACCGCAAGAATAACATAAACCAAATCAAGAAGACAGGAATAATGATAAAGATACTCCCAAATGGCAGTAACCAAGGATAGGCCAGGACAAACTGTGACAGTGCGGCGACTATCCCCATAACTAAAATGAGCTTGGATTTCTTGGACAGCGAGAAACTGACGGTTACAATGAACACAGACAGCGCCAGGGAAGCCATGTGAACTGCTGCCACCATAGATGAGATAACCAGTTTAACAACAGCATCATTCAAAACAATATGATAGACTTGGTAAACAAGCCTTCCTGAAAATAAAGAAGTTAAAACTAAAGCCATAGCAAGGATGATGATAAAACTCTTGCTAATACTTTTGACTAGCCGGCATTTAACGTTTGGTAATAAGAGATTGCTGGAGATAAGCAGAAAAACCGCAGAAAAAATGGCTGCTTCAGAAATAAGAGAGAGGGCTGTGTGGTTTTTTTCTGCCCATAATACCAGTTCAGAAGAAGTTGATAAATCTTTCGTTATGGACATAAAAAAGTAATAAATGACCGAAATGAATACTGCAAAGCCACCAAGCGAGCAAAATAGTAAGCTTTTCTCTATTCTTCCCTTGTTTTTCATTTTACCTTTCCCTCCATGATATGCCCCATTTCACAAGGCACTCACTATTTCAAGCCATTAAACTTCTCTGTTTTCATCCGCTTTCTGTCAATCCCCTTGTCCGCAAGAAACTTTTCCATGGCCTCAACATCATCAGGCTGACCGGCTAAGAGATAAGTGGCTTTGTTGCCGTACTTATCTACTGCTTTCTTCAAGCTTTCTTTACTTTGGGAAAGGCTGGTGCTTCTGCCATAGTTCAGTTTGTCATCTTTTTGCGCTATTTGAGATAATTCCTGATCAAAGACCGTCACTCCCTTATCCAAATGGTTGAGGATAAGGTCACGTTTACCAGCCCACTCTTTGACGATGGGCCGCATAGCTGCGATGCCGACATCGGACGCGAAACAAACAAGGGGTGAATCATCATTTTGAATCTTTAAGGAGGACTCCAGCCAGCTTATTTCAACAGTGTCTCCCTTAGAAAGCTGTGTCAAGCTTTTCTTATAGAGACTGCCGCTGTTATGCGTCAGAATGAGGATTTCATTGTCATCAGGATTGGAAGCGATGGTCAGCCAGCGGCTCTTTTGACCGCTTGCCTCAAGGTCAGGTAAAGTGAGCTTAGCATAGGAACCGGCTTTCCAAGTCATATTTTTAGGTTTTCTCAGGTGAATGAGGTGAATATCTCCCTTAGGATTCTCAACGGATTTGACAGTCAGGGTCTGACTGCGGCCAAGATAGGCAATAACTCCCCATATCATGAGAGCAAGCGCAGCTATAACAAGAAGGCTAATCATTAACATTTTCTTACCTCTTTTCATTGCTTTCCTCATTTCCAAAATTTAAGCGATAGCCAGACAGCTAAAGCCAGAACAGGAACAAAGCCTATCACTTTAATCATCAGAGGCGTATCTGGCAGACTGTAGATGTAGAGCATGGTCGTTACTGCTGCCAGCCAAAGCCCTGCAATTTGTACCATTGCAGGCAAGCCAGTGATCATACAAAGCCCTGCAGCCAGCAAAATCAGACCTCCAGTCGCAAAGGACATAAAATCAGGGTTAGATAAGTCAATCGGCTCTAGAGTCGCTCCCCAAATAAGAACTAAAATCCCTACGAGGGCAAAACATATTCCTGTAATCGTTAATCCGCTCATGCGTTTTCCTCCATTTGTATCCACGATCTTCTCCTTATCATTTTTAATTGAATGAATAAAATAAATTATTCATTCAATTCGCTTTAAAAAATAAAGAATTGACATTCTTTATTTAAAAAGTCCTTTAACAAAATAAGTGGCCAAAATTTCGATTGTCTGACTGACATTAGGAAAATCCTTTTCCGTGATATGCATATCCATATAGTAGAAAAGCTGATAAACCTGCAGCACCTCTTGGATTTTCTCTTGAGAATAGCCTTCTGCCAGCATGCGATTGGTAAAAGTCTCCACTAAAAACTGGTGAAAGGGATTGTCAGACTTGCCTTTTTCTGAAGAATAATAGCTGTGCAGCTCATCAGAAATAGCTGGATTATACCATTCCGTCAGAATTTTATTAGAGGAAATGAGATTTCGTGACCGCCCAAAAATCTGACCGATGAGTTCAACCGCATCGCCTTCCCAATCAATCTCGTCCATCATAGCTTGACGCACACGGTTATTCTCCTCAATATAGACATCCAGAAAAATGGCTTCCTTGCTGTCATAATAATTGTAAAAGGAGCCAACTGCCATACCTGCTCGCTTAGCGATTTCTGAAATTCCTGTCGCCTTATAGCCTTTTTTCGAAAAGATATCACAGGCAGCTGTCTTTAAGGCTTGTTTTTTGTTTGTCAGCATCAACACCCTCTTTCTCAGCAAAATAAATATGAATGAATTTATATTTTTATTCATTCATATTTTACGATAGTCTTTTCTGTCTGTCAAGTGACGGGGCAAAATTAAAGGCCTCATCGCTTTAAACAGCAGAAAAGAGAAGGGAACAGACAGCCATTGCAGTTAACAATAAAGTTTTAGTCTTTATCCATCTGATGTTTTTCTTTCCACTCTTTGATATAGTTGAGCCGCTGTTTTATTCTGGCTTCATGGCCTTCTTCGGTCGGTTTGTAGTAGGTATGGTCAGCGATACTTTCAGGGCGTGTCGGCATGGCTGTCAGCTTATCTTTATAAAAATGCGCCAGCTGGTAGCCCTTGCCGTAACCGACTTCCTTCATGAGTTTGGTGGTCGCATTGCGCAGGTGCAGCGGTACGGGTTCATCAATGGTCTGTTTGATGTCCTTTTGCACAGCCGTTCTGGCCTTGTAAACTGCATTGGACTTTGGAGCCAGAGACAGATAAATCACACACTGAGTCAAATGCACATCACACTCGGGCAGGCCGATATAGCGGCAGGCCTGAAAAACATTGACTGCCAGATTAAGGGCGCTGTTGTCCGCCAGACCGATATCCTCACTGGCAAAACGAATCAAGCGTCTGGCAATATAAATAGGATCTTCACCGCCGTCAATCATCCGTCCCAGCCAGTAAATGGCCGAGTCCACATCGCTGTTGCGCATAGACTTATGAAGGGCAGAAATAATATTATAGTGCTCTTCGCCTGCCTTATCATAGTAAGCTGTTTTCTTATCCAGCAGCTCTTCTAAGAGATCGCCTGAAATGGTCACTTGTTTGTCTTTTATATCGCTGTTAATCACCAGCATTTCCAGCGTATTGAGAGCCGTTCTTGCGTCTCCGTTGGAATAAATGGCAATTTGTTTCAGCAGATCATCGCTGATACTAATCTCTAAATCCGGAAAGGCCTGCGGCGATTTGAGAACACGTTTGAGCAAGTCTGTAATATCACTTTCACTCAGCTGTTTGAGGACGAAAACACGAGTGCGTGACAGCAGGGCTGAATTGACCTCAAAAGAAGGATTTTCCGTTGTCGCCCCGATCAGAATAATACTGCCCTTTTCGACATAAGGCAAAAAAGCATCCTGCTGAGCCTTGTTAAAACGGTGAATTTCATCAATAAAAACAATGGTCCGCTCTCCCAGCTGACGGTTTTCTTCCGCTTCGTTCATAATTTTACGGATTTCTTTGATCCCATTTAACACCGCGCTGAAGGTAATAAACTTGGATTTGGTCTTTTTGGCAATAATTTCAGCGAGCGTCGTCTTTCCCACTCCGGGCGGTCCCCAAAAAATCATAGACGACACCTGATCCTTATCAATCATTTCCCGCAGAAACTTTCCCTCTCCCACCAGATGCTTCTGACCGACAAAATCATCCAGATTGGTCGGCCTTACACGGCTGGCTAGAGGTGCTGCCATATCCATATCTTGATCAAATAAAGATGTTTGCGCCATAGCTGTCCCTCCAATCTCAATACAATAAAATCTTAACGAATCATTTTTAATTTTATGCTGTTTGACTTCCGGTTAACTCTAAGAGCTATCCTTATTATAACGCAAAAGGAAGGCATTTGACATGACGGCAAATAAAAAACTTACAGCATAAGTCCGGCAGCGGCTTGAAAACGGCTAAAGCTTAAAAGAATAAATACTGGCAAGCCATCTGAGTCTGGAATTCCTGATAAAAACAGCAGACTGACTGCGTTTTGAGGCATTTGCATATCATCAATTCCTGCCGGACAGGCTCTTCATTTTTCAGGAAAAATCATCAAAATTTAATGAAACTATTTTCCGAAAATGATTTGATTCATAAAAATATTTCATTTTTTTACATAAATTTGATAAACTACTAGTAAATAGAAATTTTTTTCTCCATCTATTACTGCAAACTGATAATTGAAAAGAACTAAAGGAGGTCAGTATGGTAAAAGAACCTGTTATTGAGTTTAAAGAGGTTAATAAAATTTATGGAGACAATGTTGCTGTTGAGCACATTAATCTGAAAATTATGCCTGGAGAATTTGTCTGCCTGATTGGTACCAGCGGTTCCGGAAAAACAACCATCTTACGTATGATTAACCGGATGCTGAAACCAAGCAGCGGTGAAATCTTGATTAACGGTCAGGACATTGCACAGTTCAACCCGGTTCAGCTGAGGCGCAAAATCGGCTATGTCATTCAAAATATCGGCCTTATGCCTCACATGACGATTTATGAAAATATTACTCTGGTGCCAAGGCTCTTGAAATGGCCGGAAGAAAAGAAAAGGGCTAAGGCTAAAGAGCTGATAAAATTGGTGGAACTGCCGGAAGATTTCTTAGACCGCTACCCTTATGAACTGTCCGGCGGGCAGCAGCAACGGATTGGTGTTATCAGAGCACTGGCTGCCGATCAGGAGATTATCTTAATGGATGAGCCCTTCGGAGCCCTTGACCCCATAACCAGAGAAGGTCTTCAGGACCTTGTCAAATCGCTGCAGGAACAGACTGGAAAAACCATTGTTTTGGTTACCCACGATATTGATGAAGCCTTGAAGCTTGCAACTAAGATTGTCGTCATGGATGAAGGCCACACCGTTCAGCAGGACAGCCCTACCGAATTGCTGCGGCATCCGGCAACGCCTTTTGTGCAAAAGATGATCGGGGAAGACCGGCTGATTCAGGCACGCGCTGATGTGACGCCTGTCAAGACAATCATGCTGAAAGATCCGGTTTCCATTATGCCGGAACAGTCTCTGCATGAAGCTATTTCTTTAATGAGACAAAGACGTGTTGACTCGCTTTTGGTTACAGATAAGGACAATAAACTGCTTGGCCTTGTTGATATTGAAACCCTCAACAACAACTACAAGAAAGATCTTTCTGTCGGCGATATCCTAAACAAGGTTAATTTCTACTTGGAAGAAGACCAGCTCCTGCGCGACACTGCCCACCGTATTTTGAAGCGCGGCTTGAAATACGTTCCGGTAGTTGACAAGGAGCATCACCTCAAGGGAATTGTAACACGGGCATCATTGGTGGATATGCTCTATGATATTATCTGGGGCAGCCAAGATACGGAGGACACGCTATGAGTGATTTTTTAGCACAATACGGCAGTGAATTAATCGTTAAGACTTGGGAGCAGATTTATATTTCAGCAATGGCTCTGCTGATGGGAATTGTTGTAGCTGTTCCTATCGGAGTTGCGCTGACGCGCTTTCCTAAACTGGCTAAATTTTTCATCGGTCTGGCCAGTATCCTGCAAACCGTTCCCAGTCTGGCTCTTTTAGCAATGATGATTCCTTTGTTTGGTGTCGGAAGGACACCGGCAATCATTGCCCTTTTCATTTATTCTTTGCTGCCAATAATGAGAAACACCTACATTGGAATGAATAATGTTGATCCTATTTTAAAGGACAGCGCGAAGGGTATGGGAATGACCCCCATTCAATCCATTTTTCAAGTTGAACTGCCCTTGGCAGTCCCGGTTATCATGACGGGAATCAGGCTGTCTGCTATTTATGTCATTGCCTGGGCTACCCTGGCATCTTATATCGGTGCCGGAGGCCTTGGAGACCTTATTTTCAGCGGTTTAAGCCTCTTTCAGCCTTCTTTAATCATTGGGGGAACCATCCCTGTTATTCTCCTGTCTTTAATTGTTGATTATCTGCTGGGACGCCTTGAAAGTTATTTGACACCGCGACAAAAGAGGAATATATGACATGAAAAAACTAATCTATTTTTTAGCCATCCTTACAATAATTCCAATAATTGTCTTAGCCAGTTGCGGTAAAGGCAATAGTTCGAAAAATAAGGATGATGTTAATATTAAAATTGCCGCACAGAGTACGACAGAATCCAGTATTATGGCCAATATGATCAGCGAATTGATCAATCATGAGCTGGGCTATAAGACAACCCTGATTTCCAACCTTGGTTCTACCAATGTGGTTCATCAGGCACTGATGCGAAAAGATGCGGATATTGCAGCAACCCGCTATACAGGAACAGACCTGACAGGAACACTGAACCTGCCGGCTGAAAAGGATAATGTTAAGGCCAGCAAAATTATCAAAAAAGAATTCACCAAGCGTTTCGATCAAACCTGGTTCCCAAGCTATGGTTTTGCTGACACTTACGCCTTTATGGTGACTAGCAAATTTGCCAAGGCCAACAACCTTACAACCGTATCGGATTTACAGAAGGTAGCCACAACGGCTAAGGCAGGTGTTGACAGTACTTGGATGAAGCGCGAAGGCGATGGCTATAAGGAATTCAGCCGCACCTACGGTTTTTCCTTTAAGAGTATTTACCCTATGCAGATAGGTCTCGTCTATGACGCTGTTGAGAATGATAAGATGCAGGTGGTTCTGGGATATTCCACAGACGGCCGCATTCAAAGCTATGACCTTACTATTCTTAAAGACAACAAGCACTTCTTCCCGCCTTATGATGTATCCATGGTTGTCAACAATCGTATCTTAAGACAGTATCCTGAGCTGAAGCCGCTCTTGCACCGCTTAGACGGCAAGATCGATCTTGAGACGATGCAAGAACTCAACTATCAGGTAGATGACCAACTGCTGGAGCCGTCTGTCGTCGCCCATAATTTTTTGAAAAAACATCATTACTTCCGTGAAGGAGGGGATTAATCATGAGTCACATGAGTACCACAGAGCAGCTGATTTACTATTTTCAACACAACAGCAGCTATATTCTGACACAATTTCTGCAGCATTTCCTCATTTCCATATACGGTGTGCTGCTGGCTGCCCTTATAGGAATTCCGGTAGGCATACTGATTGCTAAGAAGGGACACCTAAAAGGATTTATCATGGGTATCGCCAATGTCATACAAACCATTCCTTCCTTAGCCATGATTTCCATTATCATGCTGGCTTTGGGACTGGGTACGAAAACTGTTATCGCTACTGTCTTCTTGTATTCCTTGCTGCCTATTATCGGCAATACCTATGCCGGTATCCGAAATGTGAACGCTGACTTAGTTGACGCGGCTAAGGGCATGGGAATGACCGGCAAACAGCAATTGCTGATGGTCGAGCTGCCCTTGTCTTTAGCTGTCATTATGGCCGGTATTCGAAATGCCTTGGTACTGGCTATTGGAATTACGGCTATTGGCGCCTTTGTCGGCGGCAGCGGTCTGGGAGATATTATCATTCGCGGTACCAATGCAACCAATGGCGGCGCTATCATTCTTGCAGGTTCCCTGCCAACTGCTTTCATGGCTGTTGTTTCCGATTTAATTCTCGGAGCTATCCAGCGCTACTTGGAACCCAAAGGCATGTCAACCAACCGTTAAAAGCACAAGCGCCTGTTTGACGGGTGGCTGCTTGGCGGTCAAGGCTGCGAAACGAATTAAAAGTTACATAATCAAAAAGGAGTTAAACAGACACACTTAACTGCGTTGCAATCATGGATGTCTGTCTAACTCCTTTAGCTTAACCAAGTCTCTTCATCTGCTAAGAGGCTTTTTTTAGAAATGTTAGAAACGTGTCGATTACCCGCTACGTAAAAACAGAGCGGTTTGTCCCGCCAGCTGTCGCTGCAGGTCACACCGATCCGGGGTCTGGAGGCGATGCTGCGAGGCGCCCGGTCCTTTAGCAGCTGCAGTTTAGAATCTGGTAAAAAATCGCCGTTGAACCTCTTATCAATCCCTGCAAATTTTGTCAGTTTTCCCGGTCCGTTGGCCAAAAGGTCCCCATTTGGAATCTCCAAAGCCCGGATAAGAACGGCTTCTGCAACATCGCGACTTTTAGTCACCAGGTTAAGCATCTGATGTCCGTAAATCTGATAAACATACCAGTGGCCTGCCGGCAGATACATGGCTTCATTTTTAGGCGTCCGCCGGCCGTTAGCACTGTGGCAGGCGCTGTCTTTGCTGCCCAAGTAGGCTTCTGTCTCCACGATTCTGCCCAGAGGCCGACCGTCTAAGCACAGCTCCATTCCCAGCAAAGCCTTGGCCGTTCCAATGGTGTCTGTTTTCATTAGCTGCTTAAATTCATGTGATAACATAACCTTATTATAACATTTTACAGCTTAAGCAAACTATCACCATCTAAGATTTTCAGCAGCCAAAAAACCGGAAAAAGTAATAGTTTTATCAGCTTAAACCAACTTTGTTTTGTGAGGTGCAGCAAAAAAACAGGCACAATTCTTGAAATCGGTTTCAAAAATGCTATAATGAATTTAATGAAATAAAAATTGGAGGAAAAACTATGGCCTATAAGACAACCTATCCTTATACGAACGAAGTTTTACAAGAATTTGCAAACAACAGTGATGCAGATTTGGAAAAGGCACTGGCAACAGCACATGCCCTTTATAAAAAATGGCGCGCTGAAGGCGGCTTGGAAGAGCGCAAAGCCCAACTGCATAAAGTAGCTGACCTGCTCCGCCGAGACCGTGACAAATATGCTGAAGTGATGACAAAGGATATGGGCAAACTCTTTGTCGAAGCTCAAGGGGAAGTTGAGTTATGTGCAGAAATCGCAGACTACTTTGCCGATAAAGCTGAAGAATTCCTGCAGCCTAAATCATTTGAACCCATTCATGGAGATGCTTACTATATCAAGCAGGCGGTCGGCGTGCTCTTTATGGTAGAACCATGGAATTTCCCATTCTATCAAATCATGCGCGTGTTTGCTCCTAACTTTATGATCGGCAACCCAACTGTCTTAAAACACGCTTCTATCTGCCCGGGCTCTGCTCAAGCTTTTGAAAATCTGGTCAACGAAGCAGGGGCTCCTGAAGGATCTTTCAAGAATCTCTTCCTCACCTATGACCAAGTAAACAATGCTATTGCAGATCCGCGGGTTCAAGGTGTAGCACTGACCGGTTCTGAACGCGGCGGCGCTTCCATTGCTGCTGAAGCAGGAGCAAACCTGAAAAAATCTGCTTTGGAACTCGGCGGCAATGACGCCTTCCTGATTTTAGAAGATGCTGATTTTGATCTCTTAAATGACACTATTTTCTTCGCCCGTCTTTACAATGCAGGCCAAGTATGTACATCATCCAAACGCTTCATTGTAGTCGGTGAAGAAAATTATAAGAAATTCGTAGACATGGTTGTCGAAACCTTTAAGACAGCTAAGTGGGGCGATCCAATGGATTCTGAAACAACACTTGCACCATTGTCATCAGCTGAAGCCAAAGAAGAAGTTCTGGGACAAATCAAATTGGCTGTGGACAACGGAGCACATGCGGTTTACGGCAATGAACCGATTGACCATCCGGGCAACTTCGTTATGCCTACTGTGCTGACGGATATTAGCAAAGACAACCCAATTTACAACCAAGAAATCTTTGGTCCTGTTGCTTCTATTTACAAAGTTGATACCGAAGAAGAAGCCATCGCTCTTGCTAATGATTCCAGCTACGGACTGGGCGGTACCGTCTTCTCCAAAGATCTTGACCATGCCAGAGAAGTCGCTGCTAAAATTGAAACGGGTATGTCCTTCATCAATTCTGGCTGGACATCTCATCCGGAAGTTCCATTCGGCGGTATCAAGAATTCTGGTTACGGCCGTGAACTCAGCAACCTCGGTTTTGATGCCTTTGTCAATGAACACCTTGTGTTCACGCCTCATTCATAAAATTTTGCCAACCATTTCCTATCTCTTGGATGCAGCTGCATCCAGGAGATTTTTTTGTGATTCTATTTTCCAGAAAAGTTAAACTTTTTTTGCGCCACCTTCAGAAAATAGGCGTATAATCATCTTATAAAGTAAAGGTTTAATTAGATGGGAAGTGTTTTTCGTGATTAGAAAGCGCAATCAGCAAAACATTAACAGACAGCCTAATTTATACCAATACGATATACAGACTGTCTTTGAACAGGCAAAGAGCAGCCCTCAGGGACTCTCTTTTGATGAAGTTGCCAAAAGGCAGGAAACATACGGCTCTAACCAGCTGGAAAAGATTAAGGGAGAACCCATAATTGTCAAATTTGCTAAGAACTTTCTGTCCTTGATGGCAATTCTGCTCTGGATTGGCGGAGCGGTCGCCTTCTTCTTTGCAGGAACACCTGAGCTTGGGATCGCCATCTGGCTGGTCAATGTGATTAACGGCTGTTTTTCTTTCTTCCAAGAATATAAGGCCGGCAAGGCAACAGAAGCACTTGAACATATGCTGCCTTCTTATGCCCGTGTGACCCGGCAAAATCAAGAAGAAAAGATTCTCGCTCAAGAGCTGGTGCCGGGCGATCTGATGATCATTGAAGAGGGAGACAGTATTTCTGCTGATGCCCGTGTTATTTCTGCGACAGATGATTTTCAGGTCAATCAGTCGGCCCTCACAGGTGAGTCCAATCCTGTCGCTAAAAACAATCGGCCTATTTCCGAGAACAATCCTGACCTCCTCAGTCTGGATAATCTCGTTTTTGCCGGTACGTCCGTCAGTAAGGGGAATGCCAAGGTTCTAATCACCAATATCGGCATGGCAACAGAATTCGGACAGATTGCCCACTTAACACAGGGGGTCACCAATGTCACCAGTCCCCTGCAAAAGGAACTCAATCGACTGACCAAGCAGATTTCTTTGATTGCTATATCAGTGGGTGTCTTCTTCTTGCTCACTTCTGTTTTGATAATTAAAGAGCCGATAGCGCAGGCTTTCGTTTTCGCACTGGGAATGATTGTCGCCTTTATTCCTGAAGGGCTTCTGCCAACGGTTACCCTGTCACTTGCTATGGCCGTTCAAAAAATGGCTAAGAAAAATGCGTTGGTCAAAACTCTGGCTTCTGTAGAGACCTTGGGCGAAACATCCGTTATCTGTTCTGATAAAACCGGAACCCTGACACAAAATGAAATGACGGTCAATCATATTTGGACGCCGCAGCAAGAATACGACATAACGGGGCTGGGCTATGCCCCCCAAGGAACTATTCAAGTCAATCAAAAACCTGTCCAAGTCAGTGACATTCCCAGCCTAAACTGGCTCATTAGAGGAGCTGCCCTTTGCGGCAACGCTTCGATTGAACCGCCTCACGGAGATCAGACTCGCTACACAGTCTTAGGCGACCCAACCGAAGCCTGCCTAAGCGTCCTTGCTCAAAAAGCTGGAATTGATTTAACGGATAATGAAAAGACAGCTCCCAGACTCCATGAACTGACCTTTGACTCTGAACGCAAGCGGATGACAACCATTCACCAGCTTGAAACAAAGCTTGCAGGAAGCCGCCTCGTCAGTTTCACCAAAGGAGCACCTAAAGAAATCGCAGAGCTGTCCAGCAGAATTTATGACCAGAATCAGATCAGACCCCTAACCGATCAAGAAAAAGCTGCCATTCTCAAAGCCAATGACCAGTATGCCAAAGACGGCCTGCGCGTGCTGGCTCTTGCCTGCCGTCAGCTTGATAAGACAGCTGATCTGCCGCAGGATTTTGCCGATTATACCTCTGAGATGATTGAGCAGGATCTCATTTTCATGGGACTCCTTGTCATGCAGGATCCTCCGCGTATGGAGGTTGCCAAAGCCGTTGAAAAATGCCATAAAGCAAACATCAGAATTATCATGATTACAGGCGACTATGGTCTGACGGCTCTTAGTATTGCCAGAAAAATTGGTATTGTCCAAGGAAAAAATCCCCGCCTAGTTACAGGTCAGGAATTAGGACAATTATCCGATACAGAGCTTCAGGCAATTTTGAAAGACGAGGTGGTTTTTGCCCGCATTGCTCCCGAACAAAAATACCGCATCGTTACCAATTTGCAGGAACTGGGCCATGTTGTTGCCGTAACCGGCGATGGTGTCAACGATGCCCCCGCTCTTAAAAAAGCCGACATTGGTGTCGCTATGGGGATTAGCGGAACGGACGTTGCTAAATCATCGGCCGATATGATTTTGACCGATGATAATTTTGCCTCCATCGTTAATGCTATCGAAGAAGGACGAACGGTTTATCAAAATATTAAGAAGTTTTTAACCTATATTTTCAACTCCAATACGTCTGAGGCGGTTCCTTCAGCCAGCTTTCTTTTCTCCCGCGGCTTTATCCCTTTGCCTTTGACCGTCATGCAGATTCTTGCCATTGACCTTGGCAGTGACATGCTGCCGGCTTTGGGCTTGGGTATTGAAAGTGCTGAAAAGGATATTATGGAAAGGCCGCCCCGTCGTAAATCCGATGCGCTGCTTACCAAAAATTTGCTGATAAAAGCCTTTGTCTGGTATGGATTGTTAGAGGCCTGCCTGGCCATGGGAGCTTTCTTCTTCACCTACCTGATTCACGGTCAGAGCTTAAATTTTAATAGCAGCTATTATGCAGAAGCTACAACCATGACGCTGGGAGCCATCATTTTCTGCCAAATCGGCATGGTGCAAAACTGCCGGACAACCAAACAGTCTGTCTTTGACCTCAAGCTCTTTTCTAATTCTTATATCAATCTGGGAATGCTGGCTGAAATCCTGCTCTTTATTCTGCTGAGCTACCTTCCTCTTTTCAACCGTATTTTTAACACGGCACCCTTAGAAGCAGTAAATTGGCTCTATCTGATTCTCTGTCCGCTGCCTATTCTTGCTTTAGAAGAAATTCGCAAGGCCTGGCTCAGAAAACAGCTTCATAAATGATCTGAAGGAGAGAACAGAATTTTTCAGAAAATAATAGAATTTTGCAACAATTATAATGATGACAAGCATGATTTGTGTTATAATGTTTTATAAAGTTATAGTATTCTGCTTCAGATAACTATATACGATGAGATGAAAGGAAGCGGTCAAATGACTGACAAAGAAACTCTTAAAAATTTAAGAAATCGCAGTTCTGTCTACGATTCAATGGTTAAATCACCCAACCGTGCTATGCTGCGGGCAACGGGCATGCAGGATGAAGATTTTGAAAAACCTATCGTTGGTGTTATTTCTACCTGGGCTGAAAACACACCATGTAATATCCACCTGCACGACTTTGGCAAACTGGCAAAAGTCGGGGTTAAGGACGCTGGAGCATGGCCTGTTCAATTCGGAACCATTACGGTTTCGGACGGTATTGCCATGGGAACCCAAGGAATGCGTTTCTCACTGACTTCACGTGATATTATTGCGGATTCGATCGAAGCCGCTATGGGCGGACACAATGTTGATGCCTTTGTAGCTATCGGCGGCTGTGATAAGAACATGCCAGGTTCTATGATTGCCATTGCCAACATGGATATCCCGGCAATCTTTGCCTACGGCGGTACCATTGCTCCCGGTAATTTAGACGGTAAAGACATTGACCTCGTCTCTGTCTTTGAAGGGGTCGGCCACTGGAACCACGGTGATATGACCGAAGAAGAGGTTAAGGCTCTTGAATGCAACGCCTGCCCTGGTCCTGGCGGCTGCGGCGGTATGTACACAGCAAACACCATGGCAACAGCTATTGAAGTTCTGGGAATGAGTCTTCCTGGCTCTGCTTCACACCCTGCCGAATCTCCTGAGAAAAAAGCAGATATTGAAGAAGCCGGCCGCGCTGTAGTGAAGATGCTGGAAATGGGCATTAAGCCATCAGACATCTTGACACGTGAAGCCTTTGAAGATGCTATTACAGTAACTATGGCACTGGGCGGATCGACCAACTCAACTCTTCACTTGTTAGCTATTGCCCATGCAGCCAATGTTGAGCTGACCCTTGATGACTTCAACACTATTCAAGAAAAAGTGCCTCACTTGGCTGACTTGAAACCTTCTGGTCAGTATGTCTTCCAAGACCTTTATAATGTCGGCGGCGTACCAGCCGTAATGAAATATCTCTTGGCAAATGGCTTCCTTCATGGAGACCGCCTCACTTGTACCGGTAAGACTGTCGCTGAAAACTTAGCTGAATTTGAAGATTTGACCCCAGGTCAAAAAGTCATTATGCCGCTGGAAAATCCAAAACGTGCTGACGGTCCTCTGATTATCCTTCACGGTAATCTCGCTCCGGAAGGCGCTGTTGCCAAAGTTTCAGGTGTTAAAGTTCGCCGCCATGTCGGCCCTGCTAAGGTCTTTGATTCAGAAGAAGCTGCTATTGAAGCTGTATTAACAGATGAGATTGTTGACGGTGATGTTGTTGTCGTACGTTACGTCGGACCAAAAGGCGGACCAGGTATGCCGGAAATGCTTTCTCTTTCATCGATGATTGTTGGTAAAG
This sequence comes from Streptococcus sp. 'caviae', assembly GCF_001937065.1. Classification (GTDB taxonomy): domain Bacteria; phylum Bacillota; class Bacilli; order Lactobacillales; family Streptococcaceae; genus Streptococcus. The sequence goes on from NZ_MOWR01000012.1 coordinate 37,150, forward strand.
GACAGGGAGATAAGGTTGCCCTGCTCACTGACGGACGCTTCTCAGGCGGTACTTACGGTCTTGTTGTCGGCCATATCGCTCCGGAAGCCCAAGACGGCGGACCAATCGCCTACCTCCGCACCGGTGATACAGTTATTGTTGACCAAGATACCAAAGAAATCACCATGGATGTTTCAGAGGAAGAACTTGAACGCCGTAAGGCTGAAACCGAGATTCCACCGCTTTATTCCCGCGGAGTTCTGGGCAAATACGCTCATATCGTGTCATCTGCTTCCAAAGGAGCTGTGACAGACTTCTGGAAACCGGAAGAAACTGGTAAAAAATAAAGTTAACGCTCAAAAGAACAAAAACTCACCGTTCGCTAAAACGGTGAGTTTTCTTATTTAGGACTGATACCCAGTGCAATTCTGCCAAAACGGCTGATCCGTGTAACCTTCCAAGCCGGAGACCAGACGACCTCTACTCCAACTTTATTAATACCTTCAATTTCAGACAGAGAATCGATGATTTCTGCCGGCAGCGTATCGATACAGCCGCAGTTAACCTCAGTAAAGGTAATGACTAATTTGCAAAATCCTTCTTCATCTAAGTTAATTTCGTAAATCAATCCAAGATTATAAATATCCAGTTCAATCTCTGGATCATATATTTTTTCAAGTTTTTCAATCAGCTGATCGCTAATAGCTGCGGCGCGCTCATTGATTTTGATATCATCTCTCATTGATGCTCTCCTTCACAAAGTGATTTGGCTATATTTTCCCATAAATAACCCTTTTTTTCAATGTTTAATAAACGATTTCTTCGATTTAAGATAATTTTCTCTCTAAAAACAGCCTTTTTTTATGTTACAATAAGGAGAATTATAAAAAAAAGAGGAGTTTAGAGGAGATGAAAGCTGTGAAAAATCCACCCCTTGTGATGTCAGGTCTGAGTCTGGGCTTGTTTGCTCTGGGAAATCTGCTGGAGCTCTATCATCCGGCCCTGCGCTACTTATTAGGGATAGCTGCCATCTTTATCTATTTGCTTTTAATCATTGGGATTTTGAGAAATCTTCCTCAGGCCAAAGAGCAGCTGCAGCAGCCCTTAGTTGCTTCGGTTTTTCCGACCTTTTTTATGTCTGGCATGCTGCTTGCAGGCTACATTCAACTTTTTTCAGGATTAGGACCTTGGGTTACCGCTGTTAGCCTCCTTGTCTGGTGGCTGGCTTTCTTGGGAAATGCTTGGCTCATCCTTTACTTTACAGTTACATTTGTCCTGCATTTCAGCTGGGATTATGTCTTTCCCTCATGGTCTGTCCTCTATGTTGGTATTGCGGTAGCCACTTTGACAGCCCCTATCAGCGGTCAGTATTTGCTGGGACAACTAATCTTTTGGATCTGCTTAATTTTGACTCTGTTGGTTTTGCCTTTTATGACGATCAAAGCCTACCGTATTGGTCTGCCTGAAAGTGCCAAGCCTAATATTTCTACATTTTGCGCTCCCTTATCACTCCTGCTTGCAGGCTACTTAAAAACTTTCCCGGACGGACAAAGTCCAAACACCAGTATCGTCTGGTTATTGCTTTTTGCTTCACAGCTCCTCTATATCTTTGTTGTTATCCAATTGCCTGTTCTTTTAAAACGAGAGTTTAACCCAGGATTTTCCGCCTTTACCTTTCCTTTTGTCATATCAATCACTTCGCTGCGCTCAGCCGGTCTTTACCTGAATATCCAGCATCCCTTCTTTCATGTCTTGGTTAAACTAGAAGAGATACTGGCTGTTGTACTGGTTTTCTTCGTCCTTGTTCATTATCTGAGGTTCTTATTTCAAAGCAAAATACCTAAAGGATAAGCAGCAGGAATAAAGTCTTAGCACAGCTTTACATGGCATACTAATCCGTCAAACAGCTACTTCTAATCTGTCTTTGTAAGTTCTCCTTATCATTACTTACCTTTACAGGTCTGTCAACCTGTCAACAGACATCCGGCTTTTATCTGTGCGGGATTTATGTTAAACTATTAGCATGAATTATAAAGGCTTAGTATTTTTTGATCTTGACGGAACGCTTTTAAACAAGCAGTCACAAATTTCACCCGATAATAAATTAGCTCTTCAGGAACTGACGGCAAATGGCTATCTTCCTATTATTGCTACCGGACGTTCCATAAAAGAGCTTAAAGGAGTTCTCAAACAATCAGGAATAACTTCTGTCATTATGATGAATGGTATGTCTATTTATATTGAAGGCAAGGAAGTCTTTGCTCAAACTATTGACAGTGACATTACCGACAAATTGCTTGGCTTAGCCCGCAGTCTTGGAGAAGAAATTGCCTACTATACTCCTTTTGACATTTACTTGTCAGGAGACTGTCAAGGCCTGAGGGACCATTTTACTTATTTTAATGAGGAACTTCCGCCAGTTAGTGAAAATTTCTATCTTGACAATCCTGTCAACATGCTGCTGGTCGGCAGTGCTGATAAAAGTCATGATACTATTTATCAAGAAGCCATTCCTCAGCTTCATTTTTTCAGAAACAGTCCCTATTCTATTGATGTCACAAAGGCAGGATTTGATAAGGGAACAGGTGTCAATATCGTCAAAGATATCCTTAATCTGCAGCACATTCCAACTTACGCCTTTGGAGACGGTAAAAATGATATCCCCTTGCTTTTAGCCGCTGATCATGCCATTGCCATGGAAAATGCTGTTGACGACGTTCTGGAAATAGCAGATTTCATCACTCACCACCATGATCAAGACGGTATCAAACATGCTCTGCAGCACTATCATTTAATTTAACAGTAAAAAGATTGGCAATCATTTGATTACCAATCTTTTTGTTTTTGTCCCCATGCAGTCGACTCAAAATGGTAATAAGACGATGATCTACAGCCTGTGCTTGAGCAAAGTGAAGGCAACAACCATAGTTTTGATTTTTGAAGAGTCTAAGACATCACGAAAGCTGTCTCTACTGTTTAGGATGCTCTGGCTGCTCTTTGCAAAGCAACTTTGCGTTTTCCAACCAGCAGGCTTAAAACAGCAAAGATAAGGAAAAATACTCCTAAAGCCAAAACCTGACTGCCGATTGTACCAGCCATTGAAATCGTTTCTCGCAAACCAGATACCGAGTAACTCATTGGTAAATAAGGATTAACGTCTTGGAAAAACTTAGCCGTTACATCAAGAGGATAGGTTCCCGCACTGGATCCTAATTGCAGCAGGAGCAAAATCAAGGAAGCAAAGGCACCAAATTTATCATGCCAGGTTACTAAAGCTGTTACCAGCGCCATAAAAGTGATACTTGTAAGAATCGTCAGGCCCAGAGTCCTGAGCTCAAAATTAGAAGTCAGACCTATCATACGAACGCCAAAATAGAGGATAACGGCTCCTGCTACAGCAATTAAACCATTGACTGCAAGCTTTTGCTCAACCCATTCTTTAAGAGTTTTGGCCTTTTTGCCTGAAAGAGCTTCTCTAAAGATAGTGTTGGTTGACAGAGCCATGACCATCAGCGCTGCTGACATCATATAAGGCGCCATCCCTACTCCATTGTTCTTGACATGATCGTCATCTCGATGCTTGATGGATACAGGACTTGCTAACGTTTTAGCATTTGGATCAGCAACTGCAACTAGGGACAGTTTGTTCTTGGCCTTTGACAAAGCTTTAGCAAGCTGGTCGGAGCCGCTTGACAGAGCTGTCAAATTCTTCGTCAGGGTATTGCTGCCCTCTGCTAACTTACCGGCTCCTGCAGAAATTTGATTGGCTCCGTTAGCCAACTGACTGGCTCCCGATGTTAACTGACTACTGTTTGCAGCCAAAGTATTAGCACCGTTATTAAGCGTTCCGACTGCATTGGTATAAGCTGTCAAGCCCTTAGACAGCGCAGCAGTCCCTGCTGACAGACCATTTCCAAGCAGATTGGCACCATTAGCTAAAGAACTGCTGGCCGGAATAATCTGTGACGTTAAAGCAGTATTGATTTGTGTCAATCCACTTGACAATGTTGTCAAGCTGCTAGAGGCACTCGGCAGAATTGCATTTGCTGTTTGTTTTAATTGAGCCAAGGCCGCCGTATTATTAGCAGCATTTTCTGATGCAGGCTGACTGTTTGGCAGTGAATTTTGAATATTTTGTACACTGGTCAAAATAGCATTTGCCTGAGAAACTGCCGCAGCACTTGGCCCTGTTGCTGAAGCTGCAGTTGAATTGCCTGTATTGGCTAAGGCAGAAGCAATTTCAGATTGATCCGCTGCAGACATCTTTTGATAAGCACTGGTTGCCTGCACCGCAGCCAGTGGATTCTGCTGACTGCCTGCTGCTGGCTGTGTCGTATTTGCCGAATTAACAATAGTTTGTGCTGCTGACGTAATGGCTGATAGGTGGCTGCTGATATCAACATTGCTCGCTGTGGCTGCAGAAGCTCCGCTATAATTTTGAATAGCCGTATTGAGACTAGTTAAAGAAGCAATCAGCTGGTTAATCTGCTGGCTTTGTTCTGCGGACAGACTGGTTTTGTTTGACAAGGCTGTCAATCCCTGATTGAGCTGATTGGCAGCTGTTACCAATTGCTGAATTTGACCTGACCCGTTGGTTAATTGGGTGACTCCTCCTAAAAGCTCTTGTGATTTGCTGTTCAGCTGGTTGGTTCCAGCAGCTAACTGCCCGACTCCTCCTGTATAGGTCTGCAGACCTGAGTACAGAGTGTCGGCCCCTTGATTAAAGGTTTGACTGGAGGTGGCCAAAGTTGCCAGATTGCTGCCAATCAGCTGGCTTCCTTTTTCCAGCTGCTTAGAGCCGCCTGCCAATTTTTGACTGGCAGTACCTGCCTCACCAAGACCTGTTTTTAAGCTTGACATACTCTTAAAAAGGGATTTTGTGTAGGTGCTGGTAATATTTTTTGAAACAGATTCTTTTAAGGTTTTGGCAGCTGTTTCGCTCATTTTGGAAGCAACGAAGCTATGCCCTTTGGAGGTTTGGTAGGGAATGGTGATTTGCTTGGGATCATCTGTCAAAACACTAGCTGCATTTTGGGATAGATCCTGCGGCAGTGTAATAATCATATAGTAATCACCCTCTTGCAGTCCCTTTGCGGCCTTCTCACTGCTGACAAAGTGATAATCCAGATTTTTATTTTTGGCCATAGTGTCAACCATGTCCTGCCCAATTGTCATTTTTTTATTGCTGTAAGATGCCGGTTTATCTTCATTAACCACAGCAACCGGTAAGTCAGATACATGGCCGTAAGGATCCCACATCGAACTCAAAAAAATAATATTATATAAAGCAGGAACAAGGGCTATCCCAACCATTGTAATCCAAAGCATAGGCTTTTTTAAGACTGCTTTTAATTCCGCTAACATTTTCTCTCCTTTTTGTACATCATGTCTAAATATTTGATATAATAGATTATACTCATAAATAAGTATTTTACAAGACAAAAAACAAAATTTTAGACAGTGTGTATAATTTTGTTCAAAAGGAGTTTCGCCATGACAAAATCTTTAAAAAAAGAAAAAACAAAACAAGCCTTAGAAGCAGCTATGGCTCATTTATTAGAAAAGGAAAGTTTTAACGACATTACAACAACTGAGTTGGCAAAAGCAGCCCATATCAGCCGCAGCGGTTTTTACACGCATTATAAAGATAAATATGAAATGATTGATATTTACCAGCAGACGCTTTTCAGCAAATTGGAGTATATTTTTGATAAAAATTCCTCCAATCAGGAAGGAGCTATTTTGGAAGTCTTTGAGTTCCTCCATCGAGAGCCGCTTTTTGCAGCTCTGCTGTCTGAAAATGGAACTAAGGAAATTCAGGAATTTCTGAAGAACAAATTTCGGCTCTTAATCACTCAGGATTTGCAATTCGGTCTTTCAATCACCATCCAAAATAATTTCCAAAACAAAAATCTAACTGATGTCGAAAGGGAATATGGAACGATTTATATCATCAATGCCCTCTTTGGCGTCTGCCAAATGTGGATTGCCCGCGGTAAAGTTGAAAGCCCCGAACAGATGACAGATTTTATTATTAAAATGATGCATTAACTTTCTAGATCTCTTTTTAAAGATCAAAAAACGCAAGAGAAGCTGTTTCTTGCGTTTTTTATAGTAACGAAGCACCCTTTCATCCTGTCACACCTGACTGGGTTGGCACCAATCAAATTATAAAAGGCTGAAACGTACAGTTTCAGCCTTTTGATAATAGGTAATCCTATATTAAAGCATTTTGTTGTAGTATTCAACGACAAGAGCTTCATTGATTTCCGGATTGATTTCATCACGTTCCGGAAGACGGGTCAGTGAACCTTCAAGTTTATCAGCATCAAAAGAAACAAATGCCGGACGTCCGACAACAGCTTCAACAGCTTCCAAAATAGCTGGAACCTTAGCTGATTTTTCACGAACTGAAATCACTTGACCTACTTCAACACGATAGCTAGGAATATCAACACGTTTGCCATCAACAAGAATATGACCGTGGTTTACAAATTGACGTGCCTGACGGCGAGTAGTTGCAAGACCTAAACGGTAGACAACATTGTCAAGACGGCGTTCAAGAAGGATCATAAAGTTGAAACCGAGTGTTCCGCCTTTAACCTTAGTAGCCTGAACGAACAAGTTACGGAATTGTTTTTCACCAAGACCGTATGAGAAGCGCAATTTTTGTTTTTCAGCCAACTGCAAACCATACTCAGAAAGTTTTGAGCGATTGTTTGGACCATGCTGACCTGGTACATAGTTGCGGCGTGCCAATTCTTTACCTGTACCTGTAAGAGACAAGCCAAGACGGCGAGATTGTTTCCATGATGGACCTGTATAACGTGACATATCATGTCCTCCTATAAAATAAAAATTTTGTAGGAAATAACGTTTTGAGCAAACCTAATTCGTGCAGATGTCCTTCGCCTAAACAGCAAAGGTTACTGATAAAAGTTAGTAAGCCAATTTGAGCTGAAACAAAGTATGGATTCAGCGCAGTCAGCCACTGGGGACACCTGTTGACGAGCTTTATTTTGCTCTGCTGCTATTTCACACAAACGATAGTATAACACAGAAAAAAGGCTTTGTAAAGCCTTTTTCATAATGAATCATTCCCGTAGTTAGTTTTTTGTCCGATTTGTTATGGTTCGATGGAAGATAGTAATGGTATTTCCGTATTCTTAACAGTTAGTACACGATATGCAATGATAACATTTCTTACAAAAGCAA
>NZ_MOWR01000013.1 GCF_001937065.1 Streptococcus sp. 'caviae'
CGCGACTCACGATTATGGTGTAGCAAGCTACGGTTTAATCGTGCGTTCCACTTGCATGTATTAGGCACGCCGCCAGCGTTCGTCCTGAGCCAGGATCAAACTCTCTTCATAGTTTGAGCTCTCACTCATTCCTGTCCACTGACAGATTTATTGCTTTGACAGGTCGTATTCCTACAACCCGCACTTGGTTCGTCTTGTTCAGTTTTCAAAGGGCTTCCCTCGTATCGAGGCAACTACTATATTCTATCAACTCCTCTTACTTTTGTCAACACTTTTTTTCACCTTTTTTTCACCCTTAAATAACACTCCTCTCCTTGGTGGCGTCGATAAAGGCCTTCCAGACTGCATTCCAGCAGACTTTTAGTGAAAATTTTTATCTTTTCTCGATCTTCTGTCCCTTCTTTCTTTTGACTAAAACGCCGTCTCAGCCCTTTGTAATCATGATGATAATCAGACAAAAAATCGCTTGTCTGTAAAAATTTTTCCAAATGATCTAAATTTGCTAAAAGCCCGATATGAAAAGCAACAGGTGCAAACGTTTGATCTAAGGGCTGGGTGCAGACACTGCGAAACTCAACGGTTCCACGCTTAGTCAAATTTTGATACTGATAACTGCGATGACTGTCAAAATCAGCTTCTCGGGGAAGCAGTATGGCCTTTTCGCCCTTAAGATTCCAAGCTGAGATTTCTTTTTGCAGCAGGTAGTCTCTGGCACGAATCGGTTCAAAATAATAGAGTTCCCCATTTCTTTCCGCAGTAAAAAGCGCCGAACCAGCAAGATAGTCAAAGAAGTCATCTTCTGTTTTAAAACTTCTGCTATTGACACCGACATTCTCTTTAAAGATACCGTGCATGGAATTCTCCCAAAAAATATCTCGTGAAATCTTAAACGGCCAGTTTTGTCCCCAGAATTCTGAATTAGCAAACAGATGGGCCTTAGCTGCTTCGATCTTATTAAAAGCATTGATGACACGCAGGTAGTTATCTTTACTGACATCCAGCTGAACTTGATTTCCGCAGATAAAAGACCCGTATTGAGGAAATTTATGAAAAAAAGAATCTTTTTTATTTTTAGACAGGGCTAAGAAATCCAGAAGCATCTGATAGCGCGGCAGTTTTACTGCCCTATTGTCATTTAAATGCCAATAAGGATGCACCCCAAATCCTTGTATAGCATGGTTGTATTGGCCTAAAAAAGCCTGTGCAGCCTCTAAATACTGATTAAATCTTTTTTCCGCATCCTGAATCTTTTTAACTTTCCCAAGGGCAAACTCTATCGTATTGTAAGATACCTCAAAGAGAATTCTGTCTTCTGTGCTCTTATTAACAAGCTGAACGGGCTGCCCATCTGTATCGCACTTTTCTACTTCAAAAGGCAGAACTTGAGGAAGATAAGACAGCAAAGCCTTTGTAACCTGCAGATCGGTCGCTTGCTCTTTTAAATTAACGATTGGAAATTCCAGTTCAATCCCTATATAAGCTTCAGGAGAGTCTTTGATATTATCAAGATATCGTTTTTTCAGTAAATCTATGGCTTTAGTCATCTTCTGCCCCCAAGTGTTTGAGATTAATTATAACAAAATTTCTAAAGAATTCAAAAAAGCGCTTATTTAGGAAATGCTTCTAGCCTTAAAAACATTTCCTAAATAAACGCTGTCGCTTCAATATGATGAGTGTTCCACTAGGAGAGTCTCCTAGTGGCAGACCAGAGCTAGACTAAGAATTCTTAGAATTCCATCATCGTAACACTCAACAAAATTGATAAAAATTATACTAATTCAATAATTGCCATTGGGGCAGCATCACCACGGCGCGGTTCTGTTTTCAGAATACGAGTGTATCCGCCATTGCGTTCTGCATAACGCGGTGCAATTTCTGAAAAAAGTTTTTGAAGAGCTGTAGTTGACGTGTACTTATCATTAGCTTCATCATAGTTTTCAGATGCAATTTCGTTGCGAACAAATGCTGCTGCTTGACGCCGGGCATGAAGGTCGCCGCGTTTACCAAGAGTAATCATTTTTTCAACTGTTTTGCGGATTTCTTTTGCACGAGCTTCTGTTGTTACAATAGATTCGTTGATAAGAAGATCAGTCGTTAAATCACGAAGCATTGCTTTACGTTGTGAGCTAGTACGTCCTAGTTTACGGTAAGCCATTGTTTCCTCCTATATTATTATTTATCGTTTTTTAATCCCAAACCAAGGTCAGCAAGTTTTACTTTAACTTCCTCAAGACTCTTGCGTCCAAGATTTCTAACCTTCATCATTTCAGGTTCAGTCTTTTCTGTTAAATCATAGACTGTGTTAATACCAGCACGCTTCAGACAGTTGTATGAACGTACCGATAAATCAAGTTCCTCAATCGTACGATCGAGTACTTTTTCATCAGAAACTTGTTCTGTTTCTTTCATGACATCCGTTGCTTTGGCAACTTCAGTTAAATCAGTGAAGAGATTCAAATGTTCAATCAAAACACGGGCAGATAAACCTAAAGCATCTTCAGGAATAATAGTTCCGTTGGTCATGATTTCGATTGTCAATTTATCAAAATTATCATTGCTTCCGACACGGGCAGGTTCAACCTGATAATTGACTTTCTTAACCGGTGTATAGATAGAGTCTATCGCAAGTGTCCCGACCGGTGCATCGTCTTTTTTATTTTCTTCTGCCGGAATATAACCGCGATTAGTATCCACAGTCAGAGTAGCTTTCAGGCTGGCACCTTCAGCAATAGTAAAGAGATAGTGGTCAGGATTAACAATTTCAATATCACTGTCTGTCAAAATATCTCCGGCAGTAATTTCTGCTGGACCTTCAACATCCAGTTCAATGATTTTTTCCTCTTCAACATAAGATTTTACAGCAAGTCCCTTAAGGTTAAGGATAATTTGCATGACATCTTCGCGCACACCTGGAACGGTATCAAATTCGTGTAGTACCCCATCAATCTTAATTGACGTAACAGCTGCACCTGGAAGTGAAGACAAGAGTACCCGACGAAGAGAATTACCTAGAGTTGTACCATAGCCACGCTCAAGCGGTTCAATGACAAATCTGCCGTAATCTTTATTTTCATCAATTTTTGTTATTATTGGTTTTTCAAACTCAATCATCTATTTTACTCCTCTAAAACATTCCTGTGTACTATGAGATTATGATTATACACGACGGCGTTTTGGAGGACGAGCACCATTATGCGGTACAGGAGTCACATCACGAATAGCTGTTACTTCCAGACCGGCAGCTGCAAGCGCACGAATAGCAGATTCACGACCTGAACCCGGCCCTTTTACAGTAACTTCAACAGTCTTAAGACCGTGTTCTTGAGCAGATTTAGCAGCAGCTTCTGCAGCCATTTGGGCAGCAAAGGGAGTAGATTTACGTGAACCTTTGAATCCAAGCGCACCGGCTGATGACCACGCAAGAGCGTTACCATGCACATCTGTAATCATAACAATAGTGTTATTGAATGTAGCGTGAATATGGGCAATACCAGATTCAATATTTTTCTTCACACGACGTTTACGTGTTGGTTTAGCCAATTTTTTTACCTCCTATTTTATTTTTTCTTACCAGCAATCGCTACAGCTTTGCCTTTGCGAGTGCGAGCATTGTTTTTAGTGTTTTGTCCACGGACAGGAAGCCCACGGCGATGACGGATTCCGCGGTATGAACCGATTTCCATCAAACGTTTAATGTTGAGGTTAACTTCACGGCGAAGGTCTCCTTCAACCTTAATTGCATCAACTTCGCGGCGGATAGCATCTTCTTGATCAGATGTTAAATCTTTCACACGGATATCTTCTGAAACACCTGCTGCAGCAAGAATTTTTTTAGAAGTTGGCAAACCGATACCATACACATAAGTAAGTGATACGACTACACGTTTATCGTTTGGAATATCAACTCCAGCAATACGAGCCATTTTTTCTCCTTTCTATTTTAACCTTGACGTTGTTTGTGTTTTGGATTTGTTGGACAAATCACCATAACACGGCCGTTGCGGCGAATAACTTTGCAGTATTCGCAAATTGGTTTAACCGATGGTCTTACCTTCATTCTTATCCCTCCATTTATTTCGATTATTTAAAGCGGTATGTGATGCGTCCGCGAGTCAAGTCATAAGGACTCATTTCAACAGTGACCTTATCGCCTACTAAAATACGGATATAGTTCTTCCGAATCTTCCCGGATACGGTCGCTAAAATTTGGTGCCCGTTTTCTAACTCGACTGTAAACATCGCATTTGGCATGGTTTCAACAACCTTGCCTTCAATTTCAATCACATCTTCTTTTGCCACGCAAAAGCCCCCCTAAATTTCGATTTGATGTCCTCTGAGCACAGAGGTAACAATTATAAGCCAGACTAGCTTATTCTATCACTCTTTGCAATAAAAATCAAGCCACTAAGCCGATTTATTTTAAATTTGACAAAACCTTGTCAATAGCTTCAAAGACCAGTTCAATATCTTGATCTCCTTCAATATCATGAACCAATCCTTCAGCACGATAATATTCAATAATCGGCTGACCTTGAGCAATATTAACATCTAAACGGCGTTTGACAGCTTCCGGTTTGTCATCCTCGCGTTGATAGTAATCTTCTTCATTATAATCAGCAGGGGGATTGAAAACTTTATGGAACGTTTCACCGGTCTTGCGATTGATAATACGTCCGCTCAAACGCTCAACCAATTTGTCAGCTGCAATCTCAATATTGACCACTGCATCTAATTTCAGGCCAAGTTCTTTCAAGATAGCAGTCAGCACTTCTGCCTGCTCCAAAGTTCGTGGGTAGCCATCAAGAAGAAAGCCTTTTTCTTTGATGTCTGCCTGCGCCAGACGCTCTTTGACAATACCATTAGTCACTTCATCAGGAACCAAGTCTCCCTTATCCATATATGACTTGGCTAACAGCCCCAGCTCTGTTTGGCTGGCGATGGCAGCGCGGAACATATCTCCTGTTGAGATATGAACAAGGCCAAATTTTTCAACGATTTTAACAGCCTGAGTTCCTTTCCCGGCACCCGGCAAACCCATAATTAAAAGATTCATGATAGTCTCCTTATTTTGTTTTCAAATAAATCTGCCAGTTTGGCAAACTTATTAAAAAGCAAAATAGAAGGGAGCAGAATATGAACTCAGAAAAAATCAGAGAATTCATCATTCTGCCCCCGCAGCCTTGCCCGTTTTGCCGGGCAAACAACTTCTGCGTTCTTTAACGCTTGTTATATGCTGCTTTATAATCTATTCTGCAGTGTTCATGAAGCCAACATACTGTCTCTTCAAAAGATAGCCTTCCAGCTGTTTCATTCCTTCAATACCTGTCGAAATAACAATCAAGAGACTGGTTCCTCCCAGAGCCACGCTTGATGACAAATCAAACTGCTGCTGGGCAACAATCGGACTCAAGGCAACAAAGGCCAAGAAAACGGAACCGATTGTAGCAAGCTTTTTAAGGAGTGATGACAAGTACTCTTCTGTTTCACGGCCAGGTCTGACACTTGGAATATAGGAAGCGTTCTTTTGCAGATTCTCTGCTGTCTTTTCCGGATTCACCTGTACAAAAGTATAGAAGAATGAGAACAAAACAATGAGAACCGCATAGACAGCCATCCCTGTCGGATTAGTATAAGACAGCCATTCCTGCAAGGTTGCCATCCACGGAATATCGCGGCCGTGTTGGAAAAACGGCAATATCGTACTTGGGATAGTTGTGATGGAACTTGCAAAGATGACTGGGATAACGCCAGCCGGATTTATCTTTAATGGAAGATAAGAATTGGTCGGCGCACCTTGTGCCAGCTTCGTATATTGGATGGGAATCTTATATTCTGCCTGCTGAACAAAGGTTGTAAAGAAGATGATGATTAGACTGGCTAAAATCAGCAAGCCTACGAAAATCAGAGAATTTGTCATCTCATCCGAACGGATATTGACAAAATAATCTTCATAGACTGATTTAATGGTCTCAGGCATAGAAGAAATAATCCCGGCAAAGATAATCATCGAAACGCCATTGCCGAAACCTTTATCCGAAATTTGATCCCCAAGCCAAGTCACAATCACACTTCCTGCAGTTAAAACAGCACCAATTAAAAGGAAGGTTTGCAGATTTGGAGTTGATACAATACCGACACTAGAGAGTGCATTGAAACCGTAAGCAATACCAATAGATTGGAAGAAGGCAAGAATCAGCGAAATGTAGCGCGTCGCTTGATTAAGTTTACGGCGTCCGACTTCGCCCTGCTTCCCCCATTCAACAAACTTAGGCAATATATCCATTTGTAAGAGCTGAACCACAATCGATGCGGTAATATAAGGGCTGACCCCCATTGAGAAAACTGAAAAGTTACTCATAGCATTACCGCTGACCAGGTTTAGCATGTTTAAAAATGGCAGATCACTTATTTGTTCAAGACTTTTAGCATTGATGCCTGGTACGGTGATGTGTGTACCAACACGAAATACAAAGATGATAAAAATGGTAAAGAAAATCTTTTTTCTAACACTTTTCACCTTTAGGGCGTCTTTTAAAAGTCTAAAAAACATTAGATCACCTCGATTGAACCACCTTTAGCAGTGATTGCTGCTTCAGCAGATTTTGAGAATTTAGCTGCTTTAACAGTTAATTTTTTAGTTAATTCGCCATTGCCAAGGATTTTAACCCCTGATTTTTCATTGCGAACGATTCCTGCTTCTTTAAGGACAGCAGGGGTAACTTCTGTACCGTCTTCAAAGACGTTTAATTTGTCAAGATTAACAAGTGCATATTCTTTAGCGTTGATATTTGTAAATCCGCGTTTTGGCAAACGGCGGAAAAGCGGTGTTTGACCACCTTCAAATCCAGGACGGATACTGCCGCCGCTGCGGGATTTTTGTCCTTTTTGACCGCGGCCTGCAGTCTTACCGTTACCTGATGATGATCCGCGGCCGACGCGGTTGCGAACTTTGCGAGAACCTTCTGCAGGTTTTAATTCATGAAGCTTCATTTAAATTTTTCTCCTTATTTGTAAAATGCTAACGCCTTCACAGGGGAAAAGGTGTTCCCTGTAAAGACTCGCCTATACGATTTTATATTGCATTCAAGCCGCAGTGATAAATCGCTGCGACTTGATAATTTTTAGCAGCTGGCTGTGCAGCTCCTTCCAGTCAAAGCTGGGAGTATCTGTACAGTCAGCCTTGCGGAACAAATCTGAAAGTGTTTTTGAGAAAATCAGCTTTTCTCATTATTTCAGCTGACCCGCTTATTTAACTTCTTCTACAGTCACTAAGTGTGAAACTTTATTGACCATACCGCGAATAGCTGGGGTGTCTTCTTTAACAACTGAGCTGTTCAATTTACCAAGTCCAAGGGCAACAACTGTTTTACGTTGTGCAGGGATGCGGCCGATTGGAGACTTAGTCAAAGTAATTTTAATTTGTGCCATGACTTCTCCTTTCTTATGCTAAATCAGAAACTGAAACACCGCGAAGGGCAGCAACGTCTTCTGCACGTTTAAGCTGTTTCAAACCTTCAACTGTTGCGCGAACAATGTTGATTGGAGTGTTTGAACCAAGTGATTTAGATGTAATATCTGCCACACCAGCCAATTCCACAACGGCACGGACAGCACCGCCGGCAGCAACTCCGGCACCTTCTACAGCTGGTTTCAGCAAGACACGAGCGCCGCCAAATTCTGAACGCACTTCGTGAGGAATTGTTGTCCCAACCATTGGTACTTCGATCATGTTTTTCTTAGCAGTATCTACTGCTTTGCGAATAGCTTCTGGTACTTCCTGAGCTTTACCTGTACCAAAACCGACACGGCCGTTACGATCTCCGACAACTACAAGAGCAGCAAAGCGAAGACGACGTCCGCCTTTAACAACTTTTGTAACACGGTTGATTGCAACAACGCGTTCTTCAAGTTCTACTGCATTATCTTTAAATGCCATTATTAAGTGTCCTCCCTATTAGAATTTCAATCCGTTTTCACGAGCTGCATCAGCCAAAGCTTTAACACGTCCGTGATAGAGATATCCACCGCGGTCAAACACCACTTCAGAAATACCTTTAGCTACTGCGCGTTCAGCAACGAGTTTACCAACAACAACGGCTTGTTCTGTTTTAGTTCCTTTTGAAACTTCTTTGTCAAGAGTTGAAGCACTTGCGAGCGTTACACCCGCTACGTCATCAATTACTTGAGCGTAGATGCCTGTATTAGAACGGAAAACGTTCAAACGTGGGCGATCAGCAGTTCCAGAGAGTTTACCGCGAACGCGACGATGGCGTTTTTGACGGATTTTATTTTTATCTGGTTTCGAAATCACAATTTTTACCTCTTAAATTTTATAATTATCAAACTGACAAAGCTGTTCTATAGCAATGTAATATCTTACAAATACTATTAAACCGATCCTATTTACCTGTTTTACCTTCTTTGCGGCGTACGTATTCACCAGCGTAACGGATACCTTTACCTTTATATGGTTCAGGAGCACGGAGTCCGCGAATATAAGCAGCTGTCTGACCGACAACTTCTTTATTAATTCCGTTTACAACGATAGCTGTAGCAGATGGTACCTCAAAAGTGATGCCTTCTGGAGCTTCTACTTCGTCTTGGTGAGATTTACCGACTGAAAGCACAAGTTTTTTTCCTTGAAGCTGAGCACGGTAACCGACACCCTGCATTTCAAGTTCTTTTTTGAAACCTTCAGAAACACCAACAACCATGTTATTCAAGTTAGCGCGAGCTGTACCATGGATGGTTTTCATTTCTTTAGAATCGTTTGGACGGTGAAGAGATACTTCAGTACCTTCAACCTTGATTTCAATAGCTTTTGGAAACTCGCGAGTCAGTTCCCCTTTAGGTCCTTTTACAGTAATCACATTGTCCTTGTTGCTGAGTTCTACACCAGCAGGCAATGTAATCACTTTATTACCAATACGTGACATATTTTTCTTTTCTCCTGTTAGATTATCAGGCCGCCTTAAGCGACTAGTTTTCACGGGGTGTTTAATATTAAGATAGCGTTCATTCAGCAAGCTTGCTGAATTGAACACGGACTAAAATCCTAGTGAAAAAGATGGATTCCCTTGAAGTCCTCGGACTTCTTCATCAATCTCCTGTTTTCATACGGATTTTTTAACGTCCTTAGTATCTTAAATTACCATACGTAAGCAATCACTTCGCCGCCAATGTTCTTTTGACGGGCTTCCCTGTCAGTCAAAAGACCTTCTGAAGTTGAAATGATAGCAATTCCAAGTCCGTTAAGAACCTTAGGAACATCTTGGCTTTTCGCATAAATGCGAAGACCTGGTTTAGAAATGCGTTTTAAGCCAGTGATAACTTTTTCACCATTTTGTCCGTATTTAAGAAAAATACGAATAATGCCTTGTTTATCATCTTCAACGACTTCAACATTTTTGACAAAGCCTTCACGCTTAAGAATTTCAGCAATTCCTTTTTTAATGTTTGATGCAGGAGCTTCGACAACGCTGTGGTTTGCTTGGTTAGCATTGCGAATGCGTGTCAGAAAGTCTGCAATTGGGTCAGTCATAACCATTTAATTTTTCTCCTCTTACTAGTAGTTTGCAAGCTGCACTTGCTAGTTAATGATGCCCTGATGGGCTAGTTTAATTTAATAATAGGTTGCAAGGCCGCCGTCAATCTAGGCGATTGCTCGCAGACAGTACTTGAGTACGGCAAGAGCAATCAACGACGAGTGACCAGAGCATTGCAAGCTATTATTACCAAGACGCTTTAGTAACGCCAGGGATTTGTCCCTTGTATGCTAATTCACGGAAGCAAACACGGCAAAGTTTAAATTTGCGGTAGACTGAATGCGGACGGCCGCATTTTTCACAGCGAGTGTAAGCTTGCGTAGAGAATTTTGCTGGGCGTTTGCTCTTAGCAATCATAGATTTTTTAGCCAAATTTAAACCTCCTTATTATTTTGCAAAAGGCATTCCAAGGCCTGTAAGCAATTCACGTGATTCTTCATCGGTATTAGCAGTTGTTACGATAACAATATCAAGACCGCGTACCTTATCAACATTATCAAAGTTGATTTCCGGGAAGATCAATTGTTCTTTAATACCAAGTGTATAGTTACCGCGTCCGTCAAATGATTTTGTCGGAACACCGTGGAAGTCACGTACACGCGGAAGCGATACGGTAACCAATTTATCCAAGAATTCATACATGCGTTCGCCACGAAGAGTAACTTTCGCACCGATAGCAACCCCTTCACGAAGACGGAAGCCGGCGATTGATTTCTTAGCTTTAGTGATAAGTGGTTTTTGACCTGAGATAAGTGCCAATTCATCAGCAGCTTTTTCAAGGTTTTTTGCATTTGATACAGCGTCACCAACACCCATGTTAAGGACGATTTTTTCAACCTTAGGCACAGCCATTACAGATGAGTAGCTGAATTTTTCTGTCAATGCAGGAACTACTTCATTAAGATATTTTTCTTTTAAGCGATTTGCCATTATACTTCTCCTTTCCTTCGTGATTAATCAAGCACTTCGCCTGATTTTTTGTTGTAACGAACTTTTTTGCCGTCAACAAACTTGTAACCGACACGTCCAGCAACACCGTTCTTGTCAAGAACTTGAACGTTTGATGCATGGATTGGTGCTTCTTTTTCCACGATAGCACCTTGAGGGTTTTCGTTATTTGGTTTTTGATGTTTCTTGATGATAGCTACACCTTCAACAACAACTTTGTTTACTTTTGGAAGAGCTTTGAGAACTACAGCTTCAACGCCTTTGTCCTTGCCAGCAATAACGCGAACTTTATCGCCTTTTTTTACAAACATTTGAGTTATTCTCCTCTATATATTTCTTACGCCCTGAGGGCACCCTAGAAAATTCTAGGGGACTAAGTTTGTTTTTTAGAATTAAAGTACTTCTGGTGCCAGTGACACGATCTTCATGAAGTTGCCTTCACGCAATTCACGAGCTACAGGTCCAAAGATACGAGTTCCGCGAGGTGTTTTATCATCACGGATAAGAACAGCTGCATTCTCATCGAACTTGATGTATGAACCATCAGCACGGCGAGCGCCTGATTTAGTACGAACGATAACGGCTTTGACAACGTCACCTTTTTTAACCGCACCACCAGGAGTAGCTTGTTTTACTGAAGCAACGATGACATCACCGATGTTTGCGAATTTACGGCCTGATCCACCAAGAACTTTGATAGTCAAGATTTCGCGAGCACCACTGTTGTCAGCGACTTTTAAACGACTTTCTGATTGAATCATTTAAGTTTTTTCTCCTTTCAGGCTTGATTAAATAATAACGGCTTCTTCAACCACTTCAACAAGACGGAAATGCTTTGTCGCTGAAAGCGGGCGAGTTTCCATGATGCGAACGATATCGCCGGTTTTAGCAACATTGTTTTCATCATGGGCCTTATATTTCTTAGAGTAGTTAATACGTTTACCATAGACTGGGTGGTTACGTTTTGTTTCAACTACAACTGTGATTGTTTTGTCCATTTTATCTGATACAACACGACCAACTAATGTTCTACGTTGTTTACGTTCCATTTAAAAGACTCCTTTCCCAATCTATTATTTGTTTTCAGACTGCACTGTTTTGACACGTGCAATTTGCTTTTTAACTTCGTTCAAACGGGCAGTTTGATCAAGTTGACCTGCTGCAGCTTGGAAACGAAGGTCGAAAAGTTCTTTCTTCAGTTCGTTTTCTTTCTTAGCAAGTTCTTCTTGAGAAAGACCACGAAGCTCTTTAACAAAATCTTTAATTTCTTGAAGTTTCATGTTTTCTCCTTATTCTGCTTCACGTTTCACGAATTTAGTTTTAACCGGCAGCTTGTGGCTGGCAAGACGGAGCGCTTCACGAGCAACTTCTTCTGACACACCGGCAATTTCAAACATGACTTTGCCGCGCTTAACCGGCGCTACCCAACCTTCAGGAGCACCTTTCCCTGAACCCATACGCACACCGATAGCTTTGGCAGTGTATGACTTATGAGGGAAGATTTTGATCCAAACTTTACCGCCACGTTTCATGTAACGCGTCATCGCGATACGGGCAGCTTCGATTTGACGGTTGGTGATCCAGTGGCTGGTTGTAGCCTGAAGACCGTATTCTCCAAATGCTACTTCTTTTCCGCCTTTAGCTTCACCGCGCATTTTCCCGCGGAATTCACGGCGGTGTTTAACACGTTTAGGTACTAACATCTGTTATTTGCCTCCTTTAGTGTTTTTACGAGCTGGAAGAATTTCACCACGGTAAATCCAAACTTTAACACCGAGCTTACCATAAGTTGTATCAGCTTCTTCCCAAGCGTAATCGATATCCGCACGAAGTGTGTGAAGCGGAACAGTTCCTTCTGAGTATCCTTCGCTGCGGGCAATATCTGCACCATTCAAGCGGCCTGATACCTGAGTTTTGATTCCTTTAGCACCTGCACGCATTGTACGTTGGATAGCTTGCTTTTGTGCACGGCGGAAAGCAATACGCTGCTCAAGCTGGCGAGCAATGTTTTCACCAACAAGGTGAGCATCAAGATCTGGTGATTTAATTTCAACGATATTGATGTGAACTTGTTTGCCAGTCAATTTGTTAAGTTGCGCACGAAGAGCGTCAACATTTGCTCCGCCTTTACCGATAACCATACCTGGTTTTGCAGTATGAAGGGAAACATTTACTTTATTTACTGCGCGTTCGATTTCAATAGTAGAAACCGCAGCGTCAGCCAATTCCTTTTGAATGAATTTACGGATTGCAAGATCTTCATGAAGGTAATCCGCGTATTCTTTTTCAGCATACCATTTCGCATCCCAGTCACGGATGATCCCGACACGCATACCAATTGGATGTACTTTTTGACCCACGATTTTACCTCCTTATTTTTCTGCCACAACTACTGTGACGTGAGTTGTGCGTTTGTTGATTGGTGATGCTGAACCTTTGGCACGCGGACGGAAACGTTTCATTGTTGGTCCTTCGTTGGCAAATGTTTCAGATACTACCAAGTTAGCTTTTTCCAAACCAAAGTTGTTTTCTGCATTGGCAACTGCTGAATTAAGCGTTTTTTCAACAATGCGGGCTGCTTTGTTTGGTGTGAATTTCAAGATTGCGATTGCGTCAGCAACGTTCTTACCACGGATAAGATCAAGAACAAGACGTGTTTTACGAGGTGAAACACGCACTGTACGAGCCATTGCTTTAGCTGAAGTAATTTCTGCCATTGTGTCCTCCTCCTATTAACGACGTGTTTTCTTATCGTCAGCTGCGTGACCTTTGTAAGTACGTGTTGGTGCAAATTCACCAAGCTTGTGACCTACCATGTCTTCCTGAATGTAAACAGGAACATGTTTACGGCCGTCATAAACTGCGATTGTATATCCGATGAAACTTGGGAAAATCGTTGAACGACGTGACCAAGTTTTGATGACTTTTTTCTTTTCGTCATTTGCTTGAGCTTCGATTTTTTTCATCAAGTGCTCATCGACGAAAGGTCCTTTTTTAAGACTGCGTCCCATTGTGTAATTTTCTCCTTTAAATAGATGTACCACAGCGGCTTGAGAGCAGGACAGCTTTCCTCTCCTGTCAATCCCTACCGAGCTGGCGGATGTAGGCTATCAGCCCAGCCGCGGGCAGCTTGAATGTTGGCAGCATTCATTGAACATGCAGCCATTTTAGCTGCTCCGGCAGAGGTCTTACGATAATGTTTAACAAGAATTTTGTTAAACGTTTGTTTGGCGCCTATTTTTCGTTACGGCGGCGAACAATAAGTTTGTCAGATTTAGCTTTTTTGTTGCGAGTTTTAAGACCCAGCGCAGGTTTACCCCAAGGAGTAGACGGCGCTTTGCGTCCAACTGGTGCTTTACCTTCACCACCACCGTGCGGGTGATCGTTAGGGTTCATTACAGAACCGCGGACAGTTGGGCGAATGCCTCTCCAGCGGCTGCGGCCTGCTTTACCATAGTTAACCAGTCCGTGCTGTTCATTGCCGACGGTACCGACTGTAGCACGGCAAGTGCCAAGAATCATACGAACTTCGCCAGACTGAAGGCGAACAAGCACGTATTTACCTTCCTGACCAAGCACTTGAGCAGAAGCACCGGCTGCACGAACAAGTTCTGCACCCTTGCCTGGTTTTAATTCAATGTTATGAATAATAGTACCGACAGGGATATTAGCAAGCGGCAGTGCATTACCGACTTTGATATCTGCTTCCGGGCCTGAAACGATGCGCTGACCAACTTCAAGACCTTTTGGAGCGATGATATAAGCTTTAACACCGTCAGTGTAGTGCACAAGAGCAATGTTAGCTGAGCGGTTTGGATCGTATTCAATTGTTTTAACAACTGCTTCAACACCGTCTTTATTACGTTTGAAGTCAATCAAACGGTAGTGACGCTTGTGACCGCCGCCTTGATGGCGAACAGTGATACGGCCGTTATTGTTGCGGCCGGCCTTGTTTTTCAGCGGAGCAAGCAATGATTTCTCAGGAGTGCTTGTAGTGATTTCAGCAAAATCCAAAGAAGTCATATTACGACGGCCATTTGTCGTTGGTTTATAAACTTTAATACCCACCTTATTTCCTCCTTAGATTACTCTGCTTCAGCAGCTGCAAACAACTCGATTGCTTTTGAATCAGCTGTAAGAGTGATGATAGCTTTTTTAGTTTTGCTTGTGAAGCCTGTGTAACGGCCCACGCGTTTTTGTTTTGGTTTTACATTTACTGTACGGACACTGGCAACTTTAACACCGTCAAACGCAGCTTCAACAGCTTGTTTGATTAGAAGTTTATGTGCGCGCGTGTCAACTTCAAATGTATATTTCCCTTCTTCAAGGGCAACCATTGATTTTTCAGTAACAACAGGTTTTTTGATTACGTCGTACAAATTCATTATGCAAGAACCTCCTCGATATTAGAGATTGCTTCTTTAGTAACAAGAAGTTTGTCGCTGTTTACGATATCAAGGACACTTGCAGTTGCTGCTGTAGCAACTTTTACATTTGGAAGGTTGCGAGCTGATAATTCAGCAAATTTATTTCCTTCTTCAAGAATAACAAGTACTTTTGAATCAATGCTGAGTGCAGCAAGCGCCTGTGCAAATTCTTTAGTTTTCGGAGCTTCAAAAGAAAGAGCATCTACAGCTACAAATTTTTCATCAGCAACTTTTGCTGAATAAACAGATTTCAACGCGAGGCGACGAACTTTTTTAGGAAGTTTGTAGCCATATGAACGTGGAGTCGGTCCGAAGACAACACCGCCGCCGCGCCATTGTGGTGAACGGATAGAACCTTGACGCGCACGCCCAGTTCCTTTTTGACGCCATGGTTTACGGCCGCCGCCTGATACTGCTGAACGATTTTTAACCGCATGAGTACCTTGGCGAAGGTTAGCACGTTGGCTGACAATAACATCAAATACTACTGATTCGTTTGGTTCGATACCAAAGACAGCATCATTAAGTGTCACTTGACCAGCTTCCTTACCAGTTTGGTCAAATAGTTTTACGTTTGCCATGTTAACTGATTTCCCCTTTCCTTATTATTTAGCAGCTTTGACTGCTGATTTGATGGTGATAAGAGATTTCTTAGCACCTGGCACATTACCCTTGATAAGGATAACGTTTTTTTCCGGAACAACTTGAACCACTTCAAGATTTTGAATGGTTACACGGTTACCGCCCATGCGTCCTGCAAGGTTTTTACCTTTGAATACACGGTTTGGTGCAACAGGTCCCATTGAACCTGGACGACGGTGGTAACGAGAACCGTGAGCCATAGGTCCGCGTGATTGACCGTGACGTTTAATAGCACCTTGGAAACCTTTACCTTTAGTTGTACCAGTAACATCAACAACATCACCGGCTTCGAATTGTTCAACTGTGATTTCTTGTCCAACTTCCAAGCCTTCAATGTTTTTAAATTCACGAATGAAGCGCTTAGGAGTCGTGTTAGCTTTTGCTGCGTGACCTTTGGCAGGTTTGTTGCTCAATACTTCGCGCTTGTCATCAAAACCGACTTGAACTGCTTCGTAACCATCTGTTTCAACAGTTTTTACTTGAAGCACAACATTGGGTGTTGCTTCGATGACAGTAACAGGGATAAATTCACCAGCTTCAGTGAAGATTTGAGTCATTCCCACTTTTTTCCCTAAGATTCCTTTTGTCATGAGAAAATATTTCCTTTTCTTAATTTTGTTTTCAAAAAGTTTTTAATGAGCGTTTTTCATGCTCAAAAAAGTTTTTAACGAGCGTTTTTTGTGCTCAGACCGATTACAGTTTGATTTCTACGTTTACACCGCTTGGAAGATCAAGCTTCATCAGCGCATCAACCGTTTTTTGCGTTGGGTTCACAATATCGATCAGACGTTTGTGAGTACGCATTTCAAATTGTTCGCGAGAATCTTTGTACTTGTGAGTCGCACGAATAATTGTGTAGAGACTGCGTTCGGTAGGAAGCGGTACTGGACCGGCTACACTTGCACCTGTACGAGTCGCTGTTTCTACGATCTTTTCTGCCGCTGTATCAAGTGTACGGTGTTCGTAAGCTTTCAAACGGATACGGATTTTTTTGTTTGCCATCTTTTCTCCTCTCGTCTATTTAAAATAATAGGCTAGCTCCACAAGAAAACCGACAGCCCTTGCGTGGCAATGCAACCGAGCGTGTCGCAACCTCTTGCATCAAAGCTAAACGCTGTTTTTACAGCACCCGATTAGTATAACAAATAAAACGCGGCATTGCAAGGGGTTTGAGGACTTTTTTTCATTTTCTTCCATGAAAGGGTTTTAAAAAAAAGAAACAATCTCAGACTGTCCCTTTTCTTTAACTTAATTGATCGGTTTTACATACACCCTTTTGTACATATAGTATAAAAAGAGCCAGCGAAAGATATTATCAGCCAGAGTCGCAAGCCAGACACCGGACAAGCCCATCCCCATACCGATACCTAGGCAATAGCCTAAGACAATACGAATGAGCCACATTCCAATAGTTGTAGCATAAAAAGGAAGCTTTGCCTTCCCCAGACCTTGCCAGACGGCTGTGAAGATTAAGGTTCCCGCTGTAGCAGGACCGCCGATAAAGGAATAAAATAATACAACCAAACTGGCCTGAAGAGCTTCTTCATTGCTTGTAAAAAGAAGGGTCAGATGCCTTCCCCAAAAAAAGACAACAGCTCCGATTAACAGCATTAATATAGTAGAAAGAACATAGGATTCTCTGATAACTTGCCGAATCTCGCTTTTCTTGCCTTCGCCCAGATAATGGGCCACCAAAATAACCGTGGCCGTGGCAACTCCCATACCCGGCATGTAATTAAATTGTGTCAGGGTCTCACCAATTGCATTTCCGGCTACTGCTTCCGTCCCGAATCTAACGATGATGGCCACGATGACAACATCCCCCGCCCGCATCATCAGCCTCTCTCCGGCTGCCGGCAGGGCAAGATTGACTAAGTTTTTGTCCAGTTTAAAGCGCATGTCCGCCAGAATCGTTCCAACGGGCAGCTGACTCGCCAGGACAGCTGCTCCGACAAAACGCGAAAAAACTGTGGCAGCAGCAACGCCAGCAATGCCCCAATGGCATAGAAAAACAGCTGCTGCCGATAAAAGAGCATTTAGCACATTGGCCAAAAAACTAGCGTACATGGGCAGCCTTGCCTTCCCTTGGGCTCGCAAAACAGCACCCAAGGTTGTCTGCAAACCAAGGGCGACAATCAAACCACCGACCAGCGCTAAATAGAGGCTTCCCGTCTGCGTCACATCAGCAGCCGTCCCCAAGAAGCGCAGCATCTGCCGGCCAAAAACTAAGGACAGGGCTCCTAAAATCAAACTGATTACTATTGTTATAAAAATGGATTCTGCTTGATAAAATCGTGTTTTGAGCGCATCCCGTTCACCCAGACTCTTAGCAATCAGGCTTGACACCGCTGCTCCGAGAGCAATGAAAACAGCTTGGTAAACAGTGATAATATTATTAGCGACCGAAACGCCTGAAACAGCCACCAAGCCCAGCTGCGCAACCAGATAGTTGTCCACAACTCCCATCAGCATCTGCAAAAGATTTTCTGCCATAGCGGGCAGCGCAAGTCCAATAATTTTCTTTCTTTGTTTCATATTCCTATACAAGAAAACCCATAACAGTCTCTGCTAAACTGACAGCATCAAATCCTTTTATAACTATCCTTAAAACAGCACCTTGAGGTCTAATCAAGGCACCCAACTCAAAAGAGAACTGACAAACCATCAGTTTAACAAAGCTATTTTTCCTACTATTTAAAAAACAATCCTTGTGAACAATACTTTTAGCTATAGTTAAGAGGCTGGAACCCAATTCCAGCCTCCCCTTTAGATTTCTAAATAAGACTCAACCGCTTTTTGCATATCAGCTGCAGCAACAACCTTTCGATGGCGAACCGGAGCAGTATCAAGACCTGAAACCGCTGCTGGCACAGCGACCCCTGATAGCTCGTGTAGGTCACGGACAGCTGCAAAGTCATCTCCTGAATCCTTGCCGGTCACCGCCTGAACTGTAACCCGCGGGAATTTGTAAGGACTGGCTGTTGAAGCAATGACTGTCGGTCTTAGATCCCCCGAAGCTGTTTTGTAGGCCTGATAGACAGCAGAAGCAACAGCTGTATGCGGATCTTCAATGTACTTATTGTCCTCATAAACACGCTTGATTTCTGCAGCCGTCTCTGTCTCACTGGCAAATCCTGCTGCGAACAATTCCAAAATGTCTTTGTCTGCATTTTCCAAGGTATACTCACCTTTTTCTGCCAGAGCTTCCATGAGCTCTTTCGTTTTAGCAGAATCATTGCCTAATAAATGGAAAATGAGCCTTTCTAAATTTGACGAGACTAAAATATCCATGGACGGACTGGTGGTAACATAAAAATCACGTTTTTTATCGTAGGTTCCCGTTTTAAAGAAATCTGTCAGTACATTATTTTCATTTGAAGCACAGATTAATTTTCCAACCGGCACACCAATCTGATAAGCGTAATAAGCGGCCAGGATGTTGCCGAAGTTTCCGGTCGGCACCGTAAAGTTGACCTTATCACCATTTTGAATGTCTCCGGATTTAACCAACTGTGCATAGGCATAGACATAGTAAACAACCTGAGGAATCAAGCGGCCGACATTCATCGAATTAGCAGAAGAGAATTGGGCTCCTTTTTGCAGCAATTTATCCCGCAGCTCAGCATCGTTGAACACTTTTTTAACATTGGTCTGAGCGTCATCAAAGTTCCCCTCAATCGCAACGACGTGAGTATTGCTGCCCTTCTGTGTGGTCATTTGCAGCTCTTGGATTTTGCTGACTCCGCCGTGAGGATAAAAGACGATAATCTCCGTTCCGGGCACATCAGCAAAACCTGCCATAGCAGCTTTTCCGGTATCACCGGATGTTGCTGTTAAAATAACGATTTTATTATCAACTCCCTGCTTTTTCGCAGATGTTGTCAGCAAATACGGAAGAATAGACAGGGCCATGTCCTTAAAAGCAATTGTTGAGCCGTGGAACAGCTCCAAATTATACTGACCATTAAGCTTGACAAGCGGTGCAATCTCCGGCCTATCAAACTTGTCATCGTAAGCATGGGCAATGCAGTAATCCAGCTCTTCTTCGGTAAAATCATCCAAGAAAGCGGACAGCACTAATTTTGCAACTTCCTGATAAGAAGCTGTTTTAAGCTGTTCAAAACCCAGTTCAACCTGCGGATAAGAAACAGGTGTGAACAAACCGCCGTCTGCAGCTAATCCCTGCAAAATGGCCTGGCTGGCAGTCACAGTATTATTGGCATCACGAGTCGATTGATAAACTAGGGTCATGATTCATCCTCTTCTTTTATAGATAGCTTTTTTAGCATTATACCATAATTATATCAAAAGAGCGCAGCTTTATTCAGCTAGGTGAAAAATCTAAAACCGCCTTTAAATCATTAGCCAACTACTTATTTTCTCTGCAGCCGCCTGATTAGAAAACACTCAAAAAGCCGGGAAATTTCCCGGCTTTTTGAGTAAAAAATTTAGTTGCCCCAGCGAGAATCTACCCCGGCAATGGAAATCCATACCACCGCCAAAGCATTGTAAAGCAAAGCAGACATTTGCACTGTACCCTCCTGTTTCTACCATTTGATGTCACCTATATTATAACGCAAGAATCTGTTTTTGCAAGCCCATTTTAAAAGTTTTTTAAAGATTTTGTAAATGTTATTATAGATGACATCGAACGTTAGCTTTAGACACTGATTGACCTAAGCGGTGTCAGCTTTTCTCTTTATTTTTTCGCTTTATATTGGCTTTCCTAGCATTATTCTGTAGCATTTATTCACACGGGAAACAACAAACAAAAAGCATACCCGCCGATTTATAGCAGATATGCTTTTATTTATAGAAGGAGGAATCAATTGCCTGCGCTTAGGCATTTATTCCTTTTAGAAACTGCTTATTTTTCACCTTTTGCAGGTTTTTTAGCAGACGTCTGAATGGCTTTTTTGATGGTTTCAACATAGAGTTTCGCCCCTTCATCGCTGCTGTCATTATAGTGAACACCATCAGACTCCGTCCAAATCTCAGAATGCGCAACAGCCGCTTCATACCAGTCTGCAACCGTAACATATTTGTACTTTTTAGCCAGACTTAGCTCATAGCTGCGAACATCAGGAATACGCTCGTCTTTAGTATTGTAAGGCGTCACAATGACTAAACGATGGCCGTCCGGAAGAGCATTGATAAACTGCTGAATGTTATTTTCATATCCCTCAATTGAATTGACACCAACAGCAAGAACTACTGTTTTGGACAAACTCTTGTTGGTGATATGGTTCTGGAAGATCTCATAGGCACTTTCAAAATTTCGGCTTACCGCTGCATCAACCTGCGCTTCTGGCAGGACTGCTGAAAAAGCAGAACTGGAGCGCAGTGTGACCGAGTCACCGATAACAGTAATATCACTAATGGCACCGGCATCACCGGCAGCAAGCGTATGGGTTCGGTTCATATTGTTATCAGCCTGATTAAGCGAATCAACCAGCAGGCTGGTCTCAAAGGCTCCGACATGCGGCGCAGTGACGGTAATACCCAAAACGATAGCAGTCAAAAGACCGGCAAAACCGTAAAACCATTTTTTATAATGATCCAGATGGATTTCCAGTCCAAAAAGAGAGGAGCGTTTACCGGCAATATAGGGCTCAACAACATAGTAAGAAAGCGTTGAAAAGACAACTGAGAAAAACAAGGTAAAGATAACTGCCAGCCAGTTACTCATCAGCTGACCAAAAATAATGTAAAAAGGCCAGTGAAAAAGATACATGCCATAGCTGATATCCGCCAGATAAGTGACAGCAGCAGGCTCCGATAAATCAGGCGTCTGTTCATGCAAAACACGGCTTGAATAGACCATGACAGCTGTAAATAAGCTAGCCAGACCAAAACCAAATAGGTAAGTAATAATACTATCAAAGTCAAGTACAAAGCCTAACAGAAAGAGCAAAGCCGCACTGCCGATCATGTAAACAAGCACGCGCTTTGTCGGCCAGAGGCGAACATTTTTCTTAAACCGCTTGGTTGTTTCACGAATCCCTGAGGTTGTCGCGAAAATAGCTCCCAGGAAAAATGGAAAAATGTGCGTCAGCGTTGAGAAGTAAATGACTGAAAAATTACTTACAAAGAAAGCACGTATGAACATGCTGGCAAAGCTGAAAAGAAACAGAACTGCCGAAATCAGGAAAATCAGCCCGCGGAACTGCCGCTGATCTTTAACCTTTCTTGACAAAAACCACACCAGAATACCCCAAAAAAGGTAAAAATGCACTTCAATGGCTAAACTCCAAGTATGGACAAAAAGATGCGGAATAAACTGACTTTCATAGCTGCTGCCCGTAAAAATCTCATAAAGATTAGTCGTGAATCCCAGCACAGCAGCAATCTGCCGGCCAATGTCCGCCACAAAATCTTTTCTAATCAAAAAGGTAAAGGGCATGGTTACCAGCACCATGATAACCAAAGGCGGAACAATACGATAAAAGCGCCGCCGCAAAAAGCCTAAAAGGTCTATTGCCTTATTTCGGGCATACTCATCAAGCAGCAAGGCCGTAATCAGATAGCCTGAGAAAGTGAAAAAGACATCCACTCCAATAAAGCCGCCCGGAAAAGCCTGCTGGAAGAAGTGATAGAATAAAACCAGAAAAAGCCCGGTAATTCTAACAAAAGAAAACCATTTTATTCTCATTTTTGATAAATTCCCTGTTTAAACTTTCCTTTATAAATTTTCTTGTCCTTGGCAATCAGCTTACCCTGACCATCAGCCTGACCCTTTTTGAACTCTCCGGTATAGGACCAGCCCATGCCGGACTTAAAGGTGCCCTGGCCGCTGAAAACACCGTTAACAAAATTTCCCTCATAAACATCTCCGTTAGGATAGGTCAGCTTGCCCTGACCGTTCATCCGATGATTGAGAACATAGCCTGTATAACGAATCTTGCCATTTTCATAAGTCAGCGTTGCCTTGCTGCCGAATTTAATACTAAAAACAGATAAACCGCATACAAGGATGACGATGACTGCTAATAATTCTAATTTTTCTCTTGTTATCTGTATCTTCTTCATCTTATCCATTCAATTCCCTATTAATAATGCCATTTTACTACAATTTGAAAATATGACAAGGTGCAGTTAATCCATTTTCCCCAGCCAAACCCGACAGCCCTTTTTAACTAAGCGGTAAGTTTCTTCAAAATCGCCTGTATAATAGGGATCCGGGACTCCGCCATCAGTAAAGAGAAAGATTTTATCATCAAACTGCCCCTTTGACATTTTCTTTAAATCATGGACATTGGCACGGTCCATACCAATAATAAAATCAAAATAACGAAAGTCTGTCATGCTGATTTGCTGGGATCTTTTAGCAGAATCATAGGCAATATCGTATTTTTTGAAAATCCTCTGCGTTCCGCGGTGAATGGGATTGCCGTGCTCCCAGCCGGAAGTAGCTCGGCTGGCAATTTCAATATTATCAGAGGCCACAGCTTTCATGACAAACTCAGCCATGGGACTGCGGCAGATATTTCCCAAGCAAACAAAACAAATCTTCTTCATATTTATACTTCCCTTTAGCTGTCAAGCAGCTCAGTTGTCTTCTATGTAATCATAGCCCAGATGCTCATAGGCTTTAGCTGTTGCAACACGGCCGCTGCGAGTTCTCATCATAAACCCCTTTTGAATGAGATAGGGTTCATACATATCTTCAACGGTTTCCCGCTCTTCAGCAATATTAACCGACAGCGTTCCCAGGCCAACAGGCCCGCCGTTATACATTTCAATCATTGTTTTCAGAATCTTTTGGTCGATATAATCAAGACCTTCGTGATCCACATCAAGCATGGTTAGAGCTTTATCGGTAATTTTATCATCAATCAGGCCATCTCCCATGATCTGGGCATAATCACGCACGCGCTTTAAGAGACGGTTAGCAATACGCGGAGTCCCGCGGGAGCGTCTGGCCAATTCCAGAGAAGCCTGATGGGTAATTTCCATCTCAAAGATATCCGCCGTTCGCTCTACAATCTCTGTTAAGTCGGTTTCTGTATAATATTCCATGTGCCCTGTAATACCAAAGCGCGCCCGCAAAGGATTAGAGAGCATGCCAGCCCGTGTTGTTGCACCAATCAGCGTGAAAGGCGGCAAGTCAAGGTGCACGCTGCGAGAGGTCTCGCCAGCACCGATCATAATGTCAATGTAGAAATCCTCCATGGCACTGTAAAGAACTTCTTCCACAGCCATGGGCATTCGGTGAATTTCATCAATAAAAAGCACATCACCGGGTTCTAATTCATTGAGAACCGCTACCAAATCACCAGCCTTCTCAATAGCCGGTCCGCTGGTTTGCTTGAGATTGACGCCCAATTCATTTGCGATAACAAAAGCCATGGTGGTCTTACCGAGCCCCGGAGGGCCAAAGAGCAGCACATGATCCAGCGCCTCATCGCGCTGTTTGGCAGCCTCGATGAAAATCTTCAGCTGTTCCTTTACCTTATCCTGACCAATATATTCCTGTAAATACTGCGGGCGCAGAGTTCGTTCCGCAAACTCTTCATCGCCCATAAGCTCATTATCTAAAATTCTAGTCATAGTTTAATTGTATCATCTTGCAGGCAAAAGAAAAAGACAAAAATCAGCCTCCGCTAAAAATTTAAAAAGCTCTGCAAAAAAAGAAAGACCTTTGCTGAAAGGCAAAAATCTTTCTCCTTTTGACCCCAAGACCGCTTCCAGTATTTCTGGTCTCTCTTTAGTTAGAGAACTAGGCGGTCTTATGCTGATCAAAGAGTCTTATCCGGAAGTTTTAGCTGTGTGTTCACAAACTAGATTCCCCACCAGTCAAGAGCTCTTAAAATGGTTGAAAAAATTGTAGCCATAACTTTTTCTCCTTTCTTTTTGATGGTATTCATTATAAAGTATCGGAGAAGAAAAGAACAGGACATCTATGTCCTGTTTTGCTGATCCTGCTGCCATTCTCTTTCTAATTTTTCTTTTAATGTGGTATTTTCAGTTAATTTCGCAAACAAAATGGCCGAGTCATAGCTTTTTCTGGCTTCTGCTTCATTGTTCTCTGCTAACAGGTAATGCTTCCACTCAAGTATACTGACAATGGGTTTCTTTTGAAAATCAGAAGTCCTCATCATAATATCATTGGCAACTGCAATCAGCTCTTTGATGATGTCATATTTTTCCAAAAGAAGGAGAATGCCGAAATTGTTTAATAAAACATTGTTCAGCACAAATAAATCTTCCACGGGCAGATAATCACTCTGTTTTAAAAGAACCTGCATCAGCTTATAATACTTGTCCAAATCAAAAATATCCATGCGCAAATCACTGATGGTCAGGCAGGAAAAATAAAGATCAATAATGATTAAATCATTCACCTGATAGCGTTTGCGCATTAAAATCTGATCAAAGTAATCGTTTAAAATCCCGACCCCAAAATCAATATTTTGACTCAAATGAATATCTAACTTCGACTGCAGAGCGTCAATCACAAGCTGCTCTTCCTCAGGCAGGGTGTCATAAAAATGATTAAAAATCTCATCAAAATAAGCCTCCCTTTCAGCCAGCTTTTCCTGATCGCCGTAGGTCGGTGTTCTCAGCAACAGATATTTTAGTTCCTTGTAACGGTTAGGCAGATCAATATTTCTCCCATCCGTCAGATAATCCAGCGTTACACCCAGGCGCTCCGCAATATAAACAGCCTTTCTGAGCGTGGGCACCGACTCGCCCGACTCAATCCTCGTCAGCTGCCGCATGGACAGCTCAGACTCATCTTGACAGAAAACTTCTTTGGTCAGTCCCTTTTCCAACCGCAGCCGTTTTACTCTCTCCCCAAAATCTTCTAACATAAAATCTCTTTCTCATTTTTTATTATTCTATCATAAGTCCATAATATAGCAAATTTTTCAGATATTTCAGCCGATTTTTGTTCTTTTAAATCCGCAAACGCAAAAAAACTGCGACCTTTGTCACAGTTTTCTGCAGTCTGTTAATCTTCCAAGCCGATACGTTTGAAAATTTCATCTACACGTTTGGTATAGTAAACCGGATTGAAGATTTCGTCGATTTCTTCTTGAGTCAGACGGGAAGTCACTTCCGGGTCTGCTTCCAGCAGCGGTTTGAAGTCCACTTGATTGTCCCAAGACTGCGCGGTCTTAGGCTGAACAAGGTCATAAGCCTCTTCGCGGGTCATGCCTTTTTCAATCAAGGTCAGCATGGCACGCTGGCTGAAGATGAGACCAAAGGTAGAGCCCATGTTGCGCTTCATGTTTTCTGGGAAGACGGTAAGGTTCTTGACAATATTGCCAAAGCGGTTGAGCATGTAGTCAATGAGAATGGTTGTATCAGGCGTGATAATGCGCTCAGCCGATGAGTGGGAAATGTCACGTTCGTGCCAGAGGGACACATTTTCATAGGCTGTCACCATGTGACCGCGAATCACGCGCGCCAGGCCCGTCATGTTTTCAGAGCCGATAGGGTTGCGTTTGTGGGGCATAGCTGAGCTCCCTTTTTGGCCCTTGGCAAAGAACTCTTCCACCTCACGCTGCTCAGACTTTTGCAGGCCGCGGATTTCTGTCGCCATACGTTCGATTGATGTGGCAATGCTGGCAAGCACCGCAAAGTATTCGGCGTGCAGATCACGCGGTAAGACTTGGGTTGAAATTTCTTGCGGACGAATGCCTAATTTGTCACAGACATATTTTTCCACAAAGGGCGGAATGTTGGCAAAGTTTCCAACAGCACCAGAGATTTTCCCAGCTTCCACACCAGCGGCAGCATGTTCAAAACGCTCGATATTGCGCTTCATTTCGCTGTACCAAGTCGCAAGTTTGAGACCAAAAGTCGTTGGTTCCGCATGGACACCGTGGGTACGCCCCATCATGATGGTGAACTTGTGCTCCTTAGCCTTATCGGCGATGATAGCCAGAAAATTGTCCAAATCCTTGCGAATGATGGTATTAGCCTGCTTGTAGAGGTAGCCGTAAGCCGTGTCCACCACATCTGTTGAGGTCAAGCCAAAGTGCACCCACTTGCGCTCCTCACCTAAGGTCTCAGACACCGCACGGGTAAAGGCCACCACATCGTGGCGGGTTTGCTGCTCAATCTCCAAAATGCGGTCAACATCAAAATCCGCCTTCTCACGAATCTTGGCCACATCCTCCTTAGGAATCTCACCTAACTCAGCCCAAGCCTCGTCAGCGAGGATTTCCACCTCCAACCAAGCACGGTACTTGTTCTCTTCTGTCCAAATAGACGCCATCTCAGGGCGTGAATAACGTGTAATCATGTATGTTGCTCCTTACTTATATATCAATTTTGAATTGATGTCTTAAACTGAAGAATCTCAGAAAAAGTTTGTTCTGAATCTCTAATTTCAGCATTGATTTGCTTTATTAGGTCTTCTGCTACATTTTTGAAAAGTACTTTATCTGTCGAAACTTCTAACTCAAATTCTAAAAGTTCCTCTTTATCAATGACGTATTCAAAAATTTTATCAAAGAATATTTTTAAATCACTTGTTTCGGAATCCTCTAGATTTATAATACAATCTAATTCTACATTTTTCAGAATTAATTTCCTATCTTCTTCAGACTCTTCAAGTTGCATTTTTTGTTTCTTAAATTCCATATATATCCCTTCTATTTGTAAACATCTCTTCACTTCCCTCCAAATGTTTGAGAGCAATATCATCCCATTTTAATGATTTTGAATTTGCATTAATTAATTGATTACTATACATATTTCCTACATAAAATACTGGCAAATCATTTGCAAAATCATAGTCACAATATATTGTCTGACTTGGAAGAGTATTAATAGCTATATTAGCGTTATGAGTTGAAATAATAATTGTTTTTCCTCGATCTCGTAACTCTTTAATTTTAGGAATTAAATACGAACTAATATAATAGTTACCTAACCCTCTCTCAATTTCATCAAAAATGTAAAAGTCATGCTGATTATTCTCTAATATTGCACTAATTGATAATATAGCTTGTTCTCCTTCAGAAGGATTATAACTTTTTTGACCCCCGTTATTATCAATTAAAACAACTGTGTTAAAACGCTTGACAATTTTTGAAACAAAATCATCTATATCTGTTTGCTTCTCTTCTGCATTAAAATACGCATTTATATTATGAAAATCCGATTCCATATTGAAATGGTTAAATTTTTTTATTAATGCTCTTCTACTAACTATACCATTTCTATCAAAGCCAGAATCACTTCTATATGTCTCATCTTCCGTTAAAACTTTTATCTCTGTTTTTAATTTCACTTCCCCTTTTTGTGGTAAAACTCCTAGTTTATTTACTTGCTCTTCTTCAACTTCTTGAAACATAGACAAAAGATGCTCATTATTTTTTATTCGATTCAATCTTTTTCTAACTAGCTCAGCAAAGCCAAGATGAG
This sequence comes from Streptococcus sp. 'caviae', assembly GCF_001937065.1. Lineage (GTDB taxonomy): Bacteria > Bacillota > Bacilli > Lactobacillales > Streptococcaceae > Streptococcus. Next base: position 27,944 of record NZ_MOWR01000013.1, read on the forward strand.
TTGGTGCAGAATCTGTCCCTGTTTGCTTTTTAATACTTTCTTTTATACTGTCAATTGAATTGATAATACCCTTATTCGAAAAAGCCTGTTGAATTTGCTCTTTTGAGTTTATTAAAATGTCTTTTTTTAAAGAATTTAATCGATTATTCAACTCCAATTGTTCTTCTTTTTTTATTCTTTTTGTTTCGTTATTAATTTTGATAACATCATCAATTTTTTTAAAGCTTGACTTCGTTTTTGACAATACACTTTGAATATCTTCTGAATATGCCAAAGCCGATACTCTTGCATCCCGCTTATAAATTCTAGCTGCATTTTTATTTTTTAACTCAGAACTTCTAAAGTCTACTATCTTTTGAAGACCATCATATTTATTTAACTCCGAATAATTTAGTATAGATTTTATAACTTCACTTATTTCACCAATTAATTCTTCATCAATTACTACTTTATTACCTAATTCATCAATAATAGTTTGATATTCAATTTTATAATCTTTTCCTTCATGCAAAAAAACATCCTTTCCTAAATTTTTTAGTGTAGGAAAGATATAATTTTTAACAAAGATAGTTTTACCTGAACCTTTTTCACCAAAAATAATATTTATATCTTCAAATATTTCAACTGACTGCGTTAACTCTTTATAATCTTGTGGAGCATCACTTTGTAAAACTGAATAACTTTTTGTATCTTCTAATATGCTTTTTATAAATAACGATGGATTCTCTGCCAATTTATAAAACTTTGCAAAAGTATCCACTTTATATTTAATTTCTGGAAGTACAATTTCATCATATTTTGACCAATCTTTCACATCACTACCAAATAGCGCTAAATCGTTATGAGAATTTATTATGCCCATTGCCTGCAAACTCTTTGGTTCTAGTATTACGATATAGCCTTCTAAATCACCTCTAAGTCGTTCCGCGTCTTCAACGGTGATTCCTCTGTCTTTATCTTTTAAATAGAAATGTGGTATAACGATAATTTCCGAATTTGAAAAAGTCTTCACTTTAGAAATAAATTCTTTGTAATCTATTTTGAAAGAATCGTAATCCCTTGAAGGTTCATCAAAAACAGTGTCAAATTGTTCCTTTTTATCTGGACTTACAACAACAATAACATGTCTATGTTGATTATTTGGAAAACCAACATCAATTTCCATACCAGGAAAAATCGTCAATTCATTATCAATACTCTGAATTTGATTAAATTCTTCAATATCAAATTTATTATGATTTGTTATTGAACAAACTTCAACATCATTTTCCTTCATTTTTTTTACAAAATCTTCAGGGGAGATTCTTCTTTTCTTCCCATCTCCTTGCTTACAAGCCTGAGTATGAATGTGTAGATCAATTTTCTTCATTCTAGTTTGTTCCTTATAATTATAGCGAATGGGAAATAATCTATATTAATAATTACTTTATATACTGTTTCCCAAACTCCCTCGCCTTATCTAGCTTATCACTACCACCATCACATATCCCATTTTGCAGTTTTGTTCTTACTATCTAACTTCCAGCGCTTTTTCTAAATCTCGGAAATACTGTTTTTGTTGCTTTCTTAAATAAAGCCAGACAAATGGTGACAGGAGAGCGTTTTTAACAGTGACATCTTCTGTAAAATCCAGAACGGTTTGCTCATCATGATAATCAAACTGTCCTATCCAAGTGCCTTGGAGATTTTTGTTTTCAAACTCAAGTTCCCAGAGCTTGTACAAATCAACTTTGGTCACCTTAAAATTTGTCTGAATGCCATTTTGGGTGTACTCAATAAAATGGCTATCATCTATCTTTTCAAATTGACCAAGATCACTTCTCCAGATTTGATTTGATAAGTCTGTTACAACTTCCCAGACCTTATCAACAGGATAGGGAAAACTTGCTTTCCTATTAGATTTTACCATAAGTTTGCTCCTATTTAACATCTAGCTTGCTACTAAATCAACATAAACGCAGCACATAGGCCTGAAAAAATATTAGCTATTGCATGGATAAGCCAACTTGGCACAATGGAACCTTGAGCTTTGTTTTCGTTGATATAGCCCATTCCATAAGCAATAGCAAATACAAAGCCTGTAATCATCATTATTGAACCAACATCCAGCACCTTCAAAAACATGAAACCATGTATCAAAGCAAAAAACAAGGACTGGATGGTATTAGCCAAAGGAAAGGCCAGCTTTTGCATAAGACGCTTCAATAAGAATCCTCTAAAAAACAATTCTTCCGGCAAGGCGGTATTAAAGATTCCATAAATCAGAATAGCAGGCAGAACCTTAAAACCACCGCCTCGAAAAACGGTTGTCGCCATTGACACTCCCTTTAAGCGGAATAAAATAAAGAGAGAAATGAGCAAAAATAATACTGTCATCACCAGTAGGGGCACAAAAACTTGTTTAAAATCATGTTTACTGACTTTCTTAAATCCTAACCAATCTAGAAAAGCAGAGTGTTTTCTATCTATAGCAAACCAATAAATAAATGGAATGATAGCAAATAACACTATTTCTAAAAGGCTGCTGATTACTTTTGAGATAAATAGTCCCATCTTTTAACCTCCTGATACCTATCCTACCACTTCAGCATCTGCTGTCAAAATGGTCACAGGTCCCTTTCTAATTTATTCATTCACCGCTAATCGTGCGGCTTTTTCCGCGTGGATAGCTGTTGTGTCATAGAGGGGGAGGTCTGTGTCTGCTTGTTTGACTAGGAGGCCAATCTCTGTGCAGCCTAGGATAACGGCTTCTGCGCCAGCATTTTTCAAATCATCAATGATGGCAAGGTAGGTTTGCTTGGAGCTGTCTTTGATGTCTCCCAGACACAGCTCGTCATAGATGATTCGATTGACTTCAGCAATACCTGCTTGGTCTGGAATCAGCACTTCGAGCCCTGCTTCAAGCAGTTTATCCTTGTAAAAATCTTGGGTCATGGTGTACTTGGTGCCCAAGAGACCGACTTTGTGAATGCCATTTTCAAGCAAAGTCTCGGCAGTCGCCTGCGCAATATGCAGAATCGGGATGGTAATTTTTTCCTGAATCTGCGGAGCCACCTTGTGCATGGTGTTGGTGCAGATGACAATGAAGTCTGTACCAGCCTGCTCCAGCTTCTGAGCAATTTGGCTCAGCACTTCCCCACTCTTAGCCCAGTCGCCGCTGGCTTGATAGTGCTCAATCTCCGCAAAATCAACACTGTAAAGCAGAATTTTAGCCGAATGCAGACCGCCAAGCTCTTTTTTGATTGTTTCGTTGATGAGCTGATAATAAGTGGTCGTACTCTCCCAGCTCATACCGCCGATAAGACCGATTGTTTTCATTTAATTCCTTCTACTTGCTCAAAAAATAATCACATATACGAGGAGCTGTTAAATTTTTAGGATAGCCTACTCCATAATTCTTTTTCGTAAGACTACAGTATCCCTTACTATCAATCTGATAAATATAACTATTAATCTCTCCTGCTAAGGTCGTGAAATAAATCGTAACTTTGTTAGGGACATGCTCAAAATTTGCTTTACCTTCAAGTAAATGTGTCTGTATTTCATTTTGATGTGCCTTTGAAATTATATATATTTTTTGATCCACATCCAGTTTTGGTATAATTTCACAACTTTCATTCTCTCCAAATATTATATGAAGATTGAAAACGGGTTGAACATTTACAATTTCAACCGAGCAAATTTTATCTCTTTTATTATCCGATGCATAGGATTTTTCAAAGCCATTCGGTTCAACAAACTGATTCTTTTGATTCTTTTTTACAAGATAATACCAATGTTTGTCATCGAAATATACTCTACAATTAGGTTTTATAAGCTGGTAATCATAACTTAAAACAAATTCTGGATGATATTTTAATAACTCTCTGTGTTTTTCTTGGGATATTTGAAAATGTATTACTAGTACTGATATAACAATGCCAGATATGCTACCATAAAAACTTAACCAATCCCCTAAACTAGAATTCAAATATTTTGAGATAAAAGATAAAACAACAGAAAATATTGGCCCCAACAAAATGATTAATATGAATAAAAAGATGAATATCCTAAAATTTTCCCTAAAATATTTAATCATACTTCTCCTCCTAAAATTCCATCCCTTCTCCAAACTCCCTCACTTCATCCGGCTCACCACTAAACACGGTCACGTGTCCCATTTTGCGGTTGCGCTTGGCTTCTAGTTTACCATAAAGGTGGAGGTGGGCGCTAGGGTGGGCGTGAACATAGGCTTTGGCTTTTTCCATGTGTTGGCCGAGGACATTTAGCATGACAGCCGGCGCATGGAGGTGAATTTCTGGAAGGGGTGCGCCGAGCACGCCTAGAATATGGGTGTCAAATTGTGAAAAATCGCAGGCTTCGATAGAGTAATGCCCTGAGTTGTGAGGGCGCGGAGCGATTTCGTTGACGATGATGTCATCAGACGTCGCAAACATTTCCACGCAGAGGGTGCCTGAGAGCTTGAGTTTTTGGGCAATTTGCACGGCCATGTGCTTGGCTTTTTCAGCCAATTGGTCAGAAATGCGAGCTGGAACAACGGTTTTTGAGAGGATATTGTTACGGTGGATATTTTCCTGAACGGGGAAAACCGTCACGTCCTTGCCATTGCCTGACACGATGACCGAGATTTCAAGGTCAAAGTCCACAAATTCTTCCAAGACACACTCGGCAGAGTTGGCTAATTGGCTGGCGGCAGCTAAATCGTCGCTGGTTTTAATGACTGCTTGACCGTGGCCATCGTAACCGCCTGTGGCCGTTTTCAAGACGTAAGTCTTGCCCAAATCCAAACCCTCCAAGTCCAGACTGGAAGTCACAACCTTATAAGGAGCGACCGTCACGCCGGCCTTGTTGGCAAGGAAGTCTTTTTCAAAAATACGGTTTTGCGAAATGCGCAGCAGATCAGTCCCCTGCGGCAGCTGACCGGCCTTGATGACCGTGTCCAGTCCGTCGGCATCGACATTCTCAAACTCATAGGTCAGCACATCGCAGCGCGCAGCCAATTCTTGTAAAGCATCCACGTCGTCGTAAGGTGCCACAATCATGTCAGACACGCGCGAAGCAGGACAGTCCGCCGTCGGATCCAGCGTCACCACCTTGTGCCCCATGTAAATCGCCGCGATAGCCATCATCTGACCCAGCTGGCCGCCGCCGATAATACCGATGGTTTTAGTTGAGCTCATCTGTTGAGGCCTCCGCGATTTTTCCTTGTTCCTCTGCAAAATGTGCTAGCGCTGCTGCCAAATCTTGATCTTCAACCGAGAGAATTCGCAGGGCAGTCAGGGCAGCGTTGGTAGCTCCCGCTTCCCCAATGGCCATGGTTGCCACAGGCACGCCGCCCGGCATTTGCACGATCGAGTAGAGTGAATCAAGCCCTGAGAGGGCGCGTGATTTGACAGGCACACCGATAACAGGCAGCGTTGTTTTGGCTGCTACCATCCCCGGCAAGTGGGCTGCACCGCCAGCGCCGGCAATAATAACCTTGATACCGCGGTCGCGTGCTTCCTCTGCATGTTTGAACATGAGGTCCGGTGTGCGGTGGGCAGAGACAACTTTTTTCTCATAAGCCGCACCGAACTTATCTAAAACTTCAGCTGTTTTTTGCATGGTTGCCCAGTCGGATTTGGAGCCCATGATAATGGAAATAATTGGTTTTTTCATAACATTCTTCCTTTTTTGACAATCACCTTAGGTTGTGGGGACGGCAGCAGCCACCAAAGGTGTCTCATGCCTAAATCGGAAGCCTAGGGTCTTCCGATTTCCCTGAACGATTAGCTTTATTGGCTAATCGTTCTTTCACAACGGCGGTGATTGTCGAGTTTAGGGCTCGCTTACGCTCACCCTTATTTTATCTAGTCTTTAATGGCTTTGCTGCCGATGTCGGTACGGTAGAATAGTCCTTCCGTATGTTGTTCGGCAAGTTTGCTGTAAATCTTGTCCTGCGCAGCCTTGACGCTGTCGGCTGTGGTGACCAGCATATAGACACGGCCGCCGTTAGATAGCAATGCTTTGCCATTTTCAGTAAACTTAGCCCCTGCATAGTAGGTGATAATATCGCCGTCAGTCTTTTCTGGCAGAGGCAGGCCTTTTTCGTAGGCGAGCGGATAGCCATCCGAAGCGACCACCACACCAAGGGTCACACCCGCATCCAGCCAAGTGATGTCAGGCTCCTTGCCAGCCAAAATGTTCGTGATGTTCTGCGCAAAGTCAGAAGTCAGGCGCGGCAGGATAATCTGGGTCTCAGGATCGCCAAAACGGGAGTTGAACTCGATAACCTTGGGACCGTCCTTGGTCAGGATAAGTCCCGCGTAAAGCACGCCCAGATAAGGACGCCCCTCGGCAATCATGCCCTCAAGCACTGGCTTGACAATGGTGTCAACCGACTGGTCGATCACGCTTTGAGCCAGGTGAGGCACCGGCGCATAGGCACCCATACCGCCTGTGTTTGGCCCCTTGTCACCGTCATAGGCCCGCTTGTGGTCCTGCGCCGCAGGCATGATGTAGAACTTATCGCCGTTGACAAAGGCAAAGAGGGAGAACTCCTCACCATCGAGGAACTCTTCGATAACCACACGCGCACCGGAGTCGCCGAACTTATTGTCCAGCAGCATCTCGTGCGCCGCTTCGACCGCCTGCTCCACGGTTTCTGCCACGACCACGCCCTTGCCCAGCGCCAAGCCGTCCGCCTTGACCACGATAGGAGCGCCCTGCTTTTCGATGTAGGCCTTGGCTTCTTCGAAGTCGGAAAATGTGCCATAGGCTGCTGTCGGAACGCCGTATTTGGCCATGATGGACTTAGCAAAATCTTTAGACCACTCCAGCTCCGCTGCTAACTTGGTCGGACCAAAAGCCTCAAGCCCAGCCCGATTAAAATCATCAACGATGCCAGCCGCTAGCGCATCATCAGGACCGATAAAGGTCCAAGCGACGTCATTTGCTTTAGCAAAGTCAATCAGCTTGGAATGTTCGGAAATTCCGATATTAACCACATCCAACCCATCAAGGGTCATGCCATCATTTCCGGGAGCAACAAAGACCTGCTCCACCTGCGGAGACTCCAACAGCTTCTTGGCAATCGCATGCTCGCGACCGCCAGAACCAACAACCAAAAGTTTCATAGCTAAGATACCAAGAGCGAACAGAAAAGCAGCAGAATTTTAGGGAATCAGCGCCTTGTGCCTGCACAAAAGCCGACTCGCACCTTAAAGCAGCCACATCTGCAACCAACTAAAGCTAAAACAACTGTGACTCTAAATCCTCCGCTTTCCGCCCGAGTTCAATTCCTTTCATTTTACGAATTATACAGGACTATTATAACATATTTGTTCGCATATTACTTGCTCACGTTGATATTTGAATTATAATAAAGTACAATACCTCTATTACATTATTAGATACGGAGATATATATGAAAAATACTACTAAAAAACTTTTTTATAAAATTTCTGGAAGAATCATTGGAAAAAAGGACTTATTTCCTAGCATCTCTATCTTATTGCTAGCTGATACATTATTAATAATTGGGTACTGTTTTATATTTTACTTTGCGAAGGCTAATCTTAACCTTAGTTATCTATTAATAACATGTGCCGCTATAATTAAAGTTATAATCACATTTTATTTTTGTCAGGAATTATCTTATTCAAAATACTCTAAGATTGGATATGCTTTATTTTTCTTTTTATACTTTTGGCCCTTATGTTTTACTACTTTAAGCCACCTTACTAACCATTTTTCTAAAATGATTGACCCGTTCTATTTATTCAACTATCCATTCATTTTTTTACTCAATTTATTGGGAATATTTTGTACTCAATGGCTTATAAGTCACAAACCTTGGGTGCATATTTTAACAGACCTCCTTTCTCTGCTCATCTTAATTCCTATATTTAATTTTGACAATCTTCCAAAAATACTTATCACACCTTTTATACTAATTTTTACAGCGATAAGATATGTTACTATTATAAAATTTTTATCTAGAAAATTCTCCCTGTTCTTTGAAGAAAGATGTCTGATTATTGGAGAGTTGCTGTCTTTTTATATTTTTCTAATAGTTATTGCTGTAGTTAGCGAACCAAGAAATTTTTCTATAGCATCCCTTGCAGCGAGCTTATTTGTATATCTATTAACCTTATACGCCAGAATATTGCTTTTTATAACATATTCGTTCAAAAAGAAAGAAACAAAAGTATTTTTTAGTATGTTAGTTATTTTTGTTAGCATGACTTCTTTAGTAGCCTTTCTTTTGTCTGTACTTCCTGGTGAAAAGGGAACTAATATCATTACACTTATCCTACCGGCCATCATTCCTATTATTTTTCAAAGCTTCTCCACAAGAAATAATCAAAGAAAACAGATTATTTTTTTGAATAAGTTCCACGATTTGAAAAATCTTTTAACCATCTTATTCTTTTATACAACAATCTTAATTAACATACTAGCAAATTTAATTAGTGCAAAAAGGCTACCTCTTCCTTTTCTTCCAAATGGTTTGAAAACTTTTTATGATTACCTCAACTTAGTGATGTATAGTGTTATTATAGGGGTCTTTCTGGCAGCAATATCACAAATATTATTCCTCATATTCTTTGAAAATCCTAAAAATGGATATATTAAAATAATCTCAAGCAATAGAAAATTTCGTCATAGACTGCATAAAAGATAATCACATAAAAAATGACAGCCAGATTTTTACACCAAAAAAGCAAGCCTCTCAGCTCACTTCTTGTATCTATCTTTCCTATGTTCGCTGCTGACAGCGATAACTACTAGCTGGTCGTCTTTGATTTAGCAGATAATCCGATAGTTTCCAACGCGATAAGCCACAAACCTTTGAGATGCCAACCAAGGCTTTGCTGTCTTGGATTGCTGGTGCCATCAATATGCTTTTTGAGCCAGTTAAAATAGAACCGGCGGCGTATTTGTCGAAAGCCTGAAATTTTTCCACTCCTAATTTGTAATCTAACTCATTTTTAATCTCTTCCGCTAAAACAGCCTCATCTAATGAGACTGTTTTCTTTTCTTATTCCTCCTCAGGATAGGTCATACCCCATTCTCTGCGCAGCTGGGTCATGATAGCCATAACATCCTGCGTGTAATCCAGATGCATGGTGTTTTCGATACCTGCGACAGCTTTTTCCATATCAGCGATTTCGTAAGTGAGAGCCTGCAAAGTATCACCTGCTTCTATTACTTCCTGGTGACCATCCTCTGTATAGGTAATGACTGCCCTTTGGCCTCGAGGATACTCGTAAAGTTCAATATAGCCCTTGTCATAGGCAACAGTTCCGCGTTTGGGCTGCTTGGCATGAAGGCTGAGGGCAATGGTTGCCATCTGGCCTTCATCATTGGTCAGAAGAATTCCAACCTGCTCATCCACGCCGGTTGGTGCCAGTTTAACCTGAGAAGCGATTTGACTCGGACTGGAAGTCATAAACCAGCGGACAAAGGACAACGCATAAACACCAATATCCAGCAGAGCCCCGCCTGCCAAATCACGGCTGAAAAAGCGGTTAGTCATATCGTAATCTTTATAACTGCCGAAGTTCATCTGAATGAACTTCAGTTCCCCCAATTTGCCTGAATTTACAATCTCTGAGAGTTTGCGGTAAATGGGCATGTGGAAAATCGTCATGGCCTCCGCTAATACAGCATGGTTTTCCTCTGCCAGCTGAATCGCTTCTGTTAATTCTTCAGAATTGAGGGTAATTGATTTTTCGCAGAGCACATGCTTACCCTTTGTCAAAGCCTTGCGCAGAAAATTAATGTGGGTATTGTGCGGGGTAGAAATATAGATAATATCAACCTCTGGATCCTCAAAGACATCGTCAATCGTTTCATAGACCTTATCAATCCCGTATTTTTGCGCAAAAGCGACACCTTTATCATAAGTGCGGTTGGCAACAGAATAGAGTTTTCTCCCTTGACCTTCCAAAGCCTGAGCCAATTCATTGGCAATGACACCTGTTCCTAAAGTTGCCCAGTTGTAATATTTTGGCTGTGTCATCTTAACCTCCTTTTAGCTTATAATAGCTGCACTGAATGCAGACAATCCTCCTACAGTATCAGCACTTTAGCTTATGACCAATACTATAAGAGGATTATATCAATTACTGCAGGAATTGCAATGTTTTTAGATATCAGGATAATAATCTATATCATTCGAAAGTGATAATGTCTTAGCTAGGTCGAATGTGAAAATGTCCCGTCTGTTAAACTAGAAAGATGAGGAAAATAGAACTAACTATGATAGAGTCAAAGAAATACCTAGTCATCAAAGCTG
>NZ_MOWR01000014.1 GCF_001937065.1 Streptococcus sp. 'caviae'
ACCTTCATAAAATCGGAAAATCTTATGAAGAATTCAAGCGTGAGAGGAATACCTCTCAACCACAATTATAACAGATTTTTCACTTATCTAACCGATTTTTTCAAGACATTGTCATTTTCGATTGACATGTTTTTAGATATCAGGATAATAATCTAAAATATAATTTTCTGCTTCCTTGCTCCAGATACCATCTGTCTTGCCTAAAATAGCCGATAATTTTTCGTCTTTCTCTTGAGCCAAAGCCAATTCCAGACGATCAAAGTTTTTATGAGTGTAAACCAATTTTTTCCCTCCGCCGATTTCCGGCTGTGTTAGGGTAGTTTCTGCCAAGGCATTCAGTCCAAGGATATGCGTTACAATGTTGGCAACAGATACTTTTCTTTCTTCAATTGCTTTAACAGCCTTGTGCATGTCGTCAATATTGCCGCCTGATGTACCAACATAGTGAGTGAATGAATAGTGGATATCATAGAAATTGATTGGAGCAAAAAAATCTTTTTTCTGCGGACCTGCAAAAAAATTGAGACAGCCATCAGCATTCAAAAGCTTAGATGCATCCGTTACTAAAGATTGTTGAGGCACTAGGACAAACACGTCATCAAATTTCTTACCATTGACAGAAGCAAGCAAGGTTTCAACTTGATTTTCTAAACCTTGAGTATTGATAAATGTGATTTTTGTTTTTTCCGTTGATTGATATAGTTTTTGAGCACGGTCAAGCTTTTCTTGGCTAATATCTGTAACAATGAGATTGCTGGGGTTGATGGGACCATGCAAAGCATAGTCAATAGCCAATAGTCCCATCGGACCGGTACCGCCTAAGATAACCATATTTCCGCCAGCTTTAATTCCCATTTTATGATTGTAGGTCCCTTCGATTAAATGGTAATTAGCTTCAAATGCTCCGATAACACATGACAGGGGCTCTAATAACGAACCTTCAAAAAAGGTATCTCCATTGTATGGAATCAAACAGTTCTGATTTAAAACATCTTTATCAATAATAATATATGTAGCATCGCCTCCCGTATAAGGATAGGAATAGCCTGGACAATCCGGACGGTCTGGAAGCTGTAAATTAGCTTGGACAACATATCGCTGTCCCTTTTTGAATTTATGCTGCCAATTCTTACCGACTTCTATGATTTCACCGCAAAATTCGTGTCCAATGATGATTGGATTATCCTTTAAATTGTCGGGTGTCTTTTTATGTTCTGATCCTTGATTGGCCAGTTTCCAAGATGACATGCAGATACTGTCAGTAACAACTGAAGCCAAAATTTCATCATCACTAATGTCAGGAAGGTCAAATTCCTCTAAACGCAAGTCTTTTTTTCCATATAATCGTACTGCTTTTGTTTTCATTTTCTCTCCTCATTGATACTTTCATTCATATTAAGATAAGATACCCGCTGCATAGCCAACAATACCTACAGCAAACAAGATAAAAATTAACACAATTGGACTGACTTTTTTTCTAAGTAAGTACATCATTGCAAAAGTCAATGCCAGCGGCAACAGACCCGGCACTAAGTCATCCAAAATGTTTTGAATGGTTGTAACAGTTGTTTTGCCGTCGCTTCCTGTTGCTTTGTAAGCCATTAGTGAAACATTAATATTTGTCCATTTTGTTACCAAAACTCCCATGATAAACAGACCTAAAATAGTAGCTCCTTCGGTCAGTTTGGGGAGAATATTCCCAGATAAGTTTTTGACAATCCCTAATCCCTGTTTAAAACCATAAGTTAGACCATACCATTTGATAGCTAGCCGTACTGCATTAAATGATAGGAAGAAAAGAAGCGGTCCTAGGAACTGGCCGTTTAGAGCCATAGAGGCACCTATTGCTGCCAGAACCGGTCGCAATGTTCCCCAAATCAAAGGATCCCCCACTCCGCAAAGCGGTCCCATCAGTCCAATTTTTAAACTGCTGATTGTTCCATCATCAAGATCAGCCCCATTTGCACGTGCTTCTTCCATAGCCATTGTTACACCAATAACCGGTCCGCAGACGGCAGGCGTAACATTGAAGAAAGTTAAATGGCGCTTTAGAGCAGCAACTTGTTCTTCTTTGGTTTTATAAACTCGTTTAATAGTCGGAATCATATCAACACAAAAGGCCAATGCATGAATACGTTCAAAATTAAAAGAAGCCTGCTGAAAATTCGAATAAATAAACGTTTGAATCATATCTTTTTTCGTTACTTTTTTTGTCATAACAATATCATTCTTACTTACCATAGTTCATACCAACTTTCTTTTTTGTCCTAATCTTCTAGTTCATCATCGGCTAACGCTATATTTTCAGCAGTCTGTACGCTGGTCTGTTTATTAAAATTAGGATTTAACTGGACATATATCAAAGCAATGATTAAACCTAAAATACCAAAAGCCAGCAGGCTAAAATCTAAATAGCCGCCCAGAACAAAACCTGCAAAAAAGAATGGTAACAAGTACTTGATGTACATCATATTCAAAACCATAGCATAACCGACAACGACAATCATTCCTCCAGCAACAGCAAGCCCTCCTGTAATAACTTTAGGAATAGCATCTAACATTTTGGTAACCGCTTCAGCATCAACGAATACAGCTACTAACGTTGCTGGAATTGCCACACGCATGGCCTGAAAAATGAGTGCGAAAAAATGTAAGAAGATAATCCGTCCAAAATTAGCTTTTTCAGCTTCCTTATCTGCTATATGCTGGATAGCAACGGTCACAGTCCTTACCAATACTGTCAATACTTGTCCCGCAACAGCAACAGGAAGAGCAATGGCAATACCTTTTTGAATATCTTGGTGCCCCACAACAACTAAAATAGTAGAGATAACACTGGCTAGAGCTGAGTCGGGTGACTGAGCTGCACCGATATTCATCCAGCCTAATGCAATGAGTTCCAATGTCCCGCCTAAAATGATTCCTGTGGACATATTTCCCAGAATCAAACCTGTAACTGTACAGGCAATTAAGGGTCTGTGAGTTTGAAATTCATCCAGCACACTACCCATTCCTGTGATGCTGGACCAAATGAATATCAACACAATTTGCAATAGCGATAGTTCCATTTCTTTTACCTCGTTTCACTTATTAGTCTTCTCTTTTATTGAATTTTTACTTCTTTTAACAATGCTTCAAAATCCTTGGAACTGTCGGTAACGACAACGCGGCAATCCAGCGTAACTCCTAAACCAATTAATTCCTTGAAAGCTTCAATATCTTCTTTAGAAACAGACACAGCTTTTGTTAGCTGAGTGCGGCCCTCCTTAAACTGCATCCCGCCAATATTAATACTCTTAATCGGAACACCTCCTTTGACTAAATCAACAACTTCCTGAGGTTTTGTGAATAAATAAAAAACTGTATCATTTTCATATTTAGGATTGTGATAAACTTTTATAGCTTTATCAGTAGTGACGACATTCACTTTTATTCCTGGCGGTGCAGCCTGTTTGACCAGTGTTTTGCGTATCTCGTCACTGGCAACATCATCACTTGGAATAATAATCCGCTCTGCATTGGCTTCTTTAGCCCAAACAGTGGTTACTTGTCCATGAATCAGCCGATCATCAATTCTAGCTAATTTAATTTTCATTCCAACTCCTCCTCGTCAGTATTAATATTTAAAGGTTCCCGCTTAAACTGCTTAACTGTGTCATTTGCTAACATGGGAAGACTGCTTGCTATTTCTTTAAGGGGTTGCTGATCAATCACAGCTGCTATTTCTAATACAAGCGGCAATGACATCCCGGAAACAACCTCTAATTCCAATTCTGGATGTTTTAGGACTAGCGCACAGCTAGCATTAAAGGGGGTACCGCCAAATAAATCTGCAAAAATTAAAGTCGGCTGGTTAAGCGCTTTCATTTTTTGGAAAATTTTTTGAGATATAGTGTCCAAACCTTCAGTTTCTAAAAATTCAATCGTATGGAAATTAGTTAGCTCTCCAAACAGCATCTCCGCTGATTTTTTCATTTCTGTCGCTAAACGGCCGTGCGCTACTAAAATCACCTGATTCATGGAGTTCTCCCTTCTCATTAAATTCCTCAGCCGCGTGTTTTGCCACCGGCAACATTTGTTGTAATACCCGTGATATAACTTGAGCGGTCTGAAATGTAATAAGCTACAAGATCAGCAACCTCACTTAATCTCCCGCTGCGCCCCAGCGGAGTTGTCGCTGTTGAAGCATAACCTGCACGAATCTCGTCGACTGTTTTACCTCTCGTATAACCAAGCGCTTCTTCATAAGCGAGCGTCCGCAAACCCGTTGCCTCCATGATTCCTGGTGCGATACCAACAACCCGAACTCCGTATTTACCGAGTTCCTTTGCCCAAGAACGCGTATAACTGTATACAGCCGCCTTAGTTCCTGCATAAGCACTTTGACCTTCAGAACCTTCAAGACCTGCTTCTGAAGCTATATTAATGATGACCCCTTTTTTCTTATGAACCAATATGCGTCCTACAGCCTGACTTACTAAATACAACCCCTTTTGATTAATCATGGTTATTTTTTCAAAAACAGTATCGTCCAATTCATACTTGCCATGGGGATTATTTGGGTCAACCAAAAGCCGCGGAATATTAATTCCCGCATTGTTGACAACCGCATCAAGCGTCCCAAAGTGCGCAGCCGCAGCCGATACGGCTTCTTCAACCTCTTCACGTGAGGTAACATCAACCTTTTTAAAAAAGAGATTATCATGCTTAAGATCATTGTCTGCAATATCAAAGTTAGCAACCTTGACATTTAAGCTCAACAGCTCTTCAATAATAGCGCGCCCAATTCCAGATGATCCTCCTGTAACAACGACTGCTTTTCCACCAATATTTAACCAATCCATATTCCTCACCTTATCATTTGTGATTTTATTATAACGTTTGTTACAAATTGACTATATCACGACTATATGTCTTTGTCAATACTTTTTTCACATTTTATAAAAATAATCTCATTTGTGATAATTGCACATGTAACTGATCCAATTTTGGCATTCAAATATCTGCTGATTAAGAACGGAAATGGGACAGAAATCAGTCGTTCAAAGAATCGAATATCGCAGTTTCGCCTCTGCACAGCTGATTAGTATTGAGAGTACCTGTGCTAACCATATTTGTCAGTCAATTTGAATTATCATTTGTCCTAAAGGATAGGGGAGCCAGCCATTGCATCAAGAGGCTATTTCTATAAAAAACGAACCCGAAACATTAATGTTTCAGGTTCGTTTTAGATTTGTACACGCTGTAAAATTTCTTTGGCCGTCTCTTCGGTTGTAACTAATATATTGATATATTTCCCTCTAAGCGCACCGATTAGGGCAGAAACCTTGTCTATAGATTCAGCAACACCTATACGGTAAGGACATTTTTTTAGTTTTTGTATCGTGATACCGATAATTCGCTGATCCAGTTCATTTTTTATATGCTTGCCATCAATATTATAAAATCTGGAAACCACATCTCCTATGATATCTTCTTCTTTTATCTTGCCAATGATATCTTGCCCGTAGAAGTCATGCCAAGTCTTATTATTTTTTAATAGTGGGCTTCCAACCCCCATTATTGCAACGTCAAGACGATCCCACAGAGCCACGAGTTCCTTATTAAAATCATTTTTTAATAAGGCTTCTTTTAGTTTCTTAGTTTCCGGAATAGCTGGGGAATCTATTAAAAGTGCTTTCCCATGCAGCTTTTTAGCAGCTTCATAAGTAATCGTATTGACATGGTAATCGCTGATTAAACGTCCTGAAGGACCGCCAATCATGGGAACACAAGTGACATTTGATAACTTAAGTTCCGGCATTTGATCCGCGACTGCAGCCAGTGTTTCTCCCCAAGAAAAACCAATAATCATTCCATCGTGCAGCAGTGTTGTCAAATAACTGCCTAAAGCTTTAGCCAAAGCCTGTTCCTTTTGCCTTCTTTCCATATTGTCTGCAACGGGAACTACTATTGCTTTATGCAGACCAAAAATTTTTTCCAAGTTCTTTTCGACGGTATAAGTACCTGCTTTATCATAATTAATAGTGATTTGAACAATCCCTTCCTCCCGCGATTGCTTCAATAATCGACTAATTGTTGTTCGATGAATACCCAGTTCTTTTGAAATTTGACTTTGGGTTTTATTTCCCTGATAATACATTTCAGCAATTTTGATAAGTAATCTATCTTCTGTGAACATCTTAATCCCCAATCAATACCTGTTTAATTATGTATAGTACTTTATCATAAATTCGCAATTTTTTCAAAAGTTATAAAGCTATCACTAATGTGAAAATTATTGCTAATTTCTATTAAGACAGCGCTAAAATTAAATTTGAAGTTTCCAATGTTGAACCCAAAGCTTGAGAACTTTTCTAACAGCCTTAGAGAGACATTGCTGATGTTCCAATCATGACCGCCCGTCTAACGGGTGGTTTGGACAAGTGCTATAAGCTACTGCCCCCAGCTAGTGGATGAAGCTTCTTTTATTAGTAACCGGCTGGTCCTTTTACAAAACAAAAGAAGACTGATTGCTCAGCCTTCTTTTTAGGAGATTTACGGTAGTCGTAGACCTTTAGGTCGTACGAATACCTATGCAACAGCTACTTCAATCTTAAACGCTGAAAGCGTGAGAAGATTGTTAGTAGCCACTGCTATGAAAAAGAAAAGTTTTGGGAATCCTATTGCTAGGATGGTTATAGTATAGTCAATCTTGCTTAAGCGAGGCTTAAAGAAATCTTGCAGAAAGCTTAAAAATCATTTAATAAATATCTCGACGATGGCCAACTGAAAAGATTTCTATCACAATTTCGTCGTCAAGGATATTAGCAAGAATCCGATAATGTCCAACACGGTAACGCCACTCGCCTGAGTGATTAGCTGTCAAGCTTTTTCTATGCTGGCGGGGATTATCTGTGTGATAAAGATTTTTCTTAATCCAAGACAAAATCATCTTCCTGGTGAAGGCATCCATTTTTTTCAGCTGTTTATCTGCTTTTGAGGTGATAACAATTCGGTATTTCATATGTCAAATTCCTCAAAAACATCTTCAATCGGAATCCTCACGCCATCATCTTCAGCCATGGCCTGACGGAGAA
Organism: Streptococcus sp. 'caviae'; assembly: GCF_001937065.1. GTDB lineage: Bacteria > Bacillota > Bacilli > Lactobacillales > Streptococcaceae > Streptococcus. Next base: position 7,080 of record NZ_MOWR01000014.1, read on the forward strand.
GCTGCAAATCATATTCGTCCTCAATCTTTTCCAGCATAGACTGTCTGGCAAACTCAGAAATCGTCAATCCATGTAGTTGAATGTATTTTTTGATCAAATCTCCATCTTGGTCGTTGATTCTCAAAGTCATCGTTGTCATGTTTATTCTCCTTGAATACATTGTATTTATGCCTATTATAATCCTCTCATTTATTGTTGTCAAAAGATTCCTTTCTCTTTTCTATTCGTAAAAAGCACCCCAACTTTTTCAGCTGGGGCGCTTCTTGCTAGTTAACAAAAACATAGAGTAAGGGATGCTGCACATTCAAGTAAAGACCGACCGAGCAACCCGACAGCTGTCATGCCCAGGGCGGCTACTGCTGCTAGTTTAAGAAACCTCGTCCTTCTTTTATTTAGCAAAACGCATGCCAAAGAAAAACTAAAATCACTCCATTACAAGGCTGACTTTTTAAGAATTTATTGGACAGACCTGTGAGAACTCAATCGACAACATCTGCTAAAGGGCTGATGACAATGCCTTCTTGCTGGAAGGCCTGTCTGATTTCTTTGACAAATTGAAGTGCCTTAGGACCATCACCGTGGACACAGACAGAGTCAGCCTCAATCGGTATGGTCTTGCCGTCAATACTGACAACTGTCTTATCCTTAATCATTTGAATTAAGCGTTCAATAGCCAAGTGTTCATCGGTAATCATGGCACCTTCTTTGTTTCGGCTGACCAAGGAACCGTCATTTTCGTAGGCACGATCAGCAAAGACCTCCTTTGCCACTCGTAAACCACTGGCCTTGGCAGCCAGCGCTAATTCACTGGCTCCGGGACACAAAAGAATTAACCTGTCATCATAACTGGCAACCGCCTGAGCAATGGCTCTGGCCAGCTTGCTGTCTTTGCAGGCCATATTATAAAGAGCACCGTGGGGTTTCACATGCTGCAGCTGCATGTTGCCGGCTTTGGCAAAAGCATCCAAGGCTCCTATCTGATAGGTCGTATCAGCTGCGGCCTCTTTGGTGCTTATCTGAAGGTTGCGGCGGCCAAAGCCCATCAGGTCAGAGAAGCCTGGGTGAGCTCCCATGGCAATTTTATTTTCCTGAACCAATCTGGTCGTTGTCAGCATAACCAAGGGATCTCCTGCATGAAATCCGCAGGCAATATTGGCTGAGCTAATCAGAGGAATAATTTCACTGTCTTGTCCCATGTGATAGGCACCAAAGCTCTCACCTAAGTCACTGTTCAAATCAACTTTATATGTCATACTGATCTCCTTGGGGTAAGCATTCATAATGATTCTATCAAATTTTTATCAATCTTACCTTCTCTAAAGTTAGAATCTTCCATTATACTATACTGAAAATCTAAATTGCTTTCAACACCAAGCACTACCATTTCATCTAAGGCTGCCTGCATTTTTTGAATGGCCGCCAATCTATCGGCTGCCTGAACAATAATCTGAGCAATTTCTGGATTATAATTTTCAGGAATCTGATAACCGGCATAAAGAGCAGTATCCACTCTGATACCATTGCCCGCAGGCAGATGCAAATGCTTAACCAAGCCAGACTCTGCCTCAGAATCTTTGCAGGAAAACTGCGCTCTAATACGGCAGGCAAGGGCATGTCTCTTGGCAGCAATATCTTCCTCTTTAAAAGATAGGGGCTCCTCGTCGGCAATTCTAATCTGCTCAACAAGCAGATCTATCCCCGCTGCCATTTCTGTCAAGCCATAACCAGATGAGATGCTGGCAGTGATTCCTGTAAAATAGAATTGATTCGATTGGTCCAGCGCAAAGCTAACTGTTCCGGCATTGGTATAGTGAGCAGCCTGGGCAGTCTCAACAGCAGCCTGTCCTAAATTTTTTCGGCTTTTCCTATCAAGAGCAGGTGAGGGCGTCTCTTCCAGTATTGTCTGTCCGTTTTCCTGACTCAAACAATCCCTTTCTCCCAAAGCAACAATATTGCCAAAATGATCAGCAACAATTGGGACTTCAATCGTTCGAGAAAAGTCCATGAACTCTTTTGCAGTTTCATTAAGTTCCAGATGAGCTGAATTTCCAGATAGCAGATCAGGATTGACCTTTGCCACTATCTGCTCCATTTGAGAGCCATCATGCAGCTGTTCAAGAAGCTCGGGACTCGGTCCAATAAAAATAAGGCCGTGTTGTTGACAGAGCTTGGCAAACTCGGCATCTTCTGCCAGAAAACCATAGCCCGGATGAATGGCATCGGCTCCCATATATAAAGCAGCCGAAATCATATGCTCTCGGTTCATATAACTGTTTTCAAGCGAACCCTGACCGACGCAAAGGCTTTGGTCTGCCAGCTGTACATGAAGGCTCTTGGCGTCTTCTTTGGAATAAACAGCGACCGACTGGATTCCCAGACAGCGGCAAGCTCGAATAATGCTGACCGCTATCGTACCGCGGTTGGCTACAAGTATTTTTTCAATCATCGCATTTCCTACTTAAATATCACTCAATCGCAACATTTATCCTTGCTCAAAAAGCGCGGCCAGACGTTTAGCGGTAGGACGTCTCGTCAGTACTTCCGGGCAGGGCTGGTGAATCTGGCTGCGCATTTGTTCCAATTCAGCTGCTTCCTGTTGCAGCAAGTCTTGGGCTTCTTCAATTGAAACAGCCTCAAAGCTAATGCTGTGATTCATCTTTCTTTGAACCAATTTGGGCATATCCACAGAAATAACTGCTGCTATTTTAGTATAGCCGCCTGTTGTCTGACGGTCGGCCAATAAAACAATAGGCTTGCCATGAGCCGGCACCTGGATGGCACCGAAAACAGTCGCATCCGAAATAATATCTGCCTTGTCCTTGTGAGCAATAGACGGACCGTCTAAACGGCAGCCCATACGATCAAAATCTTTGGTAACCGTATAGGTTTCCCTTAGAAAAGTCTGCAGGCCTTCTTCCGTAAAATGCTGTGTCTGAGGCCCTAAAACAACCCTTAGAACAGCCGCATCCTGATCAAAGTCATCCGCCGGCAGCTTTCTGGATAAAAAGTGAGGCAGGTACAGACGGTTGCTGCGAAAGGGAATATAGTCATCCGCTTGCAGCTGCCGGCCTTTAAAGCCTCCCAGACCAACTTTAACATTGGTTGAGCGGCTCCCCATGACTTCTGGAATCTTCAAGCCGCCGGAAAAACTGATGTAACCCCGCGAACCCGTCCTAGCACCGCCAAAGGCCAGAACATCTCCTTCATGCAGATAAAGAGCGGTATACATGGCTGCCGGCTCTCCGTTAACTGTCGGCTGAAAGTCACCGCCGGTGATGGCAATAATCGTATCCCGAGTGAATGCTAAGGTTGGCCCCACCAGAGAAAATTCGAGAACAGCTTCATTTTCAGGATTGTCCAGAAGAAGATTGGCTATCCGAAACGATCTGACATCCATAACCCCCGAAACACTGAATCCTTGACTTTGATAACCATTGCGGCCGCTGTCCTGAACAGTTGTCATGAAGCCCGGTTTGATGATTCTAATGCCCATCTCTGACCTCCTCTCCGGTCAATACAGTAACCTCATAGCTGCCTGCTAAAACCGCTTGATAAATGTTATCATAATCAGATTCGTCAATAGCCTTAAAACGAATATAATCACCAGCTCCAAAGATAAAGGGCCGCTGTCTTTGAGGGTCATAGGTCTTAAGAGGTGTTCTGCCAATTAAACGCCAGCCGCCAGGAGAAGCCATAGGATAAATACCTGTTTGGCTGCCGCCAATGCCAACACTGCCAGCTGCAATAGTCAGCCTTGGATTTTCCAAACGAGGCGTATGAATGGTCTCATCGAGACCGCCTAGGTAAGGAAAACCCGGCAGAAATCCCAGCATATAAATGAGGTAGTCCCGGCTGGTATGTCTGGCAATGACTTCCGCTTCTGTCAGACCGGCATTCTGGGCAACAAATTGTATATCCGGACCGTATGCTCCGCCATAGCAGACAGGAATTTCAATAATCCGCTGCTGATCTTGGCTTTCCTTGACCTCCTGCTGCAATAAAGTATCTAATTGATTTATTAAACTATCGTAAGAAAGGAGGCGCGGATCATAACTGATCAGCAGGGATGCAAATGCAGGAACCATGTCAAGAATCCCTTCAATAGACTGTTCTTTCAGCCATTGAAGGATAGCTTTGATTTTTTGATTCGTCTCCTGCTTGATTTCCTGCTCGAATTCAATCAGCAGGGCTGAATCACCAGCTGTTCTAATCCTGTATTCCATACAAGCCCCCTTTCATTCTCATTATGAGAACAATTGTCCCAGATTGCCCAAGGACACTATTCCTAAATAAGCCGTAATTCCAACAACAATAACACCCAGCCAGAACAGCCACTTAGGATGCTTATAAACCGACCCCATGATGCTGGTTTTTTGGCTGGCAATGAGGCAAATGCCTAAAGTCAAAGGCAAAATCAAACCATTTAAGGCTCCGGCAACAACCAGTAAATTAGCCGGCTGTCCTAAAAAGGCCATGATAAAGGTCGAAATAATGATAAAAATAATGGTAACCGCTTTTTCGTACTTAGCCACTGTCTTGCTCAAGGTCTTTAGAAAAGAAACCGAGGTATAGGCTGCACCAACGATTGAAGTTAAGGCAGCTGACAGGAGCACCAAACCAAAGAAACGGTAGCCAAGTTCGCCAGCCCCCTGCTTGAAAGCATCTGCGGCCGGATTATTGGGATCTAAAGCAGCACCTTTGGCAACAACCCCTAAGATAGCCAGAAATAAGAAAATGCGGACAATTGTCGCAATCGAAATTCCCATGATGGAACTTTTCTTAACATGATCTAAATTTTCCTGTCCTGTAAAACCAGCATCAATCAAACGGTGAGCTCCTGCAAAGGTAATGTAGCCTCCAACCGTGCCGCCTAAAAGCGTTAAAATGGCATTGAAAAGATTTGAAAAACCGGCTGACGGCATGAAGGTTTCTTTTAAAGCAGTTCCATAAGGAGGATTGACAATGAGAATAACGAGAAAGATGACAAGGATCATTAAGCCGCCCAACACCTTGGTGAAAGTATCCATAGCTGTCATGGCATTTTTAAAAAGAAAAATTAAAATAGCCAGACCGCCGGCTAGAAAATAACCCACTGTCGTGGGAACTCCCAACAAGGTATTAAAACCAAGCGCTCCGCCGCCGACATTTCCAATATTAAAAACAAGACCGCCCAAAACAATCAGAAAAGCCAGAACATAGCCTAATCCCGGCAGCACCTTATTGGCAATATCCTGTCCTCTCAAACCGCTGACCGTCAAGACACGCCAGATGTTGGTCTGAACAATCAAGGCTAAGGCAATCGAAGCAAGAATGACAAAGCCAAAGCTGGCTGAGAAGTCGCTGGTAAATTTTGCCGTTTGCGTTAAAAAACCGGGCCCGACAGCAGATGTCGCCATGATAAAGGCAGCTCCCAAGAGAGCACCCTTATTTCTCTTTTTGTTGTTCATATCTATCCTCCCTTTATCAGAATACTTACATTATAGCCCACAAAAGGTATCATGCCAAGGCAAATATACAAATTGATGTTAGATTTTATAACATGCTCTCCTGCTATCCCGAAAATCCTATCTTTAAAATTCTAAGCCGCATCCTTTTACAGCGGCTTAACAAAAAGTTCTGCATGTTGTATGCAGAAACTCTTTTGTTCAAATACAGAAACTCCCCCAGCTATTGCGTTTTTTAGCTTTTTGGGAGGTTGTTAAAACTAAACTAACTGCACTTCCAGCAACGGCTGTTGAGCTTAATGCCTAAAATGTCTGACACCTGTAAAGACCATGGTAATGCCGTACTTGTCAGCCATGTCAATAGACTCCTGGTCGCGGACGGAACCGCCCGGCTGGATAATGGCCTTGATACCTGCAGCTGCAATTTCTTCGACATTATCAGCAAATGGGAAGAAGGCATCAGAAGCAAGAACAGCGCCGTCAAGACGGTCTTTGGCTTGGTCGATAGCAATACGGACAGAAGCCACACGGTTGGTCTGGCCGGGTCCGACGCCAAGGGTCATGTGGTCATTGGTCACGATGATACCATTGGACTTGACGTACTTGATAGCTTTCCAAGCAAACTCAAGAGCAACTCGTTCACGCTCATCAGGCTGGCGCTTGGTAACCACCTTCCAGTCAGCGGGATTTTCCTTGACCACGTCTTGGTTTTGCACAAGGAGGCCGCCGACAACACCGGTGTATTCTTTTTCAGCTTCACTGGCTTCTTGAGCATCAAAGGGCTGCTCAAGGATGCGCAGGTTCTTCTTCTTGGTTGTGAGAATAGCTAGCGCTTCGTCTGTATAAGATGGTGCAATGATGATTTCAAGGAAGATTGCATGCATCTTCTCAGCTGTCGCGGCGTCTACTTGACGATTGAGCACCACGATACCGCCGAAGATCGAAACGGAATCAGCTTCATAAGCGTAATCCCAAGCTGTTTCAATGTCATCAGCCTGACCGATACCGCATGGATTCATGTGCTTGAGCGCTACAACAGTTGGACGGTCTTTGAAGTCACGGATGATACGAATAGCCGCATCAGCGTCACGAATATTGTTGAAGGACAGTTCTTTACCGTTGAGCTGCTTGGCAGATGCAATAGAGTAGTCTGTTGGCAGAGCTTTTTGATAGAAATCCGCATCCTGCTGTGGATTTTCACCATAGCGCATGGGCTGCTTGAGGTCGTAAGTCAGTGTCAGTTTTTCTGGTTTTGTTTCGCCGACTTGGGCTGTGAAATACTCAGCAATCAAGGCATCATAGGCCGCGGTATGACGGTAAACCTTGGCTGCCAAGCGCTGGCGCGTTTCAAATGTCGTCTGACCTGCGCCAGCCAATTCTTCCAAAACAACAGCATAATCAGCAGGGTCAACCACAACTGTCACGCTGGCATGGTTTTTGGCCGCTGAACGCAGCATGGAAGGTCCACCGATGTCGATGTTTTCCACCGCATCCGCATAGGTCACATCTGGTTTGAGAATCGTTTCCTTGAAGGGATAGAGGTTAACAACGACCAGATCAATCGGTGTGATGTCATGCTCTTTCATGGCATTGACATGGCTGTCAAGGTCGCGGCGAGCCAAAAGACCGCCATGAATTTTCGGGTGAAGGGTCTTAACACGGCCATCCATCATTTCAGGAAAGCCTGTCACATCGTCAATAGCAATGGTTGCTACTCCTGCATTGTCAAGGGCAACCTTGGTTCCGCCGGTTGAGACGATTTCCCAATCGAGTTTGGTCAATTCTTGGGCAAATTCAACAATGCCCGCTTTGTCTGAGACGCTGATAAGTGCGCGTTTAGTCATAATTAAGATACCAAGTCCGACTAGAAGGCGACTGAAAAATAGGAAACTTGACGAAGACGCTTGCGTCTGGGAGAGGTTCCTCTTTGTCCAAGCCTTCCGGACGGGTTCAATTCCTTTCTTTTTAAAAAGTTTTTCTTCTTTGAAAATAGCTACGCGGTAAGGCCATTAAATGCCTAAAATAAACAAAATAGCCAAGATGATAAGTGCTAAGCCACCGAGGTTTAGACCGATAAGATTAACGATTTGACGAACTTTGGTTGGGAAGAGTTTGCGCATGAGAGCTAAAAGCCCCAGGCCGCACATAACTCCCAGCGTATTCATGAATAAATCGGTCACATCTGCATTGCCAATAGCCAAGATGAACTGCAGCACTTCATAGCAAAGGCTGAGCAGAAATCCAGATAGAATAATTTTTCGATCCGGCCAACTTTCTTTTACCAAAGGCACAGCCACACCATAGGGCATAAAGCAAAGAATGTTGAATACCATTTCAGAAGCAGCCACATCGCCATTCACGACCATGGGTGATGAGAAGGGTATCCAGTTAATGTTTCGATCATGTACAAAAAATGAAATGTATTCCAACTGCGTTTCAAACTTAAACAGAATCCCCCAAGTCAGCAGCAGCAGATACACACAAACAATAAATCTCGTTAATTTAGCACTTTGCATGATAAATTACTTCCTCCCCACTCCCAAGCTCTCCAGCACCTGAGGGTAAAGTTGATACTCTGCTTCATGGATTCGAGTTTCGAAGCTTTCGATGGTGTCATCTGGCAGACGCGGCACGCGCACTTGTTTGATGACTTGACCGGTGTCCACACCGCTGTCTACCCAGTGGATGGTAACTCCTGATTGGTCAACACCGGCCTTCCAGGCATCCTCGATCCCATGGGCTCCCGGAAATTCTGGCAGATAAGCTGGATGAATATTAATCATGCGGCCCTCGTAAGCAGCCAGCAAGGTCGGTCCGACGATTTTCATGTAGCCTGCCAGGCAGACCAAGTCAATTTTGTGTTCCTCTAAGAGTTTGACGATAGCCTCTTCATAGGCAGCCTTATCGTCAAACTCCTTGAGTTCAAAAGCGTAGCTTTTAATGCCGAGGTTTTTAGAGCGCTCCAGCACATAGGCATCGCGGTGGTCAGAGAAAACAAATTCAACAGGAAATTGCTCGGCAATGACTTGAAAATCGGAGCCATTGCCAGAAGCAAAAACGGCAATTTTTTTCATTATTTCATCACCACACTTGCGTCGGCCTTCTTCACGATTCGGCCAAGTTCGTAAACAGGCTCGTCAAGGACTTCCTTGACACGGTCGACCTTGTCTGGACTGACCGCCAGCATGAGACCGATACCCATGTTGAAGATTTCAAACATTTCTTCGTGCTTGATCTCACCGTATTTTTCAAGAGCCTTGAAAATTGGCAGAACCGGCACCTTGTCTTCTTCAATTTCAGCAGCCAAATCATCCGCAAACATACGAGGCACATTTTCGACAAAACCGCCGCCTGTGATGTGGGCAATTCCATTGACCAGCTCTTCCTTAATCAATGGCAGAGCTGCTTTGACGTAAATGCGTGTTGGTTCAAGCAGGACGTCTTTGAGTTTTTTGCCTTCAAGTTCTGGCAGCTCCTCCTCACCTGTATAGTCCGCAAAGACACAGCGGACAAGCGAGTAGCCATTTGAATGAATACCGCTGGAAGCAAGACCCAGCAGCACATCGCCTTCCTTAACTTTTGAGCCGTCGATGATTTGACTTTTTTCAGCCACGCCGACCGCAAAACCAGCCAAATCGTAATCATCTTCGCCATACATACCAGGCATTTCAGCCGTCTCCCCGCCAATCAGACCTGCTCCAGCTTGGACACAGCCTTCAGCCACACCGGCAACCACCTGCTCCAATTTGGCTGGTTCATTTTTGCCAGTCGCGATATAATCGAGGAAGTAGAGGGGCTCGGCACCCGCAGCGATAATATCATTGACACACATGGCCACACAGTCTTGACCGATGGTATCATGTTTGTCGTATTTGATAGCCAGCATGAGCTTAGTTCCCACACCGTCAGTCCCTGAAATCAAGACCGGTTCTTTGACGTCCAGCTGAGATAGATCAAACATTCCGCCGAAACCGCCCAGAGCTCCCATGACACCCAGACGCTCGGTACGCGCCACATGTTTCTTGATGCGCTCTACCACCTCGTAACCAGCCTCAACATCCACCCCAGATTTTGCATAAGCATTTTTATTTTCTGTCATAATCAATTCCTTCTTTTTAAAATCACTACATTGAAAATTGCAAGGTTTTTCCAACTCAATCATCAATAAAAACTCGTTTTTTCCTTCAGGCTTTCCAGATAACGTTTTTCATAATCATAGAGCGGAGTTGGGTACTTGCCGTCAAAGTAAGCGACGCAAAGTCCGCCGTTTGGTGCATCTGTTTCCAAGCCGATGGACTCAATTAAACCATCAATGGACAGATAAGTCAGGCTGTCAGCTCCGATAATCTGGCGTGTTTCTTCTACAGAGTGATTGGCCGCAATCAACTCACGCCGTGTTTGAATGTCAATACCGTAAAAACACGGGTATTTGAGCGGCGGACTGGCAATGGCCACATGGACCTCTGCCGCACCCGCTTCACGCAGCAGCTGAACAATGCGGCGGCTGGTTGTCCCCCGAACGATAGAGTCATCCACCATGACCACACGTTTGTCTTTTACAATACTTGACACCGCCGATAATTTCATGCGCACACCCTGTTCACGCAATTCCTGTGTAGGCTGAATGAAGGTACGCTGTATATACTGATTTTTGATCAGGCCCATTTCATTTGGCAGGCCTGATTCTTCGGAAAATCCGCTGGCCGCAGACAGAGATGAATTCGGCACCCCGACCACAATATCCGCTTCATGGTTAAATTCCTGAGCCAAACGGCGTCCGGTGTTTTTCCGAGCCGTATGAACATTGACCCCATGAATCACACTGTCCGGACGCGAAAAGTAAATATATTCCATCGAACAGATAGCTAATTGAGTCTCATCTGTATACGTGTCATAATGGATACCTTCTTTATCAATGACTACCAGCTCTCCGGGTTTAACATCTCGAATCCACTTGGCGCCAATGACTTCAAAAGCACAGGTTTCACTGGAAACAACGATAGCCCCGTTGGCCATCTGTCCAAGAGACAGCGGTCTGAAACCATTAGGATCAAGAGCGGCAATCATTTTATCTTCCAGCATGAGAAGGTAAGCAAAGCCGCCTTTGACAGTATTGAGAGCTTCTTTAACCTTGCCCATAAAGCTAGGATTGTGGCTGCGGCGGATGAGATGAGCCAAGATTTCTGTATCAGATGATGAAGAAAAGATGGCACCATCGCGTTCCAGTTCTTTTTTCAAGGTTTGGGTATTGGTCAGATTTCCATTGTGTGCCAAGCCAAATTCCATATCATAAAATTTGAAATGGAAGGGCTGAATATTGTCAATCGAAGCCTCCCCAGCTGTCGCATAACGGACATGGCCGATAGCTGCCTGACCGCTTAGTTTTTCCAAATCAGCTGGATTTTTAAAAACTTCTGATACCAAACCAGTATCGCGATAGCGCAGAAGCTTGCCGCTGTCATTCGATAAAATACCGGCTCCTTCCTGACCGCGGTGCTGCAGGCTGTGAAGACCAAAATAAGTCACCTGAGCAGCTTGGGGATGCCCCCAAATACCGAACAAACCGCATTCTTCATTTAAAGATTTTACTTCGTATGTCATTTTATATACCTTTTGCACTTAAATTCTAGGCTTCAATAAATTTGCTGGCCAATTTGTAAATGTGATGAATCTCTTTACTTTCTAATTTCCAATTTTTCAATTCAACCTTCACCAAATCTGGAAATTTTTTGCTAATATCCCTTAAAGCATTCCCAACTGATTTTCTAACATAGTCACTTTCATCCTCTTTTAAATCAGCTATTCTTCTAATAGCTTCGGTAGGATTTTCTTTAAAATATGGCCTACTTGTCCATATTCTTAAACCCTCTGTAACAGCTCTTCTCGTATTGGGTTTGCTGCTTTTTAACCATTCATCAATAATGGGAAGTGCTTTTTCATATCCTGTTTTCTTACAAAATTCATCAAACGCTTTTGCCAACACTTCTTGAACTCTCCAGTTATCATCTTTGGAAACTTCATCTCTCATGAATATTAAGATTTCTTCATCTTTTGACAAATATCCAAAAAGGAATACAGCATACATTCTTACTTGGTAAACATCAGATTGATAAGCTAAAAATGCTAGTTTTTTGATAGATTCATCATCCTTGGATTTATAATCAGTTAAAGCCCTTTTCTCTTCCTCTTTAAATCCATGTTCTATAGACGAGAAATCATTTTCCAGCCTTGCGATATACTGATTCATAATACCCTTTCTACAAACAGACCTTTAGCAAACGTCTATTCCCCAGTAAAATATTTCACTGCACTTTCAAATAATTTTTGGTCTTTGTTTCCTGGAATGTTTTGGAAAAGGCCGTCTTCATAGCGTTCGGAGTGTCCCATTTTGCCGATAATCTGACCGTTCTTGCTTGTAATGCCTTCGATAGCGTTGACAGAGCCGTTTGGATTATATTTGGAATCCATAGAAGGTTTGCCATCAAAGTCAACGTATTGGCTCCAGATTTGGCCGTTGTCCCGAAGTTCAGCAAATTCCTCTGCTGTCACGACAAATTTCCCTTCGCCATGAGAGACTGGGATAGCATGAATATCGCCGATTTCAACCCCTGCTAGCCATGGAGAGTTAGTATTGGCAATACGGGTTTCAACCATCTTAGCCACGTGTTGGTTGGCATCGTTGTAGAAAAGGGTTGGACTTGTCTCAGCAGCTTCTTCAAAATTACCATAAGGCAGAAGACCAGATTTGACAAGAGCTTGGAAACCATTACAGATACCGATGATAAGTCCGCCTCTTTCAATGAAACTGTCAATAGCTGCGCGAACTTTTTGATTGAGCAAGATGTTAACGATAAACTTAGCTGACCCATCTGGTTCATCCGCTGCGGAAAATCCGCCGGCAAAGAAGATAATATTAGCCTTGTCAATATTGTCAACCATCGTGTCAACTGACTTAGCAATCGCAGTCTCATTCAAGGTTACAAATGGTACCAGGCTGACTTTAGCACCTTCTTTTTCGAAAGCCTTAGCTGAATCGTACTCAGAGTTGGTTCCCGGAAAAACAGGGATATATACCAACGGTTCAGCAACTGTCTCCTTCGCTTTAATAACAGTGTCAGAAACAATCTCCGGTACTTCTTCCAGAGCTTTGCTTTGTTCAAATTCTGTTGGGTAAACTTCGTTTAATTTGCCTTCAAAAGCTGCAAGCAATTTAGTTCCAGATAAGTTGACACCGTTGACAGTCACTGTAAAGTCTGTAACAGTTTGACCAATTTTAACAGCGTCAGAAATGACTTCTGGTGATGTGAAGATAAAACCGCCAAGCTGTGCTGTCAAGCTGCTGTCAAGTTCAGCTAATTCTGCATGAACACCAATACGGTTACCAAAACTCATGAGAGCCAGACTTTCGATAACACCGCCGTATTTAACAGCCGCTGCTGCGGTCACCTTGTGAGCAGCTTGAATGGCTTCAAACTTGGCAAAGTTAGCTTTGATGAGATCAAAATCAATATCTTGAGAGATCGCTTGACCAGGAATGTAGTAAAGATTTTCACCAGCAGCCTTGAACTCAGGTGAGAGAACCTTACGGCTGTCAGCCGTTGTTACCCCGAAAGCAACCAAAGTCGGTGGCACTGTCAACTCTTCAAAGGTTCCGGACATAGAGTCCTTACCGCCAATGGAAGGCAGACCCAGCTGAGCCTGAGCCTCAATGGAACCTAGCAGAGCCGCAACCGGCTGGCCGAAGCGTTCTGCTTGTTTGTCCATACGCTGGAAATATTCCTGATAAGAAAAACGAGCCTGTGACCAGTTAGCACCTGTTGCCGCTAACCGTGCTGTCGCTTCAATAACGGCATAGGCAGCCCCATGATAAGGCGACCATTCCGCAATGTAAGGGTTATAACCTTGTGCCATGACAGAAGCTGTCCTTGTCACTCCATCTTGTACTGGCAATTTCTGCACAGAAGCTTCAGTCGGTGTCACTTGGTAGCGACCGCCTAGAGGATGGTTAACAGTTGAACGGCCAACGGAGCTGTCAAAGATGGTTTGAAGTCCTTTTTGGCTGGCATGATTGAGGTCTGAAAGAACAGCCAAGGTATCCTGTTCAAGAGTTTCTGCTGAAGTGATTCGCTGCTCGGGCAGCTTGACACCGCTGTCAACCACACTGGCATCGACAACCACGCGCACGCCATTGGTATCAAGGAAAGAACGCTCAATATCAACAATAGTCTCACCGTTCCAAGTCATGACAAGGTTTGGTTTTTCAGTCACAGCTGCGACTACAACAGCATCAATATTTTCTTTGTTGCACTCTGCAATAAAAGTATCCACATCCTTAGGACGAACGACGACCGACATGCGCTCCTGCGATTCAGAAATGGCAATTTCCGTACCATTGAGACCCGCATATTTGAGCGGCACCTTGTCAAGGTCAATTTCCAGACCGTCTGCCAATTCGCCAATAGCGACACAGACACCGCCAGCACCGAAGTCATTTGATTTCTTGATGAGACGAGTCACCTCGCCTTTACGGAAAAGGCGCTGAATTTTACGCTCTTCAATAGCATTTCCTTTTTGGACTTCAGCACCTGCTGTTTCCACAGATTCAACCGTCTGAACCTTAGAGGAGCCTGTGGCACCGCCAATACCGTCACGTCCGGTCTTTCCTCCCAAAAGAATGACAACATCACCAGCTTCGGGCTTTTCGCGAACGACATTTTCTTTTGGTGCAGCACCGACAACAGCACCGAGTTCCATACGCTTAGCAACAAATCCCGGATGGAAATACTCCTTGACATAAGTTGTCGCCAAGCCAATTTGATTACCGTAGGAAGAATAACCGTGCGCTGCTGTTTTAGAAATAACCTGCTGCGGCAGCTTACCCTTACGCGTTTCTGCTACTGGTTTCGTAATATCACCCGCTCCTGAAATTCTCATAGCCTGATAAACATAGGAACGGCCTGACAAAGGATCCCGAATAGCCCCGCCGATACAGGTTGCAGCACCACCAAAGGGCTCAATTTCCGTCGGGTGATTGTGAGTTTCATTTTTAAACATCAAGAGCCAAGGCTCTTTGACGCCATCAACATCAACTTCAATTTCAACCGAACAAGCATTGATTTCATCGGATACTTCCATATCATCAAGACGCCCATTTGCGCGCTCATAACGGCCAAAAATAGTCGCCATATCCATAAGCGTCTGCGGCTTTTCAGAACGTCCAAGCTCATTGCGCATGGCAAGGTATTTATCATAAGTCGCCTGCAGCTGTGCTTGGAACTGTGAAGCTGAGAAATCTATTGATCTCAGCTCTGTCTCAAAAGTCGTATGCCGGCAGTGGTCTGACCAGTAAGTGTCCAGTACCTTGAGTTCTGTTTCAGTCGGTACCCGGCCCAGCTGTTTAAAGTAATCTTGGATAAAGAGCAGATCGTCCACTTCCATAGCCAAACCTTGCTTGGCCTTATAGGCCGCAAAATCCTCTGCTGTATAAGTCTCGAAAAAATCAAGCCTTGGAATGGTTTTATCGGAGCTGGAAAATTCCTGCGGCTGAATCCCCGCTCTGATATCCTTAAAGCGTGAATCAACCGGATTAAGCAGATAGTTTTTGATCGCTTCCAATTCAGCTGCTTCAATCGTCTGATTAACTAAATACAGCTGAGCTGTATTAACCCTCACATCATCAGCGGCACCAAGCAAAAACAGCGCTTCCTGAGAACTGGCAGCACGCTGATCAAACTGACCGGGCAGAGCTTCAATAGCAAAGAAGGCAGAAGTCTCCAGAGCCTCAGCCACTTGCTCCTCAGTTAAAATAGCATCAGTCACCTGTTCTGAAAAAAGATGCTTCTCCGCTCTGTCAAAGAGCTCCTCAGACAAATTGAAAACATCATAAACCTGTACAATCCGCAAATCTGACAGCGTTTTTAGCTGCAAATTATGGCTCAGCTCCTTGGCTAAAGACTCTGATTTAACGCGAAACGCTGCTTTTTTTTCAACAAAAATACGTTTATCCATACTTTTTTCCTACTTGATTCCCTTCAATCTCTCCAAAACGACCGTATAAACATCTGTCAGCTCACCCAGCCCGCGGCGGAAAACGTCTTTGTCCATGTGATGCCCCTGTGCATCCCAAAGACGGCAGTTATCCGGTGAGAATTCGTCCGCTAAAATAATATTTCCGTCCTTGTCCTTACCAAATTCCAATTTAAAGTCAATCAATTTAAGGCCGATTTGCTGAAACCAGTCAGATAGCAAGTCATTGATGCGGCGCGTTTCTGCCTTGATATAGGAGATTTCCTCATCATCAGCGGCACCTAAAAATTTTACATGTTCATCATTGATAAAAGGATCATCCAAATCATCATTTTTATAGTAAAATTCGACAATTGGCATATCCAGCTTGATGCCCTCTTCAACACCAAAACGTTTGGAAAAAGAGCCCGCTGTATAGTTACGAAGGACCACTTCAAGCGGAATAATAGCAACTTTTTTATTTAACTGCTCTGTATCTGAAATCTTTTCAATAAAGTGCGTTGCAATGCCTGCCGCATTTAATTTTTCAAAAATTAAAGACGAAATCTGATTATTTAACTGGCCCTTGCCCGCAATCTGCTCCTTTTTAACGCCGTTAAAAGCTGTTGCTTGGTCCTTGTACTGTGCAATAATCACATTTTCGTCTTCTGTAGCAAAAATATCCTTAGCCTTACCCGAATAAATAAGTTCTCTGGTCATTGAATCGTTCGCCTTTCATATATTCTAACTTAGATTTTAACACACAGATTTCTATAATTCAAGATTTAACAAACTTTGTTACAGAACAAAAATAAAATCGTTCGCAAATAACGAACGATTTTATTTTAACACCTTTGTTCCAGATAATCTGTCAATTCTCCCATGGTCTGGATATCTTCTACATCTTCGTCAGGAATATCAAGATTAAATTCATCTTCCAAAGTAATGATAAACTCCACGAGAGCAATCGAATCCATCTCCAGGTCATCATGAAAAACGGTCTCTTTGGCCACCTTTAATTTTTCATCGTGCAGCTGCTGCTTAATCAAAGCAGAAAGCCTTGCAAAAATCTCACCATTCGTCATGCTAATCCCCCTTTTTAGAAAATTCTCCTACTAATTGACCGACAACATCAGTCTCAAGCATTGTGCGTATCTGCTTTATCGTGTAATAAACAGACTTGGCGTCACTCGAACCATGACACTTAACAACCGGTGCCTTAAGGCCAAAAAGCACTGCGCCGCCGGCACCTGAATAATCCAAATTATCTTTCAAATCATAAAGACTGTTTTTCAGTAAAAGGGCTCCTAATTTTGCTCTGAGTCCTCCCTTTTTAATAGAAGATTTCAGCTGTCCCATGATACCGAGCGCTGTTCCTTCGATAGCCTTCAAGACTGCGTTTCCCGTGAAACCATCAGCGACAACCACATCGGCAACACCAGACATCAAATCACGCGCTTCAACATTACCGATAAAATGAAGAGACTGATCAGCGGATAACAGTTCAAAAGCTTCCTTGCGCAGCGAGTCTCCCTTGGTTGATTCAGTTCCATTATTGAGCAGACCAATGCGCGGTTGAGTAATGCCGCGGACATTTTGAGCGTAAAAAGACCCCAAAATGGCATATTGATGCAGATGGCGGGCCGTATTTTCAGCATTGGCTCCCAAATCAAGCATATCAAATCCCTGACCGTTAAGCGTCGGCAGAGTCGACATCAGGCCCGGACGGTCAATGTTTTTAATACGGCCGACAACAAAAAGGCCGGCTGCCAGCAGAGCTCCCGTATTTCCCGCAGAAAGCACAGCGTCAGCTTTACCGTCTTTAACTGCCTGCGCTCCTAAGATCATAGAAGCCTGCTTTTTCTTGCGGACAGCCTTGGCCGGCTCGTCATCTGAATCAATTTTTTCATCGGTGTGAACAATGCTCACCCGTTCATTTGCCTGAAGATAGGGTTTTATCTTAGCCTCATCTCCATAGAGCTGAATTTCAATATCGGGGAATTCTGCCAAAGCCTGATTAACCCCTTCAATAATAGCCTGAGGCGCATTGTCTCCCCCCATAGCATCAACTGCAATTTTTTTCATTATTCTTTCCTTTTTTTACAATTATCCTTAATTATACCATGAACAAAAGGCCTTTAAACGTTACAAAAAAATGACAAATAGCCTGAAAGCACACAAGCTGCAGACCAGAACCTAACGTATTTCCTAGTCATCTTTTTTCATGACATTTCCCCATTTGTCCAAGTCATCAATAAATTTTTTACTTTTTAGATGAAGTCCCACATAATCTTCGTAAAGCGCATCAATAAAGACCCGAAGCTTTCTCTTCATTTCCGATTTTACAGAAATGGTTTTTAAATCCTCGAAGCGAAGAGACTGAAAGCGATCCAATAAATAAGGCACATTGGGGTCTAAGTGACTGCGATGCTCATCTTTTTCATAATGTTCAGGACACAGCAATCCGGAATAACGGTGAGAAAAGTCAAAAGCTAAACCCACACGGTGGCAAATACAGCATTCATGAAAATTAAGCTGAACACCAAAACGTTCCAGAATCTGAATTTCAAAGATATTCGTCAAAATCTCATAATCAAGCCCTTCATTCATTAACTCCAATGTTTTAACCAAAAAGGCAAAAAGATTGGCATCAAAGCTGGCATCCGGAATGGCAGCATCTGCCAAAGCCACAAGATAACTGGCATAGGCCAGCTTATAGATATCAGCGTTAATTTCCTTAAAAAGAGAAACTTCCTTATAATCCTCTATATAAGAAAGTCCTGTATCATTAATCTTTAAGATAAAATCAGCCACCGTCAGCGGCTGAATAACCGAGGACAGCTTTGAATTGCCGGCATGGCGCACAAAAAACATATGCTTGCCTGAACTTTCCGTAAATATTTTAACCAGTTTATCGTCCTCACGGAAAGGGCGGTTGTAAAGCACTAAGCCTCTGGTTTCCTTAGTCTGCATACTGCTCCATAAATTCTTTCAAGCGTTTCATAGCTTCCTTAATCGTTTCCATGCTTGCTGCATAAGAAATTCTAACATAGCCTTCGCCGTATTTGCCAAAAGCAACGCCGGGAATAAAGGCTACTGCTTTTTCTCTGGCAAAATCCTGTAAAAATTTAAAGGAATCCTGATTCTTTTCAGCAGGGATTTTAGCGAAAATATAGAAAGCTCCGTCCGGCTTAATAATTTTAAAGCCCATATCTTCCATTATTTCAATAATATAATCCCGGCGCTTGATGTATTCTGCCTTCATCGGCAAGGCATCATCCTTACCATTCACCAAAGCTTCGATAGCTGCATACTGCACACTGGTAGTTGCCGCAGTGACCAGATACTGATGGCTCTTAATTAATTGCGCCGTTAAAGGAGCAGGTGCAAAAATCAAGCCTAAGCGCCAGCCTGTCATAGCATGTGATTTCGACAGGCCAGATATAAGGATTGTCTGTTCCGGCAAGTATTCTGCAATCGAAACGTGACTTTCGTCAGTGTAGGTTAATTCTGCATAAACTTCATCACTGATGACAAAAATGTCGTATTTTTTAAGAACGGCAGCTAAATCCTTTACTTGCTGGCGCGAATAGGTAACGCCTGTCGGATTAGTAGGATAGTTGAGAATAACTGCTTTTAGCGCCTCTCCTTGGTCCACAATGGCCTTTTCAAGCATTTCAGGAGTCAGCACAAAGCTATTGGCTCTCGTATCGATTTCAACAATATCTCCTCCGACCAAATTAACAATAGGCTCATAACCAGGATAGGCAGGCGCCGGCAAAAGAACTTTATCTCCAGGTTCTATAATAGCCGTTAAGGCAGCTGATAGTGCTTCAGTAGCACCGATGGTAACTAAAATTTCATTATCCGGATTGTAGTTCAGATGATATTTTTCTTTAACAAAAGCACTGGCCGCCTGCCGCAGTTCCAAAAGCCCAGCCATACCCGTGTAATGACTCTTATCAGCATCGATCGCCTTTTTAGCTGCTTCCTTGATGTGTTCTGGTGTCGTAAAGTCCGGTTCGCCCAACGTTAATTTTAAAACTCCCGGAATATCTGAAATTGATTGATCAAACTGGCGAATCATAGAGACTTCAATTCGGTCTAAATTCTTATTGAAACGTTTACTCAAATCCATAAAAACACCTCTTATAACTATATTATCATTATTATACACCAAAAAATCGGCTTTTTCACCCCATAAAAAAATCGCTCTTCAGCGATTTTCTTTTATTGTGGAAAAGTAAACTCAAACAAAGGTGAGAGCGGCCGTTTTTCGTGCACACGAATAATAGCTTCTGAAATTAAATCAGCAATCGAAATTTGCTCAATCTTATCGATCAAACGTTCCTGCGGCAAATCAATGGTATCCAAAACAACTAGTTTTTCAATAGCAGAATTCTGAATATTATCTAAAGCAGGACCTGACAGCACGGGATGGGTGCAGGAAGCATAAACCGCTGTTGCACCGGCTGCAGCAAGAGCATCGGCTGCATGGGCAATCGTTCCTGCTGTATCAATCATATCATCAATTAAAATGCAGGTTTTCCCAGAAACATGGCCAATAATATTCATAACTTCACTGGTATTCATTTTATTGACATTTCGCCGCTTATCAATAATCGCAATCGGCGTTTGGAGGAACTGAGCCAGCTTGCGGGCACGCGTAACACCGCCATGGTCAGGGCTGACGACAACATAGTCACTGCCGCACATGCCGCGGCGGACAAAATAATCAGCAATCAAAGGCGCTCCCATCAAGTGGTCAACAGGTATATCAAAGAATCCTTGGATTTGTGCAGCATGCAAATCAACTGTCAAAAGACGGTCAACACCTGCTACTGCAAGCATATTGGCAACTAATTTGGAGGTAATGGGTTCACGGGCACGTGCTTTTCGGTCTTGGCGGGCATAGCCATAGTAAGGCATGACAACACTGATCGTTTCAGCACTGGCACGTTTAAGAGCATCAACCATGATTAAAATTTCCATCAAGTGGTAATTGACAGGCGAGCTGGTTGACTGCAAAATAAAAACATGCTTCCCACGAATAGATTCTTCGATATTAACCTGAATTTCTCCGTCAGAAAATTGACGGACCGTTGATTTTCCAAGACTGATTCCGATAGTCTTGGCTACTTTTTCTGCTAATTCTTTGTTTGAAGACAGAGCAAACAATTTTAAATTAGAATACGACATAATTCCTCCAAAGTTTTAATCCCTTACCATTTTATCGTTTTTGGGGTAATTTTTCAATTAGATTTACGAGGATATTTTTAGAAAAAATAAAAAGATAAGACGTATCTTATCTTTTTAAATCACTTTTTAGTTTGGATAGATGTAGCTTACACTTCCTGGATTGAACCATCCACGGTAGTTACCGATAGATTGATTACCAGCATAGTTAGCTTCTTGAACTTGAATTTGACCGCCTTGAACACCTGTAACATAAGCTACGTGTCCATAACCGCCGTCATTCCATACTGCTACAGCGCCAGCTGTTGGTGTAGAACCAACTCTGTATCCTGCTGCTGCTGCGCTGGCTGCCCATTGGCCGCCGTTACCCCAGTAGTTGCCAACCCAAGGAGCTAATGATTTAACACCCCAAGTACATTGACCAACTGGATATGTATTTGCAGAAGAAGTATTGGATGACGCTGCTGCCGGAGCTGCTGTGCTTGCTGCTGGCTGTTGTGCCTGCGCTGCACTTTGCTGTCCTGCATTATTATTAGCAGCTGGTGCTTGTTGTGCAGCAGGTTCACTTGCCTGTGCTGCCGGAGCTGCTTGCTGCTGTGCTTGAGTTGCTTGTGAAGCTTGCTCTTGATTAGCTGCTTGTTCTTGATTGTTAGATTGAGTATTGGCATCAGCAGCTGGCTGTGCTGCTTGGTTTTGTTGACTGGCTGCTGCTTGTTGCTGCTGTGCTTGCGCTGCTTGTTCTTGTAAAGCTTTAGCTTCAGCTGCTGCTTTAGCTTCGGCCGCTGCCTGTGCTGCTGCTGCCTGACGAGCTGCTTCTTCAGCTGCTGCTTTTTGAGCAACCAAGGTAGCTTTTTGATTTTGTGCAGTTGACAATTCAGCTTGCAAGTTTAATTGTGCCGCTTCCAATTGTGCTTTTTGTGTTGTTAAAGCATTTGTATTTTGAACAATTGTTGCTTGGTTAGCTGCAACAGTGTTAATAGCTGCCTGATTTGCCTGTTGTTTTTGTTCAACAGCTGCTTTATCTTGCTCTTGTTGCTGAAGCATTTTCTTGTTGGCTGAAACAACTTCACGGATAGCTGAAACGCGGTTAATAGCATCAGAAACTGATTTTGAATTAACAATAGCGTTAATATAACTTGCAGCTGCATTACTCTTTTGGGCACTGCGGGCTTGTTTTTTCAAAGATTCGTTACGGGCAACAATCTTATTTGAAAGAGTTTGAATTTCTTTCCCTAAAACAACAGATTGAGCTTCAAGTCTTTCATTTTCAGCTTGTAATTGTGCTTGCTGTGTCTGCAAAGCACTTACTTGTCCCTGAATAGTATTGACTTGTGTTTGTGCCGCTTGCTGTTGAGCAGTCAAATTATTAATTTTAGCATCTTGCGACGCGATTTGTGAATCAAAATCATCAGCACTTACAGATGACAGTACTGTCGCAGAGCTAAGTGTTACACCACTAACTAAAACTGCAGATAAAATTCTTTTTTTCATTACAAATATAACTCCTTTTTCGATAAGACTTTATTATTATATCAAAAAAAGCCGTTTTGTATATTACGGCATTATTACATTTTTATTTAAAAAGCTTTAATGGCGCCTTTCAAGATAGATCTTCTCTAATAATTTCTGCAGTAAAAGAAAGGCAAGCATATTGAAAATCAATGACGGTGCTAAATTATAAGTGACAAAATCATTTAAAGGATAGGCTGTTAACTGATAAAAATAGGCTATGGCAATACTAGTAAAATCAAGAAAGAAAATCAAAATAAAGAAAATCAAGAAACGCGAAAGGGGCTGTTCGATGCTGACATGTTTCCAGATTTTAATCATAACGACCGCTATCAGCGGAAACAGCAATGTCATAATTCCAAAATTATAGATCCCTAAATAGTAAAAATCATAGATAATCCCTAAAAGAAAAGCCAAGATGAAAACAAAATAGGGATTAAAAATAATTGTATAAAATAGGAAAAGGAGAATTAAAAGATGACTGGAAACAATGAACTGATTGTGGAAAAGAACCCGCGACAATAACGACAGATGGCCGTCCAAAAGCAGGAGAAGAAAAGCTAATAAAACAGCAAAAGGTTTATTTTTAAAGACAGACATGTTAATCACCTACCAAGGTTACATGAGAAATATCCGACAAATCAATCGCTGGCTTGACAATAATTTTTCGCGAAAGATTGTTAGAATTATCTTCCTCAGAGACAACTTTGCCAACAGAAATCCCTTCCGTACTCTGACCGTCCAAACCGCTGGTTGTAACAGCATCCCCCTTTTGAACTTTGAGAGAGGAGGTCAGCTGTGTAATTTCAAAAGTTCTGGATTCAATATCATAATGCGTCAAAATACCAAAAACATCGCCCTTTTTAGCAGCAATTTTAACAGGGATTTCGTCCATATTTTTAGTATTAGAAAGCAACTTTACAGAACTTGAACCGGCGGTTGTCTGAGAAATTTTCCCGATTAGGCTGCCATTGGAAAGAACCAGCATGTTTTTAGTAACCCCGTCTTTTTCCCCTAAATCTATGGTTAGAACATCCAGCCAGGAGACCGGTGAGCGAACGATGACTTTAGAAGACAGAACTCTTTGATCAGGAAAAGATTTTTTAATTTTTAACGTTTTCCGGAGAGCTGTATTTTCTTCTTTTAGTTTTTCTATTTCGCTTTGCTGGCCTTCAAATTGTTCCACTTTGCGTTTTAGTGATTTATTTTCCGAATTTGCCTTAAATAACTGTTTGGTGCCATCAATCAATTGAAATGGTAAATTCAAGATTTCATCAACAGTGGAAACCGCGGTATTAACTGGCTTAGATACTGATTTCATAACAATGGAATCCTGAAAAATAAAAAAAAGTCCTATTGCAATTGCCAGCAATGCCGTAACAACAAAAACAATAAAACGCGATAATCTCATTTTTTTCATTTTAACCACCCGCACACAAGCTATAAATAAAACGAGATATCAACAGATAATCTCGTTTAACTACGGAGAATGGGGGATTCGAACCCCCGCGCCAGTTTCCCGACCTAACGATTTAGCAAACCGTCCTCTTCAGCCTCTTGAGTAATTCTCCAAATATATATGGGCACGAGTGGACTCGAACCACCGACCTCACGCTTATCAGGCGTGCGCTCTAACCAGCTGAGCTACGCGCCCAAGCTACTGCTTGGCTTATACTATAAAAGCGGGTGACGAGAATCGAACTCGCGACAACAGCTTGGAAGGCTGTAGTTTTACCACTAAACTACACCCGCTAAAATGGCGCGAGACGGAATCGA
Organism: Streptococcus sp. 'caviae'; assembly: GCF_001937065.1. Taxonomy (GTDB): domain Bacteria; phylum Bacillota; class Bacilli; order Lactobacillales; family Streptococcaceae; genus Streptococcus. The sequence goes on from NZ_MOWR01000014.1 coordinate 31,010, forward strand.
ACCGCCGACACATGGAGCTTCAATCCATTGCTCTACCAACTGAGCTACCGAGCCTTTCTATTGCGGGAGCAGGATTTGAACCTACGACCTTCGGGTTATGAGCCCGACGAGCTACCTAACTGCTCCATCCCGCGATATCTTTATAAAGGAGGATGTGGGATTCGAACCCACGCACGCTTTTACACGCCTGACGGTTTTCAAGACCGTTCCCTTCAGCCGGACTTGGGTAATCCTCCATGGCAATTAATATGGACCTTGTAGGACTCGAACCTACGACCGCTCGGTTATGAGCCGAGTGCTCTAACCAGTTGAGCTAAAGGTCCAAAACACCCATAAATAAACTATAGCGGCGAAGGGGATCGAACCCCCGACCTCCCGGGTATGAACCGGACGCTCTAGCCAGCTGAGCTACACCGCCAAATATCGGGAAGACAGGATTCGAACCTGCGACCCCTTGGTCCCAAACCAAGTGCTCTACCAAGCTGAGCTACTTCCCGTACCTTCCTCCTAAAAACAAGTCATCAGCCTAAAGCCAATCACTCGCACATGCACCCTGCAGGATTCGAACCTGCAACCGCCTGATTCGTAGTCAGGTACTCTATCCAGTTGAGCCAAGGGTGCCTATCTTTATGCCGAGGACCGGAATCGAACCGGTACGAAGGTTACCCTTCCCAGGATTTTAAGTCCTGTGCGTCTGCCAGTTCCGCCACCCCGGCCTCCTCTTAAAGCGAACGACGGGATTCGAACCCGCGACCCCCACCTTGGCAAGGTGATGTTCTACCACTGAACTACGTTCGCATCTATAAATATGCCGGCTACATGACTTGAACACGCGACCCTCTGATTACAAATCAGATGCTCTACCAACTGAGCTAAGCCGGCTTATCCTCTATGCGGGTGAAGGGACTTGAACCCCCACGCCCTCAAGCGCCAGA
>NZ_MOWR01000015.1 GCF_001937065.1 Streptococcus sp. 'caviae'
CCGAAAAGAAGGCACTCTCTTCGGGTTTTCGGTCTGTACTGAAATCAAGGTATTATTGGGAATCCCAGCTTAAATCATAGATACCGTAAGGGATTTTATTCTTTATTTAAAACTTTGCAACAGAACCCTTTTTAATATAAATATCATTAATTAATATCGTTTCCTTTCGTACCTCAACAGCTGAGTATTGTCCACATTGAATTTCAAGAAGTCAATCATCGTCTTCCCATGAAAATAATTGTCAATCACCCGAATCAAGGCATTGTGACACACCAACAAAACATCTTCGTCACTTTGTTCCAACTCTGCCAGCAAAGGATACACCCGACCGGCAACATCCATGATGGATTCGCCGTCTGGTAATGGTAGCGAGAATTCCACACGAACCTTTTGGAATTCCGGTGTTTCAATTGGTAAGCCATCATACTGTCCAAAATCCATCTCAATTAGGCGCGGTTCCACCTCAATGGGTACCGACACTTTTTCATTAATGATTCGGGCCGTTTCCTGGGCCCGCCTCAATGGTGAGACATAGATTTTGGTGATTGGCTGCTCCAAGTCGCTGACCAATTGAGCCAATTCCTCTGCTTGAGCATAACCGACTTCCGTCAGCTCAATATCCGCATGACCGCAAATTTTGCCGTCCACATTATATTGGGTCTGACCATGACGTGCTACGTAAATCATCGGGCACTCCCCTTTGCAAGCGGACGTTTCTCATCCGCCATTTCACCCAGAACCAGCTCTGAATCAGTGGCCAATTGTTGTAAAGCCGCCACCATCTCAGCTTGCGATTTGCCAAAGACCAGGGAGAAAGAATTATTCTTACTCTTGTAGAAGGAAACAAAAGAGTTGCCACCAGCTAATTCTTCAATTTGAATTTGGGGGTAGCGGGCAAACTCGCCGTTCAAGACACCTAGTTTAACGACTCCTTCTTGTGACAAGCCTTCTTTTAAGAAACCATTGATCAGGATAATAGCGGCAAAAGCCCCCAGTTTAATTTGATCCGCCAGATTACTTGGCCAAAAGATTACAAGTATCGCTACCGTCAATGCGATACTCAAACCCATACGAATCCAGCTGGTTTGAGCCGCCACGATAATTTTCTTTTGATCTTTTACTTGTAAGACGACCAACAATCCTAAAAAGCCTGCAATCACTAGTGCTTCTGCCATTTTCTATCATCCTTTACTTATTTTTACCACTCGGCGATGGTGCCGTCGTAGTTTTTCCATTGTGGGTTGGTCCAAACCAAACCTTCTTGAGAAATTTCCTTAATGCGGTCTTCATCCATTTCCAAACCAAGGCCTGGTTTAGAAGGTAGGTCAACATAGCCGTCTTTGTATTGGAAAACTTCTTTGTTTTTGACAAAATCCAACAAATCAAAGCCTTTATTGTAGTGGATACCCAAGCTTTGTTCTTGGATAAAGACATTTGGTGTACATGAGTCCACTTGCAAGGTAGCTGCTAATGCAACTGGTCCGTATGGTGCATGTGGTGCCACGGCCATATCATGAGCTTCAGCCATAGCCGCAATTTTGCGGGTTTCTAAAATTCCGCCGCAAAGGGCTACGTCTGGTTGGATAATATCGATGGCGCCTTGTTTGAAGATATTTTTAAACTGCCAGCGAGTGTACAAACGTTCGCCGGTTGCTAAAGGGACAGCAACTGCATCGGCAACTTCTTTGTAATGCTCTTCATTTTCCGGCAAGACAACTTCTTCCAAAAACATTGGGTGGAATGGCTCCAGGGCCTTCGCTAGAACTTTAGCCATTGGTTTATGCACCCGACCGTGGAAATCCACACCGATATCCATCGCGTCACCAAAACGTTCCCGAATGGATGCCACCCGTTCGACAACTTCATCCACTTTTTTGTAAGAGTCGATATAGTGCAATTCTTCGGTAGCATTCATTTTAACGGCAGTAAAGCCACGATCAAAACGGTCTTGCGCTTGTTCAGCGACTTCACTTGGCCGGTCGCCACCAATCCACGAATAAACTTTAATGTTATCCCGGGCGGCTCCGCCTAATAATTCATAGACAGGGACGTTAAAGGCTTTTCCTTTGATATCCCACAGCGCCATTTCCAATCCGGAAACAATCGTCCCATTGATGGGGCCACCACGGAAGAAGGAGCGATGCATTTCTTGGAATAAGCGTTCAATTTCAAATGGATTACGCCCAATCAAACGATTACCGATCTCATAAGCACCCGCAACAACTGTTTCAGTCTTGGTTCCGGAGATCATTTCCCCCCAGCCGTCAATGCCTTCATCGGTGGAAATCTTCACGAAGATCCATCTTGGTTTTACTTTGTATACTGTAATATCTGAAATTTTCAATTTAAACCCTCCAATTATTGTGCTTCTACTGGTTCATTCATTTCTCGGTTCACTTTTTTCACACCGTCAAAGTAGTACCATACACCTGCCAATACCAACAATAAGACCGGAATCCCGATGATTGGTTTGTAGGCAAAGGCGATGAATACCAAATAACTTTGGATCATGGAAGTTGCCGCAAATGATGAGATCAACATTGATGAAGTACCCAAGTCGATACCCACTGATTTAGCAATTGCTGTCAACATTGGGGATGTTGCAGAACCACACCATAGCAATGAAGCAGTAATGACTAAACCGATCACGATGTTTTTCAACAAATTCCCGCGAGTCAAGGCAACCACCATCGCTACCCGGAAAGGCACAACGGCCAAATCGGCAAATGGTAAAACGCGGTTTCCTGGCAAGACTAAGGCCATGGCGATTGTTAAAGGAATAATGATCAATGCTGTTGTAATAACATCTGGATTCCCAACGACAACCGCTGCATCCAATCCGATAAATAAACGTGTTCCTTTGAATTTTTCTTGGGACCATTTTTGAGCTGCATCAGAAATTGGCATCAGACCTTCCATGAACAATGAGGTCATTTTAGGAATCAAAAGCAAAACGGCGGACATGCTGACACCTAATTGCAAGACGGCCTTGATATCGTAACCGGCCAAAGCACCAATCACCATCCCAATAACCAGCCCCATGATCATTGAGTCACCGAAGAACCCAAGATATTTTTGTGCATCCTTGATCGTGAATTTCGATTTGCGGAATAATGGAATACGATCCAGTAACCAGTTCAACGGCCAAGCAATCACTAAGGAAGACAAGGCGGACACAGTTGGCAAGGAAACGCCCGGAATTCCAAAGAAGCTTTCCACCATCGGTTGTGACCAGTCGGAGATTTTAAAGGTAACGATTGCCATCACAACAGAGGCACCAACACCTAAAAACACATTTTTGGTAACAAAGTAGACCATCACCCCAACGATGGCCATGTGGTGGTAATTCCAAATATCCACGTCCAACGTATGGGTACGTTTCAAAACCAATAAAACGATATTAACCAGTAAGATGGCGAAAATCAGGATTGGAATGATGGGTGATGCCCACGTAACTGCGGCGATTGAACCCCAACCGACATCCAACGCATCCAGCTTAACACCGGTCCGTTCAACCATAGCCTTCGCAGCCGGGCCGACGTTAGTGGTCATAAAGTCCAAAATCAATTTGATTCCGGCAAAACCAATACCCAACGTCAAACCTGATTTAAATGCACGGGTAATCTTTAAACCAAAGATCAACCCGATGATGGTAATGATGACTGGCAACATAACTGTCGGTCCAGCATCGATAAAGAAGTTAAAGACATTCATAATGATTTTCATTTTTTCAGCTCCTTTAATCCGCTATTATTTCAATAAGTTCAAGATTTCTTCCATCGTTTTGTCAGCACCGATTCCTGTCAGGATAGGCATGCCTTTTACCACTGGCACATTGCCGGTTTGACCATCGAATTGACCGGTTGTCACCAACAAATCATACCCTTCGACTTTGCCGGGCACTTCCATTAGTTTGGTTTGGGTAGTTGCCACTTCAACTCCGTGTTCTTGCAAGTATTCTTTAACCTTTGTTGCTACCACTGTTGATGTTGCAATACCGTTTCCACATGCGACTAAAATTCTTTTCATGATAATTTCCTCCGATTGCGAGCTTTCCACTCGTGATTTTTTATTTTTTAAAAAACGGCTTTCTTTAATAAAGCCAATAATTCTGTATCATTGCGGGCGTCAATCATTTCCTGACGCAATGGTTCATCTTGGATGATGCCGACTATTTTTTGCAACATTTCCACTTGCCCATGGGGCTCACCAATTGCCATCATAATCACGATCTGAATTGGTAATTGAGCTTTATTGTCTTCCATATTATGGAAAAGTACCGGCTCTTTTAGCGTGGCAATCGCCAAAGTCGTTTTATTGACCATTTCATAATTTGCGTGGGGAATAGCAATTCCCGGGGGCGTTGATGGCAATCCCGTTGGGTATTCTTTTTCCCGATCTTGGATTGCTTGGATGTACTCCTCTTTGACATACCCTTTTTGATAAAGTTCACCTGCCAGATAGGCCAAAACTTCACTATCTGTTGAAGCTTCGACGTTTCGGAAGACAAGTTCCTCATTCAGATAAAGTTCCATACTTTCCACTCCTTGTTCATATTTCACCTGTATATCGCCCATAATATTAAATCGCTGCCAGCAATTCTTTCATTGATTGGGCAAGATTCTTAACATTCAATTCTTCGATATCCTGCTTATTGAACATCCCGGAACCCAGGCCTAAATAACTGGCGCCGTTTTCAAAAAATTCTTTGGCGTTTTCTTTACTGATGCCACCGACACCCATCAAGGGCAATTTGCCAAGAGGCGCTTGGATATCTTTGAAAAATCTCGGTGTAACTACTGCTGCTGGAAAAACTTTGACGATGTCCGCCCCTTGGGCAAACATTTGATTGACCTCTGACGGTGTCATCGCAGCCGGTACTGCCAATACACCTTTTTCATTGGCGTAGGCCAACATTTCCTCAGTAAACATGTGCGGGCCTAATAAGAATTTGGCACCAGCTTCGTAACAAGCTTTTGCCTGTTCTAAGGTTCTAACGGTGCCGGCTCCGATGTAGGTCGTATCCCCGTAGCGTTTATTCAACTCACGGATATGATCGATGGCTCCTTCAGTATTCATGGTCATTTCCACTGCAAATTGATGATCAAATTCCTGCATTGCTTGTAAAATCGCATCTGCTTGATCAAACGTGTAGCCCCGCATAATTACGGTAAATCTTGGATAATCAGCTAATTTCATTTTTTCCTCCTTAAGAACTTTGTCTTAATAATTGATAGATGGTTTTTTCATCTGCTGAAGCCACCAACTGATCAATCAAAGAATCATCTTTGGCGATATCGGCGATCTGATTGATAGCTCGTAAATGCTTGGTTAAATCAAAGAAGGATAATGGCAAAATCAAACTGATGGCCTCCCCATTCGGAAAAATCACCGGTTTTTGACAAACCATAATGCTGACACCGTCATTAATGACCCCTTTATCAACAGTGGTATGCGGGATGCAGGTTCGCATCCCCAGATAACCGGCGTAACCGGGTTGTTTGATTTGATTCACGCAATCATTAATAAAGCGTGAATCGATGATCTGATGATCCAATAATGGTTGACATGCCAGACTGACTGCCTCTTCCCAAGTCATCTCCTGATCGATTACTTGCACATAATTTGGACGCAGGTAGTGAGTCAAAGAAGGTAAGACTTGGAAATTATCCAATGGAGTACTTTCATCTTGTTTCACCAAGAAGTATTGCAACTCTTCCCGCAGAGACGCTTGATCGTTGACCGTCGCATATTTTTTGACGATTTTCAACAATTCATCCAGCGCGCGATCCACCTTAGTGATGCCCAAGTCACTTAAGACTCGGTAGCGCAAACTGATTTGTTCCTGATAAGTCATGATGGGATCAATAATGAACTGCATCATGGCGCTGTTTAAAGGTGTTGTAGTAAAAACCAAGTCGTAATCGACTTCAAACTTGTAAAAGTCTCGCACCGATAAGGAAGCCAAAAAATGAATTTCGGGAAAAAGTTTTTCCATATTGGCCCGTACTAACTTGGAAACCATAACGCCGTTGGTACAAACCACCACTGCTCGTGGCCGCTGTTTGTTCAGCTTGTTATGACTGCTTAACTGGTAGCCGAAATAATAAGACAACAAATCCAATTCGTCGTTCGGAAAGGCTTTGTTCAGCCAATTCTCGATGGGAATAATCAATTCTTTCATCAAGTCGATCAAGATTGCATGGTTGCTGTCTTTGATCAGGCTATCGACAGAATAGACCCCCAAACTCAAGTTAAAGCGGATCCGGAAACAGGCCGGTCGTAAATGACTTAATATCCGACGTTCAAAGTCTTCGCGATCATCGATCATAATCAAGGTTTGGTTTTGGAAATTTTCCACCATTTGACTGATCAATTTACGTAAATCTTGATCTGAATCGTAGTTCTGGGTGGTCTTACTTTCAAAAATATTGGAAGTCAAAAATAAGAGCGTGAACCATTCCAGGTAACTCTTGGATAATTTCCAAGCCGTCTCGCCGACTAAAATCGTCAACATCCGGTATTCCGGTGTATTACTGACCTCACCGGGAAAGAAATCCGGTTTAGTGGATACTTTGATGCCCCGGCTGACTAAAAAACGGGCCGCCGTTTGCAGGTAATCCACCGACTCATCGGAATAACTAAGGTGTAACATTTGTTCCATATTGTGAACCAGATGGACAATTTCTTCTTCCGTCACGCCATGAACCAACTTGCCTCGGATGGTTTCCCGACGGAAAATCGGGCACTGCTTCACCAAATCAGATAACAGTTGCAAGATTCGGTGTTCCGATCCAGCCAATTGATACCCGTTAATCCGGTCGTATTGAATTGTCAAACTGTAGTTTCTTAGTAGGGCGTCGGTTCGTTTGATATCATCCATGATGGTAGTTTTGCTGACTTCTACTATATCCAACAAATGATCCAGACTAACATATTCGATATTGGTGATCAAAGTCATCACTATCAGCGCCCCACGTTCTCCCTCCGTCAATGCCAACGTTGCTTGTTCGTCCACCGTTTCCTGATCCAACTGGGACATCATTTGGATCACTTCAATCGGTACTGTAATATCACCGGAGTGACTACGCTGGATCGTTGGGATATTTTTCATCTCCAAGTCTTCATTGAATTGGTTGATGGCATAGTTGATTTGACGACGTGTCAAATCGAGTTCACTTGTCAAAGCGGAAAGTTTCATTTCAGGGTTTTTAATAATCATTTTGAGTATTTCACGAATTCGTTTGTTCATTTGACTATCCTCCTGACAAAATCATTATATACTCACGCAAGCGCTTTTTGACGACGCTTTCATCACGATATTTGTCACACTCACTTTTTTAGTTTGTCACACCGGTGTGACACAGATAGCATAACCGGCGTTATATCAAGTGTACCATGGCGTGACAATTATTTGTTACACCAGAAAATTAGCGCAAAAAAGAAACGACAAACCGGAAAAATAGGTTTGTCGTTTCTTCATATAGTGTGTTTTATTGTTTAGCCTTGCAAAGTCAAATTATTAATCTGTTCATAAAAACGAGCGGTTCTGTTGCAAAGTTTTCAAAAGAATCTATTTTAAGTTAAAATTATAGAAAAGATAGCTTGGAGGAACGAAGATGAAGCATTTCAAAGGGAAACAATTTCAAAAAGACGTGATTATTGTCGCCGTTGGCTATTATCTTCGTTATAACCTCAGCTATCGAGACGTTCAAGAAATACTTTATGATCGTGGCATTCATGTGTGTCATACAACGATTTACCGTTGGGTACAAGAATACGGCAAAGCCCTATATCAAATTTGGAAAAAGAAAAATAGACAGTCTTTTTATTCGTGGAAAATGGATGAAACTTATATCAAAATCAAAGGGACCTGGCACTATTTGTATCGCGCGATCGATGCAGACGGTTTAACGCTGGACATTTGGCTACGTAAAAAACGCGACACACAAGCAGCCTACGCATTTTTAAAACGTCTTAGAAAGCAGTTTGGCGAACCAAAGGTTCTAGTCACAGACAAGGCACCATCTATTGGCAGTGCGTTTAAAAAATTACAAAAAGCTGGTCTGTATACGAAGACAGAACACAGAACAGTTAAGTATCTCAATAACTTGATTGAGCAAGATCATCGACCAATCAAACGTCGGAATAAATTTTATCGAAGCTTACGCACTGCCTCAATAACGATTAAAGGCATGGAAACGATTCGAGGATTATATAAGAAAACCCGAAAAGAAGGCACTCTCTTCGGGTTTTCGGTCTGTACTGAAATCAAGGTATTATTGGGAATCCCAGCTTAAATCATAGATACCGTAAGGGATTTTATTCTTTATT
>NZ_MOWR01000016.1 GCF_001937065.1 Streptococcus sp. 'caviae'
CCGAAAAGAAGGCACTCTCTTCGGGTTTTCGGTCTGTACTGAAATCAAGGTATTATTGGGAATCCCAGCTTAAATCATAGATACCGTAAGGGATTTTATTCTTTATTTAAAACTTTGCAACAGAACCGTGTATCATGTGCTATAATAAATCTACATAACACTATGTAAGTGTGTATTTGATAAGGGGATAGATATGAGTATACAGGTCAGTATTAGAGTATCAAAAGAGCATAAGGATAAGCTTGTAGAGCTTGCAAAAGAAGAGGGGAAGACAATTACCCAATATATCCTAGATAGGACTGTTCTAGCTGATGGAAAGAGTGTAGAGACTGATAACACTCGTGTAGAATCTATGCTACAAGAGCAAATAGAGCAACTAAGGGCTGATTTTGAGCGAGAAAGAGCCTTCTATGCCTCTCAGATTGAGAAAAAAGATGAGCAGATAGCTGAAATTAACGAAACTAACCAAAATCAGCTACAACTGATCGCTGGTCTTACTATGAGAAATGAAACTCTCCTAATCGAAAATAACCGCTCATGGTGGCAGAAGATTTTTGGACGAAAAAATAAGTCAAATTAGCTCATTTTTAGCATAAATATACCGATTTTATGGAAAATCGGGCTAAAATTTGAATATCTCAGTCTTTTAGACAAAAATAAAAGGCAGACACACCCTAAATAAATCCAGTAAGGACAAGGGTTTGTCTGCCTTTTTATGATGATTATCTTACTTTCCGAAAAATTGAGATTTTTAGGAAAGTTGATTGTTTGAGGCTCTGCTCCGTAATTCGTAGTAAATTAGCAAAGCCAGTCCTACTATGTAGATTATATATCCTAATCCAGGAGCTCCGTAGCGTAAAACATAAAATGGATTCCAGATAAGCAATGAAGCTATTTCAATAATAACATAGAGTTCAATAAATTTATTATTTCTTTGCAACAAGCTAGAGAATATCAAAAAGGAAACAATACAAATAGCTGATGAAATAATAGGGTGATCAGCAAAAGCAGGGCTAGGAAATAAATTACTATTCATTCGATTGAAAGGGATAAATTGAGAGAGTGCCATTAGTGAAATCGCAGCAGTCAGAAGCTTATTGGTAGCAAAAACATTTCTGATTTCACTAAGAGGTATACTGCTGTTTGGAACAATACTTTCTTTTTTTACAAAACGTAAGTAGAGATAGTAAGCAAAGGAGATACTACTCAATAAAAGAGTGAATGATATAGCATGATATCCACCTAAAAGACGGCTTGAATCTGCTAGGTCTTGAGGAATATTATAAAGTCCAAATGTAAAGGTCGATATAAATGATGAGGCAGCGTTACCAATGGCATTAGCTTGATTTGCAATGTTTTCTGAGCTTTGAACTTCGCTTGAAATAGCAGACTGCATTGTTAACATCAATAATGTATTTACAATCCTAAGCGGGATAAAAAACTTTTCTCTACGATTTATAACTGAGCTAATTTCAATCAATGAAAATATTAAGAATAACGGAGCCCATTCAGATGCACCGTAAATATTTAAATTACCAACAGGATTTCCAGCTCCAGAACCTAAATTATCGTACATTACTTTAAGAAAAGTTGATGCTATTAGCAAAATCAAACTAATTAAAAGTAACTTTAATGCAGTATCAATTTTTGTATTCCCAGTTTTAAAACTATAAAATTTTGTTTCCACCATATTCTCCTATGACACAAGTAAAACCTCGTCATTGCTATAATAACAAGGTTTTACTTATGGTTATCTATTTCTTTAACAATCTCATGTAGTCACTTTTCGAAGGAATAAAGTGGGTAATGATCACTTCTTTATTCTCTTCGTCCACGACAAATAAAATAAGGTAGTCATCAGAGACTAGAGCCTCTGTCTTAAATTTATCGTGCAACCGTCTACCAATCCTGTCATCAAAATCGAATCCAGATGGCATGAAAGTCAATTTATTGACCTTTTCACGGATTCTATTCACTACATTTTTAGCTCCAGAAACGCTGACGCTTGAAATGAAATTAAAGATTTCATCTAGCTCGTTAAGCGCCTCTTTTGCATACTTGATTTTATAGCCCATAACGTTCTACCAAATCTTTATCAGTGTAATAATTTCCAGATTGAACATCTGCCACCCTTTGGTTGACTTCATTTTTTAATTGCATGAACAAAAATTCATTTTCAAGTTCTTCTTCATCTGGTAGATCTACAGATTTTGTGATAGCCACGTTCTTAAGAAAAAGTGTCATTCCTTTAGCAAGACTGTATCCGTTAGCCTTTAAAACTTTGCTGGCTGAGTCCAACGTATCTGAATCCATTTTAAAAGCTACACTTTTCAAATATGCTGCTTTACTCATAACATTACCTCCTGTATTATTAACATGTTTGTTACACATGTATTTTACTCCTATTCTTTCGACAATGCAACTATTAACTGTTTGGGGTATGCTCTTCTGCATTATCAAAAATTGATAACTGATCTGGAATTTCTTCAAAACTAACCACAATTTCTGCCTTTTTGTAAGGAACTTCCATCAGCTTTAAGAAGTGCTTACTGACCTTCCAAATGCCGTTAGCTTCCTTGCTGATAAACTTATCCTGCTTCATACGGCTAAATATATTAGCTATCCATGTTTGGCTGGTCTCAAACTCCTCTGATAACTTCTTGGTCGTCACGATTACACGGTCGCCATCTGTAACGTTATCGGCGAGGTATCTAAAGACTTTATCTGCTGCTTTTTCAGAATAGCCTAGCATGATAGCCAAGGCTTTGTAGTATCTTTTTTCAAAAGCTTCTTTACCTGCTATCTGATGTTTTAAAACGGTCACTCTGCTATTTGAGAGGGCCTTATTTTTTGGACTGAATTCGATTTTTGGTGTCGTGTTTTTTGTCATTTTTATTGGTCTCCTTTTATCATTTTTTATTGCAAAAGTAGTATGCCACAAAAAGAAAAAATATAGATCAGTCTTTAAAATATTGATTGGCTTTTTTGATAGCAGGAGAAAAATGGACCAACGGGCCACTTTTTCTAAGCGAGTTTCGGCGAGCTTTTTCCTTTGCGAGGTTCGCAAAGGAATCGGCTGCTTTCGGGCAGACGACTAAAAAATGGGGTTGCGGTTCGAGCCCATTTTTTCTTTGCCCATTAGCCAGACATGGATATTGGGCATGCTGTCCGCGTAGGACCCCCTCGGGAGAGCGTTTGGAAGTTTTGATGGGCCCTCGTGGCCTGTCAAAACTGCAAAAACGTTACTCTTTGACAAAGAGTAACAGAAACTCGAGTATCCGCTAGCATTTTATGTAGTGCTCTTCATCTTATTTTTCCTCCCTTGGGCGCGGAATCAGCGTAGCCCCGCGCCTTTTTGCCCGCTATTCGGGCAAAAGTTAGCCCATGACTATGGGCTTGTATATAGCCCCATTTTTAAGCAAAACATGGGCTATATATGTGTACCGCATATTTGTTTTTTATGGGCTACTATATACAACCGTTATTAGGGATAATCATGGACTACTATATCAACCCAGTTTTATTTGAATAATGGGCTAGTATAGGCTAGTAAGAATAGGATAACTATGGGCTTTATATATAATCCATGTCTTTTCAATTCATGGGCTTCTATACCTTTCCATAATGCTCAATGAGTCTCCTAGATGGCTATAAAAGTGATTAAAAATTATTTGAAAAAAAATCCTCGGTTTTTAAAAATATCTTGCCTAAATTTAATCGCAATTATGGCATACTCCTTACGAAGAAAATGGCGCAGGAAAATCTATCTCCTGACTTTTACCATTTTTAATTTATAAAAAGGAGCAGAAAAAATGGCAAAAATGAGTGTTTCATTCAAAAAAGGAACGACTACAAACATCAAGCATAACAACAGAGATTTCCAAGAGCACGAGTGGAAACAAAAGCAGCACGAACACATTATTAGAGCACGTAGCGATCAGAACATTATTGTGGTTCGCAAAGATATTAAGGAGGTCTATAAAGAGCAATTTGGAGATGCAGTAGAAGAGTACAATGCCAAGCAAACCCGCTCAAACCGCAAGATTAAAGATGCCTACGAGCATTTTAAAAACAGCAAAAAGCATCACGAACAATATGAAATTGTCGTAGGATTTGGCAGTAAAAAGGACTGGGACGGCGTGCCTTTTGAAGAAAAGGCTATCGCAGGCCATCAGTTGGCTAGATGGGCAGATAACTTCCAAAAACGTCATAAAAATCTGGTCGTTTATAATGCTGTAGTGCATTTAGACGAAGCAGGGGCTCCTCACATGCATTTGAACTTTGTACCAGTCGCGACGGGGTATCAAAGGAGTTTAAAAAAGCAACCTAGCTTGTCAAAAGCTCTTGAAAACGAGGGCTATCCAGGCCGTGGCAGGGACAGTCGTGAGCAATGGAATGAGTTCCGCTCTATTGAAGTAGATTCTCTAACTCGTTACTTGAACGAGCTAGGAATTGAACGTAAGACAGTGGGAACAAATTCTATCAAAGACATGCACGAGTACAAGGAAATGATAGCAGAGGTTAACCGCACTAAAGAGGAAAAACAGCAAGAAATCAATAGTCTAGACAATAATATTCAAGAAAAACAAAGTTTAGAAGAAGAACTTGAGAATCGTATTAACAAAGGAAAACAAAAACGATGGGAATTGAATGAAAAATTTGGGAAAAATCTCGAGGAGTATGAAAAAGCACTTGCTGAAAAAAAGAAAATTGAACGAGCCTTGCAAATATTAAAAAGCCAGTGGGACAAACTAAGCCTTGCACAAAAAGCAGGGTTGAGCAAGATAGAAGTAGAGCTTGATAATGTCATGAAAAGAGAGGTAGGTATCGAAGTTGAACGAAGAACTAGCCAAAAAAGCGATATCATCAAAAGTCAGGGTGCTAAACTGGATAAGCTGAAAAAGGAGTTGGCGGAAGTCAAGGACGCCAATTTTAGATATGAACAAGAATCTAGCAGGTACGATGGAATATATGCCAATAATATATGGCTAAAAAAAGAAAATGACAATCTGAAAAAAGAGAATAAAGAGCTAAAACAAGAGCTATCTTTCTTCAAAAATCAATTCAGAAAGTTTGCTAAAGCAGTCCGAAAACACCTGTCAAATGGCCTGTTTTTCAGACAATTCCTCTCAGCTATTGATCCGCGAGCTGCAAAATGGCTAGACAAAAAACTAAATCAAAAACAATCTAAGCAAAAAGATATACCATCAGAAGAAAAAGAAACTCAGAAATTCAAAAATCGAGAAGAAGCCCGATAAATCAGCATTTCCTAGTGCTGAGAGAGCGATTCTGAGACGATTTCAGACTTTCAAACGGGTAATTAAGCACGAAAAAACCCTAGGAATCAACGCTTCTAGGGGTTTTGAGTTATTTTTTTATTTTTTTAAGACTGTTTTTGTGGATAATGGTGCTGATAATTTGCGAAACATAATCTGCAACGCTATCTGTGCTATTTGCTTTAACCATTTTGGTTTTAGCCTTTTCTAAAGCAGATTCAAATTCATTGTAACCATATATATCAACAATAGACCTGCTAAATTCTTCTGAAAGAATCGACAAAACTTTTTCATGAACTTCATCTATGACATCAGGGTCTTCAAAATTAATAGAACCGATTCCTTTGAAACGCTCTCTATTAATTTGAGCAATGACTTTTTTGAGCCTAGCTATATAAGAATCCATTTGTCCTTTTGTAACTTCTTCAAAATCTACACTTTCAAACTCTTTCACTAGACTATTATTGTCATTTTCTTCAATAAGTAGGGCATCAAGGGACTTAAGTTCTTTCAAAAGGTCTACAAAATATTCTTTTTGTTTCTTTGTAGGGCTATATTCACTATTATCAATAGTCCATTCAAAAATAACGTGAGTATATTTTCTGCCTTTTTTTATATATTTTAATTCTTTTAAATTTAGTTCAGTGTTTTCATTTATTTCTTTTCTAGCAACTTCTAATACTTTACTTTTTACATTCCCAAAGTTATTTAAGTAAGTCGCTGTAGTAAAATGAAATAAATTATTAATTTCTTCAACTGACATTTCTAGGCTTTTTAGATTTCTTACCTTAGGTCCATAGTTCAATTTTAAATGCTCATATAATATCCACGAATCTGAGTGTTTCATTTGTTTTGTGAGACTAAGATCAATCTGTAAAAATCGTTTTCCCATTTCAGCGATCAAAGGAGCTAAATCTGGATTAAATTTTACTTCGATATTTCCTTTTCCGTCCTCATAATGTATTGAGGAAACAAGATTATATAGGTCAAAGCTATTCTTTTTTACGCCCTCAGGTAAATATGATTCATCAAAAACAAATCCTATTTTGCTTATCACTTGTGTATCTTTTAGAAGTTCTTGCTTGTTAATTCTCTTAATTCCATAAAGTTCTTCAAAATCAGATTTTCGGAACTTAGAAACTGTTCTATTTTCAGCAACATTTAGAATTGCAAAAGATAACAGTCGCATTTGTCTCAAGCTCATTCTTTTTTCTAAATTCGAAAGAGATAGTGCTGGAGATTTTTTTATAATTGTTTCATTGTTAAATACTATTGGTAATTCTTCAATTCTAATCCTCATTGTTTGCTCTTTTGACATTTTTTTCTCCCTGTAATTTATCTTATAATAAATATTATCACAAAAATATATTTAAGTCAATATAAATAATGGTTCAGATTTTTATTTAATAGTATTTTTTTAGAGGAAGAAAAAAGTTTAAATGAGGAAGAAAAAAGTTTAAATGAGGAAGAAAAAAGTTTAAATGAGGAAGAAAAAAGTTTAAATGAGGAAGAAAAAAGTTTAAATGAGGAAGAAAAAAGTTTAAATGGGGGGCTTAAACCCGCATGGTTGAGCGTTTTTTTTCACTTACAACATACTATACATACTATAACATACTATACAGAAAAAACATACTTCTAGTATGAGAAGAAGGAGCCTCCTCCTCTTAAGAAGAAAAAAGGCATCATATTCAATTAAATTTATTAAACTTTTTTCTGCATAGCACTATGTATAGGGGTTAAAATAGTCGCTACGCTCCTAAGCCATCAAAGGGAATTTCCCATCTGATGAAGATCAGAACATTTTATTTTGCTGATATCTCAAATTCCACCCTAACCAGTCCATTCTCTTTGTTTTGATCTCTACATGAAGTCTACAATCAAAATAAAAGCCCCTCAGAGGCTCTCTCAGCTCGTTTGAGGGGTAGACGGTATATTTACCCTAGAAAAGAAATTGAGTGGCTAGAATTACATAAGAGAACCATATCTCAACGGCTTAAAATTGATTCTAGGATTTACCACTCAATTTCATGCTCGGAAAAGCTCTCTTCAAGAGGTGCATTTGCTGCCTCAAGGATTTCCTCTTTTAGTCCAGGGATCGATTGGAGGTAAAAAGTCTCCTGTAGTCCTCGTGTGGCTGGTTCTGTTGCAAAGTTTTAAATCTACTATCAGATAAGGTAGAATAATAGAAAAAGATAGCAGGAGGAATGACGATGAGTCATTTTAAAGGAAAGCAATTTCAGCAGGATGTGATTATTGTAGCCGTGGGCTACTATCTTCGTTATAACCTTAGCTATCGTGAAGTTCAAGAAATCTTATATGATCGTGGCACTAACGTTTCTCATACGACGATTTATCGTTGGGTGCAAGAATATGGCAAACTACTCTATCAAATTTGGAAAAAGAAAAATAAAAAATCCTTTTATTCATGGAAAATGGATGAAACGTACATCAAAATTAAAGGAAAATGGCATTATTTGTATCGAGCCATCGATGCAGATGGTTTAACCTTGGATATTTGGTTACGTAAAAAACGGGACACACAAGCAGCCTATGCTTTTCTTAAGCGGTTAGTGAAGCAGTTTGATGAACCGAAGGTTGTAGTCACAGATAAAGCCCCCTCTATTACAAGTGCCTTTAAGAAACTAAAAGAATACGGCTTTTATCAAGGGACAGAACATCGTACCATTAAATACCTGAATAATTTGATTGAACAAGACCATCGTCCAGTAAAGAGACGCAATAAATTCTATCGAAGTTTACGCACTGCCTCTACCACGATTAAAGGCATGGAAGCCATCCGAGGATTATATAAGAAAACCCGAAAAGAAGGCACTCTCTTCGGGTTTTCGGTCTGTACTGAAATCAAGGTATTATTGGGAATCCCAGCTTAAATCATAGATACCGTAAGGGATTTTATTCTTTATT
>NZ_MOWR01000017.1:0-3155 GCF_001937065.1 Streptococcus sp. 'caviae'
TTGCTAAGCGACTACCCTATCTCACAGGGGGCAACCCCCAACTACTTCAGGCGTGCTAGGGCTTAACGGCTGTGTTCGGCATGGGTACAGGTGTCTCTCCTAGGCTATCGTCACTTAACTCTTGAATGATCGCTCACTCATAATTGAATAGCGCTTAAAACCTCTGCTGCTCTTCGGATAAGTCCTCGAGCGATTAGTATTGGTCCGCTTCACGTGTCACCACGCGTCCACTCCCAACCTATCAACCTGATCGTCTCTCAGGGCTCTTACTAACTTAACGTTAAGGGAAATCTCATCTTGAGGCAGGCTTCACACTTAGATGCTTTCAGCGTTTATCCCTTCCCTACATAGCTACCCAGCGATGCTCTTGGCAGAACAACTGGTACACCAGCGGTAAGTCCACTCTGGTCCTCTCGTACTAGGAGCAGAGCCTCTCAAATTTCCTACGCCCGCGACGGATAGGGACCGAACTGTCTCACGACGTTCTGAACCCAGCTCGCGTGCCGCTTTAATGGGCGAACAGCCCAACCCTTGGGACCGACTACAGCCCCAGGATGCGACGAGCCGACATCGAGGTGCCAAACCTCCCCGTCGATGTGAACTCTTGGGGGAGATAAGCCTGTTATCCCCAGGGTAGCTTTTATCCGTTGAGCGATGGCCCTTCCATGCGGAACCACCGGATCACTAAGCCCGACTTTCGTCCCTGCTCGAGCTGTAACTCTCGCAGTCAAGCTCCCTTATACCTTTACACTCTGCGATTGATTTCCAACCAATCTGAGGGAACCTTTGGGCGCCTCCGTTACCTTTTAGGAGGCGACCGCCCCAGTCAAACTGCCCGTCAGACACTGTCTCCGTAGATGATTAACCTACCGGGTTAGAGTAGCCATAACACAAGGGTAGTATCCCAACAGCGCCTCCAAGTAAACTAGCGTTCACTCTTCTTAGGCTCCTACCTATCCTGTACATGTGTCACAGATACGCAATATCAAACTGCAGTAAAGCTCCATGGGGTCTTTCCGTCCTGTCGCGGGTAACCTGCATCTTCACAGGTACTAAAATTTCACCGAGTCTCTCGTTGAGACAGTGCCCAAATCATTACGCCTTTCGTGCGGGTCGGAACTTACCCGACAAGGAATTTCGCTACCTTAGGACCGTTATAGTTACGGCCGCCGTTTACTGGGGCTTCAATTCATACCTTCGACTAACGTCTAAGCACTCCTCTTAACCTTCCAGCACCGGGCAGGCGTCACCCCCTATACCTCATCTTACGATTTTGCAGAGAGCTGTGTTTTTGATAAACAGTTGCTTGGGCCTTTTCACTGCGGCTGACTTAACGTCAGCGCCCCTTCTCCCGAAGTTACGGGGCCATTTTGCCGAGTTCCTTAACGAGAGTTCGCTCGCTCACCTGAGGCTACTCGCCTCGACTACCTGTGTCGGTTTACGGTACGGGTAGAGTATACATTAACGTTAGAAGCTTTTCTTGGCAGCGTGACATCACTCACTTCGCTACTAAACTTCGCTCCCCTTCACAGCTCAACGGTATAGGACTAAGCATTTGACTCAATCCACGCCTCACTGCTTGGCCGGACTCTTCCAATCGTCCGGCTGAGCTAGCCTTCTGCGTCCCTCCATCACTCTATACTCTAGTACAGGAATATCAACCTGTTGCCCATCGGATACACCTGTCGGTCTCTCCTTAGGTCCCGACTAACCCAGGGCGGACGAGCCTTCCCCTGGAATCCTTAGTCTTACGGTGGATGGGATTCTCACCCATCTTGCGCTACTCATACCGGCATTCTCACTTCTATGCACTCCAGTGCTCCTTGCGGTACACCTTCTCTGCACATAGAACGCTCTCCTACCATTACCTAAAAGGTAATCCACAGCTTCGGTAAATTGTTTTAGCCCCGGTACATTTTCGGCGCAGGGTCACTCGACTAGTGAGCTATTACGCACTCTTTGAATGAATAGCTGCTTCTAAGCTAACATCCTAGTTGTCTGTGCAACCCCACATCCTTTTCCACTTAACAATTATTTGGGGACCTTAGCTGGTGGTCTGGGCTGTTTCCCTTTCGACTACGGATCTTAGCACTCGCAGTCTGACTGCCGATCGCAACCGCTTGGCATTCGGAGTTTATCTGATATTGGTAATCCGGGATGGACCCCTCAATCAAACAGTGCTCTACCTCCAACGGTCTCTCAATCGACGCTAGCCCTAAAGCTATTTCGGAGAGAACCAGCTATCTCCAAGTTCGTTTGGAATTTCTCCGCTACCCACAAGTCATCCAAGCACTTTTCAACGTGCCCTGGTTCGGGCCTCCAGTGCGCTTTACCGCACCTTCACCCTGCTCATGGGTAGGTCACATGGTTTCGGGTCTACATCATGATACTCATTCGCCCTCTTCAGACTCGGTTTCCCTTCGGCTCCGCTTCTTCCGCTTAACCTCGCATCATAACGTAACTCGCCGGTTCATTCTACAAAAGGCACGCTCTCACCCATTAACGGGCTCGAACTTCTTGTAGGCACACGGTTTCAGGTTCTCTTTCACTCCCCTTCCGGGGTGCTTTTCACCTTTCCCTCACGGTACTGGTTCACTATCGGTCACTAGGGAGTATTTAGGGTTGGGAGATGGGCCTCCCAGTTTCCGACGGGATTCCGCGTGTCCCGCCGTACTCAGGATCCTGTTAGGTACAAGCTCTATTTCAAATACGAGGCTCTTACTCTCTTTGGCCTACCTTTCCAGATAGTTCTTCTATAAAACTTGAGTCCACGTTACAGTCCTACAACCCCGAAGTGTAAACACTTCGGTTTGCCCTCCTGCCCTTTCGCTCGCCGCTACTCAGGCAATCGCTCTTGCTTTCTCTTCCTGCAGCTACTTAGATGTTTCAGTTCACTGCGTCTTCCTCCTCATCACCTTAACAGTGATGGGTGACAGGCTTCACCTGCCGGGTTCCCCCATTCGGACATCTCTGGTTCAACGCTTACGTACAGCTCCCCAAAGCATTTCGTTGTTCGTCACGTCCTTCATCGGCTCCTAGTGCCTAGGCATCCACCGTGCGCCCTTACTAACTTAACCTTATTAAAAAACTCTTTCAATATGTTCTACAGCGTTTCGGTTTCTTTTTTTGTTGCGCTATTCAATTGTCAATGAGCC
>NZ_MOWR01000017.1:3599-5184 GCF_001937065.1 Streptococcus sp. 'caviae'
TTACATTTCCTTAGAAAGGAGGTGATCCAGCCGCACCTTCCGATACGGCTACCTTGTTACGACTTCACCCC
Source organism: Streptococcus sp. 'caviae' (assembly GCF_001937065.1). Taxonomy (GTDB): domain Bacteria; phylum Bacillota; class Bacilli; order Lactobacillales; family Streptococcaceae; genus Streptococcus. Next base: position 3,671 of record NZ_MOWR01000017.1, read on the forward strand.
AATCATCCATCCCACCTTAGGCGGCTGGCCCCTTAAAGGTTACCTCACCGACTTCGGGTGTTACAAACTCTCGTGGTGTGACGGGCGGTGTGTACAAGGCCCGGGAACGTATTCACCGCGGCGTGCTGATCCGCGATTACTAGCGATTCCGACTTCATGGAGGCGAGTTGCAGCCTCCAATCCGAACTGAGATCGGCTTTCAGAGATTAGCTTGCCGTCACCGGCTCGCAACTCGTTGTACCGACCATTGTAGCACGTGTGTAGCCCAGGTCATAAGGGGCATGATGATTTGACGTCATCCCCACCTTCCTCCGGTTTATTACCGGCAGTCTCGCTAGAGTGCCCAACTTAATGATGGCAACTAACAATAAGGGTTGCGCTCGTTGCGGGACTTAACCCAACATCTCACGACACGAGCTGACGACAACCATGCACCACCTGTCTCCAATGTACCGAAGTAACTTCTTATCTCTAAGAATAGCATCGGGATGTCAAGACCTGGTAAGGTTCTTCGCGTTGCTTCGAATTAAACCACATGCTCCACCGCTTGTGCGGGCCCCCGTCAATTCCTTTGAGTTTCAGCCTTGCGGCCGTACTCCCCAGGCGGAGTGCTTAATGCGTTAGCTTCGGCACTAAGCCCCGGAAAGGGCCTAACACCTAGCACTCAGCGTTTACGGCGTGGACTACCAGGGTATCTAATCCTGTTCGCTACCCACGCTTTCGAGCCTCAGCGTCAGTCACAGACCAGAGAGCCGCTTTCGCCACCGGTGTTCCTCCATATATCTACGCATTTCACCGCTACACATGGAATTCCACTCTCCCCTTCTGCACTCAAGTCCTGCAGTTTCCAAAGCACACAATGGTTAAGCCACTGCCTTTGACTTCAGACTTACAAAACCGCCTGCGCTCGCTTTACGCCCAATAAATCCGGACAACGCTCGGGACCTACGTATTACCGCGGCTGCTGGCACGTAGTTAGCCGTCCCTTTCTGGTCAGTTACCGTCACTATGTGAACTTTCCACTCTCACATACGTTCGTCTCTGACAACAGAGCTTTACGATCCGAAAACCTTCTTCACTCACGCGGCGTTGCTCGGTCAGGGTTCCCCCCATTGCCGAAGATTCCCTACTGCTGCCTCCCGTAGGAGTCTGGGCCGTGTCTCAGTCCCAGTGTGGCCGGTCACCCTCTCAGGTCGGCTATGTATCGTTGCCTTGGTAAGCCACTACCTTACCAACTAGCTAATACAACGCAGGTCCATCTACTAGCGATACAGTTGTATCTTTTAAGACATGATCATGCGATCATCTCTCCTATGCGGTATTAGCTATCGTTTCCAATAGTTATCCCCCGCTAATAGGCAGGTTACCTACGCGTTACTCACCCGTTCGCGACTCACGATTATGGTGTAGCAAGCTACGGTTTAATCGTGCGTTCCACTTGCATGTATTAGGCACGCCGCCAGCGTTCGTCCTGAGCCAGGATCAAACTCTCTTCATAGTTTGAGCTCTCACTC
>NZ_MOWR01000018.1 GCF_001937065.1 Streptococcus sp. 'caviae'
TGAATCATTCCCGTAGTTAGTTATCCCATACCCCGCATAGCTTTTCAAACACCCAAAAAGAAAAATCGCCACGATAAGTAGCGATTTTTCCCTTTTGTGAGCCTCAATGAAACGTCAAAGCGTTATAATAGTTTTAACACAAAATCTCTATTAACGAGGTCTCACTATGAAAATTATAACACAACTTAACCTTTTTGAGGATCACGAACTAGGTGATTTGGAAAAAATTTTGATGGTATTAGATGGTCTTCCAGAAACGGATTGCTTTGACAAGTTAGAAGCTAAGCGAAAACATGGTCGTAAAGACTACACCATCCAGTCCTACTTCATTGCCTACATCGCTAAAATAGTTCTTCAATTGGAAACCAATCAACAGTTGATTCGCCAGCTTAATATGAATAGTCAATTGCGTCAAATCTGTGGGTTTGAAACCCATGGGGTTAAATCAAAAAATGGGATGATAAAGCTGGTTCATGCTCCCTCAAAATCCTCTTATTCGCGCTTCATTCAAGATTTAAAAGAAGTCTGTCCAGATATTGAAGAGTGGGTGCTATCTGGCGTTCATGAGCTATATGGACTCCTTCCAGATTTCGGTGTTAACTTGGCCTTAGATGGCAAATTCATTGATAGCTATGCGACGCCTTATGGTAAACAGAAGAAAAAGAAAGATCAGCGTGCCGATTTAGATGCCGATATTGGTATCAAACAGCGACATCATACGAATGGGACAGTAACCAAAGAAAAGCATTATGGCTTTCGTTGTCATCTTATCGTTGATACGACTTATGAGTTACCAGTGGCTTGGAAGGTAACCTCAGCCTCAAAAGGGGAACCGACAATCGCTAAACGGCTCATTAGGAACTTAAGCCAAACGATGCTTGAAAAAGGGAAGTACCTAATGGCAGACAAAGGTTATAGTGGCAGTTCTCTTCAAAATCTTTTGGAGGAGGCACCTATCGTCTCGATTATTGATAACCCACATAAATGGAAAGAAGATGACACCAGGCAATATTTGGATACTGATTTGATTTATAACCAAACAGGAGAAGTCTTTTGGGTAGATGATAGCGGGCAAGCGATTCAGCTCAGGTATAAAGGGTATGATTCTTCTAGTGATAGTTTACGCTATGGTTTTCACCCTAAGTATCAAGATAGCCGTATTTTTCGTTTAAAACGCTGTGTTGAACCGATTATCTTTAATCGAGTAGCGCGAGATAGTAAGAAGTTCAAGAGGCTATACAAGAAGCGAACGGCTGTGGAGCGAGTGAATGGACGACTAGACAGGGACTTTAGATTTGAGACTCATACCATTAGAGGGTTAACGAAGATGAGTTTAGCTGTAGCCATGAGCTTTTTAGTGATGATTGGATTTGCCTTAGGGAAAGTCAAGACAGGTCAAAAAACTCATCTTGCGAGTTGGGTAGTTTAGCAGGTTCAAAAAAATCACCAAGTACACGAGGGGGTATTGCGCCCTTTTTTGCTTTTGTAAGAAATGTTATCATTGCATATCGTGTACTAACTGTTAAGAATACGGAAATACCATTACTATCTTCCATCGAACCATAACAAATCGGACAAAAAACTAACTACGGGAATGATTCATT
>NZ_MOWR01000019.1 GCF_001937065.1 Streptococcus sp. 'caviae'
TGTCAATCGAAAATGACAATGTCTTGAAAAAATCGGTTAGATAAGTGAAAAATCTGTTATAATTGTGGTTGAGAGGTATTCCTCTCACGCTTGAATTCTTCATAAGATTTTCCGATTTTATGAAGGTATTGTTTGAAAGATGCAAGTTTCCACGGATGGGATTGTGGTGGAATATACTTGCGTCTTTCTTTTTTAGTTTTAAGCACCATTTCGAATTCTGTGGAGTGCTTCTCGTGTTTTGGTAACTTTCTAGTGGCATAAATAGTGTCTGCGATATTAAGGTAGATGTCTCCATCGAATGCCTCAATCACAAGTGCCTTTGTCTTACGCGTAAAATAGATTTCTTTATCCCCTTCGACGGGCAAGTAGAAGTTGTTTTGATATCGAATATGATGCCCGCTATCAATCACTCTTTCAGAGACTCTCGCTAACAGTAGGTTTCGCTGGGCTGGTTTAGGTGCTTTCTCAAACACAGACTCACTAGCCAGTCCACCAAACTGCTTGTTAAATCGTTTAATCCATCTCTTAAGATAACGATTCGCTTGAGAGATGCTGGTAATTTGATTCCTCTGTAAATCAATTGGTAGACGCGATTGAAGGGTCTGATTAAGACGTTCTACACGCCCTTTAGCTTGAGGGATAGAAGACGTTTCAATGGCAATACCAAGCTGATGGCAAGCATATCCAAACTGTGTAAAGGTATCTTCCTCGATCTTTTTAGACTGACTGGAAGCATAAGTGAATACAGTCCTTTTATCAGTAAGGAACTGGAAAGGGATACCATGTACCTCTAAAATCTGTTCTAAGACATGATAATACCCGTTTAGCGTCTCCTGAGTATCAAAGTAAGCCCCGACAATATCACCGGAGGCATCGTCAATAGCGACATGAAGATGTGTTTCCTGTTGTCCAAACCAAGGGAATTGACTGGCATCCATTTGAATGAGTTCCCCTTTGAATTTCTTTCTTACTCGGCTGGGATGAGCTTTGTCAGGTTCTTCAAAGAAGTTAGAAGCAGTTGGGAGTTTGGATCCTCTTTTTTCTGCCTCCCTTTTCTTTTGTTTGGCTTCTTGCTTCAATCGTCTTTTCGTTGCTCGTTGTGTCTTTGGAGATAGAAACCCTGCTTGGTAGAGTAGTTTTCTAACAGTTGTATCTGAATAGGCGATGTTTTCTTCTTCCGCTAGTAGTTCGCAGAAATGAACAACATTTGGTCTTAAATCACCGTAACTTTGATATTTCTCGATAATCCTTCTCTTTGTTTCTAAAGACATGGCATGAGTTGGTCTTTTTGATCTATTACCATGAACGAAAGCTGACTTTCCTTTCTCTCGATAGGCTAGTATCAATCGGTTCACCTGCCTCTTGCTTAACCCTAATTCTACACAAGCCCTGTTTTTCTGTTTTTTACCCTCACAAACAGCTTTGATGACTAGGTATTTCTTTGACTCTATCATAGTTAGTTCTATTTTCCTCATCTTTCTAGTTTAACAGACGGGACATTTTCACATTCGACCTAGCTAAGACATTATCACTTTCGAATGATA
>NZ_MOWR01000001.1 GCF_001937065.1 Streptococcus sp. 'caviae'
CGCGACTCACGATTATGGTGTAGCAAGCTACGGTTTAATCGTGCGTTCCACTTGCATGTATTAGGCACGCCGCCAGCGTTCGTCCTGAGCCAGGATCAAACTCTCTTCATAGTTTGAGCTCTCACTCATTCCTGTCACTGACAGATTTATTTCTTGACAGGTTGGTCTCCCAACCCGCACTTGGTTCGTCTTGTTCAGTTTTCAAAGGGCTTCCCTCGTATTGAGGCAACTACTATATTCTATCAGCTCAGCTCTCTTTTGTCAACACCTTTTTTTACCTTTTTTATCACTTAAATATTTGGCCTCTCCATTTCCACGCTGATGAAGACCTGATGACGTAATAATTCCAGCAGTGGTCGATGGTGTTAAAGGACCTAATGAACTGTGAAGAGGGGGGGATTAAAACTGACATAACCAGTCACCCAACCACTGTGTCAAGAGTTTATTTCTATAAAAACATACTAAGATTAGTAGTGAGGAAATCTCCGACGGGAGAGAGTACTCACTACTTTTTTCATTCTCAAGATGATAAAGTAGAGGTGTCTTGTTAAGTCGAGGGTTCTTTTGACGCTAGACGTCGTAATAAAAACTGGCAAGACACCTGTTTTAGGAAGAATGTTATCAAAGTATGTGGGACGCCAGACGTCGCGTATTGAAAATGACATCACTAAAACAAGGAATCATTCAAGACAAAGAGGTAATAGCATGCGAGTAGTATTTGGGATTGACGTGAGTAAGGTAAGTTCAGAAGTGGCTATTCTAGTCAACGGCGAGAAGGTTCATGGCTATACCATGCCCAATGATGCCATTGGCTTTGCTCGGCTACTTGGCGATTTGAGAACCGTCCACAAGCCAGAAATCATCTTTGAAGCAACAGGTGTCTACTCTCGCCGTCTCCAAGCTTTTCTAGAAGATAATGGCTATGCTTACACACGACTTAGCTAAGAAGCAACTGGATAGCTTGCGTGTACGGAAAACCGATCAAATTGACGCTGAAAAACTGGCTCAATCTCAATTTGTGCTGAATCGTAAACCGACTTATGTCCAAGAAGAAGTCTACCAAAACTTGCGGGATCTCAGCCGTTTCTATCAGAATCTGACTGAGGACATTGTTCGGACCAAAAATCGTCTGCACAAGGTCTTGCAGGTCGCTTTCCCTGAATTGGAAAATATCTTGTCAACACCAACTGGGGAACAATACTGGAACTTAGTTACTGCGTTTCCTTGCAAGGACTTCGTGCTTGAGGTAGGCAAAGATGAGCTCTCGGAGAGCATCCTTCAGTCCACTTCAAAACGGATTTCTGATAAGCGTGTCGCTTACTTAGCAGAGAAGCTGACAGCACTAGCCAATCAGTCTTATTGTGCCGTTAAGAAAACCTCTCCAATGTTCGAAGAGATCCGTTACTATGCAAAAGAATTGCTTAGACTTTCTGAAAAGAGACAAACAATCTTAGACGAAATGGTAGAACTAGCTCAACCCTTACCTGAGTATGAGATCCTTCTCTTCTATTCCTGGTATCGCTGAAACAACTGCAACAAGCATTATTGGTGAACTCGGTGACATTCGTCGGTTTCATTCTGCCAATCAAATCAACGCCTTTATCGGCATTGATCTTAGGCACTATGAATCTGGAAATTTCCTCGCTAAGGAACACATTACCAAACGCGGCAACCCTTATGCCAGAAAGATTCTTTTCAAATGCATTCACAATATCGCTTCAGCCAGTCACACCAATCCTTGCCATATCGCAGACTTTTATGAGAAACGAAAAAGACAATCGCAAACGACTTCAACTAAGCCGCACACGATTGCCTCCATACATCGTCTCATTCGGACAATGTATTACCTCATAACGCATAACAAACTTTACGATTATACTTCAACCAAAAATCAATAAAGGGGTTATGCACTATTATTGTAACACCTTATCAAAAAAATCACAAAATAAGGTGTTGTTTTAGTGTACACTTTTTAGATTTAAACAACTTAAAAAGATACAGTAGACTTTAAACATCTACTATATCTTTAAAAAATAGTTCTCAAAACCGTTGATAGACTTGACAAATGGTAGAAAAAGAATCCGAGATACTAGCATCTCGGGTTCAAGAAGACATTTTTTTAAATAAAGAAATAATTTTTCCTAGATTGCAGTGATTTTTTAGTCTACCGTATTTTTAGTGCTTAGAACACTTGATTTGCCATTGCCGGAAGTAATGCGGTAATCATCATAAGTACTATAAGAATAGCTGTCATCCTTTTTGTCATCGCCAACATATTCAACAAGAGCTGACCATGATAACTTTTGAATGATGTCTCCTGATGAGTCGTGTTCTGAGTTATAGCCATAGTAAAAATCATAGATTACCGTAAATTCAACCGAAAAGGTTGTTGGTCCGGTTTGAGTCACCTTGGTAACATCAACATCGCTAAATGTGATGGAGTCCGCACTTCGATTTTTAGCACCGGTGGTATTCGTATCTATCGTATTTTTGACATCTTGATAGAATTTGTTATTGTTTCCGCCGGTAAACACATCATCCAGATCATCCGGTGTTGTTTGTGAAGAAGCATAGGAACTCATTTTGCGGTAAGCTTCTGTAATCAGTGAATCCGCAGTATCACGGTCAAGAACACCGTCGGCATCCAGAGTAACGGTATCGCCATCATAGATATCTTCTATTGACTGTGTTTCGGATTTCAGGGGCGATTTCCCGGGGAATGATTTTTGAACATAAATCTTGGAAGCATCTGTGACCGCTAATTTTGAAACTTTATATTTGCCATCATGCAGTTTGCCGATTTTTCGGCTGCCTACATACAAATCACCATCAGTAAGATTACTGTTAACCTGAAAACTGAGATATTTTACATTTAAATTAACTTTTACATTATTGGTAATCGTTTCCTCGGATGAAACTTCAAGTTTCTGACCGGATATTACTCCTTTAGCAAGGAAATTATAGGTTCCCGGATAAAGCCGTGACAGTGTTTTAGTGTAAGAATCGCTGTCAGTTTTGGCAATTCTCTTATGATTAACAAATAATTCCAAACCCTTGGTGTTGACAGATACTGTGGCTGAAACAGGTTTGACAGCAACACGCCAGTCAGGGAAAACAAGGAACTTTCTGCCCACATTTTTCAGCTGCCGGTAATCAGACATAAGGTCATCCATCTTCAGCGTCCTGTTTTCCTCAGAATTTCTATAAGTTAATTCTGATTTTTTGATTGGCTTTTCAGTATCACTCCATACTTCAAATGCCAGGGCTTTAGTAAAACTATGATTGGCAGCTTTCAGATACCTTTCGGCGACAGCTTCACGTGAAAAATACTGATTGCCATAGATATATCCTGCTCCAAGCGCCAGTAAAAGAAGGATCATTAGCGCAGCTAACATTTTCTTACCTTTTGACCAAGACTTTTCAGCTGGTTTTGCCGGCTGACTGATGGGCTTAGTCTCTGCCGATTGGCTGATTTTAGCTACATCAAAATGCTGACTTTTCGCAAAAAGGAATTCATCCGGAGTTGGCTTGCGGCCAAACTGTTTTTCAAAAGCCTGTACCCACAATTGTTTAGGGAGCTTTTTAGCACCAGCAGCAGGTGATTTTGATGCATGGACTTTCTCTGTTCCTTCACCTTCAGATTCAGCAGAAGCTTTGCCGGCTTCATTTAAATTTTCCACAGGAACGGCTGGAGAATTTATCTCCGAGGATTCTGCTGTACCTAGAGGGACATGTGCTATTTTCTTAATATCTTTTAAATCAAAATCAGCCTTTTTGCCTTCTAAAAACTCTTGTGCGGTCGGCTTACGGCCGATAACTTTTTCAAATAATTCTACCCATTTTTCTTTGCTTGCCATAGTATCATCCTATATTTAATATAATTTTGTCAATGAATCTTTGATGCCGTCCAGTCCGCCTAAGAGATTGGCTGCAATTGATTTAGTCGTGAAGAAAATAATCAGCATAAAAACAAGCAATGCAAGCAGGCGCACATAAAAATTGTTTAGACTTCCCAGCGAAACCTTGATATTTGCTAAAAAGGCTACAATCAAAACAGCCAAACTAACAACACTTAAGAGAGCTAAATATATAAATACAGTTTGAATAGAGCGAATAGCCGGTACTTCTTTAATCAAATGCGAAACCGATGACAGCCCTTCAAAAGGATCAGAACCGACAGAACTAAAAGATGATACGATTTGATAGGAATATCTGCTGGACACAACCAACTTATTTGAAGTTAAGAAAGTCAGCAAAAAGATAAGCAGGTTAAGCACTGCTAAAAGCGGTGTGTAAGCAATAAGTTTTCCCCATAAGAAAGTCACTTTTTCTTGGGATTTAGCAGCAAATTTATGAATTAAAGCCGGCACAGCAGTTACGATAACATAAGCAATGAAAACAATAACTGCAACCACTATTATCTTACTGAGACCAAAATTGGTACGTACAGCATCTTCAACAACCGAAAAAGCTTCCGGCTCATTAATTTTAAAACTCTCACCGCCGATGGTCATATTAATAATTGAGGTAAAAATTCTATTAATATAGTTGACTAAACCAGCAGCCAGAAAAAGCGCTGCAAGAGCCAGTGTCACCAGTCCATAAGCAAGCTGACTGTTTGATGACTGCGCCTCCGGTCTTTTTAGGCCTTCCCAAAACCAAACAAAATAACTTTTCCCCTTTTTCTTTAACTGTTCAACCTGCTGATGCGATTCTGTCTGAGCCTTAGCCTGATTTGCAGCAAGTTCCTGCTCAAGCTGTGAACTTTGGGCTGGCTCAGCTTCAGCTGCTTCTGTCACTCTTTGGTCAGACTCTTGAACCAGTTCGCTTTTTTCAGCATCAGTTTCGGCAGCATTCTGAAATTCTCCGGCAGCCAGAGCCTCTGCAACCTCTCTGGCAGACGGCTCACGTCCATTGATGGCCTCAAAATAATCCACCCAGTCTTCCTTATTCATGTCAATCTCCTTACAAAAATATTACATAATAAAATAAATTATAGCATGACATTTTTAATCTGACAAGGTGATAACAGCAGTATCTAAGCGGGTTTTCGCCATCCCTTCAAAGAAAATAAGCTATGATTTTATCCCTGTCAATCTCATTTAAATAACTGCCGGTTTCAACCTTTCTCCCAGTTGGCAACCGATGGGCAGCTGAGCTCATGTGTGGTAATAAATCATATAAAAAGGCCGGAACCCTCGGTTCCAGCCTTAATGACTGTCATATTTTATTTAGCTTCAATAACACCTAGATTTCCGTCTTCACGGCGATAAAGGACATTGGTTGTGTTGTCATTAGCATCTGTGTAGATAAAGAAGTCATGTCCCAAAAGATCCATTTGCAGACGGGCTTCTTCAATATCCATTGGCTTCAATGTAATATTTTTTGTTCTCACAACTTTTACTGCTGGTGTTTCTTCAATTTCTTCTGCTTCAAACTCAGTTGTAAAAACATGAGATGCCGGTTTCTTCTCACGGTGTTTCTTAGCAATTTTTGTTTTATTCTTGCGGATTTGACGTTCAATCTTATCAACAACTAAATCAGTTGACCCATACATATCCTGAGAAATATCTTCGGCACGAAGAGTGACTGAATCGAGAGGAATAGTAACCTCAACCTTAGCCGTTTTTTCGCGATATACTTTTAGATTGACGCGCGCATCTAATTCTTGATCCGCATTAAAATACTTTTCGATTTTTTTGAGTTTAGACTCAACATAGTTGCGAATCGCATCTGTTACTTCAATGTTCTCGCCACGAATACTATATTTAATCATAAGCTACCTCTTTTCTTACGCTTTAGATAAGCGCTTTCTTCATTATTATTATATCGCTTTCATGAAAATTTGCAAGCTTTTTTGTCATCGTGCCAAAGAAAAGGACTTTATTGTTTTCACGCCGTTTTCACGCAATAGCTGACTGGCCAGCTGAATAGTGGCACCTGTAGTGTAGATATCATCCACTAAGATAACCTTAGCAGGTAATGCTTTAACCTTTCTTAAATAAAAAAATTGCTGGCTGGACAGCCTCTCCTCACGTGTTTTGTTCGATTGCTTCATACTGTCCTTTTTTCCTAATATTTGGCTGTAGGGTAATTTTGCCTCATCTAAAAAAGCTTCTACCTGATTAAATCCGCGGCTGCTTAAGCTGGAGCGGCTGAGGGGAATAGGAACCAAAGTATAGCCCTGCCTGTTTCTCAAAGCTTTCTTGACAGGCCTCGCAAAAACCTTCCTTAAGAGATAATCTCCTTGGAACTTATACGTGCTAAAGTAATCTTTCATGGCTTGATTGTAACAAAAGAGAGCTCTGTGGTTGACCGCCTGTCCCTTGCTTTGCCAGTAAAGGCAGTCCTGACAATAAGTAGTCATATCATTTTTACAGCAAGCAGGACAATGGCTGTCCGAAATACGCTGAAACTTAGCAAAACAGCTGGAACAAACCGCTTCTTGGCCAGCACTCAGGAAAAAGACAGAAGAAAAGCTCAGACTCCTTTCAAAAGGTGACTGGCATAGCAGACAATTCATGTAAAACCTCCCCTTCGATTCATTTCTTTAATTTCGGAAATGGCCATTTTTATTGCCTTGTTAAGACCATTATGGAAAAAAATCAAGGTTCCTGTCGGCCGATCTGCTGAGCGTCCGACCCGGCCGGCAATTTGTATCAAGGCTGTCTTGGTGAATAAACGGTGGTTAGCCATCATTACAAAAACATCAATATTTGGAAAGGTGACGCCTCTTTCTAAAATGGTTGTTGATACCAAAATTTGAATCTGGCCCTTTCTGAAGCCATCAACCTTTTCTAAGCGGTCCGGGCTTAAACTGGAAACAAAACCAATGGATTCGTTTGGAAAATATTTTTTCAGAGCTTCTGTAAAAAGTATTCCCAATTCGATATGCGGAAAGAAAATCAGCAGAGGAAAGCGGCTCTGCCGCTGCTTGCGAACATAGCTTAAAAAGCGGACTGGCAGCTTTTGCCGGTCTAATTTTTCCAGAGAAAAAGCCAGCCAAACATTCTGAGGTACAACCAAGGGTTTAGCGTGAAAACGTCTGGCTAGGTGCAGCTGTTTTAATTTACCCTGCTTGATCTGCCTGTCCAGCTTATCAGTAGAAGTGGCTGTTAAATACACCTTGACACCGTCAGATTTTAGGCAGCGATTTAGAGCATAGTGCAGCATTTTGTTATCAACAAATGGGAAAGCATCAACCTCATCTACAATTAAAAGGTCAAAAGCCTGATAAAATCTTAAAAGCTGATGAGTCGTCGCAATCACTAAGGGACTGCGTTCATAAGCTTCTGATTGAGCATGCAGCAAGCTAATTGGGCAAGAAAAATCACGGCTTAAACGTTTATACAGCTCCAAGCAAACATCAACCCGAGGGCTGACCAGTGCAGCTGCCTTCCCCTGTCTGAGAATATCATCCAGCGTTTCGTAAATCATTTCGGTCTTTCCGGCCCCAGTAACGGCGTGAACAAGTATATTTTCTTTATTTTTGACAGCTTCTCTGAGACCGTCTGAAACGTCCTGCTGAAAAGGAGTCAGCTGCCCCTGCCAATTCAAGGCCTGAATTTCAGGGAATGCCTGCTGCTCAAAGTAAAACAGTTTTTCTTGGCTGCTGATACGGCCAAAGACCAGACAGCCTCGACAGTAAACAGAACCGTCAGGCAGAGTGTTTTCAGAGCTGTTTTTGCTGCCGCAGCGGTTGCAGATAAAATAAGGAAATTTCTCTGTCATAGCCGGCATACTTTGGGCATGCTTTTTTAACCTGTCATCTAACTGGCTTTCTGTCCACAAACGCCCATAATAATTTTTTAAATCCTCCATCAATTTTATTATTCGTCAAAAGTTATAAAAACCGGCTTGCACCTTTTCAAAAAAATGTGTACACTTTGTCTATGAACTATCGTACAATTGCTAAAAACGGCAGCACAGAAGAAATTATTAAAAAATCCCGCTTCATCTGTCAGGCCAAAAGAATTTACTCAGAAGCAGAAGGGCGCGATTTCATTGCTCAAATCAAAAAAGAGCATTATAAAGCTAGCCATTCCTGCTCTGCTATGATTATCGGAGAAAACAGTGATATTAAGCGCTCCAGTGATGATGGCGAACCCAGCGGTACAGCGGGAGTTCCTATGCTGAGCGTTCTGGAAAAAAACAACCTGACTAATCTTGCAGTTGTTGTCACCCGTTATTTTGGCGGCACCAAACTAGGAGCCGGCGGCCTTATCCGTGCGTACTCGGGAAGTGTGGCCAATACTGTCAAGGCAGTCGGAATGGTCGAAGTCAAAGAACAGACAGGTCTAAAACTGGAATTAACCTATCCTCAGTATCAGAATTTTGCAACTTTCTTAAACACCCACGGACTGCAGGAGCACGATACTGATTTTGCCATCACTGTCACTGCGACTGTTTATGTTGATGAGGAGGATATTGACAAGATTCAGCGTCAATTGAATGATTTTTATCAAGGAAAAGTTAGCAGCCGCATTTCTGGCAGCCAAATCGTCGAAATTCCTGTGATATGATTTATTTATCACGGTGATAAATAATTTATATTTTACAAAGCCTGCTTTTCAGCCTATACTGGAAACAAATTAAACTTTGTGAGGTATATTTATTATGACAAAAATTTACGATAACATCACCCAATTAATCGGAAATACACCTATTGTTAAACTCAACAAGGTTGTTCCCGAGGGTGCAGCTGATGTTTACCTTAAGCTTGAAGCCTTTAATCCCGGTTCTTCAGTCAAAGACCGTATCGCCCTGAACATGATTGAAGACGCTGAAAAACGCGGCATTATAAAACCTGGGGATACTATTGTTGAGCCAACCAGCGGCAATACAGGTATCGGACTTTCCTGGGTAGGCGCAGCCAAAGGCTACAAGGTCATCATTACCATGCCTGAAACGATGAGCGTTGAACGCCGTAAAATCATACAGGCTTACGGAGCTGAACTTGTTTTAACACCGGGAAGCGCCGGAACCAAGGGAGCCATTGACAAAGCTCATGAAATTGCTAAGGAAGTCGGCGGCTGGGTTCCTCTCCAATTTGATAATCCGGCTAATCCAAAGACGCACGAACTGACAACAGGACCGGAAATCCTAGACGCCTTCGGTTCACACGGACTGGATGCTTTTGTAGCCGGTATCGGTACAGGCGGTACAATCACTGGTGTTTCTCGGGTTCTCAAAAAAGATAATCCTGATATTAAAATTTACGGTCTGGAAGCAGATGAATCTGCTGTACTTTCCGGTGACAAACCTGGTCCTCACAAAATTCAAGGTATCTCAACTGGTTTCATTCCGGTAGCACTTGACACCCATTCTTATGATGAGGTTATCCGTGTTAAATCTGATGATGCTTTGGCAACCGGCCGCAATTTTGGCGGTAAAGAAGGCTTCCTTCTGGGGATCTCCGCCTCAGCCGCAGTTTGGGCCGCTATTGAAGTCGCTAAAAAGCTGGGTAAAGGCAAAAAAATCCTGGCTATTGCACCGGATAACGGGGAACGCTACCTTTCAACAGCACTGTATGAATTTGACTGATAAAGATAAAATTAAGGCAGTAAGCTTACCTGTGTTTAAGCAGGTAAGCTTATTGCTTTTTTCATCAAATTAAAGAGAGCAGCATAAAATCACACTGGAATTGATTTTATGCTGCTCTCTTATTTTGTAAGCCATCTTTTGAACGTTTTTTATTTTTCAAACTGTTGGCAATTAGTCGCTTTTAATTTTAAATGTGGTCATCTTTCTGCTGATCCTGTTTTAAATACTCAAGATTTTCCTCAATCCAGACAGGCAGATTGTCCGCTAAGGGCTTAAAGCCAATGTGCAGACGGCTGTTGGAAAAACGATGCCGGTGCTGATAATGGTGTTTTTCTTCTTCCAGAGTGCGCAGGGACAGACTGGCTTTTTGACTGTATTCATCATAGTCAACAACCTGAACAAGGACTTCCTCGCCTACAGACAGGGTTCGGTAGATATTATCAATATAGCCCGTTTTAATTTCAGAAATATGGATGAGCCCTATTGAGCCATTTGCCAGCTGAACAAAAGCGCCATAGGGTTTGATGCCGGTAATTTCACCCCTTATCTTATCACCGATCTTCATCGTCAGTCACCTCAATGGTCTCAATGACAACTTCTGTCAGCGGACGATCTGAACCGTCTGTAGAAAGAGCCGCAATCTCATCTAGGACCTCGTAAGAAGCTTGATCAGCCAGCTGGCCAAAAACAGTGTGCCGGCGGTCAAGGTGCGGTGTACCGCCATTATCAGCATAAGCAGCTGCAATGGCCTGCGGCCAGCCGCCGCGCTCTAATTCTTCAACACTGTAAGGGAAATTTTGATTCTGAACAATGAAAAACTGACTGCCGTTGGTATTTGGACCTGCATTTGCCATTGACAGAGCACCGCGAAGGTTATACAGCTCCTCTGAAAATTCATCTTCAAAACGCTGTCCGTAAATAGACTCTCCGCCCATACCGGTACCGGTTGGATCACCGCCTTGGATCATAAAATCCTTGATAATCCGGTGGAAAATAACACCGTCATAATAACCGTTTTTAGCCAGTCCAATAAAATTAGCTACCGTTTTTGGTGCTTGTTCTGGGAATAATTTTACTGTTAGATCACCGTGATTAGTCTTAATAACTGCTGTGGGAACATTAATACTATTCACATTTAACTGCGGAAACTGTACTTCTTTTTCTGTCAAACCTAATTCCTCCAATGCATATAAAATGCCATCTTCTTCTACATTTTTTGTAATAAAATCAGCCTTTTCTTTCAAATCACCATGGCCATTGCCCATAGCAACGGTGATGCCGGCATAATCAAACATTTCCAAATCATTCAGTCCATCACCAAAGAAAAGGACATTCTGGGGTTTTAAATGAACGCTTTTTAACACATGAGCGAGACCTGAGGCCTTGGAGACACCGTTTTTGATGACATCAGATGAGTTAGGATGCCACCTGACAAAACGAATATCCTTAGCCAGCTCTGCCGGCAGCTGCAGGCTGTCCCCAACATCCTCAAAGGTCCACATATGATAGACGTCATGCTCTTGATAAAAATCCGGCTCAACATCGCACAGGCCGTAAACAGGAACCAGCGCCCTGTCGACTAAGTCAGTACGCCTTGAAACAACAGCCTTATCCTTACCGGCAAAGCCGTAGTCAATGCCTGTTTCCTTGCACCAAGCCACATATTTTTCAATGATATCCTTGGAAATAGGATCATTGAAAATTTCATTGTTCTCATGGTCAATCACGTAAGAACCATTGATGGTTACAAAAAAGTCTGGTTCTAAAGCACGGATTTCAGGAACAACACCGTAGGGTGCTCTGCCGGAAGCGATGCCTGTCAGGATGCCCTGCTTTTTCAGACTTTCAAAAACAGTTGTGATTGACGGCGGCATATAGCCGCTGTCTTTGATACGAAGCGTGTCATCAATATCAAAAAAGACAGCTTTAACTTTTTTAGCCCTGCGTTTTAATTCGGAATCCATCTTTACCCCTTGTCAACTCATTTCTTTTAATATTATAACACACTAATCGTCATCCTGCGGTACCAAATGATGCTGAAAAGCATAGACCACTGCCTGTGTCCGATCATCCACCTGCAGTTTTGACAGGATATTAGACACATGAGTTTTGACCGTTTTTAAAGAGATAAAAAGTTCATCAGCTATTGTTTGATTGTCATAGCCTTTGGCGAGCAGCTCCAAAATATCCCTTTCCCGAGCGGTCAAGTCCTCATGCAAGTCAGGATTGTCATGATGGGCTTTGATTTTCTTATCAACTTCCGTTTCAATGGCCAAATCACCCTTAGCAACTTTTTTGATGGCATTTAGAATTTCTGCAGCGCTGGAAGTTTTTAGCATGTAGCCCTTAGCTCCTGCTTCGATAACAGGATAAATCTTTTCATTATCAAGATAACTGGTCAGCACTAAAATTTTAGCGTCTTTCCATTCCTTCAGAAGTTCAAGCGTCGCCTCAACCCCATCCATCTCAGGCATGACAAGATCCATGACGACAACATCAGGCTTTAATTGCAAGGCCAGATCAATCCCCTGACGGCCATTGCCGGCTTCTCCGACAACCTCAACATCTGCCTGCAAATTAAGAAAACTCTTCAGACCCAGTCTTACCATCTCATGGTCATCAACCAGAATAACCTTTATTTTACTCATCAACATCTCCTTTCATTATCGGTACATGAATATCCATAACAACCCCTTTATCCTTGGCACTCAGGAAGGATACTGTTCCGGCTAAATCATTGACGCGGTCTTCAATATTTTTCAGTCCGTAACTCAGATCGCGAACGGCATCCATGTCAAAACCGATACCGTTGTCAATCATTTTGAGCTGAACCTCAGAAGGCGTTTGGTACAGATAGACTTCTATGCGGCTTGCCTTAGCATGTTTCAGCGTATTACTGATAAATTCTTGGGCAATGCGAAAGAAATTACTTTCAATCGCCTTGGGGAGTTTAGTAATATTTTCTTTATAAACGACTTCAATATTGCTTTTATCTGTCAGCTCTTTAATAATCATAGCCAGCCCTTCTGACAGCGTCTTTCCTTCCAGCTCAGTGGGACG
Organism: Streptococcus sp. 'caviae'; assembly: GCF_001937065.1. GTDB lineage: Bacteria > Bacillota > Bacilli > Lactobacillales > Streptococcaceae > Streptococcus. The sequence goes on from NZ_MOWR01000001.1 coordinate 12,604, forward strand.
AAGGTGCAGGAGCAGAATCCGCAGATCATTTTGAGCATTGTTCAGCATATCCTCAACAGCCAAAAGCTGGGTCTGCAGCTGATCCTTTTCTAACTGTTCCAGATTATGCGAAACGCCTGACAGAATCATGGAAGAAGCAAACAGCTCCTGGCTGACCGTATCGTGCAGATCCCGGGCAATTCTCTTTCTCTCTTTTTTGACGATTTCCTGACTGCTGGTAATATAGGCATTCTCTGTTTTTTGCAGATTATTGGTCAGCTGCTGCATCTTATTGGATAAGCGGTTGACATTCTTGCCAAGCTCGGTGTCGTTTTCCTGATTGATGGTTTGATTGAGCAAAATCCGCCTTAAATTTTGATTTAAGTGCCTTTTACTGTTATCATCAACAATCATCCACACCAGCAGTAACAGAAAGGTCAGGGAAATAAAAGCTGCAAGAAGCGACAGGATAAACTGCTCCATAACAACCCAGTCTTTCAGTAAATCAGTTAGGTCAAGATTGAGGCTGTTAATGATGACAAAAACAATAGAGATAACGGTAACCGCAGCATAGAGGAAAATCATGAAAATGGTTCGTTTTCTCATATACGTTCCACCTCCACTATCCCTGCAATGACATTTACAATAATCTTAACCGACTTGGTCAGATCCTGCCTGCTGTCTGCCAGCTTAATGCTCTCATTGCGCAGGTCATACTCGGGCGAATCAAAGAAGCGGACACTCCCATAAATACTGCTGGCATCCAGCTTTACAGCAACATCAATAGGAACTAAGATCTTGGTCGGTCCATAAACCTTGCGAATGATGACAAGATTGTTCTGTCCCATCATAATCACCTGACTCAAATTAATCACATCGCTGCCGCTTATCCGAATGACATTAATATCGTCAAAGGCGTAAGAATCGGTCTCGATATACTCATTATTGCCAATCCATTGGTGTGGTTTCTTGATGACATTGAGCCCTTCTTCCTGCAGCCTTAATAAAGCGTAACGATTTTTCTTTTTAACCTGGGCAAAGTGATTGGTCATTACATAGAGGATTCCCATAAGAACCGCAGCAATGGTGTAGGGGTTCAGCATGAAAATCAGAAAAAGCAGCAGCAAACTGGCTGTCAGCAGAAAATCATTTTTACTGCCCAGATGATAAAATCTCAGGGCTAAAAGCGTAATTACCAGAATCAGGATGAAACTCGATAAATCTTTGGACAAAATGGTCATAAAGGCCAAAGCAATTAAAATGGTTTCAACCACTAGAAAAAATTGGAATTTTCGCATAGGTTACCTTCAAGTCTTATAATTCTTAGTCATTGTACCAAAATTCACGATAAATTTCATCTGCTTACCGGCAGTCAAAAAGGAGAAGAAATGTCAGAATCTGCTATCTCTTCTCCCTTTTATATTTAATCATTATTCTGAGACGGATGACTCAACAGTCGTATCAGCTGTTGTTGCTTCCGTTGTCTCTTCTGTTACAGTTGTTGTTTCCTCGGTTGCCTCAGACGATGACGGATGGGTATCGGTTCCACCCGATTCCGAAACATAGAGAATGACATCGTCATCTGATGACAGGCTGACAATCTCTCCGTAATAAGGGCTTTGGCCTACAACCACAGCCGATGAGGCTGGCGATGAAATCTCTGTTGAGTAATCGCTGGCATCATAAACCTTTATACGTTTTGATGAAATGCCCATAGCTGTTAACGTATTAACAGCTTCCTCATAGGTTGTGTTTTTAAGATTCGGCATAGTCATCTCAACAACCCTGAGAGTAATCTTTTTACCGCTGCCGGAACGATAAGTCTTCCCAGCTTTAGGCGACTGGCTAATTACTGTTCCGCCGCTGTACTCATCTGATGACACTTCTTTCAGAGCAATTTTTTTCCTGGATACACCGTAATTATTGGTTAAGTTATCAATAACATCTTGGTAATTTTGACCAGTGTAGTCCTCCATCTTAAAACCTTTGGAGCTGGCGATAAAAATATCAACATTGGATCCTTCGCGCTTCTTAGTGCCTGCGCTTGGATTCGTGCGAACAACCTTGCCATCACTCACACTGTCATCTTCAATCTTACGAACCCGGCCAACTTTTAAGCCTGAATTTCTGATGATTGTTTTAGCCGTTGACAGCTTATTCCCAGAAACATCGGGCACTGAAACAGTACTCGGCTTAGTTAAAATCAGATAGGCTAAAATAATAATGCCGATAAAAACCAAGGCAAAGAAAAGCTTGAAGAAGCGGGATAAAAAGCGTCCCTTCTTTTTAGGCTTATCCTGAAGTTTGGGTTTGGTCTTAGGCTGACTGGCCGGCTTATCCGGATTTGTCGCCTTATTTTTTAAGGACTGGGCAGCCGAAGCGGCTGTGGCAGCCTGTTCAAGCTTTGGCAGCGGTTTGGTATCCGCAGCATCATTGAAGACCAACTTTTTTTCACGGCTGCGGCTGGGCTGCAGACAGGTTCTTAAATCCCGCAGCATCTCTTCTGTTGAAGTATATCGATTCGTCAAACGTTTGGCCGTTGCCTTGATGACAACATTTTCCAAAGCCTGAGGAACGTTTTTATTTTCAGCAATGATAGACGGCAGCGGTTTTTGAAAATGCTGCAGGGCAATGGTCACAGCACTGTCACCATCATAAGGAATGTGTCCGGTCAGCATTTCAAAAAGCATGATACCCATCGCATAGATATCACTTTGAACCGTTGCTTTTGAACCGCGCGCCTGCTCAGGAGACAGGTAATGAACACTGCCCAGCATTGAATTTGTCTGTGTCAGGCTGGTTTCGGCAAAGGCCACGGCAATCCCAAAGTCTGTTACTTTGGCCGTCCCGTCCTTGGTCAAAAGTACATTTTGAGGTTTCAGATCCCGATGAATAATACCCTTTTGGTGGGCAAGAGTCATTGCGGAAAGAACCTCTTTCATAATACGAATAACTTCAGCATTCGATAAAGGGGCGTGATCTTGAATGTATTTTTTCAAGTCAGCACCGTCAACATATTCCATTGCAAGGAACTGCTGACCGTCTTCTTCTCCAATGTCACGAATGGCAACAATGTTAGGATGATTCAGCTCTGCCATGGCCCGCGCTTCCCGCTGGAAACGCGTCACAGCGACCTGATCTGTTTGATAATTGGTTCGCAGCACTTTAATGGCTACTTCCTCATTATCCAGAATCAAATCATTAGCTAAATAAACATCGGCCATCCCGCCTCGTCCGATAGACTGGAGAATTCGATAACGACCAGCAAATAATTTGCCAATCTGAATCATTCATCTCCCTCTCTTTCGGCGTGGACCAAAGCAACGGTGATATTATCAAGACCGCCCGCATCGTTGGCCAATTGAATTAAATATCTGGCTTTTTCATCTAGGTTTTTACTGTCATCGCTCAAGGCATTGACAATAACTTTATTAGAAATCATATTAGTCAGGCCGTCACTGTTGACCAGCAGATAGTCTCCCGGTTCTAAGGTTTGAATGCCAAGATCGGGTTCTACCGGATTAGCCTGACCGATAGACTGGGTGATGATATTCTTTTGCGGATGGCTGGCTGCTTCTTCTTCAGTCAGCTGGCCGGCTTTGACCAATTCATTGACCAAGGAATGATCGCTCGTTAATTGAGTGTAAACACCATCATGAATCAAGCCGATGCGTGAATCGCCGATATGGGCAAAAAGGACATTGTTATCTACAACAGCCAAAGCTTCGATTGTCGTTCCCATTCCTTGAAAATCTTCTGTCTGTCCTAACTCGTAAATACGGCGGTTAACAGTTTCAATGTTGCTGACCAGCCAGTCACGGATCTGACCTAAGTCAGTCAAGTCAGTGTTAACCCATTCGCGGCCTAAGTCGGTAACCGTCATTTCACTGGCAATATTGCCGGCACGGTGCCCGCCCATACCATCTGCTAATACGATTAGGGTATTTCCGGAACGATTATCAAATTTATTGATAAAATCTTGATTATTGGAGCGTTTTTGCCCAATATCTGTAAAAAGAGAAATTTTCATGTGTTCCTTGTCTGACAAAGTCAGCCTCCTTCTAAATCCTATGAAATACGCTTTATTTGGCTGATAAAGAAGCCATCTGTCAGATATTGCTCAGGCGTAATCACAAGGCAGCCATCAACAGCAATATCCTCTTTCTCATGATATAATTTGACCTGTTCAAAATTCGGATGGTTATCCAAAAATTGTTTAAGTACCATCTGATTTTCTTCTTTAAAAATGGTACACGTACTGTATGTTATTATACCACCTTTTTTTATAGTTTGGCAAACACTATCTAAAATTGCCAGCTGGATTCTTTGCAGGCTGGCAAAGTCTTGATTGTCCTTGTTGTATTTAATATCAGGTTTGCGCCTGATAAGACCTATACCTGAGCAAGGAGCATCCACCAAAATCTTATCAAACGTATCCGGGGCAAATTGCTCGTGGACTTTTCTGGCATCCAGCTTTTGCGTTTTTATTTTGTCTGATAGGCCGAGGCGCCGAGCATTGTCCTCAATTAATTTTAATTTGTGATCATACAAATCTAAGGCGGTCAACTGACCGCTTTTCAAATAAGAAGCCAGATGAACAGCTTTGCCTCCAGGAGCGCTGCAGGCATCAAGAACGATATCGTCTTCTTGAAGTTTTAAAGTTGGCGCGACTAACTGGCTGCTCTCATCCTGAATAGTAATTTTTCCTTCTTTGAAAAGATCACTGTCGCTAAAATGGCCGGCTGCTTTAACGAGACCGACAGGAGACAGTAACGATCTGCTGGCGCCGGTTATCTGTTTAATAGCCTCTAATTCAGCCGGATTGACCACACGGATGCTGGCCTTGCTGCGGATTAAGAGGCTTTTGAAAATGGCAAGAGCTCGGTCTTCACCGAATTCATCAATTATTTTTTTAACCAGCCAGACTGGCAGCGAGTATTCAACCGAATAACGCTTGTTTTTTCGCTTGATCGCTTTTATATCTGGAATTTCCTGCCGCAAAAACTGCCTCAAAACAGCATTGACCAGTTTGGCAGCTCCCTTATGCTTCTTTTTGGCAATCGTTACGGCATCGTTAACAATGGCATGCTCAGGAATTTTATCCAGATAAAGAATCTGGTAAAGGCTGAGCATTAACAGATAATAAACCCAGGTATCAATCTTTTCACGATCTGCAATATAGTGAGACAGGTACCACTCCAGAGTAATTTTCCGCGTTAACGTTCCATAGACAAGCTCGGTCAGCAGGGCTCTATCCTTTTTAGAAAGGCGGTGCGCTGTCAGATAATGATTCAGGACGATATTGCTGTAAGCTCCCTTATCAAAAACATCCGTCAAAACAGTAAGAGCGCCGCTTCGGGCCAACTGTTGCTTACTCTCCAAAATAATCACCCACTTTAAGTTTTTGACCCAAACCATTTAAAAAGTCAGCAACAGCCATCTTTGGCTTACCTGCCGGCTGCACTGTTTTTAAAGACAGGGCTCCCTGACCCGCAGCTACAAGCAGACTTTTCTTCGTTTTCTCAATAATCTCGCCCGGCTTGCCGCTACCCTCAGCCTCTTCTACCTCATAGATTTTAAAGCGCTGCTGATTTAAAAGCGTATGGGCAACGGGCCACGGATTCATGCCCCTCACCTGATTGAAAATCTCCCGAGCTGATTTGTTCCAGTCGATGCGCTCTTCTTCCGGCCTAATGTTGGGTGAGAAGGTGGCCTGACTCTCATCCTGCGGCTGAGGAGTGATATCCCCGGCAATATAAGCAGGCAGGGTTTCTAAAAGCAAATCGCGGCCGACAGTTGCCAATTTTTCAAACAGCGTTCCAACATTGTCCTCATCGGTAATCGGTATTGAGGCCTTGGCCACCATATCACCGGCATCCATCTCTTTAACCATTTCCATAATAGTCACGCCAGCTTCCTTATCTCCCTTGATGAGGGCATAATGGATAGGAGCTCCGCCTCTGTATTTGGGCAGCAGCGACGCATGGACATTGACAGCAAAACCAACACTGTCAATCAGCTTCATGGGTAAAAACTGGCCAAAGGCAGCCGTGACAATGCCATCGGCTCCTATATTAATCAGTTCAGCCATTTCGGGAGAACCTGACAGTTTTTCAGGCTGGTAAACGGTCAGCCCGTGCTCCAAAGCTACTTGCTTGACAGGCGTCATCTTGATTTCTTTCTTGCGGCCGACAGCTCGGTCTGGCTGAGTGACAACTGCTGCAATCTCATAACGGCCGTCTGCCAGCAGGCCTTTAAGAACAGTTGCTGAAAAATCGGGCGTCCCCATAAAAATTAATTTTGTCATTTTAACCTCATTAACATTATTAGATTGCAAACCTTTTACATAAAGCTCTGCGGTTCATGGTCAATAATCAAACGCAAATCGCGGTTTTCTTTTTTCTGCGTTAAATCCAGAATCTGGTTCAAAACAGACTCCAGATGCTCTTCGAAGCGATACTTAATAATAATTTGATAGTGGTAGAGATTGTGTGTTCTGGCGATAGGCTTGGGTGTGGGGCCCAAAATTTTAATCTTATCCGTCAGCTCGGCTCTAAGAAGAGCTACCACTTCATAAGATTTTTTGACAGCCTCCTGCTCGTCCTTATGCGACAGGGTCAGGCCTACGGTAAAATAATAAGGCGGATAGGCCAAACTGCGGCGAATAGCCATTTCCCGGCGATAAAAGGCTTCATAATCCTGATTCTTAGCCATTTGGATGGCATAATGATTGGGATTATAGGTCTGTATCAAAACATCACCGGGCTTATCAGCCCGCCCTGCTCGGCCGGCCACTTGGGTTAAGAGCTGAAAGGTGCGCTCACTGGAGCGAAAATCAGGCAGATTCAAAGAAGTATCTGCATTTAAAACCCCCACTAAGGTAACATTAGGAAAGTCAAGACCTTTGGCAATCATCTGAGTGCCCAGAAGAATATCTGCTTCTCCTCTGCCAAAGGCCGTGAGAATTTTTTCATGGGCACCTTTTTTTCTGGTTGTGTCAACATCCATGCGCAAAATCCGGGCAGTTGGCAGCACTTGAAGCAGCTCGTCGTAAGCTTTTTGCGTTCCGGTACCGTAATAGCGAATCTTCTTGCTCTCACAGTTAGGACAGCTGTGCGGGATGCTTTTAGAAAAGCCGCAGTAATGGCAGTTCATGGTTTTCGTGTCCATGTGCAGGGTCAAAGAAATGTCACAGTTAGGGCAGTTATCCACATAGCCGCAGTCCCGGCACATGATAAAGCTGGAATACCCACGCCGGTTGAGCATGAGCACCGCTTGCTCCTGTCTAGCCAAACGCTCTTTGATCTTGTCAATCAATACCGGCGTTAAATTGCTTACTTCCTGCCGGCCTATAAAATCACGAAAATCAACAATTTCTACCTTAGGTACCTGAGCCAACGGGTTAGCCCGCCTGGACAGTCTCAGCAGTTGATAAACATCGCGGCTGGCTCTGGCTCTGCTTTCAATACTGGGCGTAGCACTGCCTAAAACAAGCACCGCCTTGTGATAGTCTGCCCGCAGCAGGGCCACATCACGCGCATGGTAACGCGGATTTGACTCTTGTTTATAGCTTGCTTCATGTTCTTCATCAATAATGATGGCACCGATATTTTCCACAGGGGCAAAAATAGCCGAACGTGCACCGACAACAACCTTGGCCTGACCGGATTTAATCTTGCGCCACTCATCAAATTTCTCACCGTCAGATAGACCTGAGTGCATGATGGCCACCTGACTGCCAAAACGAGAAATAAAACGGTTGGTCATCTGCGGCGTCAGCGAAATTTCCGGCACCAAAACGATGGCCGTCTTTCCCATCTTCAAGGCTCTGTCAATCACATGCAGGTAAACTTCTGTTTTCCCGCTGCCGGTAATGCCCTCTAACAAGTAAGGCTTGCTGCCTAGGCCAATAGCAGCCGTAATGGTTTCAACAGCTGACTGCTGCTCTTCATTTAAGTCCAAAAAATCAGACTGGGTGACATCTTCAAAGTAAGCATCGCTGCGATTGACTTCTACCTCTCTTATCTTCAGAATGTCCTCTGCAATAAAATAATGAACCACTTCCCGCGAAAAAAGACGTGTCAGTCCCGAGAGAGCCTGACCTTGCGGATGGCTGAGAAGGTAATCTTTCAGCTCCTGCCGCTTTTTAGCCCGTTTGCTGACAGTTAAGTCTGCTAATTTTTCGACATCAACTTCATAATACTTTTGTGTCTTAATGTTCTTTTTATCTTTGGCAATGTAGGAAACAGCAATTTTGCCAGCTTGAATCAAGCGCAGACTTTTCAGCTGAGCTTCTCTGTCTAGCTGCGAGAAATGAATTTGCTCCCTGCCTGCAAAAATCAGGGCCTTATCTGCCTGAGACAAGCCGTCCTGAGCTTTCAAGAGCCGGTCGTAATTCGAATTTAAAAGATTGGGAATCATCGACTTCAAAATCGAAATCTTATAAGAAAAAACCGTCTTGCGCATCCGATCAGCCAGCAGGAGCTGCTCCTGATTGAGCACCGGTTCTGCATCTAAAACCTCTGCCAAAGACTTTAACTGCTCATCGTCTCCTTCGGTAATAGCGACCACAAAACCCTGCAAAAGACGGTTTCCTCTGCCAAAAGGAACATGAACACGCGAACCTGCCGCAAGGACCGATGACAGTTCTTCCGGAATTTTATAAGAGAAAGGCTTATCCGTCTGCATTAAAGGCACATCCACAATAACCTCTGCAATTTTTACCATCATCTACCTCAAACATGAAAAATCTAAGATTGCCGCCAACCTTAGATTTTTTCACCTTCTTCTTCCTTTTCTTTAGCAATTTGTTCCTTGATTTTACGCTCTTCTTCTTCCTTAGCCAGACGTTCAGCTTCAGCTTTGGCACGCATCGCCGCCCGCTTAGCTTCCGGGTCAGGATGGATAACAACATTGCCTGATTCAATTTCCTCAAGCGCTTGGAGGGTTGGCTTCACTGATGAAAATTCCTGTGTCGGATTGGCGCCGGCTTCAAGCTCATGGGCACGTTTCGCCTGCAGCATAACAAGGGAATATTTTGACGGTACTTTATCTAATAAAGTATCAATCGAAGGTTTTAACATCATAGGTCTTTCTTCTCTTTTCTAATTTATCTTAGGGGCAGTTCTTCTTTAATCATTTTATCATAGCGCCCGATGACGCGCTCAACGCGGTAGTGTTCTGTTTCGATAATATGCTTAACGCGCTCTGCAGCCAGTTCAACTTCATCATTAACCACAGCATAGTCATATTCCCGCATCAAGGCTATTTCTTCCTTGGCACGTTCAATACGCTGGGCAATAACTTCCTGACTGTCCGTTCCGCGGCCTACCAAACGATCTTTTAATTCGGCTAAATCCGGGGGAGTCAGAAAGATAAAGACACCGTCCGGAACTTTTTGCTTAACCTGAAGCGCTCCTTGAACTTCAATTTCCAAGAAAACATCAATTCCCCTGTCAAGCGTCTCATTGACATAAGCCAAGGGCGTTCCGTAATAATTGCCGACGTATTCCGCATACTCCAGCATCTGGCCTTGTCTGATGAGCTCCTCAAATTCCTCACGTGTCCGAAAGAAATAATCAACACCGTCAGTTTCACCGGGTCTTTGCGGACGCGTTGTCATTGAAACCGAATATTCAAACTGATGGTCAGGTGTTGAAAAAATTTTCTGCCTGACAGTCCCCTTGCCGACACCGGAAGGTCCTGAAAAAACGATTAGCAAACCACGTTCAGACATTTTTAGCTCCTTAAAGTTTCTGTTTCTAGTTTAACAAAAAGCCACCTGTTTATCAAGAAAATTTTGCCCGTTTTCGCAGGCAAAATGCCAGCCAAACCGCACCAAGACTAAGAATCAGCCACCAAGAAAGTTCAGCCTGAGCAGTCTGCTTTCCCAGAAGGTTTTTTGTCTTTGACAGACAAACAAGTGCAGTTAATAAGGCCGGGCACATCTGTGTCCCAGCCTCTTTGTTTTTTTAGTTTGCTCTGCAGGGGCCTACTAAGGCAGCAGCTCATTGTTATTTAGCGTAATCAACGGCACGCAGTTCACGAATGACCGTAACCTTAATATTGCCTGGATAATCCAGATTGTTTTCAATTTTTTCACGCACTTTATGAGCCATGATAGTTACATCATCATCAGACAGTTTGGCAGGTTCTACCATGATGCGGATTTCACGTCCTGCCTGAAGGGCATAACTGTTTTGAACTCCCTCAAAGCTTGTTGCAATCTCTTCCAGATCACGCAGACGCTTGATGTAGTTTTCCATGGACTCATTGCGGGCACCGGGGCGGGCAGAGCTGAGAGCATCTGCTGCAGCTACCAGAACAGCAATGACCGACTCTGGTTCAACATCGCCGTGGTGGCTGGCAATTGTATTGATAACAACTGGGTGTTCCTTATACTTGCGGGCAAATTCTGTCCCGATTTCGACATGGCTGCCTTCAACCTCACGGTCAATAGCTTTTCCAATGTCATGAAGAAAGCCTGCGCGGCGGGCCAAATCAACATTCTCACCCAGCTCGCTTGCCAAAAGTCCAGCTAATTTACCAACTTCAACCGAATGGCGCAGGACATTTTGACCATAAGACGTACGGAATTGCAGACGTCCCATCAATTTAATCAGATCCGGATGAAGATTTGGAGCGCCGATTTCAAAGGCAGCTGCCTCACCGTATTCGCGGATGCGGTTATCCATTTCCAAACGGTTCTTCTCGACCAATTCTTCAATCCGAGCCGGATGAATGCGGCCATCCTGAATAAGAGCTTCCAAGGTCATGCGCGCAATTTCTCTGCGGATAGGATCAAAGCCTGATAGAACAACAACTTCAGGGGTATCATCGATGATAATATCAATACCCGTCAGACTTTCCAAGGTGCGAATATTGCGGCCTTCACGACCGATAATCCGTCCCTTCATACTGTCATCAGGCAGGTGGACAGTCGTAATTGTCTGCTCTGTAACATAATCTCCTGCCAAGCGCTGCATGGCCTGAGCCAATAGATTTTTAGCGGTCTTATCAACCTTATCCTTCACTTCGCGATCAGCTTCTTTGATGCGGTTAGCAATGTCGTGGGACAGATTCTTTTCTGTTTCAGAAAGAATAATACCACGCGCTTGTTCCTGACTTAGAGCTGCTACTCTTTCCAGCTCTTCAGTTTTCTTCAGTTCTAATTGTTCAACTTGTTGCTCACGCTCATTAATATGTCTAGATTTATCGGACAGACTTTGCTCTTTGCTATCAAGCAACTGTTCTTTACTGCTTAAATTCTCATCTTTACGGTCAAGAGAGCTTGCACGTTCAGTCAAACGTGCCTCCATTTGCTTGAGCTCTTGTCTTTCAGATTTAAATTCTTTTTCAATCTCTTCGCGATATTTTCTAGCCTCTTCTTTTGCTTCTAAAAGCAATTCCTTTTTATAGGCCTTACTCTCACGTTCTGCTGTTGTCCTAATATGCTCGGCATCCATTTCCGCCTTGCTCCGAGCATTGACAGCATCTTGTTCTGCATTTAAAAGAGTCAGCTCTGCCGTTTCTTTAGCCTTTTTTAATCGGGCTGAAATAACAACATAGCCAATAACCAAACCAATGAGGGAGAAAACAAGTGCTAAAAGAATATTTAACATGTCTTACCTCAAAAATTTTATTGGATTTCAATTAGAAAATCCAAATTATAGTTTATCATAAAATATTATTTTCTACAATAAAATTATCAGCAGTATTTCCTAATTTATGATATGATTATCGTAAATTGACAAAGGAGATTATTATGTCTAAAAAAGTTATTGTTGAAAGTTTTGAACTGGACCATACAGCCGTAAAAGCCCCCTATGTCCGCCTCATTTCAGAAGATCAGGGTCCAAAGGGAGATGTGATTACCAACTTCGATATTCGTTTGGTGCAGCCCAATGCAGATGCCATCCCAACCGCCGGCCTTCATACGATTGAACATTTGCTGGCTAAGCTTATCCGCCAACGGATTGACGGTATGATTGACTGCTCTCCTTTTGGCTGCCGCACCGGTTTTCATCTCATTATGTGGGGCCGGCACACGACAACAGAAATTGCCCAGGTTATCAAGTCCAGTTTAGAAGAAATCGTCCAGGCTACTTCTTGGGAAGACGTTCCCGGAACAACGATTGAATCCTGCGGGAACTACAAGGATCACAGCCTCTTTTCCGCTAAGGAATGGTCCGCTCTTATTCTCGAGCAGGGCATTTCCGATGACCCCTTTGAACGCCGCCTCGTCTGATAACTGCTGAAAAGCGAGATCAAATAAATCAACCTGTCTTTATCCGCTGCTGAAAACGAAGAGCCCGAGCTAGCGGAACAGCAAGATTTAAGATCTTGCTTTTTTATTGCTGCAAACTCAACAGCAGATTTCTTCTCTTAGCAGCAGTCCGAAAAATCTGCCCAATTTAAAAAGCGAGTTTGCCAAATGCTGCAGCTGATTGCAGCAAAATGGATACTCGCTTTTTTTAATAGTCTAATTTATCCGAATTTCCGGAAGCATTGCCGACAAAGTAACCTGTCTTACAGTTGATAGAGAAAAGATAGGTTCCATCCGGCTTAAACATATTATAATAGCCATTGCCATTGATAATATTGACTTTTTCAAGAATGTAGTTATTACCTGTGATATAGCCGCGCTGCTGCGAAATCGCAACAATCTTTTCCAGAACACCTGCATTGAAGGTCCATGCCGGATTGCTGCTGTCTGCAATCTTAGACTGATCATAAGGAACCCGGCTGCGATCCCGCTGAAGCGTGGATACATCATAATTAGAAATGCCGTGACCAGATGCACCTGACGGAGCAGAAGCTGCGGCGTTGGAAGAACCGCTGTTTGGAGCGGCCTGTGCCGGTGCACTCGATGCGCTATTTCCAGCCGAATTAGAAGAGTTATCAGCAGCAGCTGAACCGGCTGAATCAGAGCCCGAGTTCTGAGCATTTTGCCCACTGCTGCCCGAATTTGATGCGGCGTTGCTGTTCGTATTAGACGAAGAGGCCGCCGCATTGCTCGCCTTTTTCTTAGCGTCCAGCTGTTTACGGCCGTCAGCAATGACTGACTTCAACAGCGCATCCAAGGTAGCATTGCCCGTGTTTAATGTGTTTTCTGAAATATCATCAAAATTAGCGTCATCTTTTACAGTTGCCGCTTTCTTTGCGCCATCAACAATAGCATTGGATTTAAATTTCCCGTTGACCGCATTAATGGCAGAGAACTGCCGTTTCAGGCTGTCATATTTTTTCTTAGCTTCATCATAGTACTTGCTGCCCTTAAGTTTTTTTAAGGTTTTTTCCAGCTTAGGCATGTTCGCAAACTGGCTGTTTTTCAGCTTGACACGCTTAGCATCTGCAAAGAAGGCTGAGTAAGATTTTTCAAACTCTTCTGAGACTTCGGCAAAATCTGTCTTCTTCTTTGCCGATGTTGATGTCTTTGCTGTCTTGCTGGTTTTAGGTGAAGGATTGCTCAAATTGTAAACACCATAGGCCGTACCACCCGCCAACAAACAAAGAACAATAAGAGAAGGAATAATAACCCGCTTACGTTTATAAAACGGCTTTTCTTCATGATCATCTTCATCTTCATCAAAATCAGCAAAGAAATCATCAGAAGCTGCATTGCTTCTGCTGTAAGTAGAGGCAGCTGGTTCAGTAGTCTCTTCTTCTGCTGCTTCTGCAGGAACTGCTTGTTCCTGCGTATCTGTCAGAGGCACGTCATCAAATTCAGCCTTATGCCAGACTTCCTGATCAGGATTGACAGCCGGAGCAACAATGGTATCTTCCAATTCATGCTCAGAGTGAGTCTCCTCAGTCGATGCGGATGCAGCTCTTGAAGCTTCCGGCTCTTGCTCAGCAGATTCCTCTTCTATAGGATCAATTAAACCGGTGTCAGCCAATTCCTGACGCTGCTGCTTGATGAAATTATCCAGTGCACTGGTATCAATGTTCTGAAAATCATCACTCTTCGTATCAAATTTTTGTGAAGCGACTTCATCACGGTGCTGCTTAATATAGCGATCAAGCACACCATCTTCTTCTCTTACGCCAGCCTTGATTTCAGAATCCTTGCGTACAGCCTCTTCGACTGTCATGTCTTTGGCATCTTGAAAATCAAGTTTTTCTGCATTTTCCGTGTTCTCTACTGAGTTATTTTCTTCCTTGGACACGCAATGTTTCCGCCTTTCTATTTTAGCATACGCTTGACACGCTGACCGTAGAACTGATACAAATCAACCCTTAAGGTTCCATTGTAAAGTTTACGTTTTTTATCTGCTTTTCGTCTGAATTTTTCTTCAAAATTCTCATCGCTGGTTAAAATAAATTGACTCCACGTTTTTAAAGGAGCAAAAGTTTTACCCATTTCATTATACAAAATGTCAACTGCTTTGTCATCAAGCAATCTCTCCCCGTAAGGAGGATTGGAGACAATAACACCGTTGATTTTATCGGTTTTAAAGTCTTGCAGGCGCATTTGTTTCAATTTGACTACATCTTCGAGTCCGGCTTCTCTGACATTTTTCTGAGCGATTTCAATCATCCGGCCGTCAATATCAAATCCTGAAATATCGAGCTCTGCCTCGTAATCAGCCTGCTCATCTGCTTCCTTGCGCACCTTATCAACCAAGTCCTTATCCACCCAAGGCCACTTTTCAAAAGCAAAATCACGGTTACGGCCCGGTGCCATGTTCATGCCAATCATAGCAGCTTCAATACAGAACGTTCCCGAACCGCAGGTCGGGTCAACAAAAGGTTTATCCGGAAACCAGTTGCTCAGCAAAAGAATAGCGGCAGCCATATTTTCTTTAATGGGAGCGCCGCCTTTTTCCGCACGGTAGCCGCGTTTAAAAAGGCTGGAGCCTGTCGTATCAATCATCAGTCTGGCCTTGTCTTTTAAAATGGACACTTCTATCTTAAATTCAGGTCCGTTTTCAAGCAGGGGGATGTTTTCAGGCCTGTGAAAATGCTTCTGCAGTTTTTTGACAACTGCCTTTTTCGTGATGCTTTGAACGCTGGGCTCATTGTGCAGTTTGGATTTAACAGACTTAGCCTTAGCCACAGGAAAGCGGCAGCCTAAAGGCAGATAGCTTTCCCAGTCAAGAGCATAGACCCCCTGAAAAAGCTCTTCGAAGGTTTTGGCCGGAAACTCTCCAACCAAAATCTTAATACGGTCTGCCGAGCGCAGCCACAGGTTTGCTGTAGCGATTGTTTCGATGTCTCCTTTGAAAAGAACTCTGCCGTTTTCCACCTGACAGTCAATTCCCAGCTGCCTTAATTCCTTGCCGACAACTGCTTCAATTCCTGCTGCCGCTGTTGCTATTAAATCAAAAGATTTTTTCATAATTCCTCACTAAATGACAATAAAAGCTAGCAAATCGCTAGCTCACCTATTATGCAATTTTCTATAAGCCATGTTTTGTTCCAAAGGTGACTAGGTCTCACCTTCTTCGATAATCATCTGTCTACTGCTATGCAGTCAGAAAAGACCGTTCTGCTTCCGGCTCTTCCATGCCCCTACCAAAGTTTGGGTTGCTAGCTTGAGGGGTTTACCGCGTTCCACTTTTTACGTTTCCGCAAAAACTACGTCACTGTGGCACTTTCAGGATGACTCTCACCTATCCGAAGACTTAGTGATTTTATCCGCCGTAATGTGCAAAACACATCCCTAGGCTTATTTGTTCGCCTAGCACAAACACTACCGGCATCACAGCCAGTGCTAGCATGGACTTTCCTCATGATAAAATTACCACGCGATTATCCAAAAATTGCACAGTTCTCCCTTTTTATTCGGTAATTTGCTTGCCGAAAACTTCCTTTTCAAGCCGGCTGATACGCTTCAAAATATCAAAATTTGTTGCAGTTGTCGCCACATGGCTGGAACCTACAGCAGAAGCCGATGCCGCTGACGGATGAACGGTCTCCTGACGTTTTTTAGCCTGCTTGACTTCTTCCTTCAAACGAGCATTTTCCTGACGGAGCTCTTCAATCGTTGACATGTAAGTCTCATAATCCTTGATGATGTCATCAAGAAATTCATCAACTTCTTTTTTGTCATAGCCTCTCATGCTCGATTTGAATTCTTGTTCAAAAATATCTTTAGGGGTGTACATAATACTTGCCATTCGTTCATCTCTCCAAACATATCATTATGTGTAGAACTGGCCTACACTATCATTCATAATCATACAGAAAATTAATTTAAAAATCAAGTCTTTTATGTACAAATTCTAATCTAAATCCTGCACGATATCATTTAATTCTTCAAAAGTAAGACATTTCAGCGGATAAGTATCTTTGGCCTTGATCATTTGATACAAATATTTGAGATTCGTTTCTTTATCTTCGTCATAAAATAAATAAGCACCGTCTGTATTGTTCAGCAAAAATTGATTGTACTGCTTGAGTTGGCTGGGATTTTGATAGCTATCATAGACATATTTAACAAAATCTGTCTGTTTAAATTTCGCCAGTTTTTCCTGATTGCCTTCATTCCAGTTCTGTCCATGATTTTCAAAAAGGAAAATGGTTGCCAGCTGAACGTCATATGTTTCTTGGAGCTCTAAAGCCACTTCCAGCGCCCAGTATTCAAAGCCCAGATTTCCCAGAAAAATAAACCAGTCTGCTCCCTCATCCAAAAAGCGAAGGAGGTCGCGTTTGATGGCTTTTTTGATAATTGGTATTTTAGGATCCTTATCTTTAAAAATTCCTAATTCAAAACTTTTGTAACCAGTAATAAGAATTGCGGTCATAGACTGTTTTCCTTTTTAAATTTATGATATAATAGGATATGCTTTATGTTATGTTTTACTTTATTGCAGAGTTAGGAGAACTATGGTCAACTATCCGCATCATTTAATTCGTAAACAAAGCAGACCTGACCAAACGGCTAAAACAACTGATTTTGCCAATCGAGGTATGTCCTTTGAAGCAGCGATCAATGCGACAAATGAATATTATCTGTCCCAGCAGATTGCTGTTATCCACAAGAAGCCGACACCTGTTCAAATTGTAAGGGTGGATTATCCTAAGAGGAGTCGCGCTAAAATTGTCGAAGCCTATTTCAGACAGGCCTCAACGACAGATTATTCAGGAGTTTATAAGGGATATTACATCGATTTCGAGGCGAAAGAAACGAGACATAAAACATCGATACCCATGAAAAATTTTCATGCTCATCAGATTAAGCATATGTCACAAGTTTTAGACCAACAGGGTATCTGTTTTGTCTTACTGCATTTTTCAACACTTAGAGAAACCTATTTGCTTCCTGCTTCCTACCTGATTCGCTTTTATCAGATTGATAAGGGCGGGAAGTCTATGCCACTTGATTATATCAAAAAAAACGGCTATCAGGTCAACGAGTCAGCATTTCCTCAAGTTCCTTATTTAGACGTTCTTGAAAAAAATATTTTAGGCGGTGATTAAAATTAAAAATAAATTGAAATTTGACAAATCCAAATTAAAAAATCTCAAATTTAATAAATCCAGTTTTAAAAACGTGAAATTCGATAAGCGTTTTGGATTAAAAGTTTTAAAATATGGACTTGGCATTATTCTAAGCGCCGTTATTTTAGCTATTATTATCGGGGGGCTCCTCTTTACCTACTACGTCAGCAGCACCCCCAAACTCTCTGAGACCAAGCTCAAGGCAACCAATTCCAGTTTGGTCTATGACAGCAGCAATAAATTGATTGCCGATTTGGGAGCTGAAAAACGTGAGAGTATTTCTTCTGACAATATTCCTATCAATTTGGTCAATGCTGTAACCTCTATTGAGGATCACCGCTTTTTCAAACATCGCGGGGTTGATATCTATCGGATTATTGGTGCAGCTTGGAATAACTTGGTCAGTAAATCCACTCAAGGGGGGTCAACACTTGACCAGCAGCTGATCAAACTGGCGTATTTCTCCACCAAAGCATCGGACCAAACGTTAAAGCGTAAATCGCAGGAAGTTTGGCTGTCGCTGCAAATGGAAAGAAAATATACCAAAGAAGAAATTTTAACTTTCTATATCAACAAGGTTTACATGGGAAATGGCAACTACGGAATGCGTACGGCTGCCAAATCCTACTATGGCAAAGACCTTAAAGAGCTCTCTATTGCTCAGCTGGCAACCTTGGCCGGAATTCCGCAGGCACCGACTCAGTATGACCCTTATGCTCAGGCAAAAGCAGCAACAAACCGACGAAACACTGTTTTGTCTCAAATGTATAAGCATAAAAAGATTACTAAGTCTGAATATGACACGGCGGTCGCTACACCAATTTCAGATGGTCTGCAGGAACTCAAGCGCACGTCCAGCTATCCGAAATACATGGATAACTATCTGAAGCAAGTCATTGCTGAAGTCAAGAAGCGTACCGGTCAGGATATTTTCTCAGCCGGCATGAAAGTCTATACAAATGTCAACGCCGAGGCTCAGCAGTACCTTTGGAATATTTACAATACCGATCAATATGTTGCTTATCCGGATGCTGATTTCCAAGTTGCTTCAACTGTTATGGATGTTACTACTGGTAAAGTTATCGCTCAGCTCGGCGGACGCAATCAGGATACAAAAGTTTCCTTTGGTACCAACCAAGCTGTCCTGACAGACCGCGACTGGGGATCAACTATGAAACCGATCTCCGCTTACGGTCCAGCCTTGGAGAGTGAAGTCTTTACCACAACGGCACAAATGCTCAATGACTCCGTCTACTACTATCCGGGAACCACTACTCAGGTCTATGACTGGGATCGCCGCTACAACGGCTGGATGACCATCCAAACCGCTATCCAGCAATCCCGTAACGTTCCGGCTGTAAGAGCTCTCGATGCTGCCGGATTAGACACTGCTAAAGGCTTCTTAAACGGTCTTGGTATTGACTATCCGGAAATGCGCTATTCAAACGCCATCTCAAGTAATACAAGCAGTGCTGACCAGAAGTACGGAGCCAGCAGTGAAAAAATGGCTGCAGCCTTTGCTGCCTTTGCCAACGGCGGAACCTACTACCAGCCTCAATATGTCAACAAAATAGAATTTAGCGACGGTACATCAGAAACCTATGATGCTAAAGGCAGCCGGGCGATGAAAGAAACAACTGCCTATATGATGACAGACATGCTCAAAACTGTACTGACCTACGGTACAGGTACTGAGGCAGCCATTCCCGGCCTCTACCAAGCAGGTAAAACCGGAACATCCAACTACGATGACCATGAACTAACTGAAATGGCTGAAAAGTATGGCATCAATCCATACGGACTGGGTACTATTGCTCCCGATGAAAACTTTGTCGGCTATACAACGCAGTATTCGATGGCAGTTTGGACCGGCTACAAAGACCGGCTGAAACCTGTTTACGGAGAAAGTCTTAAAATAGCAACTCAAGTTTATCGGGCGATGATGTCTTATCTGTCCAGCTCAGGCAGCTCCGACTGGGTAATGCCTGACGGCCTCTACCGCAGCGGCGGCTATCTTTACTTAAATGGTTCTTCTGGTTCGAACAGCAGATACGGTGCTGCTCCCGTAACTTCAGGATCATCTGCAGCTGATGATGCTGACAGTGATGAGGAGGAGACAGACAACCAAGATGATGATCAAAATACCAGTCAAGAACAACCAGAGCAGCCGGCAACTCAGGCACCTCAAAGCAGTGAAGCTTCTTCTGCAAACAGTGAAGCAACCTCTGCTGCAGAGACAGGCTCTGAATAAATAATTAATAAAAAAGATACCTGAAAAATTTGCTTTCAGGTATCTTTTTTATGCTTTATTTTTCAAGACAGCAGCCATACAATCACTAAAACTGAGCGGCCGTCTAAGAACAGATTCGCTTAACTGCAATAAAAGAGTTGAAAACTGCCGCTTTGCCAAGGATCACTGCCTGATTGAGTTCAGATTTTACCTAGCCAAGGCACCCATTGGATCCCAAGGTGCAAGGACTACTGGTTCAGCTTCATAGGCAGTCAATTCTTCAGCCGTAAGAAACTCTTTGCAGACAACAATCTGATACGTATACTCATCCATCCAAGCATCTGAGGCAACAAAGTAGCCTTTTTGGCCAACCTTGTCTCCCCAGGAATTTTCAACCTTCCATTTAACCGCTTTGCCATTGTCATCCAAATCAACCCCTGTCAAGACCATGGCATGGGTCATCAAACTTTCGCTGTAGTCAAGGCGGCCGGCTTTATCCTGTGTTAAATCAATATCCATAGCAGCCTTAAAGTCGTAGGTATTTGTTGCAAGGATACCCTTTTGCCGGTCAGACACCTGTCCGACATCAGAACCAAACCAGACTGTTTCTCCCGCCTGCATTTGAGCAATAGCCAGTTCCTTGAAACGTTCCATATCAAGATTGAGATAGCGAACAGCAGGGCTGCCTACAACATTTCCCAGCATTTCGACAGTGTAGGACTTGCCATAAGGCTTATCAGCTGTCGGAGCATTGATAATAGAAACATAATCGGAAAGTTTGATACCGACATACTTTTGATAAAAGGCCTGCGGTGTCATATTCTTTTCAGACTGATAATGATTGTCCTTATCACGGTAAGCAAAATCAAAGGTGCGCGGCGGCAAGCCGAGGTTCATGGCAAGAAAATTGAAAACATCCTGCAAAAGTTCTTCTTTCTTGCTTTGAACGGCTCTACTGTCTGCACCTCCTGCAATCAGCTCACGCAAAAGTTGAGCATCTTGGCGGAGCAATTTATTGAGGTATTGGTTGAGTTCCCGGCTGTTGCTTGATGAAATGGATTCTGGGTAGGCAGCTTTAGGAACCACACCGTATTTTTCAAACAGAGCAACCACCATATCCCACTGGCCCCCATCTTGCTGCGGAACATCAAGCAAGAATCTCACCTTGCGGCTGCTGAGATCTTGATCTGCTGTGGCAATGATTTGCTCGAAAAACCAATTAGCTTTTTCGTATTTGTCCCAAAAGAAGGTGTGAGCCTGAGACAGTTCAAAATTTTCTAGTTTAAAATCGGCAATCATCTTATGGCGAAAAGTATTGAGAGCCGCAAACATCCAGCAGCGGCCTGAAGCTTTTTGATTGGCGACTTCGTCCTTGGTCAGATCGATGGAAAAAACATGGTCGTTGTCTATTTCGCTCTGACGTGTTTCCAGCGACTTCAGCAGGCCATTGTGAGTAACGGCATTTTCAACTGCTCGAAATTTAGCCTTGGCTTCGTACTGGTCAAATAATTTATCTGTAAAAGTTGTTGTTAATTCTGACATCTAATCTCCCTTTCCTATCATCTCAGCATTAAAGTCCTGCTGTTTTATGCTGCCTTTTAGTCTCCTAGCAGCTGATGGTGACACCTAAAAAGACCTGCTTCTTGTACTGCATTTTCCGTTAGTTCTGCTTTTTAATTTTAGCGCCAAAAATCATCAAAAATAGAAATGGGCAGATGGCGTTTATGCTCAGTCTTGTGCCACCAATTTTCGATTTTTTCCTGAGCTTCAGCAGAAATTTCTTTGCCTTCCAGATAGTCATCTATATCATTGTAAGTCACTCCCAAGGCCACCTCATCGGCAATTCCTGGTTTATTTTCTTCAAGGTCTGCAGTCGGAACCTTTTCATACAGAGCCTTATCTGCTCCCAGTTCGGCTAAAAGCTGTTTTCCCTGGCGCTTATTCAGACGGTAAAGCGGCAGGATGTCCGCACCGCCGTCGCCAAACTTCGTAAAGAAGCCGGTAATGTTTTCAGCGGCATGGTCCGTACCAATAACAGCTCCGCTGTTTTCACCGGCAACAGCATACTGAGTAATCATGCGCTGACGAGCCTTAATATTGCCCTTGTTAAAATCAGAAACAGATACTCCTGCTTCTTTAAGAGCTGCCACCTGACCGTCAACGGCTGCCTTAATATTCACTGTCAAGCTGACATCCGGCTGGATAAAGGTCAAAGCACGCTGGGCATCGGCTTCGTCAGCCTGTGTGCCGTAAGGCAGGCGAAGTGCGATAAACTGATAGTCTTGATTCCCAGTTTCCTGCCGCAGCTCTTCTATGGCAATCTGCGCCAGACGGCCGGCCAAACTGGAATCCTGACCGCCGGAAATTCCTAAAACATAGGTTTTCAAAAACCGATGTTTTTTCAGGTAGTCTTTTAGAAAGTCAACTGATTTGCGGATTTCTTCCTTGGCATTAATACTGGGCTTTACACCTAATTGAGCAATTATTTTCTCCTGTAAACTCATTGAACTTCACCTTTCTCATAGGCTTCTTTGCGGATACGATCAATAAGGTTCATCTTGTTTTCCCAAACATCACGCGCAAGGTCAACCGGATAATCCTGAGGATTGAGGACACGCTTATATTCATCCCACAATTTATCAAATTCCTTGCGGGCATATTCTTGAATCTCCTGCAGACTTGGCTGATTATAAACGAGGCGGCCGCGGTCAAAAATATCAACCAGCAGCGGCACTGCATCAAAATCCTTCACTTTTTTATTGATGTAAGTATAGGTTGGGTGGAACATATCCAGCTCTTCTAAATCATTGACATCAATATCAGTAAAAGTGATATAATCGCCTTCTGATTTTCCCTTAGCGCGGCTGGTGATGCGCCAAACTTGTTTTTTGCCTGGCGTTGACACCTTCTCAGCATTGTTGGAGAGTTTGATGGTGTCCTGCATGACTCCCTTGTCATCTTCAATAGAGACAATCTTGTAAACAGCTCCCAAGGCCGGCTGATCATAGGCTGTGATTAGTTTAGTTCCTACTCCCCAGACGTCAATTTTAGCTTTTTGCATTTTGAGGTTGAGAATGGTATTTTCATCAAGATCATTGGAAGCATAAATCTTAGCATCAGGATAACCGGCTTCATCCAGCTGTTTTCGCACCTTCTTAGACAAATAGGCCATGTCTCCTGAGTCAATCCGCACACCTAAAAAGTTAATCTTATCGCCTAATTCATTGGCCACCCGAATAGCGGCAGGTACGCCCAGACGAAGCGTATCATAGGTATCTACCAAAAACACACAGTCCTTATGAGTCCCGGCATAAGCCATAAAGGCATCATAATCGTTGCCGTAGGCCTGGACGAGAGCATGCGCATGAGTTCCGGAGACGGGAATGCCAAAGAGCTTGCCTGCGCGGACGTTGCTGGTTGCATTGGCACCGCCGATAACGGCAGCCCGTGTTCCCCAAATGGCCGCGTCCAATTCCTGTGCACGCCGAGTACCAAACTCTAAAAGCGGTTCATCCTCAATAACTGAGCGGATACGGGCCGCTTTTGTAGCAATCAAGGTTTGAAAATTGACAATATTTAAAAGAGCCGTTTCGACCAGCTGGCACTGAGCAAGCGGGCCTTCAATCTGAACAATGGGTTCATTGGCAAAAACTAAGTCACCTTCCTGAGCAGATTTGACACTTAAGTCCAGTTTAAAATTTCTAAGATAAGTGAGGAAATCTTCTGGATAGTTGAGCTCTTCCAAGTAGGCCAAATCAGTTTCCGAAAAACTTAATCCCTGTAAATAGACAATCATCCGCTCCAAACCTGCAAAAACGGCATAACCGTTTGCGAAGGGTTCCTTGCGGAAATAAATTTCAAACACAGCATTTTTATTGTGGATACCTCGGTCAAAATAGACCTGCATCATATTGATTTGATACAAATCTGTATGTAAGGTTAAACTGTCATCCTTGTACATACATACTCTCCTTTATTTAAGATACAAAGAGCGTTAAGAAATCCGTATAAAAATAGGAAACGGACGCCGTGTCGTTAAGACACAAGGACGTTTATCTTTTTTACTAGGATTTTAGCTCGTGTTCAATTAGTAAGATACGGTAGAGGTTTGTTTGGTTAGTAAAATCGACTAACCAAACAAAGTGTCGCAAAGGGCGTAAAGAAAGCGAGAAGAAAATAGAATCCTAACGCCATGCGCTTGCGCATCAGGCAGGCTATCTTTTTCTCGATACTTTTAGCCCGTATTTAATTATGTTTATTGCTACTATTATATCACAAAATCGCTAGCCGATAAGCTAAAGTGATAATAATCACAAAAAAGTCTGCTTCTTTCAGCATATAAAAAACCAGCTCCAGACTCTAAGCAAATGAAGGTCAGAATTGGAAACTGGCTTTCTTCTTTTTAAAAATGATTGACAATATACTGATAGGCTTCCTGAGCTGCTACCGCACCATCTCCGACAGCTGTCGTAATCTGACGCAGGTCTTTTTGACGGACATCGCCGACAGCAAAAATGCCTGAGACCTTGGTATTCATGTGGTCATCCGTTGGAATCCAGCCGGCTTCATCGGTGATAGACAGACCCTCCACCATGCTTGAAACCGGATCAAGTCCTACATAGATAAAGACACCGCCAAATGCATGGTTGGTCACCTGACCGGTCTTGACATTTTCAATATCAACGCTGGTAACCTTGACATCATTGCCTTTGATTTCTTTGACAACCGAATCCCAAATAAATTCGACCTTGTCATTGGCAAAAGCACGCTCTTGCAACACTTTTTGAGCTCGCAGCTCATCACGGCGGTGAACAATCGTCACCTTATTGGCAAATCTGGTTAAGAAGAGAGCTTCTTCAACAGCTGAATCACCGCCGCCGACAATCAGTAGATCCTGTCCGCGGAAAAAAGCACCGTCACAGACCGCACAGTAAGAAACACCTCGGCTGTTGTAGGTTTCCTCTCCTTCCACTTCAAGAGGACGGTGCTTGGCACCGGTAGCAACGATAACCGTTCTTGTTTGGTAGCTGGCATCTTCGGTCAGTACTTTTTTGACCTCTCCGTGGTCTTCAACTGCAGTAACAATGCCGTAGAGATTTTCAACCCCAAACTTTTCAAGCGGTTCGTGCATCTTCATTGATAATTCCGGTCCGGAAATCATTTCGTAGCCGGGATAATTTTCAATATCAGACGTATTGTTCATTTGGCCGCCCGGTGCTCCCTGCTCTAAGACAGCAACCTTAAGATTGCTTCTGGCAGCATAAAGAGCCGCTGTCATGCCTGCAGGACCCGAGCCGATAATAATTGTATCGTACATAG
Source organism: Streptococcus sp. 'caviae' (assembly GCF_001937065.1). Taxonomy (GTDB): domain Bacteria; phylum Bacillota; class Bacilli; order Lactobacillales; family Streptococcaceae; genus Streptococcus. The sequence goes on from NZ_MOWR01000001.1 coordinate 37,577, forward strand.
CTTCCCTTTCTTGCTTTTTTGTTCTTATATTCTAAATCAAATTGTCAAAATTTGCCAATGTTATGCTTTAATCATCAAAATGATAGCCATGAAAGCAAAAGACAAGATGGGAATCGTTACTAAATCCATCAGCAGGGCCTCATAGAGAATCGTCAGGCGCTCTTTGGATGTCTTATCTTTTTTTCTGACAGCACGGTAAAGAATCCATCCGGCACTGGCTAAAACAACTGTTAAAGCAGACAAAAGCAGTCCTTGTACATATAAATTAAAAATCTCTGCTAGCATATTACCACCCTAAATAAAAATACTCCAAGTCCAAAGTATTCTTATTATATCAAATAAAGGTTTTTTTGTAACTGGCAAAAAACTCTTTGGTCCGTTCTTCTTTTGGATGATTGAAGAGCTGATCCGGTGTCCCTTCTTCCAGAATATGCCCCTTCTCAAGGAAAAGGACCTTGTCAGCTACCTGGCGGACGAAACTCATATCATGACTGACCAAAACCATGGTCTGACCTGACTTAGCCGCATCCGCAATTGATTTTTCAACCTCGCCGACAAGCTCGGGATCAAGTGCTGATGTAGGTTCATCCAGCAAAAGAACATCCGGCTTCATGGCAAGAGCCCGTGCCAGAGCCACACGCTGTTTCTGACCTCCCGAAAGGTGACGGGGATAATGGTTTTCACGGTCAGATAGGCCAACCTTGGCCAGTTCTTCCTTGGCAATCTTGGTCGCTTCTTCATCGGATAATTTCTTAACGATTTTAAGGCCTTCCTTGACATTGTCCAGCGCCGTCCGGCGTTCAAAAAGGTTAAACTGCTGGAAAACCATAGCTAATTTGCGGCGCAGCGTCAGAATTTCTTCTTTGGTAATGGTATCGAAATTGACCTTGAAATCATCAATTTCAATCCTGCCTGAATCAGGCTGTTCCAAATAATTCATGCTGCGCAGGAAAGTCGATTTTCCCGCACCGGATGCACCGACAAGGGCGACAACTTCTCCCTTTTCAATATCAAGATTGAGACCGTCTAAGACTTTTTGTCCGGAAAATTCCTTGGTCAAATTGGAAATGCGAATCATTAGCGGACACCTCCTTCCACTGCCTGATCCTTAACGAGGTTACTAGGAGAGGAAATCTCCATTTTCTGTTCAATCAAACGTCCGGCCTGCTCAATTAGAATGCTGACCCCCCAATAGATAATGGCTACAGAAATGAAACGTTCAAAATAACGGTAATCGCTGCCGCCGAGAATCTGAGCCTGAGCAAACATTTCGACAATACCGGCATTGAAGGCAAGAGATGTTCCCTTGGTCAAACCGATTAAGGTATTAATCAGGGTCGGGGTCGCAACAACTGCAGCATTAGGAATAATAACCCGGCGGTAAACCTGAAGAGTCGTCATTCCCAGGCTCCTGGCAGCCTCGATTTCTCCTGAATTGACCGACTGGATAGCTGCTCGGATAGTCTCGCTGGTATAGGCAGCCTCATTAAAGGCAAAGGCTGTAATGGCAAAAACAGAAGCCGGGATAGCATTAATATTAAAATCAGTTCCCAGCTTTTGATTGAGAGCCTTCAGCAGCAAAGGAATCCCATAGTAGGTCAGCATGAGCTGAACCAAGATGGGTGTCCCCCGCAGGAAAGAGACAAAGAAAGCCTGAATCGGATAGAGAATTTTGACCCGATTAATTTTGACAACAGCAAAAAGAAGAGCCAAAATCAAGCCAAAGACAGAACCGCCTAAGGTTAGAATCAGCGTTGTCGGCAGTTTCTCCAAAATAGAAGGAATCGCGTCAAATACCGCCCGCCAGCTAAAGAGTTTCCCATTGGGCAGGCTGCTGACAAGTTTGTCATACCAGCCTGCCGCTAAAAGTAAATAAAACATAGTTCTCCTTTAGTTAAGATACAAAGGGCGTGAAGAAAGCGAGAAGAAAATAGGAGCCTAACGCCATGCGTTTCGCGCATAAGGCAGGCTATCTTTTTCTCGACGCTTTTAGCCCGTGTTCGATTAACAAGATACGGTAGAGGTTTGTTATCTAAGTGCTCTGCACTTGATAACAAACGAGGCTGGGCAAAATCTCATCCAATATTTCTGTTTTGGAATAAGCTCTTGACGCAGTGGTTGGCTGGCTTTCCTTTTGCCACAAGGCCAAAGCGGAAAACCTAGCCAACTGTGCGGAGGTGGGAATACGAACCAAAATTTTCAATTTTTGGGTTGATCCCACTCCCTGCCTCTCCCGCTAACTTCGTTTGGCTAGTAAGATCGACTAACCAAACATAGTGTCGCAAAGGCGTAAGCGACACAAAACAAAATAGGAAAGCTGACGAAGATGCCTAGCATCTAGGAAGTCTTTCTCTTTTTGCACAGTGTCGTAGCCGTGTTCAGTTAAATCAATCAAGCGAAGAAACATAATCGCCGCCAAAGTATTTCTGGCTCAGTTTTTTCAAAGTGCCGTCTTTTTGAAGGACTTTGATGCGTCTATTAACAAACTTCTGAAGTTTTTGTCCTGTCTTGTCCTTGGCAAAAAGAAGGTATTCCAGACCGTCCTTGGCTCCGCCGACTTTCCCCTGAACATTAGCAACCTTCAGCTTCATGCCTTGATCCTTGATGACTGTTTTCAGCGAAATGGCATCGTAAAGAAGGAAGTCAATCTTTCCTGCTTCGACATTTTGGAGACGCTGGGTCAAGGTCACACTGTTGGCTACATAATGAATGTCAATAGCTGTCTCATCTGAATGGCGCTTGTTCCAATTTTCAAGAATGGCAGCATAGTTAGAACCGGCATAGACTTCTACCGATTTGCCAGACATACTGTCTAAAGTGTTAAACTTGCCCTTTTTACTGGCAATGGCGTAATTAGATTTTGAGACAGGATCTGAAAAGAGGTATTTTTCTGCTCTTTCGTCGCTGTAGTTAAAATTATTGGCCGACATCTGATAGCGACCGGCATCTATCCCCGTTAAAATGGAGGAAAAAGCCACAGTTTCAAACTTAGCCTTATACTGTTTTGAGCCCTTAAAAATAGCCTTCACTAAGGCAATATCGTAACCATCAAATTGTTTATCTTTTTTATAGGTAAAAGGTGCAGTATCTGAATCAGTAGCCACTGTCACTGTTTCCTTTGCGGCTGCCCTGACCGGTGACACTAAAGCCAGCGTCGTTACAGCAAGCAAAATAGAAGCAGCCAGTAATTTTTTTATTTTCATATCGTTCTCTCCCCAAATAAATCTGCAGCTTATGTTCACTATATCTCAGTCTATCACGATAAACAAGCTCTGTATAATAGTTTTTTTCTATCACAGTGATAATCTTTCCCTATCACTGCTGTTAAAGCAATCGTCCTAGATCAAAATACCTGAGGAGACTTTAATAATAGCACCCGTCCGCTTCTCTTTCAAACAATTGAACTGCTCTTTGCTCAATGCAACATTTAAGGCTGGAACACATTTGTCCCAGCCTTCCTTTCTTCTTAAATCATGTCAGATTACTGACAGCAGACTGTTACTTGTTAAAAGTTTTGTCTTTTGGCCTTGCGCTCTGCACGTCCCTTAGCACGAGCTTCTGAACGGCGGGCTTTACGCCGTTTTTCGTCCACCTTCCACTGAATTTTCTTTTTGTAGCCCGGCTTGATTTTTTTCTTTTTCTTCTTCACCAGACCAATCATTTCAGTATCTAATTTTTGATAAGTCTTCTCACGGTTGATGCGGCGGTCACGGTCATAAGTATCTTCAATACTGCCATTTTTCACCATTTTCGGTGTAAAGGCAATACCCATTTTTTCAAGTTCTCTGATATCTGAATCATCACTGGGCTGATAAAGAGTGATGGCTGTCCCGGAAAGCCCCATGCGGCCGGTACGTCCTACACGGTGCACAAAGAAGGACAGATCCTGCGGAATGGAGTCATTGATCACATGACTGACCCCTTCGATGTCAATTCCCCGCGCAGCAAGGTCTGTTGCTACAATGTATTCAAACTGCAGCTTTTTCACCTGATTCATCACACGCTTACGTTCCCGCGATGGGATTCCCCCGTGAATCTTAGCAACCTTCAGGCCGTTAGCCGTCAGATAGGCATGCAGTTCATCTGCCCGCTCCTTGGTATTGACAAAAATAATGGCCAAGTAAGGATTCAACAGCTGAGCAATTTCCAAAATTTGGCTGTTTTTATCGCGGCCCTTGGTCGAGATCAGCCAGTTGCTGATGGTATCTGCAATAACCGTATGATTTTGGATTTTTTCCATGATGGGATTGCTCAGATATTTTTTCAAGAAAGGCTGCAGCTTTTGCGGAATAGTTGCCGAAAAGACCAGTATCTGAACGTCTTTGGGCAGGGTGGCAGCAATCTTGTCCACTGTATTCAAAAAGCCCATATCAAGCGTCATATCCGCCTCGTCAACAACAAATGTCCGTGCCTTGTGAATATCAAGATAGCCCGAATGAACGAGGTCATAAATACGCCCCGGCGTGCCGATAACAATTTGCGGCTGACCGGCTTTTAATTTTTCAATCTGACGCAGCTTATCCGTTCCGCCAACATAATAAGCAAGGCGGATTTCCTTGTCTGAAAAAGCCGCAATTTGCTTAGCAGCCTCATAAATCTGTCTGGCCAATTCACGGCTGGGGGCTGTAATCACAGCCTGAACTGCTTCTAGGTCTTCTTCCAATGTTTGAAAAACAGGCAACAAAAAAGTATGTGTTTTCCCTGAACCTGTCTTTGATTCCCCAACCAAATCCTGTCCGGATAAAACAAGAGGAATCAGGCGCTCCTGCACCTCTGTCGGCTCTTCAAAATGCAGGGCTGCAAGAGCCTGATTGATATAGTCTTTAAATGCAAAATCTGTAAATGTCATAGGTACCTCATAGTGCTCTTATAAACCGTATATCCTAAAGAGCATTTTCAATTATTATAGCAGAAAATAAGACAGGAAAGAAGCCTCCTGCCTTATCCATTAAAAAATGCGGCAAATACCGCACCCTTATCTTCTTATAAATACAGCAGAGCCAGCGTCAACAGGCTTCCGCAGATGCCCAGAGCCCAAAGAAAAGCATCAACCTTCCACTCGCTCCATTTAGCACCTGCTTTGGTCAGACTCAGACCTCCTAATTCCAGATGATGATGAAAGGGGGTCATACGGAAAATTCGGCGGCCTTCGCCATACTTTTTCTTTGTGTATTTAAAGTAAGCAACCTGCAGCATGACTGAAGCTGTTTCAAAAACATAGACAATCCCAATAAGCAGCAAGGTCCATTCCTGCCGCAGAGCTATGGAAATGGCAGCCAGCATTGCTCCCAGAGCAAGGCTTCCGACATCTCCCATGAAAACCTTGGCCGGCTTATGATTGTAAACAAAGAATCCAAGCAGGGCACCAATCATGACGATAATAATGAGAAGAATATCAAACTGCTTTTGCTGATAGGCGATAACCCCATAAGCTGCCAGACTGATAACAACCGAAATAGAAGCCAGGCCGTCAATACCATCTGTCAGATTGACAGCATTGGAAAAGCCGACAATCCAAAACAAAATAAAGGCAATGTAAAAAATACCCAGATGCAAAGGAAAACCAAAGACATTTAAAGAATCTGCTCCGCTTGGGCGAACATGAACAAAATAGAAAACTAAACCGCCGATAATCTGCAGAGCCATCTTCTGTCCTGCCGTCAAACCTTCATTAATCTTCTTAAAAATCTTTAAAAAATCATCAAGAAAGCCAACAGTTCCATAGATTAAAATAATGAACAAAATGGCCAAAGTTGCACCAAAAGCCGGTCCATTCACAAGATTAACAAGAAAGGCAAATATGAAAGTTACCAAAACAGCAACTGCCAGAAAGACAGTTCCTCCCATCGTCGGAGTGCCTGCTTTAGCCAAATGCTGTTTCACATCCTCATGCATCTGCTGACCATTAATTTTTTTCAGCTGATAAAAGCGGATGAAAGAGGGCATAGCAAGAACGGTCAAGATAAAAGACGCCATTCCTGCAATGATCATAGTGGTTAACATGTTAGTCTCCTAGAGTTATTCTAATTTTTTTCAAGTTTTTAAGTTTGCTGCCAGTACTGATGCTTTGTTTGATGACTTTTCCGGATTTTTTCCCCTTAAAAACCACATTGATACCGGTCCAGTCCTCAAATTTCTTGACATTTTTCTTGGTCCAGCCGTACATATCAGGCATGGTTTCAAAGTGACTGGTCAGCATTAGCACCTGCTGGTTTTCCTTCAGGTTTGAGCCTTCAGATACAGATGTTTTGGTGATTTTATTGCCCGTTCCAAGCACGATAGGATGAACAAGATTCTGACGAAGTTCATCGGCCGTATCGCCCGGACTTTTTCCGATAACATCCGGCAGACGGTACTTGGTCTGCTGATCTTCCGGTGTTTCAACCGGCGACAGCAGCGTATCCTTCATCAAAGTTGCTTCTTCCAAAACAGGATTGACCACATCCTGCCAAAAGGCGACACTAAAGGTTTTTGGCTGCTGCAGGGTTACATACATAATAAAGTCAGGATTGTCAGACGGCACCATGGCTACAACCGAATAGATATAGTCGGTGCTGCCGGTCAGATAGCCTGACCCGTCTTCAGAAGCAATCTGGGCAGTCCCTGATTTAACGGCGACAGACTGATTGCCGACCTTGATGACAGGCCCGCCCAGACTGGCTGAATAGAGGGTTCCATAATAGGGGTCTGTTCCGACAGTTACCATATACTGCCGAGTTTGCTTGGCTGCATCTGCCGATACAGGATTACCGACAACTTCTTTTTTAGCTGTACGGCTGGTTCCTGTTTTAGGATCATAAATTTTTGTGATGAATTGAGGTTCGAGCATAACACCGTCATTTGACACGGATGAAAAAGCTCTGAGCATCTGTGTCTGGGTTACTCCGATCCCCTGTCCGAAAGCACTCATGGCAATCGTAACCACATTGTCAGACGGCAGCAGTCCCGAGGCCTCACTGCCCATACCAAAACGAGTCGGCAGACCAAAGCGGTATTTACTGAGGTAGCTAAGCCAATTATCATTGCCCATCTTTTGCTCCAGCAAGGTCATGCCGACATTACTTGAATAGGCAAAACCTTGGGCAAAAGTCATATAGCCCCCTTGAGAGATCCCTTCGTTGACAGACCAGTCTTTAATGGTTGCATCGGCCAGAGAGAGGCTGGCATTATTGTAGGTTTCATTCGGATTGAAGACACCCTCGTCAATAGCTGCCGCAAGCAGCATGACCTTCATTGTTGAACCGGGTTCATAGTTGGTCTGATAGAGAGTATTTTGCCAGGTGAACTCCTTGGAATCCAATCCCTCTTTCGTATCTGAATTAAAGCTTGGCCGCTGCGATGTTGCTAAAATTTCTCCCGTTTTTGCATTAACAAGAGTGGCACTCGCCTGAACACCCTGAGCCTTGCTTTGGAAGGTGTCCATCTGCGTTTCTAAATAGGTCTGGATAGGAGCAGATAAGGTCGTATAGACATCTTTTCCGTCCACCGCTTTTTTAACCGTTGTCGCAGCCCCCAGCAAGGTGTTGCCGTTTTTATCTTTTTCGTAGGTCACTTGTCCGTCTTTCCCGGACAAAAGTTTATCCAGAGCAGCTTCCATGCCGGTTGCACCAACCAGGCTCTTGCTGCCGTCCTTATTTTCTTTAACCTGGGCCAGACCGATGAATTGTGATGCAAAAGTACCGTTTGGATACATGCGGCCGGGACTTGTAGTGAAAGCGACTCCCTTAATTTTGGCATCCTCAAGCGCCTTGGTCACAGCTGTCATCGTGCTGTAGGTGATATTTGACCCTTTGGTCCCAAAAGAAACCTGAGTTAATTTTTTTTGCTCCAGCTGAGAAATAACATATTTTTTCTCCATGCCCAGATGCTGATGGAGAATATCAGCGACCTTATTGTACTGATAAGGCTGCACATAAAGTTTCTCTCCGGCAGTGGACACATAGGATTTATCAATAACAGCATAGACATTGTAGGTTGTTGAGTCCTCGGCAATGGGATTGCCATTGCGGTCATAAATCGTTCCGCGCTTGGCCTGAACTTTCTGCACTGTCTGATAAACAGAGGAAGCTCCCTTGGATAAATTAACACCGAACTTTCTGTCTGTTCCGATAATGATAATAAAATTAATAATGAAAACGAAAAAGACAAAGACAGACAAAATCATTAAATTTTGTCCGACACGTTCGCGGTTTTTTTCAGGTGTCCTGCGATCACCTATGACATAGTCTAAAAATCGCTTTTTAAAGTTATTCATAGGCTAGTCCACCTTCTTAATATTATCTTTTTGAACAGTCATACCCGCTTTTTGAGCAATATCGGAAATCCGATCATAGCGGCTCAGTTCATTGACTTCCTGCTTGGCATTGTTGTATTCTGTTTCCTTGTCATTAATCTGACTGTTTAAGTGGCTGATTTCCTGCTGGATCTGCAAACTTCGGCTTTGCAGGTAAATAATGCTGATGGACAGCGTGATAGCCGTAATAATGATGGCACCATAAAAAGCCTTTTCCAATCTAGTAAAGGTTCTGATACGTTTTTGCAAGGCTTGCGAAATAGCTTCGCTGCGTTTTTCATTTGTCATGGTTTTTCTCTATTTTCGAATTTTTTGAATGACTCGCAATTTAGCTGAATGCGCACGATTATTAGCATCAATCTCAACCTGACTCGGCAGAATCGGTTTGCGGCTGACCAAGGAAAATTTAGGCTGCAGATCATCGGGAATAAAGGGAAGGCCTTTGGGAACATCAATGACTGTCGCTTCTTTAAACAGCTGCTTCACCAGACGGTCTTCCAAAGAATGAAAGGTAATCACGGATATCCGTCCGTTCACTGCCAGCAAATCCAAAGCCTGAGATAAGGACTCCTCAGCAGCTCCCAGTTCATCGTTGACTTCAATTCTGATGGCCTGAAAAATCTGCTTGGCAGGATGTCCCTTTTTCTTGAGTTCCTTAGCCGGCTTAGCCGATTTGATAATCTCTGCCAGCTCTCCGGTCGTTGTAATCGGCTTTTCTTGTCTGGCTTTTTCAATCTTCCGCGCAATTTGTTTTGAAAATTTATCCTCGCCGTATTTAAAGAAAATGCGCACTAAATCGTGATAATCATAAGTATTTACAACATCAAAAGCCGTCAGCTCAGCCTCTTGGTTCATTCGCATGTCAAGCGGCGCATCTTTTTTATAGGAAAAACCGCGTTCCCCTTCGTCCAGCTGGGGGCTCGATACCCCTAAGTCATAGCAAATACCGTCAATTTCAAAGACATTTTCCTCAGCCAGACGCTGCTTGAGATTGCGAAAGTTATCCTTAATAAAAGTAACCTGCCCTGCTTGGACATAGGGCTGCAGGCGTTTTTGGGCATTGTCAATAGCCTTTTGATCCTGATCAAAACAGTAGAGGTGACCCTTTTTGCCAAGTTTTGAGAGCAAATACTCACTGTGTCCCGCACCGCCAAGCGTCGCATCAACATAGATGCCGTCGGGCTTAATATCAAGCCTGTCAATGGCTTCATGCAAAAGCACAGTGATATGATGAAAATCATTAGTCATAAGTTTTATTTTACCACACTTTTGTTCCATAATAAACCAAAAAGAGAAAGCTCATTTGTTTCATGCCTAAGAAATCCAGTTCCGCTTTTGTGCGGCTTAAAAAGCATGTCCGCTTATGCCCAGTCTTTTTCTTGGTCTTAGCTTAAACTTAGGGTATGGATAGCGCAAAAAAGATCGGAAAAATTCCGATCCCTGTGCAAAAAGCTTACTGTCCTGCTGTCCAGCAAGCATCCTTTGCAGCCTTATTCTCTGATTTGGCCCTGTCCATTAATATAAAATTTAGTGCTGGTTAGGGCTTCCAGCCCCATCGGGCCGCGGGCATGTATTTTCTGAGTTGAAATTCCGATTTCTGCTCCCAGACCAAAAACAAAACCATCGGTAAAACGTGTTGAGGCATTGACATAGACTGCAGCGGAATCAACTTCGTCTTGGAAATGCTCAGCCGAGGCAATATCTCGGGTAATAATCGATTCTGAGTGGTGGCTGCTGTAAGTATTAATCCAGCTAATAGCTTCATCAAGACTGGCCACTGTCTTAACCGACAGGATATAGTCTAAAAACTCGGTGCTGTAGTCTTCCTGGCTTGCCGGCTCAGCCTTTTGAAGCAGAGCCAGCGCTGTTGGATCTGCACGAAATTCAATCGGATGAACTTTCTGAGCAGCTGCCTCCAGTTTCGGCAAAAACTGCTCTGCTATTTTTTCATGCACTAAGAGAGATTCGGCAGCATTGCAAACGCTGGGACGAGAGGTCTTGGCATTGATAACAATCTTAACGGCCATATCCAGATCGGCAGACTCATCAACATAGATATGCACATTGCCAACGCCTGTTTCAATGAAAGGCACCTTGGATTTTTCCTTAACCGTCTGAATCAAACGGCCACTGCCGCGCGGAATCAAGACATCAACGTAATCCACGGCCTGCATCAGCTCTTCGGCTACTGCATGGCTGGTATCTTCAACCAGCTGTACAGCATTGGCATCCGCTCCAAAATCAGACAGCGTTTCCCGAAGAACCTTGACGAGAGCCTTGTTGGAATTAATCGCATCACGGCCGCCCCGCAGAATGATCGCATTGCTGGTTTTGAAAGCCAGACTGAACGCATCAACCGAAACGTTGGGACGACTTTCAAAGATCATGGCAATGACTCCCAGCGGTACGCGTTTTTGAACGATTTTAAGACCGTCCAGATTGGTATAGCCGCGAACAACCTGACCGATTGGATCCTGGAGGTCAGCTACCTGACGGACCCCCTCGGCGATTCCTTCAATACGTGCAGCGTCCAAACGCAGCCTGTCTGCCATAATCTCAGAAATGCCATGTTCCTTGGCACTTGCAAGATCACGCGCATTTTCAGCTAAAATATAATCAGTCTGTGCCAACAGATTGGCAGCTGCCTGCCTCAGTATTTGATTTTTTTCCGCTGTTGCCAGCTTAGCCAGATTCAGGCTGGCTTTTTTAGCCTGCCGGCCTAACTCATCAATATAGCTCATCACTCCACCTCGTTTCCTTTTTGGATAAACCAGGTTCCCAGGTTAGCACCGTCCAGCATACGCAGAATATCACGCGGGTTGGCACCGTTCATGAGAACCATCTGACCCTTGTTGTCAAAGACCATCTGGGCACTTTGAATCTTGCTGATCATACCGCCTGTCCCAAATTTGCTGCCGGCACCGCCCGCAGATTTCAGGATGTTTTCGGTAATCTCAGATACCTGCTCGTACAAAACAGCATCATCGTAAATGGTTGGATTCTTATCATAGAGACCGTCAATATCTGACAGCATGACCAGCAAGTCTGCCTCAGTAATTTTAGCAACGACAGCCGACAGGCGGTCATTGTCGCCGAACTTGGTCGCATGATCCATTTCATCAACACTGGTCGTATCATTTTCATTGACAATCGGTACAATTCCCATGGACAAAAGAGTCTCAAAGGTATTGATAACATTGGCAAGACTTTCGGGATACTCGATAACATCACGCGTCAGCAGAATTTGTGAGACTTTGGTCTGATAGTGCGAAAAAATCTGTGAGTATAGGCTCATCATCGCCACCTGACCGACACTTGACACTGCCTGCTGCTGGGCTATTTCAGCCGGACGCTTGTCCAGTCCCAGGACATCTAAGCCAAAACCCACAGCACCGGATGATACCAGAACAACCTCCTTGTCCTTATTCATAAGACTGGCAATGACGAAGGCCAGCTGATCAATTTTTTCAAGATTGATTTTGCCATTTGGCAGAACAAGAGAACTCGTTCCAATTTTAATGACTAGGCGTTTAACCGTTTCAAAATTCCGTTTCATAAGAAAAATTATACTATAAAAATCTCAAATATGCACTGCTATTAAGGGAATATTTAAGATTTTCACGGTCATTTTTTGGCAATTCATAAAAAAATTGTAATCTAATTGCAATCGGATCTTTTTAAAATTTTATCAAACTAATGATAAGCTAATTTTTGATTGTAGGACTGTCCAAAATCATTTAAAAGAAAGGTAGATTCATGCAAAAGAAAATTTTCAGTAAACGTAAAAATAAGGTTTTGGGACTGTGCGGTACTATTTTAACAGCTGCTGTTATTGCTTTAGGAGCTGCCCAAACGGCAGAGGCCGATGACAGTGCGGTACAAGCAGCGCCAGAGACCGCTCAGGTGACAGAAGCCCAGTCTCCCGCAGCTGACACACTGACACAGGCAGCCGGCACTTCTGCCGAACAGACAGATATAGCGGCAGCTGACCCCGCTAATGTCAATTCTCCTTCTCAAGAAACTGCGCCGCAGGCAGCAGATACAGCTGAAGCTCCCCAAACAAGCACGGCAGAGCAGACCGCTCCAACTGCAGACAGCCCGCAGGCAGACACAGCAAATACCATTGCTGATGCCTCAACAGAAACAGCGCCTGCTCAAACTCAACAGGCAAGCGCTCAGCCTGCCCAGTCTGCTGCTCAGACAGCGTCAAGTACCTCTGCTGCTGACAAGCAAGAAAGCAGTGCTGATGAAAAGGCAGGAGCCGTTTATGACAGTGTTAATTTTAATGATGAATTGGAATCCGTCGGCAAAATTGCTCAGGTAGCAGACGTTGTTTACAATGGCACAAGGGATGAATATATTACTGTTGATGACCCCAGCCAGCTTTATCAGCCCGACACTGCAGAAATTGCTAAGTATCTCAACCAATATTTAACAGAACTTCGGCAGATTAACGGCATTGATTTTCCTGTTCCTCCAGTTAATCAGGTGATGCAGGATTTTGCTCAGGCTCGGGCCAATGAAGAAGCGGCAGAATCTGACGGTCTGGAACACGATACAGCCTTAGCCTTTCCTCAAGGCATGACTTGGTATGAAGAAAACGGGCACATGGACAATAATCTGCGCCGAACCAATGCTGCCGGTCAGACGATTGCATCAGACCAAGCGACCGCTTATTACCTCGCCCTTAACTGGTTTGCTGATTATTTCAACATCCTAAACGACCCAAATGACGGACTGCAGTCATTTGGCCATGCTATCAGTATTCTTTCTGCTTCTGGCAGCGCTATGGGAATCGGCATTGCTGACGGACAGGGCGGCGAAGAGCAGTCATGGTATGCTGAACTCATCTTTGGCGGCACAGGAGGAACCTCTAATGAACAGGACTTCTCTTCTCAAAAAGATGCTGATGGCAACTGGGTCCTCTACTACAAGGGCAAACCTGTCACATTTTTGCCAAATACAACCTTCCATTACAGGACTTCGGCGGCTGCTAAAAAAGCTGTGCTTGCTGATCCTCAGCCGCCAATTGCTGAAACAGACAGCGACCCTGACCCAAGCCTTCCTCAGCAGCCGGCTGCCGATAGGACAGAGCCCGCGGCAGCCTATCCAAATATACCGCAGGCAGCAAAACCAAACCCAGGCAATGAACCAGCAGCAATGAGTCCAGCTCCTGCCTTAGACCAACACTCTCCAAAAACAGCTAAGATCATTTCTCAAGCCAAGGCGAAAGACCTGCTTCCTGAAACGGGGAATAAAGTTTCTCTGCTGCCAGCCGTTCTAGGAATGGGAATCGCTCTGATGGGCCTTGGTTTCTTGGCAAAGCGCAGGTTTAACCGTTAAAACTTCTGTCATATCCATAGAATTTTACTGTTTATAAAAAGCGAGGGCTAATGTGATTTAAAATCGCTGCTCCCGCTTTATTCTTTTAATCGAACAACTTCAATCTAGAGCTAAAAAGATGCTGGTTTTACTCTGGCATCTTTTTAGCGTTCTAAAATCTTCACATTTCTAGCAGCAAAACAAGCTGCCCTTTAAATGAACAACGGATCAGCTGCTCTTTGTTCCCACAAAAAAGACTGAACTCTGTACAAATACAAAAGTCCAGCCTTTAGCTAATCTGATTTATCCAGCCTTTGAGAATCGGGCTGAAATGCTGTCTCAGTTCTTTTTTGCATATATTTTTGAGAATATGCAGAAATCAGAAAGGTTTAATCATTAACATTTTCTGATTCTTTGGAAATAATATCTCCTGTATCAGCATTGATAGTATAGCTATACTCAGTTGTGTCTTTGGTAAACTCAATTTCAAATTCTGCCGCACCGTCATCAGTATCTTGCTCAACAGTTAAGAGAGTGACATCTTTTTCAGCGAAACCGGCATCTTTAAGGGCGATAGCCTTGGCCTTGTCCGATGAAATTTTTGTCTGAGAACTGTCAGACTGATTGGCTTCAGAGTTCGCTGTCTGCTCAGTTCTGGTCTGTGTCTGCTGATTATCGTCATCATCAGTATCACAGGCTGCCAGCAGCGAAACGGAACAAACAGTCAGTAATAGGGCTAATAATCTTTTTTTCATAATAAGTCCTTTCTATTTTTTGATTATATCCTACCCCATGATAAACCGTCAATAAAAGTGCTTGCTATCCCTAGATGCTGACAAATCCAGCCATAAAGAAAGGGATTGCTTTTCCCAGCAAGGTGTGGTGCTGCTGACAAACAGCACTAAAAAGACAGCAGTTTTCACAATGACTGCTGTCTTTTCTGCTTTTTAGCTCTTATCTCCCGGTTTTCTGCCATGAAGACCTTTTCGGCGCTGAATTTCCTTGAGCTTTTCAGGCGTAATATCATTGCCCTGTTCATCAACAATTTTAAGCCCTTCAATATGATGGCGGAAACTCCGTCGGTAGCCTTCAATATATTCCTCACGAAGCCGCGCCTGTTCAACTTTTTCAGCACCTGTCAAACCTTCACGTTTTTTCTTACGAGCAAGCTCGTTGATCCGGTCAATTTTTGCCTGTTCCATTTTCTCTCCTTTTATCAAGATACAAAGGCGTAAGCGACACACAGCAAAATAAGCGGTAAGTCAGAAATCCAGGATTTCGTTGACGCACCCTCGTCAGGACGACTAGAACTCTCAATGCCTGCAAGGCGCAGAGAGTTCAGACGTCTACGACGAATTTAAGACCAAGAGTCGCAGGACTCTGGGAGAAGCTCTCTTTTTGCACAGTGTCGTAGCCGTGTTCAGTTATTTTGTATTAATCTCATTAAAGGCCGCAATGGTCTTAGCCTTTTCGCCTAAAGCAGCAAGAAGGGCCAAACGATTATTTCTGACAGCCTCATCTTCTGCCATAACCATAGTATGGTCAAAAAAGGCATCAATAATCGGACTGAGAGCAAAAAGTCTGTCAACATTTTCTGTCATGTCTTCTGTAAAATGAAGTTCTGTCACCGCATCGTAGAGCTCTTGCTCGTGTTCATTTTCAAAAATGCTGGTATCTATTGACTGCTCGCCTGCTTTTTCGGCCAAATTAAAGACGCGGGAAAGGCTTTCTACAGAAGCCTTGAAATTAGGATCCTTGGATTTTTCGGTCAGCGTTGCTGCCGCCTCAACCTGCAAACGAACAATGTGAGTTGAACTGTCAAGCACCGCTTCTCTAATATCTTTTGGTACAGACGCATCAATCATTTTCTCAACACGGCCGCGGATAAAGTCCATGACATCGGACTGATTTTGATAGGTCAAACTGTCAAAATTCAGCTGATACAAATTAGCAATTAAATCATCCAGCGGGATTTCCCAGCCGAATTTATCGAGGATACGGACAATTCCTTGGGTAGCACGGCGGAGTGCATAAGGATCATTAGAGCCGCTTGGAATGAGACCGACTGAAAAGAAGGATAGCAGGGTATCTAACTTATCAGCAATCGCAAGAACCGCCCCTACCTTAGTATCAGGGAGCTCTCCTTCACTGCTGGTCGGCAGATAATGCTCACGGATAGCAGCCGCAACAGCCCGATTTTCTCCAGCTAAGACAGCATACTTCTCACCCATGATACCTTGTAATTCATCAAACTCACCTACCATGCCTGTCAGAAGGTCAAATTTATAGATACCGGCCGCACGCTCTACCTGCGCCTTTTCTTCCTCTGTCAAATCTGATAAATCCGACAGATAAGCTGCAATGCTCTTGGTTCGCATCATATGCTCATACAAGGAGCCGATCTTTTCATGGAAAGTGACTAATTTTAATTTGTCTACCAAGTCAGCAATCTGCAGTTTTTGGTCTTCGCGCCAGAAAAATTCACCATCTTCCAGCCGTGCCAGAAGAACCTTTTCATTTCCCTTGATGACATTATCAATAAACTGATCATTGCCGTTGCGAACGGAAATAAAATTCGGCAGAAGCTTGCCCGCTTGATCACGGACAACAAAGTAGCGCTGATGCGTTTTCATTGAAGTTACCAAGACTTCTTCAGGCAGCTCCAAATATTTCTGATCAAAACGGCCCATAAAGGCAGTTGGGTATTCCACCAGATTGAGGACTTCATTTAACAAATCTTCGTCGATTTCAACACTGACATTGTAGGTTTTTTCAATGTTTCTGATTTGCTCAATGATCATATCCTCACGCTTAGCAGCGCTGGCGATAACGAATTCTGCTTCCAAGTCCTCTTCATAGGAATCTGCTGAAGCAATTTGGGCTTCCTTGCCCAGAAAACGGTGCCCTCGGCTGGTGCGGCCGGAAGTAATATCCAGAAAATCAAGATCCAGCTCCTCATCATCTAAAAGCACCACAAGCGTATGAACGGGGCGGATATATTCAAAAGTATGGTTAGCCCAGTGCATGTTGACAGGAAAAATCAGTGATTTCAACACATCAATGACGCCCCCAAGAACTTCCTTGACGGGCTTTCCAGCTTCATTTTTCGTCACATAAGCATATTCTTCGCCATTGACACTGCGAAATTCGATATCATCCGTGCTTAGACCCTTGCCGCGTACAAAACCTTGGGCTGCCTTGGTAAAATTTCCTTGGGCATCCAGAGCGATTTTTTTAGACGGTCCCTTAAAATCTTCAGAGTAGTCGCTCTGCCAATCGGCCAAATTGACCACGCGGACAGCCAGGCGGCGCGGTGTTGAAAACATTTCAATTTTTTCAAACGACAGACGGTTATCCTCTAAAAATCGGCCCATTTTCTGCCGCAGCTGCTTCATGCTTGGTTTGACAACATAAGCAGGCATTTCTTCCAGTCCAAGCTCTACTAGTAAATTTTTCGTCATTATTCTGCGTCCTCCTTCAAGAGCTGTGCTCGGGTTTCTTCATCCAACAGCGGATAGCCTAAACGCTTGCGTTCAGCTACGAACGTCTTAGCTACGATACGGGCAAGATTGCGAATGCGGGCGATATAACCGGCGCGCTCGGTAACAGATACAGCGCCTCTGGCATCCAGCAAATTGAACGTGTGCGAACATTTGAGCACGTAATCATAGGCAGGATGCACCAAGTGCTCATCAAGACAGCGTTTGGCTTCTGCTTCAAACTTTTCAAAATTTTCCAGCAGCATGTCTTGGTCGCTGATTTCAAAACTATATTTTGAATGCTCGTATTCAGGCTGGGTAAAGATTTCTCCGTACTTGACTCCCCGTGCCCATTCAATATCGTAGACAGAATCCACTTCCTGAATGTAAGAGGCCAGACGCTCTAAACCGTAAGTCACCTCAGCTGTGACAGGCTGGGTCGCTAGTCCTCCAACCTGCTGAAAATAAGTGAACTGCGTAATTTCCATGCCGTCCAGCCAGACTTCCCAGCCAAGGCCGGCCGAACCGGTTGAAGGATTTTCCCAGTTGTCTTCAACAAAACGAATGTCATGCTCCAAAGGATTAATTCCCAGCACTTCAAGCGACTGCAGGTAGAGTTCCTGAATATTTGCCGGTGATGGTTTCATGACCACTTGAAATTGATGGTGTTGGTAAAGACGGTTGGGATTTTCACCATAGCGGCCGTCTGCAGGCCGGCGGGAAGGTTCCACATAGGCTGCGTTCCAAGGCTCAGGACCGATGGCACGCAGGAAGGTGTAAGGGCTCATAGTCCCAGCCCCCTTCTCATTATCATAGGCCTGCATGAGCATGCAGCCTTGGTCATTCCAGAATTGCTGCAGGGTTAAGATAATTTCTTGAAAGGTTAGTTTTTTACTCAATGTAGTATCCTCTTTCTTTTTTGATTATTCGGCGACGCTTTCGTTGCCAAAACGATTATTTTTAGTAACAAAAGCTGGCGCATCGACTAGGCAAACCGCTCTAGCGACTGCCGTTAGATGCTTGCTCCTTTAAGAGCCAGCACCTCCGGCGAGGTGAAAAGTTAGTTTTTAACTCCATTTGGTTTGGACAGCCCTGTCACGACTCAAGCCAAATATAAGCTGGATCCTTATAGATATGGCGTTTAGGGATAGCTGAAAGGTCTTGATCTGTAGTATCTACCAGTCCCATCTTGAGAGTCAGCAGCTCAGGTTGACTGTCCTGAGTGTGGTAAATCTGGCTGTGACAGGTCTTGCAGTAATACCTGTCTTTTCCTGGCGATGAGCTGTAGCTGACCAATTGTTCAGCCCCACATAAGAGCTTAAACTGATCCTTAAATACCCTAGCATTGACCGAATAGGCTGAGGCCGTCGCCTTACGGCAGAAAGAACAATGGCAAACCACCAGCTCCTCAATCGTCGCATCTGCCTGATAACTGACAGCCTTACATAAGCACGATCCACTTATCATGATTTTTCCTTTCTGATGTTCAGCATGAGTACAAAAAATGGAACCCATCTTCTGCCCTATGCCGACTGGCATAGGGGCGCAGAGACGCGGTTCCACCCTAATTTTTTACTTCATTTTATATGGATTACAGTAATTAAAGAAAGCTCCAATCATTCCAATCTCATATCTGGCTTGCACCAGCCCAGACTCGCTTGAAAAAGATTCTGAAATGATACTCTTTCACGACAGCTATTATAGCAAAAAATAAGCAGCTTGTCTAATCAGATAAAATTTGGTATGTATAATAAGCAATTTCCCTAGTTTTTTTCCTATCTTTCAAAATGATATAAATCCTTATTTCCTAAACCTCTCCACTAATCTCAACCATGGATCATTATGCTCCTTTGTATAGCTCGTTATTGGCCCAGACCATACACTAGAAATAAGTTTGCAATAATCTTCTAGCATCTGTCCAAACATCTTATTATTTTCAATAATTAAGAGACGATTTGCATGGAGAATTAAATTTCTATATGAATTGTTAAACCTTTTTTCCCTGCTATAATAGTTATCTCGAATACCTATCAGTACATTTTTCAAATTAATAAAATAACCATTCCTGTCGAACTCCTTTTCAACCATATCCTCAGCTTTAATTGACTGTTCCTTAATGAGATATTCTCTTAAAGCAGACAACTTCTCCTTTTCATCCACAAAACCAAGTAGAGTTAATTTATCATTTCTTATTTTTTGCCAAATTTGATATCTTATATCACTTTGAGCCAATTGTAATGGAGATTCTTTGGATAAGAGTTTATCCAAAATATTCACAGCAGTTGGTTGTTCTTTTATATTTTTTTCAATATGGATAATTCTTCTCAGAACAGATTCCATACTAACCAAAATAAAAGGAATAAAAATATTATTCGGATTACGAATTCCTTCCCATTCTTTTTGATACATCATTTTCATATCTTTAAAGTAACTGGGATTTCTTTCTATCTGTTCTCCATCTTGTAAATTTGTAATCATTTTTTCTTCTTGTTTAATGATTTGATCAAAAATATTGTCTAAATCTTGTTTCAATCGCATAATTCCCCACTCATTCCACTTTTATATAATTAAAAATATACATAAAGAAATCTTTACTGATTTCAAAATGTCCGTAACGTAACTGACTAGCATATATTTTTCAGTCTGAGTGTAGTCTGGCTGCTTATTGCTCAGCCCGTTCATATTTTTTCTCACCGCCCAAATAGGTAGCCATAAGGTTCAAATCATGGTCCAAAACGATAAAATCAGCCTGGTGTCCGGCTTTAATCTGACCGCAGACTTGATCAAGTCCTAAAGAAAGAGCCGGAATGAGGCTGGCCATACGAACAGCTTCAGCTTTATTGGCAATCCCCCAGTCAGCGACATTTTTGACAGCATCTTTAAGCTCCAAAACGGATCCTGCAAGATTGCCGCCCTCCTTAAGCCGCGCTGTGCCATTTGCCACAACAACCGGAAATTCTCCCAGCATATAATCTCCGTCTGCAAGGCCTCCGGCACTCATGCAGTCAGTAATGAGAGCTACCTGATGGTGGCCCTTTTGTTTCATCAAAATATCGCAGGCTACCGGTGTCACATGGTGGCCGTCACAGATAAGCTCCGCATAGGTGTTGGGAAGGCTGTAAACAGCTCCTACCATGCCCGGTTCGCGGTGACTGAGTCCCCGCATGCCATTATAAGCGTGCACCCAGACACTGGCACCGGCTTCCACCGCTTCAACAGCCTGCTGATAGGTAGCGTTGGAGTGGCCCAAAGCGACTGTCACCCCTTTTTCTCTGGCATAGCGAATAAATTCTTCACTGCCTTTGCGCTCCGGTGCGATGGCTATCTTCTTTAAAAGGCCCTGACTGGCCGTCAGCCAGGCATCCAGTTCCTGACAGCTGGGATTGCGCATATAGGTCGTATTTTGCGCACCTTTATAGGTTTCCGTAAAGTAAGGCCCTTCAAAATAAAGACCTTGAATCCTAGCACCGGTTTCTTGACCTGCAAATTCTGCTGCGGTCTGACAAATGGCCGTCAATTCTTCAAATGAAGCTGTCAGAGTTGTCGGCAGGAAGCTTGTTACACCGGCCGCAAGCAAAGCCTGACTCATCTTTTCCAGAGAAGATCTGCTATTGTCCATGGTATCAGCACCGGCATAGCCGTGAATATGGGTGTCAACCAAACCGGGCGCTATTGAATACCCTGTACAGTC
The DNA here is from genome assembly GCF_001937065.1 of Streptococcus sp. 'caviae'. GTDB lineage: Bacteria > Bacillota > Bacilli > Lactobacillales > Streptococcaceae > Streptococcus. Next base: position 58,362 of record NZ_MOWR01000001.1, read on the forward strand.
AATCACATCGGCTTCCTTAGGCACGTCGCTCTGCCATTGTCCAAAACAGCCGTCTGTAATTTCCAGAAATCCGCTTCCCTTAACGTCATAGGGGTAAAAAAAGCTATCTGCTTTAATATATTTTGTCATCAAAAAACGCCTCCATTTCGTTTATATTATACAGTAAATTTTTGGCTTTATAAATAAAAAATCAAGAGTTTACTGCTCCTGATTTTTTGACTGGTGGCGCTTTGACAAAGCTTGATTGATTTTTTGGGTTTTAAGATAGATATCCAAACGCACCATGCACCATATAATCACATAGATTAGGAAATACTCGATCCAGAATCGCGGCAAAAGCAGAACCTCCTGCCAGCCGTTGTAAACCATCATAGCTGCGACAAGGGCCAAAGTGGCTAAACAGTGGACAGCCAAAAGCAGCAGAAATGAAAAACGCTCACTGTCAAATATCAGACTGACAAGCCCAATAGCAGCACTCATGACTAAAATACTAATAATATTGCTTTTGCTGACCGGTGATTGCTGAATATCAAGAAGAAGAACTAAGAGATAGGTAAGACTGCCTGTACGAAGTCCTGACAGCATAGCACTGAATACTTTTTTCATCCCGATTTCCTTTCTAAAGTCCCAGCTGAGCCATCAGCAGTTTGACATACTTGCGGCTCACGCTGGACTTAATATTGTTGCTTAACTTGGCCATCATATTTCCTGAAAAGCTGTCAGACAGCGATTCCAGATGGTCAAGGTTAATCAGGGCATGCTTTGAAATTTGAATAAAATTAGATTTATTCAGCCGGTTTAAAAAATGAACCAGTGTTTCTGTTGTCGTATAGACACCCTTTAAGGTATAAATTTTCAGAGTCGTTTGGCTGACATCGGCCAATATGATCTCGCTGAGTTTGAGCATGATGATTTTGTCCATGCTCTTGATGGGAACAGCAGTGCTTGCGGTCAGCTGATAGTTATCAATATAATCAAGCAGCCGCTGAATATCGTCTGTTTTTTCTGCTGCCTTGACCAAAACAAGGGGAGTATGGACCGGAATTTGCGAATCCAGCTCAAATTGACTTTTTACCACCTAATCTTCCTCTCTAAACAAGGGCTCGGCGCTGCATCAGAGCATTTTGCAAGCTGAACAGGACAAGTCCAATCGCTAAGATACCTACCACTATATAGTAGGTCTGAACATTTGTCAACAACTCCTGCCAATCTAAGCGTATTCCCATTATTTTTTCAAAGTGCTCTCTGGCGCTGCTCTGGCTGAAATTATTTTTGAGGGCATCTGCCATGAGCACCTGTCTGAATAAGGAAGCGATATAAGCTCCCGGTGTGCATTTCATCAGGGTTTGCGCAAAATCCGGAAGCGCACCGATCGGAACGTAGGTTCCTACAAGAAAACCCGAGGCAGCCCCAAAAACAGTTGCAAGTTTGCCGAGATTATCAACTGAGCGCATACGGCTGACCAAAAGAGCATTAAGCAGGGTTGAGATAAGCGTATTTAAAAGCATGACAGCAAGGAGCTGAGGCCACACAGACCAAGAAAGGCTGACCTGATCCGCCACATAAAAGTAGCTGCTCATAATAGCAAACATTATCAGCTGCATGACAAAGCCAACAAGAGCTGCACTGAGAATATAGCTGAAAGACAGGGACCAGCAGCCAAGATCGGTAATCAGGAGATCCTGACGCACATGACTTTCCCTGTCCTTTGTCCACTGAGACAGACTGGATAAGGTAGTGGTAATCCCGGTGATAGCCAGTGTTCCTCCCATCAGCCATGTGTCTAAAAGCTGGTTGGTATCATCAATACGCGACCAAGAAGATTCGATATTGTCTTTGAGAAAAACCAGATAAAGAATGAAAGAAATGAGAGCTCCCATAAGTGAGAAAATCACACCGCTGCGGTTGCGGAAATAAAGAATACAGTTGCGTTTCATTAAAGCTAACATTTAGCGTACCTCCCGTCCAGTTAAGGTCATAAAAGCATCATCCATTGTGCCGGGACGAAATTCAAAATTGTGAATGAGCCCTCGGCAGCTGCTGAGAATATCCATAGCCTGCTCAGCCGTCTCAGGCCTTAAAATGACTTCCTTTTCTCCGACTTGCTCAATCAGGCTGGCCTTCTGCAAGCGATCGAGAAGACTGTTCATCTGTTCACTGTACAGTTTAAGGATATTTTTGGCATATTTTTCCTTGATGAAACTGGCTGTACCCTGCGCAATTACCTGTCCGTGATCAACGATATATACCCTATCAGCACTGTCTGCTTCATCCAGATAATGAGTGGTTAAAACAATGGTCAGCTGATCTTTTTTCTGAAGCTGATTCAGCAAATCCCAGATGGTCTGCCGGGTCTGAATGTCAAGGCCTGTTGTCGGCTCATCCAAAAAGAGAATATCAGGGCTGTTCAGCAGGGCACGCGCAATATCCACACGTCTTTTTTGCCCTCCTGACAGGCTTCCGTAAGCTTGATTGATAAAATGCATCAGCCCCAGTTTGTCAGCAAGTTCCTCTATCTTTTGAGGAGCAATATGCTTATACTGGCGTGCCCGGATGTGCAAGTTCTCCCTAACAGTCAGCATGTCATCTAAAACACTGTTTTGAAAAACCACACCGATTTTTGCCTTTTGCGTATAAATGACTCTGCCAGCATCAGGTTGGGAGAGGCCGATGAGCATCTGGATTGTAGAAGATTTCCCTGCACCATTGGGGCCTAAGATAGCGGTAAAGCTCCCCTTTTCAATATCCACATTGAGATCATTAACCGCGATATGTTTACCGTAAGTTTTAACGAGGTTTTGAGTTGTCAGCAGCATGATGAACTCCTTTCTTATCTATCTGACTGCAGTTTAACAAAAGCTCACTCAAAAATCTCGGCTTTTTGGACAAGAGGTCAAAATGCAGGGATAAGACGTTAAATAAGAGAAATGAAATCAGACTGAAGAAAAAGTCAATTTTTATCAAAAGAACTATTGTGTTATGATACTTTCCTTAGGCAGCAACTTCCTTTGGAATTTCATACCTAAGTTCAAGATACAAAGGGTGCCTTTATCCGCAGCCTCGTTCAATTCGCCTATTTTTCTTATAGATTGTGAATTGATACTATCCTAAGATGTGTGTGCTTGTGAAATGCTAACTATAGAGTTTGTCTGCAAGCTGATGATTGTTTTTTCTTATCAATAAGAACTGCTGCATAAGGCATTGGCTTTTTTCAGGCTTTCCCTTATAATAAAGAGTGCTGGCACATGAGAGCTTCTTTTTGTGTTCATATAACAATAAAGCGGTAATGATTAATGAGACTTCCTATAGCAATGATATTTTCCGGTCTGGGTGCTTTTTGCCTGGCCTATTCTTCTTTTACTAAAAATAAGCAGCAGATGCTGATCTGGCAAATCAGCGATTATATGTTTACCATTATAGCCAACCTCCTTTTAGGCGGTTATACAGGCGCCCTGACTATCAGTGTCTCCATCATCAGAAACACACTGATTATCAAACAAAAAAACAGCAAATGGATTACTGTTTGTCTGATTCTATTTCAAATCGGCCTAGGCAGCTATGTCAATAATTTGGGGCTCATCGGCTATCTGCCTATCATCTCTTCGGTCTCTTATACCCTAACAACCTTTGTAACCTCTAAAATGCAGATTCTGCGCTGGCTCATCATCGAAAACATGCTGCTCTGGCTGGTTTATGACATCACTATCAAGGCCTATCCCGTTGTTTGTATGGATATTTTCATCAGTCTGTCAACACTTTTAGCCATTTACAAACACCGAAAAGATTCCCAAAACTTATAAAAACAGGAGTGAAACGGTCTCTCCCCAGACCCTTTCACTCCTTTTTTTAGTACAAAGTGTTCAGCAGTAACTTGCCAATAAGTCTAAGACTTTTCTGCTAATCTTTTGCTGCTTGCAAAACATATTTTGTGATGGCTTCTGCCACACCGGCTTCATCGTTTGAGCTTGTTATGGCGTCTGCAATTTTTTTAACATCCTCAGCAGCATTTCCCATGGCAATACTGAAACCTGCTGCTTTCATCATTTCAAGATCGTTAGCCGCATCACCCAAGGCCACAATATCTTTGGCCTCTACATCTAATTTTTGAGCCAATTCTTTTAAACCGCTCGCCTTGGTAATGCCCTGGGGCATGGCTTCAAAAAGGTAGGATTGACTTCTGACCATACTGAATTTTTCAGCCAATTCTGCCTCAAAATCAGCCTGAAAGCTATCTAAGACGTCAGGCTCTCCCATATACATGGCCTGAAAAACGGGGTTGTCTGCTGTTTTTACATCTGCCAAAGAAACCGGCTTGGGCTCTGTGAAAACTAGGCTGGCATCATAAGTCACCAAATCCGGTACTTCATCAGCAAGTACCAAATAGTCCACATCAGCAATCAAGGTCAGGTAAATCTCGGGATAGCCGTCTAAAAGGCTGTAGAGATACTGCACATCATGAAAGTCCAAGTTATGGTAACTTAGGAGCTGCCAGTCCTCCCGAATCGTGTGAAGAGAGCAGCCGTTATTTAAAACAGCATATTCTTCCTCCGCCTTTAGCTCTAATTGATCAAAGTAAGGCTCCACACCACTTTGAATGCGGCCGGTGCAAATGACAATCTTATGGCCTTTTTGAGCTGCTTCCTGAATGACATCAATATTTCTTTGGGAAAGCTCCTTTTGACTGTCTAAGAGCGTTCCATCCAAATCAATAGCAATTAATTTAAGCACAATAATTACGACCTTTTCTAAATCAATCTACTGTCTAGTTTATCATATTTAAGCAAATAGCACATCCCATAATACAGCTGCTTATTGCCTGCATCAAAATAAGCGAGAAAATTTCTGCGGCAGCAGTTGACCTTCTCGCTTTCTTTTTTGTTAAATCATTCCTTAAAACGGCTAGACTTCTGCTCCTAATTCATACTTTGTTCCTTTTAGAGCACGTTTTAAAGACCACTTGCTGGGGTTGCCTGTTACGGTGACTTCTTTTTTATCAAGGTCAACTGTCACACTGTCCACTTTTTTTAATTCTGAAAAACGTTTGGTGACATTGTCAGCACAGCCTTGGCATTTTAAACCGTTGATATGATATGTTTTTTCCATGATAATTCTCCTTTTACAATTTTACGATTTTTAGACGCAGGGCATTTAAAACAACAGAAACTGAACTAAAACTCATAGCCAGACCCGCAATCATAGGATCAAGCAGCGGTCCGCCAAAGAGGTAAAGCACACCCATTGCTATCGGAATGGATAAAATATTGTAAATAAAAGCCCAGAATAAATTTTCTTTGATATTGATAATGGTCGCTCGGCTGATTTTGAGCGCCTTGACAATATCAAGCATAGCCGATTTCATCAGGACAATATCTGCAGATTCCATGGCAATGTCTGTTCCGGAACCCATCGAAATCCCAATGTCCGCTGTCGCAAGCGCCGGAGCATCATTGATGCCGTCTCCAACCATGGCAACCTTCTTACCTTCAGCCTGCAAATCAAGAATGGCCTGCGTTTTTTCCTGCGGCAGAACCTGACTGATTACAGAAGAAATGCCAACTTCTTTGGCAATCGCCTTAGCGGTCTCTTCATTGTCACCGGTCAGCATGACCACTTCGATTCCCATATCCTGCAAAGTTTTAACAGTTTCCTTACTGTCAGGTTTGACCTTATCCGCAATGGCAATCAAGCCCAGAAGCTGACCGTCACCTGCAACAAAAATCGGTGTTTGTCCCTTGGCAGTTGCTCCTTTGAAATCACTTTGAGCCTGTTCAAGAGAAATATGATTTTGCAGCATGAGCTTGTCATTGCCCACCAAAAGCTCTGTACCGGCTACGCGGCCTTTGAGCCCAAAGCCTGTTAACGAAGTGAAATCCTCAACGTCAAGCAAGGTATTTTCTTCCTTTCGGGCATAGTCCACAACAGCCTGACTTAAAGGATGCTCAGACAGAGCTTCCAAGGAAGCTGCCAGCTGCAGCACAGACGAATGAGAACTGTAGGAAAAACTGTTAACAACTTCCGGCTTGCCCCGAGTGATGGTGCCCGTCTTATCAAAAACGATTGTGTCAGCCTGATGGGCTAATTCCAGCACATCCCCGCGCTTATAGAGAATCCCATTTTCAGCAGCCCGGCCTGTGCCCACCATAATAGCGGTCGGCGTTGCTAAACCCAAGGCGCAAGGGCAGGCAATAACAAGAACAGCTACGCTGACTGTCATTGAAAAAGTGAAATCCTGTCCCATCACAAAATACCAGAAGAGACCTGTCAGCAGGGCGATTGCGATAATAACTGGGACAAAAACTGCCGATACCTTATCCGCAATCTTAGCAATAGGCGCTTTTGTCTGCTGGGCATCTTCAACCAGTTTAATAATCTGAGACAGCAAGGTTTCACTGCCAACCTTTTCGGCTTCAAAGACAAGGCTGCCCTGACCGTTGATGGAGCCGGCATAAACTGGACTGTCAGCTGTTTTTTCGATAGGAAGCGACTCTCCCGTCAGCATGGACTCATCAATAGCAGAATGGCCGGAAAGCACGCGGCCGTCAACCGGAATCTTCTCTCCCGGTTTAACCAGGATATGATCGCCAATCTCTACATCTTCAATCGGAATGCGGACTTCCTTGCCATCGCGAAGGACGATTGCTTCTTTTGCCGATAAATGCATCAGTTTTTTGATAGCATCTGATGTCCGACCTTTGGATAGCGTTTCAAAGTATTTCCCCAAGGTAATCAGTGTCAAAATAACAGCTACCGATTCATAGTAGAGATGGTGGGCATAATGAACATGGCCCAGATAAACGTGATAGGTTCCGTAAAGACTGTAAAGGAAAGCCGCTGCCGTCGCTAAGGCAACAAGCGAATCCATATTGGGATGCCCTTTAAAGAGTGAGCGAAAGCCATTGTCATAATAACGGCGGCCAAAGTACATGACTGGTAGGGTCAGAGCCAACTGTACCAGTGCATAAATCATGGGGTGGCGGGACATGTCCAAGATACTTGGCACCCACATGCCCAGCATAGAGCCCATGGACAGGTAAAGCAGAGGCGCGGCGAAAAGTGCCGACCAGAGGAACTTGTGCCACATGGTGTTTGTCGCCTCACCTTGGCGCTCTTCCTGAGATTTGGCTGTAGCTGGGTCAAAGACGCTGGCCCCATAGCCCGCATCAGCGACAGCTTTTTCAATCTCTGCTTCAGAAATCTTGGCAGGATCATAATCAACCGTCATCTTCTCCGTAGTCAGATTGACCACTGCAGCGTCCACGTTATCCAGCTTTTTGACTGCATTCTCAACCGTCAGCGCACAGGAGGCACAGGTCATGCCTTCAATAACAAATGTTTCTTCCTTCATCTTCTCACCCCCACATGTTCTTGACAGCGGCACTGCCCTGGAATACAGTTGCAGGGCACCTGCTCGACCGTTTCTTTGGTCAACAGCAGAGCTTGCAGCTGACTGACATCTTCTGCCGTCATTGGGGTTTCAGCCAGCAGATGCTCTAAGATTGCCGCATGCTTGCGCTGGCAAAATTTGGCAAAGAGCTCATCAGCCTGCTTGTTGATGCTTTCTTCTTCACTGAAGGAAGCCGAATACAGAAACTGCCGTCCATTTTTCTTTGTTTGCAAATACCCCTTGTCCGCCAGACGTTTGAGGAGGGTCTTGACTGTTGACGCCGTCCATTCCGTCTTTTGGCTCAGGATATCTATAATCTCTGCACTGGTCGTCTGGCCCTTGGTCCAAACCACCCGCATGATTTCCCATTCCGCATTTGAAATTGTCATGCTTGTGCTCCTTTCGTTTACGTTTGTAAACAAATTATAACACCGTCGTCTACAGATGTCAACGATAAAAATTAGAAAAGAACAGACAACCCTAGTACCTAGGCAATTACGGTTATCTGTCCCAACAGTATTTCATTTTATTATTTTTTGCTTTCCAAATCCCGCAGCATTTGGTCAATCTTATTGCCATAGTCAATAGATTCATCTCTGATGAACTGGAGATCCGGAATCTTGTACATGGTCAGGTTTTTCCCTAATTCACGCTTGATAGTTCCCGTAGCCTTTTCAAGTCCCAACTGTGCTTTTTGTCTGTCAGAGGCCAGATCGCTCATAACCGTATAAAAAACCTTTGCCAAAGACAGATCGCCCAGCATTTGAACTTCTGTTATGGTGACTTCATGAACGCGCGGATCACGAACCTTCTTTTGCAAAATCTCGTTGACTTCACGTTTGATTTCCATGCCCACACGGTCAATGCGATGATTAGACATTGTTTTTTCCTTTCTTTTTAGCTTTCCAATTTTTAAACCTAATAGTTCAAAAATTCTGTGATAGTTAACAATTTTTCGAAAAAGCTAGGCCAGATGACCTAGCTTTATATCGTTGCTTTTTGCTTCCAAAAGAAATAATATGACCTTAATCCAAGGTACCGCAACGGCGGCTGTACTTGCGTACGGCTAAAGGCGGTAAGGAAGGATAAGTAACTATTATTATCTTTTAATTTCTTCCATGATGTAAGCTTCAATGGCATCATCAACTTTGATATCATTGTAGTTTTCAATCATCAGTCCGCCTTCTTGACCGTTGCCGACTTCTTTCACATCGTCTTTATAGTGCTTCAGGCTGGCTAATTTACCATCAAAGACGACTACACCGTCACGGATAACACGGACACTGGAATCGCGCGTAACTTTACCGCTGGTTACCATGAAGCCGCCAATTGTTCCCACTTTAGAAACCTTGAAGGTTTCACGAATAAGTGCTTCACCGATAATTTTTTCTTCAAATTCCGGATCCAGCATACCTTTCATGGCATCTTCCACTTCTTCAATGACCTTATAAATAATGGAATGCAGGCGGATTTCAACATCATCAGCCTCAGCCTGCTGACGGGCCTGCGGTGTCGGACGGACATTGAAGCCGATAATAACAGCATTGGAAGCTTCAGCCAAAGTAACGTCGGATTCATTGATAGCACCGACAGCTGAATGGACAACATTCACCTTGACACCTTCAACATCAATCTTGAGAAGAGAAGATGCTAGGGCTTCAACAGAACCTTGGACATCCGCCTTGATGATGACATTAACTGATTTGACTTCGCCGGCTTTAAGCGTATCAAAGAGATTATCAAGGCTGACACGGTGCGTCAGTTGACGCTGTTTCATCAGGGCACGCTTAGCTCGTTCTTCTCCGGCTGCACGGGCTGCTTTTTCATCTTCATAGACCGCAAAATGGTCTCCCGCCATAGGTGCCTCATTCAAACCGGTAATGGACACCGGTGTTGATGGCAAAGCTGTTTTGACGCGGCGGCCGAGATCATTAGTCATGGCACGGACACGGCCAAAAGTATTGCCGACAACAATCGGGTCCTGAACATGCAGGGTTCCCTGCTGAACCAAAAGCGTCGCAACAGCTCCCTTACCTTTATCCAGACGGGCTTCGATAACCGTACCGATAGCACGGACTGTTGGATCGGCTTTGAGCTCTTGAATTTCCGCAACCAGAAGTACCGTTTCCAGCAATTCTTCAATATTTTGACCGAATTTTGCCGAAATCTCAACAAACTCAGAATCACCGCCCCAGGCTGTTGAAATAACACCGTGTTCTGCCAACTCACCGATTACGCGCTCAGGATTGGCTCCGGGCTTATCAATCTTGTTAATGGCAACAATAATCGGGACATTGGCTGCTTTTGAGTGATTGATGGCTTCTATCGTTTGAGGCATAACCCCGTCATCAGCTGCAACGATGAGGATAGTGATATCCGTAACAGAAGCTCCCCGTGCACGCATGCTGGTAAAGGCCGCGTGTCCCGGTGTGTCCAAGAATGTGATCTTCTTGCCGGCTTCTTCAATCTGATAGGCACCAATATGCTGAGTGATACCGCCTGCTTCACCTGTAGCAACACGTGAATTGCGAAGCGTATCAAGGAGCGTCGTCTTACCATGGTCAACGTGCCCCATAATAGTAACAACAGGTGCTCGTTCAACCATATTTTCTGGATTGAGATAATCATCCTCAACGAAGAAACGCTCAATATCGGCTGTATCGATCTCAACCTTCTTATGGGCTTCAATACCATAATCTACCATCAGCAGTTCAATAGTATCTCCGTCCAAAGATTGGTTTTGCGTTGCCATAACTCCCATCATAAAGAGTTTTTTAACAATTTCTGCCGGCTCACGCTTGATACGTTTTGCAATCTCAGCAACCGTCATACCTTCTGTGTATTCAAATTCTTTCGGTAATTCATGGAACTTGCGCTCAGTCACAGGTTTTGGACTGCTGTCCTGATTGCGATGATGTTTACCTTTTTTAGCTTTCTTGTTCCAATTACTATTTCTTTGGTTTCTCACTTGATTTTGCTTATTCCGATTTTTCTTGTTTTTGCTTTGTTTTGGTCCATCCTCATTTTCATGTGCAAAATCACGTGATTTATCTGGACGGGCCTGTTTCTTCCGCCGTTTATCTGCTGCGGCCGGGCTCGGTGCCGGTGCCGCCGGCTGACTTTGCAGCGGTGCCGCAGCTGATGCCGCCTGAGCAAGTGCTGCTGCAGCGTTCTGCTCTTCTTCTTTGGCCTTTTTGGCTCTTTCCTGAGCCTGCACTGCTTGACGGCGCTTAGCTTCTTCAGCTTCATGGAAACGCACTTCACTCTGACGAGAATACTCAGCATTCTGCTCTGCTTTTAAAGCAGCTGCCCGCGCTTTAAAGTCCATACGCGGTCCTGCCTGACTGCCCCTTGGAGCAGCTTGATTGCGATTGTCGCGGCGATTGTCATTCTGACGGCGATTGCGGCTGTCGCCTCGGCGATTATCCTGACGGTTTTGCTGATGGCGATTATCGCTGCGTCGGTCATTGCCGCGGTTAGATCGGCCTTCATTGCGATTGCCGCCGCTGGCCCGGCGCTCTGCCTCTGCCTTAGCACGCGCCTCACGTTCTGCCTTAAAATTCCGGTTTTGCGGTCTTGGACGAGCCGGCTTAGCTTGCGTTTTGGCTGCTTCAGATGGCTGCTTATCCTGCGCTTTTGCTGCTTCTTTCGGAGCTTCTGCAGCTTTTGGCTTCTGCGGAGCCGCAAAACTTTCTGCAATGCGCTTAGCATCCTGTTCATCCACACTCGAAGCGTGGCTTTTTACTTCTAGGCCCAACGATTTTGCCTTTTCGACAACTTCTTTACTTCCTTTGCCAATTTCCTTGGCAATTTCGTATAATCTTTTCTTAGACAAATCTTGTCCTCCTATTCTTCTAGTCCATAAGAGTCCTCATTTTCTTTGAAAATCCAGTGTCCGTAACAGCAAGCACTTTTCTGCTTCTGCCAATAGCGGCACTTAATTCCAGTGTTGAAAACACTGTGGAGACTTCTATATCATAATAGTTGCTTTTATCAGTCACTTGTTTGGTCAGATTGACCCCGGCATCCTTGGCCAGAAAGACGAGCTTAGCTTTGTTGGCCTGAATAGCTTTAATAACCTGTTCCTCGCCGGAAATAACACGTCCTGCTCGCTGGGCCAATCCCAATAGCTGTGACAGTTTTTCTAAATTACTCAAGGCCTAACTCTCTTCTTTTTACCTTATGATCAACGAAGGCAATCAATTCATCATAAAAGCTCTCGGGAACGTCCATGGAAAAGCTGCGGTTAAAAACCTTTCTTTCCTTAGCTTTCAAGGCCTCTTCGTTGTCAATCTTGATGTAGGCGCCCCGGCCGTTTTTCTTGCCGGTAGGATCAATAAAAATCTGGCCTTCCTTGGTTTTGACAATGCGGAGCAGATCACGCTTATCAATGATTTCGCCCGAAACAAGAGACTTTCTTAAAGGTATCTTTCTTGTCTTTGCCATCAAACACCTCCGGATTCTCTACTCAATATCGTCTGACACAAGTTCCTGAGCAAAATCAGCCTCAACAGCCTCTTCAGTGTCTGTCTCATTGGCAGGAAGCTCTTCAAAGGACTCCTCTTCCTGTGCCCATTCAACTTCCATTTCTTCAAATTCACTGGCCGATTTAATATCAATACGGTAGCCTGTCAGATGAGCTGCCAAACGAACATTCTGCCCGCGGCGGCCGATAGCAAGCGACAGCTTGTTGTCAGGGACGACAACAGTGGCATGCTTTTCATCTTCTTCGTCAAAGAGAACCTGATCAACCTCAGCAGGTGCAATAGCATTGTAGATAAACTCAGCCGGATCATCAACCCATTCAATGACATCAATGTTTTCTTCAACAGGCACCCAAAGCCCAGTTTTTTGATCTAAACGTTTCGGATGGAATTTGCTGGTAACTTTCTTGATGTTGGCACCCTTGCGGCCGACAATGGTTCCGATAGCGTCAACATTAGGATTGTGGCTGCGGACAGCAACCTTGGTTCGGTCACCGGCTTCACGTGCCACACTCATGATTTCAACCGTTCCGTCAAAGACTTCCGGAATTTCCTGTTCCATGATACGCTTGATGAATTCCGGATGGCTGCGGCTGACGAAAACATTTACCCCTTTAGGATTGTTTTCAACCTTGTAGACATACACTTCAATGCGGTCATGAGATGCAAAGGTTTCTCCCGGAATTTGATCCTGACGGGACAGCTGAGCTTCAATAGTCCCTAAGTTGACATAGATAAAGCGGTCATCAAAACGCTCAACTGTGCCTGTCATGATTTCTCTTTCATGCTCTTTGTATTCATTGAAAGTCACTTCGCGCATTTGACGGCGCATTTTTTCCATGATAGTCTGCTTAGCCGACTGAGCAGCCACACGGCCGAATTCTTTGGGACTTTCTTCAAAGCGAATCTTATCGCCCAGTTCATAAGCCGTGCTAATCGCAAGAGCATCTTTGAGGCTGATTTCAAGGCGGCTGTCAAAAACTTCCTCGACAACTTCGCGCACAGTATAAACCTTAAAATCACCTGTTTTTTCATTAAATTCAATTTCAGCACTTTCGGACTGGCCGTAACGGCGCTTATAAGCTGACTTCAGAGATTCTTTAACCGCATCAATAATATCATCTTTGTTAATGTGTTTTTCTTCTTCCAAAATACGGAAGGCTTCTAGCATTTCTTTGCTCATAGTCTTCATCCTTGCCCAACAAGGATTTTCCTTTCTAAAGTTTTACAGAGAGACGGGCTTTTGCGACCATCTTATAGGGAATCGTAACTGTTTTTTGACGTGTTTTATCCATATAGGAAATTGTCAGTGTTTCGCCATCAAAAGCAAGCAAATCACCTTCAAAAACCTTTACCTTGTCAATAGCCTGATAGAGGCTGACATTGACATACTGACCGACAGCATTTGCCAGACTTTCAGCAGTTTTTAACGGACGCTCGAGGCCTGGACTGGATACTTCCAGCATGTACTGATCTGGAAAAGGATCTGGTTTGATGGTATCCAGCAGAGGACTGATAATATCTGTCAGTTCTGCCGTATCCTCGACGGTAATGCCCCCTGGTTTATCTACCAAAATACTGAGAACATAATCGCCCCCCATTTTTTCATACTCGACATCAACCAGCTCAAAGGGCTCAGCAATAACAGGCCTTACTGCCTGTGTCACTATATCAATAATCGTTGCGATTGCATTTCCCTCCTTACACACACAAGGAGCGAAGTCACAACTTCGCTCCTTTCTGTATTATTTGTTAACATTATAACATAAATTGAGGAAAATGCAAGCCTAACAGTTGGTATTTCTGCTGTTTAGGCTATTTTTATCCCTGACAGACAGCCTGATTTGAACTTTTAAAGGCTATCTCTTTCAGCATAACATAAGGAGAGGAGGGGATTAAATGAGAATTCTCAATCCATCTACATCTTCTAAAAAGCTATTAAAACGCGGTTTGATATTACGATAAATTGGATAAAATAGGTACAAAAAGAGGTTTGATAAAAAATTGGTGGGTGGTTAGTGGGTGATTTTATTATCTTAAAAAGGTACTAATAGCCAGCATAAAATTTCCGCAATAATGGATATTTATAAAAATTTCCGTTTTCTAGATAGTAAGCAAAAAACCTTAGAAAATCCTAAGGTTCTATCTGGAATTATTTTACTGCTCCTTTTTGAAAATTATCAAATGTCTTAGTTGACACTTTCATATTTTTAACTCCATTTGCCCAGAAAACTGCAGGGTCTTTTGCATCAAGCAAAGCATAAAATACTCCACCTGTAACTAATGCGATTCCTCGGTTTGGTGCTGAAATTGTAAACATATCTTCTTCCTCCTCTTCTTTACTAATGTCTGCATCCTCATATTTTGGACGAATCCAACCAATAACATCTGTTAATGAACGTGTACGATAGCGAGCTGGTCCACCAACATAAAGTGCATCAGCATTTCCATCAACGTTCTGCTCAACAGTTTTCATATTACTGCTATTACTATCTTCAATAACTAAGCCAGTATGTCCATAATTTACTCCACCGATAATAGAGTTCATCACAAAGACATCTCCCGCTTTAGGAGCGACTCCAGAAGATTTGTAAATAACAGTGTAACCATTCTGTTTTGCTGAATCAAGTAAATTAATAGCGTTGCCGCTTAATGGACGACCAAAAAATTTACCAAAGACCCAGTTTACTAAGTCAACACACTGCGTGCCATATTGACCATCATAGTCAACACCAACACCGCGGTTTGCTAAATCTTTCGCCCAGTTTACGACGTCCGATCGTTTTACCATAGTTTCTCCTTCCCTTCAAGGTTAACACGTTTAAAATTTTAGAAAGCATTGGATCCTCACCTTTCTAATTATAGTTTAACACGTTAAACACATTTTGTCAAACATGTTAAACAAAACCATTTAAATTTTTAGTGAGTCATTGTATAATAAGAGTAGTAACTAAAAAGAGGATAAAAAATGAAACTAGGTGAATTATTAAACGACTATCGTTCAAAATATAAAATTTCTATGGATGAATTCTCAAAAGTGTCTAATTTGACAAAGGGTTATATTTCTATGCTAGAAAAGAATGAGCATCCGAGAACTAAAAAACCAATCATTCCTTCATATGAGACTGTCCAAAAAATTGCTAAAGGTATGGGAATTTCTTTTGAAGATTTACTTACAAAACTAGATGCAGATCAAGAAATTGCAGTTAACGCTACTCCAGATTTTTTCTTTGTATCTGATATTCAAAAAATTTATAATCAATTAAAAGGAGTCGAAAAGAATAAATTACTGAAATATGCTAATAATCTCCTTATTAAGCAAGAAAGTACTGAACAATTATATGCAGTAACTGGTTTATCTGCCTCTGCAGCTGCTTCAGGTTGGGGAAGAGGCTATGGCTATGATGATAATGATATTTACACTGTATATACAAACGAGGAACCACCAAGACATGATATTTCAACCATGGTTATTGGAGATTCTATGGAGCCTGAATATCATGATGGAGAAATGTTATATTTGGCAGACAAAGGAATTTCCACGTACAATGGCGATTTAGCAGTCGTTGTTTATGAAGACAGAACTTATTTTAAAAAAGTTTATACCGAACAAGATCAAATTCGCTTGATCTCACTTAATAAAAAATATGATGATATCTGCATTGATTTTCCACCAGCAGAAGATTCTCATATTAAAATTTTTTCAGTCGTTGGTAGCTTTAAACCTATTGAAGTATGATACAAAAAGTTAGAAACTTTGTATTTTTAAAGATCATTTTGACGATTAAAAAAGCCCTAACAAAATTATAGTAACCAAAAACCAATTTACTACTTCAAAATTCAAAAAACGCCAAAATTTGCAAATAAGCATTGAAAAAAACTAATGCTAAACTCAAAAAAGCTGTTTTTGCAAAATAAAAAATCCTACCAATTCGGTATAATTGGTAGGAATATTTCCAGTAGGGTATTTCTAATCAAAGAGCGCGCCCTTCCGCGCTTCTTTTAAATTACTATTTACTGTTATTATTTCCAGTAAATAGACCAATCAAACCCAGCGCAGTTGTACCAGTCAGGATACTACCCGCTATTTGTTTATCTTTTGCAATTAGATAGATACCTCCAATAATAACCATGGTAGCAATTAAAAATCCAAAAAGTTGACCTAATTTGTGAGCCGTAATATTTCCTGACAAATACCTCTCTTCCATTTTTCTTCTGTGAACACTTTCTGATATCCCATTGTCAATGATTTTCTTGGCTGCATCAGGATATAGTCTGTTATACCCCTCTAAAATATCTGGGTGTGGTAAATCGCCTTGATAAATTTCTAGTTTCTGGAGAACTACTTGGCGCTGATCTATCGGTAACTTTTCGACTTCTTCAACAATACTATCAATATTTTCAATTTCGTTTGAATTTTTATTTTCTGTAGTCAAACTCTAATACCTCTTTTTGGATACCTTCAAATGATTTTAGGTAATCTTTTTTGACTTTATTACCATCAGATAATTCTTCTGCGTCAATCTTTTTAATTGGTTGATTAAAATTTAAAACAGGTAAAATAATAGCAGACATTCCTAATAAGAATGAATTAAAATAATGAGGTTGTTTCTTAGCATTGATCTTAATAAATCTTCCATTATTTTTTGATAATGTAGTCATAACATAACCCCCTCTTTTTATATAATTTTTTATATAATTTTTTATATAATTAATTGTGTCATATATTACACAAAATGTCAATCAGCGATGTCTGACTAGGCGAAGTATTTACGGTAAAATAAAAAGCCCTAGGATTTTCCTAGGGTTAAAAATCGACTGCTAGCATTTTTCGTCTGCTAGACGTGCAAGGAGAGTTACCTCTTCTCTTTTTTAGTTTTCACAGTCTTATTTTAGATATAGTGTTTCTTGCTATTATTAGTCTGTTTAAGAGCTGTAAAAAAATATTTGACCCATTTTTGAAAGTTTAGTCTTCGTTCAAATTTACCATGCTCTCGTCGAAATTTGATGTATTCTGGCGAATTAGATCTAACAAATACTGCTCGAGCTATCTTTTTTGCGCTAAAAGTTTTAATTGAGATAGTCTGATTAGATATGGGCAAGACAGCTTATGATCGATAACTGCAATCTCATGCTTGATTTGCTGTTTACATGTATTTGGCATGTACTATCACCTACTTTTGATAGTCGGGCCTAATACAGCCGAGTATGTAATTTTTATCATTGTGCATGTATGTCCATGCCCGTAAAGAGCTAACGTATCTATAAATAAAGATATAGCCGAGCTGCGGCTCTGCGTTGCCAGAAACGACGTTATAACTGACAGCTCGTGCATTATCCAGTAAATCGATAGCATTACCACTGACTAACTGTCCGCAGTAGTTTCCCGTCAAATCAAACACAATATCTACACACTGCATGCCAAACATACCGTCGTAATCAACACCTTGACCACTAGTTGCCATACGAGTATACAGCTCGTTTGTTTGATGAACAGTTAATCTAGATGTAACAGCATCCCCATCTGTGGTTTGTGGTTAATATAAATGATAAGAAAGATAAAACTAAAATCATAAATAATTTAGATGCCTTGATAAAATCATCGCCCTTTATTAATAATTATCAGCTGGTTCAATTGTCTTGATTTTAAATGTATGAACAGCACGAGTTACACCTACTGCGTTAGTTGTAATTGTAGTTAGCATTTTAAAATATGGAGTGAACAATTTATATTCTTCGCTAGAGATGTGCTTCATAACTCCTGTGGCTGTATTCACCGTAAAGATTGCTCCTGCCCCGTACTCGTCGTCACCTAGTTTTACGTAGCCGTTTAGTTTGATTAAAAACATGTCCTTTCCTTTCAATTTTTCGTATTGTTTGTTAATTGTTGACGTTGACTGTGGTGCTGTTTCGTCATTGATTAGCACTATATTTTTGTCTAATCCACCGGGTAGACCAGTTGACGTAAATTGCCACCATCTGATGCCGTCCATACTTGGGAAGATGGACCATACCGGATCCGGCGTATAGTTGTAGTTTGGATAAGCCGCAATCCAGAGACTATCAGGATATTTAGCCAAGATTTGTTTATAGTAAACATTAGCCAGTGTAAAAGGCTTGTAACTGTAATAGATAGGTATATACCCTGCGGCTTTAATCGTATCCATAAACGCCAATACAGCGTTTGTGTTGGCTTGCACATTACTGCTAGCGGAATCTTCGTAGTCGCATACTAAGTATTTAACGCGCTTAGGTACCGTGCTCAAAAAGTATCTAGCCTCTGCTTGTGCCTGTGCAACTGAGTCGCCGAATCTTGCGAAGTGATAGTAACCGACGCAATTTGACGTATTAGTCTGAGATACAGCGCTATAGTTGTAGTATCCGATACCTTCTGTCAGCTTGATAATCGTCTTGTCACTTGCTGACGCATATAAAACGGCATTTGCATTTTGGTAAGACGAAATGTCGATGAAATAATCATTCTTTTTTAGGTCAGTCATTCTAACCTCCTTAATCAATCGGTTACAGTTGTAATTAGATTTTCAGGATCTTTGGCATCTTCTGGTTTTTCAACAACTTCAACGAGTTTAGCATCTTCAACTGTTTCCAGTTGTGCCACTTTTTCAGCGTCATAAATAGCTGTGTTTTCTTTCTTAGTGCCAGCAGTCGCGCTGTCAGACAACTTGTTGACTGCTGCCTCAATTAAATCATCAAGCTGATCTTCTGTGACTTTAAGTTTGAGTTTGCTGTTATTGATATAAGCAAGCATTTTAGTGCGTGCAACAGCTTTTTTATCAGACGGCAAGAGATTGCTCATCTGTTCTACAGCTGTTACAACGCGCAATGTATAGCTTTCTAATACTTGGATCCGCTTGTCTGTCGTTTTTGCTTGCAACCACTTGATAGCTGAGATAACCAGCGGTGATACCACCGTTAACACAGCCAAAACATCAAAAATATTATTTGCGATTGTCACTAGTTGTTCCGTCATTTAATTTCTCCTTCTAGTTTTTCGTCAATTTTGTCAACTTTATCAGATAAAGCAGAGATTTGTTCTGTTAGTCTAATGATATTTTCATTTTGTTTATCATGATTATCTAGTCGCCGCTTATGCTCTTTTAGCTCTAGTTGTTGGTTTTGTTGCTTTACTTCAAGTAACGTCAGTTTTTTATCGAGCAAGAGCGATTCTTGCTGATGCTCTTTATTTTTATTGTTGAAGAAAGTGTTGACTGTGATAAGCGTTGTTATAAAACTAAGGGCTATAGTAAAAGCCTGAAATAACTCGAGCCTCATTAAACCAACTCCTCAATTATAATGATAACAACTGGTTTAGTCTTTCTGACAGATACTGTCATCAGCGAACTGTCGACTTTAAGATTATTGCTGACTTCCATAGCTGCTTGCAGGTTAGTTTTGAGTGTGTCAATTTTCTTCTTGATTGATTTTTTGCGGTCTGCTAATCGACTTTCTTCTTGCTTAATGACCGCGATGTCATTTTCAAGATTTTTGATGACTTTTGCATAGCCAAAAACTTTTTCTTCAAAATCTTTTTGCCAATCAATAGTCTCCAACGTATCTAGTTTCGTTTCGTCGGTAATATCTATGTTGTAGATGTCTAAATATTGACCTGTTAGTTCGTATAGTGTGCTCATTTTTTGCTCCTTTGTTTTATCAGCTTTCCTCTTGCTTTGTTTTCCATGTTTTTGCCTTTCTGTTAAGCTCTTTCCCAATACTTCGTTAAATCGACAGATAACACAGCGCCTAAGTTTCTTTTCTCAGTTGCAATTTGTTTTCGATAAGGAGTTATTCCTGCTTCACGCTCATCTTTGTTCCGTGGAATGTAGTAACCACTTGGTTGCGTCTTCTTTGCAACAATCGGATGTCCATGTACGAACCTAAGAGTTTCAACAATCTCTTCAAGACCACGCTTTGATAATCCTAGATCATTTCTAATTTTCTCTGCTTTTACTGGTAATTTAAAACTGCCGCGGTTTAAGATAACGTCGAGGACGTTAGCCTCAATAGTTGTCATTTCTCTGTTCATAAGCTTTCCTTTCTCTTTCTGTATATGCTAAGTGCTTGTTTAGATGTAATCTTTGCGCCAAAGGCATATAAATTTATGGGGTTGACAATCGGTTTCACGCCATCCTTAGTAATTCCTGTTTTACAATAACTCAAAAAATTATTGAATGTTCTTTGTGATGACGGTCTGCTAAAATGCTTCTTCAAAAAAATGTTGTACTCACTAAAAAGCGTTCGGGTCATCTTTTATCTCGCTTTCATTAACTTTTAGATCGTCTAAATCTGGCGCTTTGTAGTTTGGATTACTCCATTTGGGGACGTTTGATTTACTTTGTTGTTTAACCGGCTGATTGAGATAGCTTTCAAATTTCGTTCCAAAAAGTGTTTCTGGTCGTAAATACTTAGACATATCTGTATTTAGCCACTCATCAACTTTTTTGTTGATTACTGTTTTAAAATCTTCTAAGCTAAAGCCATCATTTAGCCTAGCTTTTATATGTTTACGTGTTTTTTGGGTGCTATGTTTGTACTTAGTACCAGCTTTTAAGTTTAAGTAAGAGACAACATCAATGATTTCAGCGGATAATGCCGTCCTTGTTTCGTCAGAAACTGGACTATATATATCTAATCTACCCTTATCTAATCTATCCTTACCTAACCTAACCTGCGTCTCCATTTTGGATACATTTTGGATATATTGTTTTAAAGGCTTTAGGTTAGCGGTTTTTGTCTCGTCGTATTCAAGTTGTTCTTTTTCTTTTTTATATAAAGTGCTTTGAAACCTATCGGACTGAATATAGTTGTGGATTCTCCAATGACGAATTACAACTATTCCACTTTCAAACGGGATTATAAATCCTTTTGCAATCAGGATTTTCATGTCGTCTTCATTTGCGCCGATGGTACGCTGAATCGTTTTTGCTTTATTGACAAAGCCTTCATCGTCAGCCCCTAAATTAAGATGGAAATATAACGCTTGACTGGAAAGTGGCATGTCTATAAAGGCATCGGTTTCCGTTATCTTCTTACTAAACATTCTTCTTTGAGCCACTATTACCACCTTCTTCCTATTTTACTCATTTCTTTCTCTCTACCTTTCTTAAATTTTATTCTCAGCTAATCCATGCGCTCGATTGTACGCTCTAGCACTCGCTTCCCAACCGTCATTTTTAACCGTCCAAGCAGGTCCCGCTTGCTGCTCCTGTTTTGGTTCAAATAATTTTGCAAATAATTTTTTCATCTTACACTCCTATTTTTGTTCTTCTAACCATTTGATGATGGCTAATTTTGACCAACGCCGCGCTGGTAGTTCTTTTGGAAACCCACCAAGCCCCCGATAATGATCATCAAATGTGGTTACATCAATATTCAACATATCTGCCACTTCTTTACGCTTTAACAGAGTTGCTTCAAGTTCTGCTTCACGCATTCTGACAATTTTGTTGGTGGCTTCTAAGACGGCAGAAATAATCCAGTCTTTTAATGATTCAAAAATATTGTCCATTGTGATATAATCTCCTTAGGTGTTATTTTTTTAGTCGCTGTTACCGCAGCGGCTTTTTCTGTTCTCGTGTCAAGTCAATTTGGCAATTAAAATCAATTTAACTTCTGCATAGCCGTTATCGGCTGTAGTTTTTATTTCAAATTCCGTTTGTTGTTATCGAAAAAGATACCAAATAATAAGACTTAAAATCCCAATTATGCCAACAACAGCAATAATAAACAGCAGTATTGCAATCACAAATCCCATAAATTCACCGAATTTTACACTTAGCGGCTTATCCATGTAGACTTTCTCAGCAAGTTCAGCTAGCTCTTCATCTTGATATGCAAGCTGTTTCTCGAGTTTCTCTACTCTTTCTTGTAATGTCATTTAGTCTCCTTTCTAAATTCATCTAAACTGATATCCAGCGCATCAGTGATTTCAGGAAAATGCAGATCCATCTGAAAAATCGTTCCGTGGAAATCAAATGGCTGTCATTTCATACTATATTTCTCTTGGTATGCTCGAGAAATATCACCGATGGCTGAACAAATAGTTTTGCCATCTATTTTCAAGCCTGCTAGTTCACAGCAAGTAGATTTTCTATTTCCGCTATACGGATAACTTTTTGGTCTCATACTGCCTCCTTTCTAAGTTCTAATTCTTCCAGATTCAAATTTTTGTTTATACACGTCTGTAATTTTATTTTACGAAATTTTCGTATTTATTTCCTAAAAAAATATCATCAAACTTAACATGAAATTTATCCATGTATTTCTTCAGAGTTCGATAACCAATGTCAGAACTATCTTTTTCAAGTCGAGCTATTGTTTGACTTGAAACTTCAAATTCTTCTGCAAGCTCCATTTGGGTTAAATTAGCAGAAACTCGCATTGCTTCTAGCGTCCACTGCATCTTCTCACCTCACTTTCTTTGGTATAATATAAATAAAAACATTTGGAGAAAATTTTATGAAATCGTTCAATACTGTTGTTGGAACTCTTGGGCTAATTATTGCTGTCATTGCATTGATGCATGCAATCTATTACAACCTTGCCAAAATAAAACTATCTAACTGCACAATTGACAGAGTTGACGAAGGTTACAACAAGATTTACTCTTTCGAAGTAAGCAACCTCTCAAATGTATCTATAATGGTTACAGGCATTGAGTTATATAATAAACAAGGAAAATTATTGAATGATAGTGGATTTGATCCATATAAAAAATACGATAACGAGTGACAGACATCCGCCGAATCATACGGATTTAGATTGCACCTTCCAAATATTCACTTACCATCTGGTTAGAAATTTGTGCCATTTAAACATGAGATGGAGGTTTTCCTACTCTCTGAATGAACAACCATCTCGAATTATTGTCAAAACAGATAAACGTATCCATAAATTCAGAAAGAAAAAAATCATTCTTTCCCCATTTTGATAATAATTGCTAAGATAACACTATTTACAATCAAATTTAAAATAAGTGCTGCTGTTAGTATCATTTTTATATCCTTTCTATCCATATTTAGGCGTTAGCCTATAGCATAGCCATCAGCAGTTTCAACAATTAGAGATGTATACAACTCTGAATTTAATGTTGTTTCTAACTTCAATCACTGTCTCCTTTCCACCCTTTCTTTTTTATTTACTTAATTCTTTAAGCTTGATCATATTATAATACGTTTTTTTCGTATAGTCAATGATTTTTCCTAGGGAAATAAGATTTTTTCGTATTTTTTTATTGTTAAACTATAAAAAATGATATATAATATTTATTGAGAAAGGAGAGCGCATTTATGGAAAATAAAGAACGAATGAAAATTATTGCTAATAATATCACTTACTTCAGAAAGCAAAAAGGGATAACACAGAAAGAATTGGCTAAGAAGATAGGAATACAACCTAGTACACTTTCTGATTACATTAATTTAAGAAGCGCTCCTTCTTTCGGAATAATTCAAAAACTAGCTGATTATTTTGAAATAAACAAATCTGATATTGATACTACTTTTAAAGAAAAAGATGATGCGGTATCTTCCACAAAATCCGAAATTCAACAAATCTACGATCAATTATATGAACCAAGACAAATAAAAGTTATAGATTTTGCTCAAGACCAATTAGATGAACAAACAGGTAAAAGCATTGACGTCACTGAAAAGCGGACTATGTATAAAGTTAGGAAGCGTATCAGACTTCCTGCGCCAGGCAAAGTTTCAGCTGGTAGCGGCTACTGGCAAGAAGACGACTATGATACAATGGTTGATTTCTACGCTGATGAAATACCCAATAGCAGTGACTATGACACTATCGCTATTGTCGTAGGGCATTCAATGGAGCCAAAGATAAAAAATGGTGACTTCCTTTTTATTAAATTAACAAATCAGGTTGACCTAAACAAGATAGGTATCTTTAAGGTTAACGGTGAGAATTATGTTAAGAAATTAAGAAGTAATTATTTAGAATCGTTAAACAAAGAATATAATGATATTCAGCTATCTGCAAACGACGACATCAGAACTATCGGCGAAGTCGTAGACATTTATAGAGAAAATTAATTAATGTGCAATAACTGATGCATATAAAAAGCTGACAGGAGAAGAAATAAAAAGTAAAAGTATTTAGTCTGGCTGTCTTAACTGCATTAACATTAGCTACATTAACGATTTAGCAAACGTGACATCAAATTCATCCGTTATTGTTCAAGCCAAAACTAAAAGGAAGAAGAAAAAACTAAAACGAAAGTTCCAAGAGAATACAGAAACGCTTTAAAATCAGCACAGAACTATATTGATAATATGGCCTTTTCTAAGAGAGGGCTTCACGAGCAATTAACTTTTGAAAATGGCGAAAAATTTACCGCTGAAGAGGCTCAATACGCTATCGATAATTTAGACAAATAAAAAAGAGGTTGGGCAAAAAGTCCAACCTCATCAATTAGAGTTCGTTTTAACATCATAACGCAGTGGTTGAATGGCAGTTTCGTTCGCGTTTTACACTCCGAACCTGGCCTATTCAACTGTGCGGGGGTGGGAAGACGAACCCCTTTGTTATTTGTTGGATTCTTTCCCACTCCCAATGTCTACTAGTATTTTATTCTAAAATAATTGAAAAGGTGATAGAGATTAGGAGATAAGATGGAAAAACTAGCAAAACGTCTAGTTGATAAAAGCATAGAGGCTTTCATTATGGGACTGGAGATATACAATAAACCAACAATTAAATACAGAATTGAAAGTTTTAGTTTCTTTATCTGTAACGCATGGGAACTCATGCTGAAGGCTGAAATGTTGAATAGAAATCAATCAATCTATATTTCAAAGACAATCCAGATAGGACACTTAGCCTTGAAAATGTTGTGAAAAAGATATATTCAGACGACAGCACACGTATTCGTCTAAATCTTGAGCGCATCATCGAATTACGGAACATCAGTACCCATTACGAATTAAAGTACGCTCCACTATTTCAGGCTTGTGTTCTCAACTATATCAATGAACTTCAAAGATTTCATTCAAAAGATGTTACAGAAGCTATTTCGCAGAATTTCTTAACAATTTCTGCAACATATGAACCCTTATCCAACGAACAAATCAGATTAAAATATCCATCAGAAATTGCTGAAAAATTCATTCAGCAGGCAAACGACATTGATGTCTTGGTAGCTGAGTATAATTCAGATAAATTTGCCATTGGTGTAAAACAAAATCTTTATATCACAAAGAAAAAGTCTGAAGCAGACTTTACCGTTACTATCGCAAATCAATCACCTTCTCAAGTTGCGATTGTCAAGGACCTAAAAGATCCATCGGAAACACACAAATATTCCTATGAAAACGTCATCTCTGTTGTGGTTGATAGGTTGAATAAAAATAATATAAAACTTAACTATAAACCTGCCTTCAACCAATATGTTTTGACACTAATCATTGATTTCTATTCGATAAAATCAGACGAAAAGTATGCTTACTATCACAAAATTGGTAAATCTGAACATTATACTATTCACAACAATTCGTTGATTTTATTGTTTCAGAAATTGAAAAAGACCCCCGACATTTTGTTGAGAGCCTAAAAAAGATAACCCCAGGCACATAGGAATGCTCAGCCTTAATGGCTTACCCCATTCTGGGACCCAGCGTTTATCCTTCACAAGTTATCTTTATAACACACAAAAAATGCTCTGTAAAGAATTTAATAAAAAACTCCCTACGCCCCAACCGACCAAAACGAAGTGTAAGGAATTGATACAAGAAATAAGGTAAAAAACAATGGCAAGCTATCGAAAATTAGATACAGGATGGGAATTTAGAATTATCTATAAGGACCACAATGGAAAAAGAAGAGAAAAGTCCAAACGCGGCTTTAAAACTAAGAAATTAGCACAGATAGCTGCTGCTGAAGAAGAGCTATTGTTTGATCTTAAGACTGAAAGTCTAAGGAATATGACAATATACGACTATTCAGTCAGATGGGCAAATATCTATAAACGCCCTCATATAACAGCTAAAACTTGGAAAACTTACACTAAAAATTTCAAGCATATTAAAACTTATTTTGGTGATAGTAAAATTAAAGATATATCACCATCATCTTATCAGCAGATCCTTAATAATTTTGGCCAAAAAGTAGCTCAAAGCACACTCGAAAAACTGCATTATCACATCAAAGGGGCTATGAAAGCCGCTGTCAGAGACGGCATTATCAGGGATAATTTTGCTGAAGGAGCCATCATAAAGGCGCAAAAAGCCGGACAATCTAAAGAAGATAAATTTTTGCAGGAAGACGAGTATCTAAATTTTATCAAGATAGCAAAGAGCAAAATCCAGTACCCATCATATCTCACTGCATACCTCATCGCCGTAACTGGCTTAAGATTTGCGGAAGTTCAGGGCTTGACATGGGATGATATTGATTTTGAAAAGGGTACAATTGATATAAATAAAACCTATGATTATTCCATTTCTCAAGAATTTGGCCCAACAAAAAACAAACAATCTATGCGCATGGTGCCGGTTGATGGAAATACACTGCAGGCTTTACAGTATTATAAAGACAATTACTATAAAGATAACCAGCTTGATCGTATCTGCTTCGGGACATCTAATAATGCGGCCAATAAAGCAATAAAAAAGGCGACCGGCAAAAATGCAACCTGTCACTCTTTAAGACATACATATGCCTCTTATTTAATTTTTAAGGGCGTTGACCTCATATCGATCTCCCAACTTTTGGGACACGAAAATTTAACAATCACTTTAAAGGTTTACGCACATCAGCTCGAGAAACTCAAAGATAAAAACAATGCTGAAATTAAAGAAATTTTCTCAAAAATAACATTTGGTGGGTGATTGGTGGGTGAAATCTTCACAAACCCCATTATATCAAGGGGATAAAAGGAGAGGAGGGGATTCGAACCCCCGAGCCCCGTTAAGGACTACACGCTTTCCAAGCGTGCGCACTCGGCCACTATGCGACCTCTCCGTAAAGAGCGAGACTAAAACCTCGCTTCAACACGATAGATAGGCTGACCTTTCTGCGAAAATTTCTCTTCATACTCGGTCATCACATTATTATCATAATCACTGGCATGCAAATCTAACCATACCTGCTCTAAAATCATACCATATTGTGAGAAACTTGCCAAGCTATATTCGAAAAGTTTGCGATTATCTGTCTTAAAATGAATCTGACCTTGTTCCGGCAGAATCTTTTGATAGACTTCTAAAAAGTTTTTATGAGTCAGACGCCGCTTCTCATGGCGCTTTTTGGGCCAAGGGTCGCTGAAGTTTAAATAAATCAAACCAACCTCATGATCCGCAAAATAATCGCTAAGACTGGAACCATTTGCCAAAAGCAGCCGAACATTGGGAAGCTGATCTTCCAATACCTTATCTAAAGCATGGCTGAGAACCGAAACCTGCAAATCAATCCCAATATAATTAATTTGAGGATTCTGGGCAGCCATGCCCGTAATAAAACGTCCTTTGCCGCTTCCAATTTCAATATGAATAGGGTTATTGTTGCCAAAAACTTCCTGCCAGTGTCCCTTGACTTCTTCCGGCTTTAAAATAACATAGTGAGGATTATTTTTCAGATGCTCTTCGGCACCTTTGCGTCTTCTAACTCTCATGCTTTCTTTCTAAAAGGATTCTCTGAATTTGCGCAGTTCATAGATTTCCTGATTGACATTTTCCATATCGCGGTTTTCATAATATTTTAAAATCTGTGACAGGTAAGAAAGCTGACCGTACCATTTAATCTTTTGAAAGACTTTTTCATTTTTCTTATAACCGTAATAAGTCAGCCATTCCGGCCAGCGGGTATGCGGAATATAATGGCTTAAAATATGGGCCACATCATACATACGGTCTGTCACACGCACTGAATCCCAATCCACCAAGTAAATCAAACCGCTGGTTGTCACCACCCAGTTGCTGTGTCTGACATCTCCGTGAACAATGGTCGCATAGTCCTTCTTAAAATCAGGCAGATTGCGCTTCATTTCGGCAACTACAGACTGTAAGTAGGCATTTTCTGCAATTTGATAAGGCGCACTGCGCTCCCAAGACAGCAGTAAGTCCAGCGGCCCTTCTATCTTATAATTTAATTGCAGCAGCTGGTTTACCAAGGGCTTTGATTTGTGCATCTGCAGCAGAATCTGAATAATCTGCTTACTGTTCATATCAGCTCTGGTTAAGAGTCTGCCGTCCAGCCATTCCTGAGCACTCATCATATCACCGTTGCCCAGGCGCTTGGCCCATAAAAGCTGCGGTGCGATCTGTTCTTTGGCCAGAGCCGCTAAAATCGGCGTTGTGTTGATTTTTACAAAAATCTTATCACCATTGGGATAAGTGCCGATATAGGCTTGACCGCTTTTCCCTTTTAAGGGTGTCAAGGTTAAATCTTTATCTGATTGGATCACACGCTTTCCCTCCTTTTCATCTCGAATCACTAGTCCTATTTTACTTGTTTTATACAGCTTAGTCAATCATCTTCTTTATTTTGTAGGACAGGTAGAGTTCATTTAAAATAATCATTGCTGCCGCTAGAAAAAGCGACTTCTGCCAAGAAAAGCTAAAGCATATTTCAATAGCAGTCAGCAGGTACAGAACAAGCCGCAAAAATTGCTTGAGATTAGTTTTTTTAGCCTTGCTGTCAATTGGAAAAAGCCTGGTCAGATACTGATAATCATAGTGCTTATACAAGGCCAGCAGCTGAAACAGCAGCAGATAATTAAAGAGCACAGCCAAACCTGCTGACATCAAAGGATTGGCAATGAAAACAAGGCTCAGCAAACTTAAAATACCCAAACGCAGCGTAAGACCCAGATAATCACCGCTCCGCAAAAAAGCACGTAAATAGAGATGCCCCCAAGTATGACTGTGCTTTCGCAATAGAAAACCTGTCACAAAGTCCAGATAAGAGCGGCGCTTAACACTGGCAGAAAGGCCCTTAACATTGGTGAAGAGAGAGAAGAATTTTAAAATTATCTGCCGGCGCTTTCTTTCTTGACTGATAGCCTTGACCCAGTCCAGTTTTCCTTCATGCACAAAGACCTGCACTTTTTTGGCAATAATCAGCCATTTTAAAGCAAGAAAAACAAGCAGAAAAATCACAAAAGAAACAAAAGACATTCCCAAGCGCAAAAATAAGGGCGCTAAAATCAAAAGAAAAATAAGCTGCAGCGTTCCCCAAAAGAGGAAGGCCCGCTTTTGAGCCCCTTTGATTAAGGAAACGACTTCCTTTTCCTTCACTATTAAAAAATGCTGATCAGCCGGCTCCAGATAAGTGGCTGAATTTCCCCAAAAAAGCAGAGCTGCAACCACCACAGATAAAACGATGATGACAGGCAGATGATTGACGGGAAAATGCTTTAACAGCTGACTGTACTGCACCATGAGAAAGCCCAGCAGAAAAATGAGCACCAAAACAAAATGGTCATTAAACACATAGCGCAGGTATTTGCTGCTTTGAGTAAGAAAAGCGAACCGCCTTTTGCTAAATATTGTTTTCATAATCACGCCTCTTTGGTCAAAGCCATATAAATATCATTGAGACTGGCTGTAGGACTGCCGAAATCGGCCCGTAAGTCGTCCAGCCTACCTTGGGCTCTGATCTGTCCGGCATGCAGAATAACAAAACGGTCACACATTTTTTCTGCCGAATCAAGAACATGCGTTGACATGAGAATGGATTTTCCCTTTGCTTTTTCAGCCGCCAAAAGCTTAGTCAAGTCCGCAATAGCTACAGGATCCAGCCCCAAGAAAGGTTCATCAATAATAAAAAGACTAGGATTAACAACAAAAGCACAAATAATCATCACTTTTTGTTTCATACCCTTAGAAAAATGGCTGGGAAACCAGTCGAGCTTATCTTCCAGCCTGAACAGCTCCAAAAGCTTTTGAGCACGGCTCATTGCTTCTGCCTGTTCAATATCATAGGCCATAGCGATGGTCTCAAGATGCTCTTTCAGCGTTAGCTCCTCATAAAGACTGGGGGTCTCAGGGATAAAACCGATTTTCTTACGGTAATCTTCTTCCTGTTCGGACAGGGTCAGCCCATCAATGCTGATTTTCCCTTCATAGGGGGTCAGAAGACCGATAATTTCATTAATCGTCGTTGATTTACCGGCACCATTGAGCCCGATCAGACCGACTAATTCGCCGTCGTCTACTTGAAAACTGATATTTTTTAGGACAGGGATATTGACATAACCGCCTGTCAGATTTTCGATTTTTAACATGACGTTTCTTTCTAACTTTGATATACTATATTATAACAAAAACAAGCTAAGAAGGTGATTTTTAATGGACAATTGTATTTTTTGCAAGATTATAGCGGGTGACATTCCTTCATCAAAAATCTACGAGGATGAAGACGTTTTAGCCTTTCTGGATATTTCACAGGCTACTGTAGGCCATACTTTGGTCATTCCCAAAGAACATGTTCGCAATGCTCTGTCTATGGACGAAAAGAGCGCAGCCAAACTGTTTGCCCGGATTCCTAAAATTGCCCGCGCCCTGAAAAAAGCAACCCAGGCCGACGGACTTAATATTATTAATAACAATGAAGAAGCAGCCGGACAGACCGTTTTTCACGCTCACGTGCACCTGGTTCCCCGCTTTGCGGATTCAGACGAATTTGCCATTCATTTTGTAGAGCATGAACCCGATTTCCCTGCTCTTGCTCAGTTGGCTGAGAAAATTCATGAGGAGATTGAGGCATGAAAGTAAAAACCTTTATTGTTTCAAGCATCCTTGGAGCAGGTCTTTACCTGCTTTATCAAAAACGCCATGTTCTCCAAAACTCGCTGACAGAATCCAAGCAGCATTTTGACCGGGCAAAGGCTGATGCCGACAATATCAAAAACAGTTTGCTCACCATCAATCAGCAAACAGAAAAACTGGCTGCCATCAGTCAGGAGTTAGCTTACAAATTTCGGGTTCTGCAGGAAGAGAGCCAGTCTCACTTAGCAGAAATTAAAAAAACAACTCAGAAGTACGGCTCCAAAGATTAAATCTGTTTACAGCATAAAACAAGAGAGGAAAGCACTTATGCGCTGACCTCTCTTTTCTATTGTTCAATTAATAACCGGAGCCTGCAGCGGGCTGCTGGTAATTTCCTTGGTTATAATAACCGCCCTGATCAGAATAGCTGCCTGAATTGGATGAACCGCCCGAGCTATAGTCTGAACCCGAGCTTGCCCCTGAATCGTAACCATAAGCTGAGCCGGCTCCGTAATCAGAGGAGCTGCTTGAGCCTGAATAATCACTGCTGCTATAGTCTGAAGCGCTCGATTCACTGTCATACACACTGGTATCACCGTACAGACTTTCATAGAGACTGGCTGTTGTTTTCAGGTTTTCCGCAGTCGATTTTTTCTGTCCCAGCTGCTTCTTGATACGATTTTGCACCTTGAGCATTTCCTTGGCTGTTACCAGCTGATAAGAACCGCCGTCAATAGTGGCTGATTCGCCTTTAAGCTGATAAGTTTTAACATTTTTAAGAGCATCGCTGTAGCCCAGAAGATTAGGAATAGTAGAGCTGGAAATTTCAATATTAGTCTGCATATTCTTGCTGACAGCAGACAGAATTTTACGGTACTTGCTGACACTGTCCAGAGCCAAAATCTTTTTCAAGACCTTGCTGATAACTTCGCGCTGCCGCTTTTGCCGGCCATAATCGCCATCGGGATCATCATAGCGCATCCGAGAATAAACAAGAGCCTGCTCGCCGTTAATCTTGTGACGGCCGGGTTCTACAGACGCTGTAAACTCAGGCTCGTGTTCTTCTATAGAAATAGGAAAATCAAAGTGATTGGTCACCGTGATACCGCCCACAGCGTCTACCAGCTGAACCAGACCTTTCATGTTGATTTGAACATACTTGTCAACCGTAATATCAAGCATATCCTGAACAGTCATGATTGCCATTTTGGCTCCGCCGGCAGCATAGGCAGCGTTCAGCTTGGCATCATAGCCTGTCTGTTCATTACTTTTGGGTCCGGACAGCTTGATTAAAATATCACGCTCCAAACTGGTCATGGTTGTCTTTTTCGTCTTTGGATTAATAGTTACCAGAATCATGGAATCGCTGTTGCCTTCCCATTTGGACGTTCTTTCTGCCGAACCGGTATCTACTCCCATCAAAAGGATACTGAAAGGTTTTTCGTCAGCAATAACATCTTTTCCTGAACCTGTTCCATAGTCTTTAAAAGTCTTTGAAAATTCACCCAAAGAAAAATTATAGATACTTGTCGCATAAACCCCCAAAGCAAGAAAGCTTGTAAGAACTATGGTGACAAGCATGATTAAAATTTTTTTACCAATTTTCATCTGTTTTTCGTTAATCTATCAGTTTCCCCATCAGGTAAACATCAAGAAATTCTCCATCTTTTGTTTTTGCACCACGTTTCTTGATGCCTTCAATTTCAAAACCAAACTTTTCATAAATATGTACTGCTTTGGCGTTGCGCTGCTGAACAGTTAATTCCAATCTGCGGATGACAGAGCTGTGTTCTGCCCAGTCAATCGCAGCCTCCATCAAGAGCTGGCCTATCCCATAACCCCAATAGTCTTTTAAAACTGCTAGAAAAATATCGCCAATATGATTGATGCGGTTGTGGCTGTAGGCAGAAACCATCAGGACACCTACGACACGATCTTCAATTTTAGCCACAAGACAGATTTCATTGAACGACTGTGATTTTTGCTCAATAAATTCAGCCATTTCCTGAGCGTTCATATGAGGACTGTCTTCATCCCGCGTAATAAAATCAGTTTCTTTTGTCAGCTGTTTCAAGGCGGCGGCTAAACTTGCCGCATCCTCAGGCAGCACCTCACGGACAATAACCTCTTGCTCAATCATGATCAATTTCCTCTGCTAACGCTTGACTGCGTGACCCATGCGGAATAAAGGTCAGCTGTCTGCCCTCATCCAGCCTGTCTATCTGGATAGTCAAGTAGTCGTCAAAAAGAGCAGCATCCAGCAGTTCTCCCCATTCGATGACAGTCACCCCATCACCAAAAAGAAAATCATCCAAATCAATAGAGTCAGGATCATCACCAATACGATAGACATCCAGGTGGTAAAGCGGCAGTCTACCTTCATACTCACGGACAATTGTATAGGTAGGGCTCTTAACCATCTGCGTAATCCCCAAACCTTTAGCAATTCCTTTTGTAAGAGTCGTCTTGCCAGCCCCTAAATCTCCTGTCAAAACAAGTACGTCCTGAGCTTTGAGCTTTTGACCAAGCCTTTGACCGAAAGCCAGAAGCTGATTTTCATTTTGGCTATAAAACATAGACATATTATATCAAAATGTTTTACCTCTTCCAACTATTTTCCGAAAAAGCAGAAAAATTTTGCTGATTCCCCAAAGAAGAGCAGCAAAAAAGAACAGGCCTCCGCTGAACCAGCGCCTGAGTCCTGTTCCTTTATTATTAATCAAAAAGTGCTGAGCCAATTTCATTAAATGTCTATAAGACTGCCAGACTGATGAAGTTCAAAATGAAAAGAACATCAAGCACCCAAATAATCGGGTGGATATCTTTTGCTTCTTTTTTAATAACTTTTGAAAAAGTATAGAAAAGAAAACCGGTCGCAATTCCCTGAGTGATACTGTAAGCAAGACCCATGAAAATTGTCGCAAAGAAGGCTGGGATAGCCTCACTCATATCAGACCATTCAATGTCTTTAAGACTGGACAGCATCATAATTCCCACAATCAAAAGCACGGCGGCTGTTGCCTGGGTTGGAACGATAGCAAGAAGGGGACTGAAGAAACTTGAAACAGCAAAGAGAGCTGCTACGACAACTGCTGTCAGACCTGTGCGGCCGCCAGCACCAATACCTGCTGCCGATTCTACAAAGGTAGTGACATTTGAGGTTCCGGCAATGGCGCCGACAGTGGTTCCCACCATATCGGAAAACAGCGCCTTATCCATCTTGTTTTTCAGACCGCTCGATTGAGAGTTATCTGTTACATCAAAAATACCTGCTTTGGCACCTGTACCGATCAGCGTACCGACATTATCAAAGATATCTGTCAAAGCAAAGGCCAAGACTGTCATCAGCACTTCAGGAATACGTCCGGCATCTGAAAACAGAGCGCCTAAACCTTTACTTCCAAGAGCTGCTCCAAAAATAGTTCCCAGATCCTTAACGGCAGCCGCCGGATTATTGGCTGAAAAGTCAATAGCTGACAAATCAACAATACCAGCCAGAATAGCAATAACAGTCGTCAGAATAATAGACAGAATAACACCGCCCTTGATATTTTTAATAATGAAAAAGGCAGTGATGATAATCCCAACAACAGCAACGACAACCGCAGGATTGTTGAAATTCACCAGCGATGGAGTTGCCGAAGAGTTAGCTGTAATAGAAGCCAAGCCTTTTGCTGCTCCTTTACCGGAAATTGTATAGGTCCCGGGATCAATAGCAAAGCTTAAGAGACCGGCATTTTTCAAACCGATGTAAGTTAAGAAAACACCGATACCGGCACTGATGGCTTTTTTTAGACTGTCAGGAATTTCATCAATAATCATCCGGCGAACCTTGGTCAGCGTAATAACAATAGAGATAACACCGCAGATAAAGACCATAGCTAAGGCCTCCTGCCAGGTGTAGCCCAGCGAGAAGACAACCGTATAGGTGAAGAAAGCATTGAGTCCCATACCCGGCGCCATAGCATAAGGAATATTAGCATAAAGCCCCATCATCAAAGTTCCGGCAATGGATCCGATAATGGTAGCCAGAAAAACACCCTGTGACGGCATTCCCGTCTGGCTTAAAATAGACGGGTTAACAAATAAGATGTAACTCATGGCAAAAAAAGTGGTAAAACCAGCCAGCACTTCGGTACGGACCGTTGTCTTGTTTTCTTTCAGTTTAAAAAACTTTTCCATTATAAAAATACAGTCTCCTTTTTATGAACGATAGTCCTATTATAGCTAAAGATTGGACGCTCTTCAAGAGCTTTATTTAGTATTTTCCTGATTGAAAAAGAGCAGAACCATTACCTGCAAAAAGGTAAATCCCAGAATAAAAGGCAGGGCACTTTGTGAAAATACCTTGGTCAGCTCATCGATGACAAGCAGGGGCCGCAGAGCTATATCCCATGAATTGAGTCTGGCATAGCGTCCCAGATGAATAGCCATGCTGGACACAAATGAAAGCAGCAGCATCAGAACTAACTTGGCATAAAAATCCCTAATGTTAAAACGTTTAAAAAACTGACTGACACTCTCAGCACCGCACAGGACGCCAAACAAAATACTAGCCAGAAAAAGAAAATAAAGGATGAGGCTCCTTGGATCACTGAAAATGCTGGTCACAAAGTTCATATGAACTACATCTGTCAGCATGTAAAAAGTATTGGGGTAAAAGAAAAACCAAAGCAGCCCAAAAAGCAGGCTCAGAAAAAGATTCTTAAAACGATTCAGGCAAAAGCTAAAATCCAGAGCCGACAGTGCCAGAAACATATTCCAGATCAGATACTTTTCCTCTATTTTAAAATAGAGGATGGCTCCAGAAATGATAACGAAGAAAAGATGGCTGATTAATAGCTTGTTTTTCATAGCGAACTCCTTATTTACTGAAAATCAATTATACCACACTGTCCTCTGACACCAAACCAACTCACTATCTTTTCTTGCCTATTTTTCTTACTTTCTGCTATAATGGCTCTATGACTAAAAAAACGATTGCTATTGATTTAGATGGGACACTTCTTAGAAGTGACGGCACCATTTCAGATTATACGGTGGCCATTATCAAAAAAATTCAGGAGCAAGGACATCTGGTCATTATCTCAACCGGCCGTCCTTACCGCATGGCTCTGGAATTTTATAAAATTCTGGGATTAAAAACACCAATGATTAATTTCAACGGTTCCCTCATCCATATTCCTGAACAAAAATGGGCTGGTGAGCACAGGGTTAAGATTGAACGTAAATACCTCTTTGAAGTTTTGAAAAATGAAAAGGCCTTTGAAGCGGATTTTATTGCCAGCGAATACCGTAAAAAATTCTATCTGACTTTCAATCACCGCCAGACCATCAAACCGGAAATATTTGGGGTCAAAGAGCTGACCGATAAGATGCAGCTCAAACCAGAAAAAATTACCCGCGACCCGCATGCCCTGCTCATGCAAACCCGAGTTGAGGACAAATATGCTCTGGCTGACGATATGCGCCGCCATTTCAACCACGAAATGGAAATCAGCAGCTGGGGCGGTCCTATGAATATTCTGGAATTCTCGCCCAAGGGCGTTAACAAGGCTTATGCCCTTAAGCACCTGCTAAAAACGCTCAACCTCTCCAAAGAGGATTTAATTGCTTTTGGCGATGAGCACAATGACCGTCAGATGCTGGCCTTTGCTTCTGTTGGCTACGCTATGAAAAATGCCAGCCAAGTCCTGCTTCCCTATGCGGATAAAATGACAGCATTTGATAATGATCACGATGGTGTGGCTAAAGAATTAAAAAAGTTGCTTTTGTAAATTAAAAAAGAGTGGACAGACAGGATTGCTGCGCCTCACTCACAAAATAATGTCAGCCAGGTAAGATAAGCAGCTGCGTCCGGAATTGAGGATGAAAAGAGAGTGGAAGGTTTTTATTCCACTCTTTTTTGAGCTTTATATCACTGAAGGTAAGACGAAGGCCAAAGAAGTGACATGAAAACGGGCGAAAAACAACGGCTGGCCAGCACTTCCACTTAACACCATAAACAGCCATCGGCCGAACTGCAGTCTCACCTCAAAAACATTCCCCCCAGAAATCTTAAAATATGAGAGATGTAATTCTTTATCCTGATTCTAGCTGGGCTTGGCACTGCCGGTATTTCTTAGTCCCTTGCCGGCTCCATTCAACTTAAAAATCATCTGCTGTCAAGGAAAACTCTTCCTTATTACTGTCTTCTAGAGCCGTTACTGTTACACCCAGCAATCGAACACCGGAGTTGTTTTCAGCAAGGCTGTCAAAAATTTGATGAGCCTGATGTTCAATAACATCAAAGTCCTGTGTTGGAAAATCTAATGTCTTGCGCTTGGTAAGGGTCGAAAAATCCGAGTAACGAACTTTGATGACGACAACCCTTCCCTTTCTCTCATTTTTTATTAAGCTGTCGGCCACCCGTCTCGCATTTTTGGAAAGTTCCAGTTTGATGTCTTCATCGCTGTAAAGGAGTTTACTGTAAGTCCTTTCGCTGCCGATAGATTTGCGAATGCGATCATTTTTGACGGGTGAATTGCTGATGCCGCGCGCCTTTCGATAGAGATCAAAGCCAAAACGGCCAAAGAGATCAATCAGAGTCATTTCTGGTATCTGCTGCAAATCTTTGCCGGTAAAAACATTGAGTTCATGGAGTTTCTCAACTGATTTTTTGCCCACTCCGTAAAATTTTTCAATGGGCAGATCAGCTAAAAACTCCTCTGCCTCATCAGGCAGAATAACCGTCAAACCGCGGGGCTTCTCATAGTCGCTGGCCAGTTTAGCCAGAAATTTATTATAGGATACTCCGGCTGAACAGGTCAGATGCAGCTCATTCCAGATATCGTGCTGAATCAATTTAGCTATTTTAACAGCAGACTTAATCTTCGGCTTATTCTCTGTAACATCTAAATAGGCCTCATCAATGCTCATAGGTTCTACCAAATCCGTGTAACGTTTGAAAATATCCCGAACCTGCATGCCGATTTCACGGTATTTGGCATGATTGCCCCTGATAAAAACAGCCTGCGGACAGCGTTCATAGGCTTCTTTAGAAGACATGGCTGAGTGGATTCCAAATTTTCGCGCTTCATAATTGCAGGTCGAGACCACACCGCGGCCGCCTGTCTGACGGGGGTCCGCACCAATAACCAAGGGCTTCCCCCGCAGCTTGGGATTGTCCCGCTCTTCGACCGCAGCAAAAAAAGCATCCATATCAATATGAATGATCTTTCGCGATGTGTCATTAATCAGCGGGAAAATTAACATTAGACCTCCTCAGCAGAACCCTAAAGCATAAACAAACATGTTACTATCACCAAGGTTTTCTTATAGTCTTTATTGACCAAAAGGTAGACACTGCCAAATAAAAAGCCGGCCAGACAGGTTAAAATACCTGTCAGGACACTTCCTTTTGACAAAATATGCATCAAGCCCCAAGTCAGCCCCAACAGAATACCGCCATAGGGGATTTTATCATTTTTAAACCAGAGTTCAAAAGCCTTCTGCCCAAAAACCAAGACCAGTGAAATCAAAAAGCTTTCAGCTATATAGTAGAGGTATTGAAACACAAATTTCAGCCAGCCCAGATGCTGAAATTCAATCAAAATTTTAAACCCTTTCCAATCCCAATACTGAACCAGTGTGATAAGGACAAAACTCAGGATAACTGCCAACCATTGCCAGACAGACACTCTCTTTTTATTGCCTTTTAGAAGATCAAGACCGGTCTGCTTCTTACCCAAAGCAATGATAGCAAGTCCTAAAGCCAGCCAGCCCAGACTGGTGACAATCCAGTGGCCAATCATCTGAGCTGGACTTGCCTGATTGAGCGAGATGCCAAAAAATTCTTCAATCGGCACTAACAGAATTTCAAATAAGAAGGCAGCTGCTGCATATAAGGCCAGCCATAGAAAAGTAAACCCTGTAACATTGTTTTTTGGTTTCATGGCAGACAGTCTCCTTTAAACTTTTAATAATCCTATTATCATTATACTCTATTTAGAGGATTTTTTCATTTATAGTACAGTTAAGTTTCTTTTAATGATCTGTATTATAAAAGAAAGTGTTTACAGCTAGAGCTTTTTAGTTGTGAAAACGGTTACTGTGTGATAGAATGTAACTGAAAAATGTAACAGATGGACTGTTACTAGAAAAAAAGAGGATATTTCATTATGGCAACTGTTAAAACTAACACTGACGTTTTCGAAAAAGCTTGGGAAGGTTTTAAAGGAACTGACTGGAAAAACAAAGCCAGCATCGCTCGCTTTGTACAAGCTAACTACACACCTTATGACGGTGACGAAAGCTTCTTGGCAGGACCAACTGAACGTTCTTTGAAGATCAAAAAGATTGTAGAAGAAACTAAGGCTAAATATGAAGAAGCTCGCCGTTTCCCAATGGACACCCGTCCAACATCAATCGCTGACATCCCTGCCGGCTACATTTCAAAAGATGATGAGTTGATTTACGGTATCCAAAATGATGAACTGTTCAAACTGAACTTCATGCCAAAAGGCGGTATCCGTATGGCTGAAACAGCTCTGAAGGAACATGGTTATGAACCAGACCCAGCTGTTCACGAAATCTTTACTAAATACGTTACAACTGTTAACGATGGTATTTTCCGTGCTTATACGTCTAACATTCGCCGTGCCCGTCACGCTCACACTGTAACCGGTCTGCCAGATGCATACTCACGCGGACGTATCATCGGTGTTTATGCACGTCTTGCCCTTTACGGTGCTGACTACTTGATGCAGGAAAAAGTTAACGACTGGAATGCTATCACTGAAATTGATGAAGAATCTATCCGTCTTCGTGAAGAAGTGAACCTTCAATACCAAGCACTCGGTGAAGTTGTTAAATTGGGTGACCTTTACGGTGTTGATGTGCGCAAACCTGCCATGAACGTTAAAGAAGCTATCCAATGGGTTAACATCGCATTTATGGCCGTCTGCCGTGTCATCAACGGTGCTGCTACTTCTCTCGGACGTGTGCCAATCGTTCTTGACATCTTTGCAGAACGTGACCTTGCCCGCGGAACATTCACTGAAAGTGAAATTCAAGAATTTGTAGATGACTTCGTTATGAAACTTCGTACCGTTAAATTTGCACGTACTAAAGCTTATGACGAACTTTACTCAGGTGACCCAACATTCATCACAACTTCTATGGCTGGTATGGGTGCTGACGGACGTCACCGTGTCACTAAGATGGACTACCGTTTCTTGAACACTCTTGACAACATCGGTAATGCTCCAGAACCAAACTTAACAGTTCTTTGGACTGACAAACTGCCTTATTCATTCCGCCGCTATTGTATGGTAATGAGCCACAAACACTCTTCTATCCAATACGAAGGTGTGACAACAATGGCTAAGGATGGTTACGGTGAAATGAGCTGTATCTCATGCTGTGTATCACCGCTTGACCCAGAAAATGAAGAACAACGTCACAACATCCAATACTTCGGTGCTCGTGTAAACGTCCTCAAAGCCCTTCTTACAGGTCTTAACGGCGGTTACGATGATGTTCACAAAGACTACAAGGTATTTGACATCGAACCTGTCCGTGATGAAGTTCTTGACTTTGATACCGTTAAAGCTAACTTTGAAAAATCTCTTGACTGGCTGACATCAACTTACGTAGATGCCCTTAATATCATTCACTACATGACAGATAAGTACAACTACGAAGCTGTTCAAATGGCCTTCCTGCCAACTAAACAGCGCGCTAACATGGGATTCGGTATCTGTGGTTTCGCAAATACTGTTGATACTCTGTCAGCTATTAAGTATGCTACTGTTAAACCAATCCGCGACGAAGATGGCTACATCTATGACTATGAAACAACCGGCGAATACCCACGCTGGGGTGAAGATGACCCTCGTTCAAACGAATTGGCAGAATGGCTGATTGAAGCTTACACTACTCGTCTTCGCAGCCACAAACTTTACAAGAACGCTGAAGCTACTGTATCACTTCTTACCATCACTTCAAACGTTGCTTACTCTAAACAAACTGGTAACTCACCAGTTCACAAGGGTGTTTATCTCAACGAAGATGGCAGCGTAAACTTGTCTAAACTTGAATTCTTCTCACCAGGTGCCAACCCATCTAACAAAGCTCGCGGCGGATGGCTGCAAAACCTCAACTCTCTTGCAAGCCTTGACTTTGCCTATGCAGCTGATGGTATCTCATTGACAACGCAAGTTTCACCTAAAGCACTTGGTAAAACATTTGACGAACAAGTTGATAACTTGGTAACAATTCTTGACGGTTACTTCGAAAACGGCGGTCAGCACGTTAACTTGAACGTTATGAGCCTCAAAGATGTTTACGACAAGATTATGAGTGGTGAAGATGTTATCGTTCGTATCTCTGGTTACTGTGTAAACACTAAATACCTGACACCAGAACAAAAGACTGAATTGACACAGCGTGTCTTCCACGAAGTTCTTTCAATGGACGATGCTGCTGAAGCTCTTAGCGGTCAAAAAGCTTAATCTTTAAAAGCTAGCAGACGAGTTTGGGACAGTATGTCTCAAACTCGTTTTTAATGTAAAAGCCGAAGCTGCATCTGCTGCTAACAGTTTTGATGACCTCATCTACAGCATATGCAAAGCGAGGCACTCCTGAAACTTTCTGCCTGATTCCTGACCAATAAAACTATGAAAATAAAACAAACGCGCGATACTTTATCAACTGTCTATCTTGATGCTGTTAAAATCAGAAACACAATCTTTGTCCAAGGACAGGGAGTTCCTCTTTCTATCGAAATTGATAAAAATGAGGCCCGCTGTATTCATTTCGTCCTTTATGATGATAATAACAGCCCCCTTGCGACCTGCCGGCTTCTGCCCAACAAGCAAAAAGATGTTATGACTCTGCAGCGGATGGCTGTTCTTGACAGCCACCAAGGGCTGGGCTTAGGGCGTATGATTCTGCAAGCAGCAGAAAAATTTGCCAAAGAACAAGGCTTTAAAAAGGTTACCCTTCATGCACAGATAAGCGCCTATAGCTTCTATGCTAAAAATGGCTATACACCAGTAGGTGAGCGATTTTTAGAGGCCGGTATTGAACATATCACTGTTGAAAAATTTCTCCAAAGCAAAAGGGCTGGAACAGTCCTGTACGCTGACTGACAGTCAGGCAGGGCTTGTTCCAGTCTCCCTATTTAATATTTAACTTTTTAAAAGCAGGCCGACAAAAGGCCTGCTTTTTTGCTTGTTTACTAGTTTAATTCTTGCCGGATCAGAGCTATTAGCTCATTGCGATCCAATATCCATTGGGCGCGCTCATCTTTTTCGTAGGTTCGGTTGCTTAGAAAAATAGCTGCACGCTGCTTGGGAATATTAATAAGAACAAAAGTTCCCGTATAACCAGTATGCAAAAGCCAGTCACCTTCCAAATCCCATGCCAGGCTGCGCTCCTTAGCATCAAGGGAATAATTTTTAGTCAGATGTCTTGCAAAATCATCAGCCAGATAGTGATTGACAAAAATTTCCAAATCTTTAAGCGTTGAAAATAAACCGGCCGAACCCGTATGAACACCTAAAACCTGGGCCTTGGGATCGTGGACTCTTCCTGGCGGAAGACCTCTGACCGTCGGAACGGCTGAGGAAACCGGACCAAAGGTTGTTTCCCTCATATTCCAAGGTGTAAAAATCTCCCGATTAAAAAGACTGGCTAAAGACTGGTCCGTCAGCTCTTCCAGCATAAAACCAAGTAAAATAAAATTAATATCCGTATATTTGAAAGACTTGTCTGCAGTCACCGTGATGTGGTTGACAGCATCTTTCAGCTCGGCTGCTGACAGACTGTTTCGATTGGGAATATAGGGATCAATACCGCTGGTATGTGTCAGAAGCTGCCGCAGCGTAAGCGACTTATCATGAAAAGCGGGGTAGTAAAACTGCAAAGAGCGATCCAGCTCTAAAAGGCCGCTGTTGAGCATGAAAGTGCAAACAGTTCCAACACCGACAACCTTGGAAACACTGGCCAAGTCGTAAAGGAGATTAGGCCTTGTTCTTTCTGCAGGAGACGTCTCTCCAAGATAAAACTCCTGCCAGCTGTCATTTTCATAAAGTGCCAGACTTGCTCCTAAATAAATGTGCTGGCTGATTTGGTCCTGAATCTTAGTGATTATCTTTTGATGGTTCA
The DNA here is from genome assembly GCF_001937065.1 of Streptococcus sp. 'caviae'. Lineage (GTDB taxonomy): Bacteria > Bacillota > Bacilli > Lactobacillales > Streptococcaceae > Streptococcus. The sequence continues at coordinate 101,120 of NZ_MOWR01000001.1, forward strand.
TGATAATTTACGGAACCAAATTTCAATGCGGCTGGGATCCGACAGAACCAGAACTTTTTCCTTTTTATCCAAATAGACGTCCTGTCCCTTTTCTTCAAGGTAGACCTTCAAAGCTGCCAAATCATAGTCTGGAGTTACCTTAACTTCTAAAATTTCCAGATCCCAGGCAATATGCGGAGCAATCTCCAAATCATCTCCTAGCCCTTCAACAAAATCTACGGACAGCGGAAATTGATTTTGAAAAAGCCTTTGATAAAAATCCTGTGATTTGCCTTTATCAGGAACATTTAAGATAAGTTTTTCCACCCTATAGGCGGACAGTCCTTCAAAATCCTCCTGCGGCCGGATATCCGGTTCTTCTGCTTCTTTGAGAGTGCTCAGATCATCTTCAGCATGGAGTAAAAAAAGATCATTGTCCGGTGACAGAGCTTCAAAAGCATAGCCCTTTGCCCCTTTGAAAATCTTAACAGCCTCAGCCCCGTTTGCTAATAAAGCCGCAATCTCATCTGCCTTGTCAGCCTTGATAATCATTTTTTGCAACTTTTTCAAACCTTTAACCGCTCTGGTTCTAACATCAGGTGACTCTTCAATAATAAAACGACTCCCCGAATGAGACCAGTCCGTAAAAATAGCCAGTGCATTTTCTTCCGAAAACAGCCTAAAGCCTAAAGTCTTCTGATAAAAATCAATATTTTTATCGCGGTCATTAACCCGCAGGACCGGCGAGTGAAAATCCATTTGTTCAAATAAGCTCATTGTCCTATCCTCCCTTAACATTTCCATTTTAGACAAAATATGGCTATTTGACAAGAAATTATGTGCTCCATCAGGCATTTTTCATTAAAAAGCAGGAACAGACTGTTCCTGCCCCATCATTCACATTTATGGTTAAGCCCGCTCTTTTCAGCAGCTGTTGAGAAAAGGTCAGCATTTCAGCGTCATGCTTCATTCAGTCCAGCTGTCAGCGGCTTTTCTTTTAGTAAGCTCTTTATTTATCCGATTTATCTGTTAAAAAGAAAAAGCCGGGAATTTCTATTTGACATCCCGGCCTTTAGCTATTATTTCAAGTATAAATATTTAAACAAAGCCACACCTGCGATAGCGGCAAGAATTGGCGCACAGACTGGCACCCATGCATACCACCATTTTGAATCACCTTTGGATTTACCCAAAACTGACTCTGGCAGGAAGTGGTGCAGAAGACGCGGACCTAAGTCACGTGCAGGGTTAAGGGCAGGACCTGTAGGTCCTCCTAAAGCTGCTACAAGAGCCATTACAAGGAAGCCTAAACCTAAGTGGGCCACTGCTAAACCAGAATTGATATTAGCGCCGACAGTCAAACCAACTTGAGAAAATTTAAAGGATGATGAAGATACATCTGTTCCCATTGTATTTAATTGCTGAACAATTTCACCGCCGAAATAATTTTTAGTCAGGGCAAGCGCTCCGAAGAAAAGGACAAATGAACCGGCAAACTCATTGAGGAAGCCATTAATCAATGATGCTTTCTTAGTCGCATCCGTATCATCATCAACAGCTGATGTCGTTGAGAAAGTTCCTAAAATAGCATTGGCATCTTCAGTTTGTCTGTAGTATGGCGCATGAGTTGCCACAACAACCAATTGACCGAAAATAGCTCCTAAAACCTGAGCCGCAATGTAAGGAAGGACTTGTTTCCATGGGAAAAGATCTGAAACAGCAAGACCGAGCGTGAAAGCCGGGTTAATATGGTTGCCAGACACATTACCAAACATCAAAGCGGGCAGCATAACACCAAAACCATATCCTAAAGTGATAATCACCCAACCGCTTTTATGACCTTTTGTTCCTTTTAATTCAACATTTGCAACGGCACCATTCCCCAAAATAATAAGGAGAGCTGTACCAATAAATTCTGTGATATACTTCACAGTCCATGTAACATCCATTTGTCTTTTAATCCTCCGAGTTCAAATTTTTTAGACATGTACCATTTTATCAAGTATAATAGATAATGTAAAGCCTCTTAGAAAATTAAAAACGTTTACTTTGAAAGGTTCCCTATGAAATACAATCAATACAGCTACATTGAGACAGCGCTCCCTCAGGCAGAAAAAGAACTGCAGGAGTTGGGATTTCACTTAAGCAGTCAACAAACAAATAAGGAAAATTTGGCTGAGTTCATCAGTCAGATTTATTTTCACAACCCTGATAAAGATTATGTCTTTCAGAGTCTGATTGCTGACAGCAAGACTGATTTTGCTGCTTTTTTGCAGTCTCCCCAAGAGCTGACAGATGAGATTTTCTATCTGCTGGCACTGCAGCTTTTAGAATTCATTCCCCATGCGGATTTCACAAACAGCAAGTCCTTTGTCAAAGAAATCAAATTTCCGCTGACTTTTGATCCCGAGCATTTTCTGCTGAATCTCTATCAGCTGCTGGCAACCCGCACCAAAAACGGCATGACTCTCATTGACCGCTTAGTCAGCCAAGGCTTTCTTTCAGCTGACAACAGTTACCATTATTTTAACGGCAAAAGCTTAGCCACCTTTGATACGGCTGATGCCATCCGCGAAATCGTTTATGTTGAGGCGCCGATTGACACAGATAAGGATGGAAAACTAGACCTCATTAAGATCAATATTATCCGCCCTAAAAGCAGGGAACTGCTTCCTGTTATCATGACTGCCAGCCCCTATCATCAGGGCATCAATGAAAAGAAATCCGACCAAAAGCTGCATCAAATGGAAGGTGAGCTGACTGTCAAACAAGCGGGGCCTATCAAGGTTACCCAATCTGATTTTCAGCCGCTTAAAACCAGCCTTCCTGACCTGCCGACAGGTCCAGCTCAGGAGAGCTTTTCCCATATTAGCAGCTATACCCTCAATGACTATCTTCTGGCTCGCGGCTTTGCCAATATTTACGTGTCCGGTGTCGGTACCAGGGACTCTGATGGGTTCATGACCAGCGGCGACTATGCCCAAATTGAATCGTTTAAAGCTGTCATTGATTGGTTAAATGGCAGAGCAGCTGCTTACAGCAGCCACAAGCGTGACCAGCTGGTGACTGCCGACTGGACAAACGGACTGGTTGCTACATCTGGAAAATCTTATCTGGGCACCATGTCTACTGGTTTGGCAACAACAGGAGTTGAGGGACTTAAGGTTATTATTGCAGAGTCTGCCATCTCTTCCTGGTATGGCTATTACCGGGAAAACGGGCTGGTCTGCAGTCCTGGCGGTTATCCAGGCGAAGATTTGGATGTCCTTACCGAGCTGACCTATTCGCGCAATCTGACGGCTGGTGATTATTTGAGAAACAATGCCCGCTATCAAGAGATGCTCGAGGAGCAGTCTCAACAAATAGACCGTACCAGCGGCGACTACAATCAGTTTTGGCAGGACCGCAATTATTTACCCTATGCGCACAAAGTCAAGGCACATGTGGTTTATACGCACGGCCTGCAGGACTGGAATGTCAAACCTAATCATGTCTATGATATTTTAAAGGCTCTGCCTTCTCACATAGAAAAACATGCCTTTTTGCACCATGGCGAGCACGTCTACATGCACAATTGGCAGTCTATTGATTTTCGTGAAAGCATGAATGCCCTTTTGACTAAGGAATTGCTGAGCTATCCTAATCATTTTCAGCTGCCGGCTATCATCTGGCAGGATAATTCACAGTCCCATACATGGCAGCATTTAGAACATTTTGGCAGCAGTCAGACTGTGCAATTTTCTCTTGGAGAAGATCAGCAGATGATTGACAACCATTATCCTGCTGCTGAATTTAAAGGTTACAGCAAGGATTATCACCGTTTCAAAGCAGATCTTTTCACTAAAAAAGCCAATGAAATTGTTGTTGATCTGCCGATTGAGGAAGACCTCCTCATCAATGGCCAAATCACCTTAAATGTCAAGCTCAAATCCAGCAGCAATAAGGGAATTCTCTCGGCTCAAGTCTTAGATTTCGGCCAAAAAGAGCGTTTTGCTGATTCACCAAGTATTGTAGAGCTCAACAGCATCGATAACGGCCAAAACTTCTCCCTTGAAGCCCTTCGTGAACTGCCCTACAAAAAAACACCTTACCGGGTTATCAGCAAAGGCGTTCTCAATTTACAAAACCGCACAGACCTGCTAAAAATTGAGGATATTACCCCCAGAGAATGGATGACTGTGCAGTTTAAGCTGCAAGCCAGTATTTACCAGCTCCAAAAAGGAGATACACTCAGAGTTATTCTTTATACCACTGACTTTGAACATACTATTCGTGACAACAGCAACTATGCTCTGACGGTGGACTTAGCCGAGTCATCGCTGGACATTCCGCATACGCCACTTTCAAAGTAAACATTTTCAAACTGCAAACAGCCCAAAAGCGGCGAAGCAGCAATCGGGTTTTAACCGACAGCTGCTTCGCCGCTTTTACAGTTAATAAAGTCTAAGCTTCTTATTATAATAGACTGCAGGCCGTCCCGGAGTAGAGCAAAGTGAAGCCAACAGTCTATCGTTTTTTTAGCCCACAGAGCCTTCCATTTCATAAGAAATCAGGCGGTTGAGTTCGATGGCATATTCCATTGGCAGCTCCTTGGTGAAGGGTTCAACAAAGCCCATGACAATCATTTCGGTAGCCTGGCTTTCTGTCAAGCCGCGGCTCATTAAATAATAGAGCTGCTCTTCAGAAATTTTTGACACCTTGGCTTCATGCTCCAAGGCCACCTGAGAATTGTGAATTTCATTGAAAGGAACGGTATCAGACCGAGAAAGTTCATCCATAATAATGGTGTCACACTCAATATGGCTGACAGATTTTTGAGAATTTCTGCCGAAAGTCACCTGACCTCGGTAATTAACTTCCCCGCCTCCTTTGGAAATGGATTTGGAAACAATTGAAGAGCTGGTGTGAGGAGCATTGTGAATCATCTTGCCGCCAGTATCCTGAACTTGTTTGCCATTAGCAAAGGCAATTGACAGCATGGTCCCACGCGCACCTTCTCCATCCAAAATAACAGACGGATACTTCATCGTCGTATGGGAGCCTAAATTGCCGTCAATCCATTCGACTGTGGCATTCCTATCAGCTTTGGCCCGCTTAGTTACCAAATTATAGACATTATCCGACCAATTTTGAATGGTCGAATAGCGCATGTAAGAACCTTCTAGAGCGTAAACTTCAACAATGGCAGCATGCAGACTGGCAGTAGAATAAATGGGTGCCGTACAGCCTTCAACATAATGGACGCTGGCTCCCTCATCAACAATAATCAGGGTCCGCTCAAACTGCCCGGTCTCTTCATGGTTCATCCGAAAATAGGTCTGCAAAGGAATATCACATTTGACACCTTTGGGAACATAGATAAAGGTACCGCCTGACCAAAAAGCAGCATTTAGCGCTGACAGTTTATTGTCTCCCGGCGTCACCAATTTCGCAAAATACTTTTTAAACAAATCAGGATATTCCCTGAGCGCCGTGTCCGTGTCCGTAAAGACAATTCCCAGACGGTCATACTCGTCTTTCATGTTATGGTAGACAACTTCTGACTCATACTGAACAACAGCGCCGGCCAAGTAATTGCGCTCCGCTTCAGGAATCCCAATCCGGTCAAAGGTTTCCTTTATCTTCTCGGGAACATCATCCCAGGAATATTCGGCCTGCTTTGAAGCCTTTTGATAATAAATAATCTCATTAAAGTCAAGCTCAGAAAGATCCGGTCCCCAATCCGGCATAGGCATTTTATGAAAGGTCTCAAGAGCCTTGAGACGGAAATCCAGCATCCATTCGGGCTCTCCCTTAGCTCGGGAAAGTTCGCGCACGGCAGCTTCCGTCGCACCTTTTCCGGTTGAAATAATAGGCTCGATATCATCATGAAAGCCAAATTTATAATCACCTAACTCAATAGGTTTAGGACTTACTTGTGTACTTGTTTCAGACATTGTTCCACCTTCTTTAATATATTATCTAATATACTAAAATTTCTGATATTTTGCCATTTTTCTGACAGCTTTTTTTGCCCCTTTAAAACAAGCATAATACTGTCGGCTGCATAAATTATTGGAGTGCAGCTTTAAAAGAGCTGATGTAAACTTAGAAATCTAGAAATCCTGCAAAATTGATCAAATACCAAGCCTAACTGACAAACGTCTCTCAATTAGCCGCTACAGCACCTTGAGATTTGAAGGACTAATCAATAAAACTGACTGTCTTTCACACAAGACAGCCAAATAAATTTAGGGATTTAAGTTACTGCCCAAACATGGTATAATAAACACTGTACTTCTTCTTACAAGAAAGTGCTTCTGCCTTTTAAAATTTTTAACAATAAGGCAAAATAAGGCAACGAAAATTTACAAATAGGGTCTAAACCCTTGATACGAAAGGAATCTAGAAAATCTTATGATGAATATGCAAGACCCCTAGTTCAGTTCTGTAAGTCTTGTAATCGTTATAAAACCTTCTATAAAGGGCTTTATCTTTCGTTAATATTATCTAAAAACATTTAAATTTATTTCCATAAGACAAAAAATAGGCAATGGCAGTATCTTTTATACAACCTAAAAAAAGCTTCTCTCACTGAGAAGCTTTTTAAAATTTATCTGTCGGGAAGTTAAATAACTTCCAATTATCTTTGTCCGAATTATCAATTATTATTTTTCTTTGATTACGCAGCAATTCATTGCTCACAAAATATTGCCCCAATCGATCTATATTTCCACAGTAGCGACAAGTATATAAATAGTCATTTCTAATCTCATCTATCAAAACTTTATCAAAATCATAATTATTCCCACACTCATCACAAGTCATACTGATAGTATTACTAGCAAAAATGTGTCCAAAAACACTTCCTAGCTCTCTATTTTCATCTTTTGATAAGGCTAATATTACCTTCAAGTTTCTTATATATCGATTAATCTCTGATACTTCTTGATTAATTTCTACGTATTTTTCAAATATGGCAATAACAACCTCTACTAAATAAATCAAAATATATGGAATTTTTTCATAATACAGATTCCAAAAGTCATTCCAAATTTTATCATCTGCAAATATAAAGTTAAGATTCTGTTTTTCAGTGGGATAATTTTTATTTCTAGTCACTAAATGAATTGATTTATCAAATGCACTAGTTAAGCTATTTTCAGCCCTTCGATTATATATGACATCATACAATAATTCTGGATTAAGTAGTTCTTTACTAAAATCTAGTGAATTACTTTCAGACTGTATTAATCTCTTTGCTTTTGAGAACAGGTCAACAACAACTTCTTTATTTCCTTTTAAAGCACTGACATCATATTCTTCGAGGCTTCCGTATTGTACTTTTTCTAAAAATTCAGCTGGTCTAACCAAAATCCAACTTAAATAAAACAAGTTATCTTGTAAAGGTTTCCGTGCAAGTGAAAATGCAACAGTAACTTTCCCTCTCTCAATACAACTCAAGGATTCATAGAGATAATAATTCAAATCTCTCAGAATTGAAAAAAAGATATGTGGAATAAAAACTCGTTCAGAAATCTCTATATCTCTTTGTCTTTCTAACTCGTCCAATAGATCAAGTTCATCATCAAGCTTATTAGTAAGTTTAAAAGATAAATTTGATAATCCATATTTATCAGCTTTGACTAATATATCTACTAAGATATCATACAAGTAAAGAAGCAATTGATGGCGTTTTTTATACTTATTAGGCAACATTTCCGATACATATGATTTAGCCAATATTTTTCCTCAATTCTTTTTTATTAGTAATATTATACTCCTAAAATAACTAATATCTATCTTTAAATTTTACTCTTCAATATGTTAGTCCACTTTGACTTTCAATCTATATGTATTAGATTTCTCTTTTTGAGTATGTTTAAAGTTTTTCTTCTACCCTCAAGCAAACAATCTTTTAAATACATATACAACTTTACAAGGTTGTATATTTTTGGTAAAATTGAGAAAAATATGGAGGATTTGAAATGAAAAAAATTATCTCAATTATCGTACTCGTTGCTTTAGTCTCTGGAGCTACTTTCTTTTTTATCAATCGTAAATCTAGTCCCGAAGATCAGGTCGTTGGAACTTGGTATAACGGGAAAAATGACCAGACAATTATATTAAACAAAGACAAATCTCTTGAAATGACTAATAAAGATGAAGAAAAAAGAACTGGTACTTGGAAAATTGCTGGCGACAAAATTAAACTAGATCTTACTAGTTCAGCTGATGCATCAGGCGAACTTCCAAAAGGGGAAATTAAATCAATTTATATAGAATTTGATGGCTTGAATAAAGATAACTTTTACACATTTAGTGGTACATTTGAAAAGCAATAATTACAAAAGAGCATGGTTTAAACTGCCATGCTCTTTTCTATTAACTTCACTGCTATCTGATATCAATCAATATAATGAAATCCGAAATATTTCTCAATCAGGTTCTTTCTCACATAAGAAATACTAACATTGGATGCCAATGTTAGTATTTCTTATGATTGATTGTTATTCTGAAACTTTAGTACCACACTCTGCACAGAAACTCGCATCATCTGATAATTGTTGCCCACAATTGGAGCAATATCTTATAATCTTATCTACTCCTATCACATCTATATTCTGATGCTCAGTTTTTTCTACTTTTATACCACAGTGTGGACAAAAAGTAACATCCCCACTTAATGATTTACCACAAGTGTTGCATAAAACACAAGGCTCGTTTAAACTCTTTTCATTCTCAAGTTTCTCAATCATCTTATCAGAGTTTAAAATCTCAGTAATTAAATTTTTAAACTCATTTTCTGCATTTCCTCTATATTTTTCAAAATATGATAGTCCCAGAGTTTTTAATAATTCTTCCCTTTTCTTTTTCTCTTTGGAAATCTGACTTTGAACTTTAGCATTCTGAACTAACCCACTTGTTTTTTGACCAACTATATTGCTTGCATCTGTTAATTTTGCAGTAATTTCCTCAATTAAAGACATGAACAACTCCTTATATTATTTCTAATTACTTAAAAAGTAAATAAATCATCATATAACTGATCAGTATGATTACTCATACAAATCATCAATAGTATTATGGCAAAAGCTAATAAGATAAACTGTAACTTTCTATTCGTTGCATGTTTAAATCCTATTAAACCAGTAACAATTGAAATAAAACTAATAAAAATTCCTAGGACTGGTTGAGTCATGCTCAACATCAAAACAATTACTAACAAACCTGCTGTTACGTAAGTATAAAAGTCTGGTGATGAACCTAACTTAGTATTAACTTGCTTTTGTTTCGAACCTGAAGACATCTCAGATACTGTATTGATAGTCTGTAAGGATGCTCCACACGACACACAAAATTTACTTCCACTTTTGTTCTCTTTCCCACATCTTGAACAAAACATATCTAACTCACCTCAATCTTAGTTATTCTAAATTAAAAAATTAAAGTTATGAGTATTAACCTATAAAATAGGATATCAAAAATAAAACAACTTTTCAAGGCTGTATACAACCTTTTGAACAGTTAAAAACAACCTTACAAGGCTATAAAATATCCTTTGAGGTGAGATATGGAAAAACTACAAGCATATATCAGCAAACGAATTAGAATTCTACGCACTAAGCAGGGAATGACACAGGAACAACTAGAAGAAAAAGGTGAGCTACCAACTAATTATGTTTATAAACTAGAAAATTTAGAACCCAATATTAAAATTCAAACATTAGAAAAGATTATGAAAGCTTTAGATGTTGACATTGCTACATTTTTTGATGTCACACTAAAAGAAGAAAATATTGAGCTAACTCAATTAGTTGATAACATTAAGTCCTTACCAGATTATAAGCAACAAAAAATTATTTCTGCTATTAATACTTTAATTCAAGAAACTAAATAATGTAAGCCCTGACGTTCTACATTCGTCAGGGCTTTTTTGAAATTAATTCACTAAAGCCAGTATATTTTCTATATATTCATCGATTAACTATAGAAAACATACTATTCTTCACCTTATAATTACTACTTGCTTCAAATCGACTTTATAAACAATTTATTAATTTAAAAAATAATAAATATACTCTGGCTACCAAAATGGTCAGAGTTTTTTTAATGTAAAAAAGAGTCATATTTCAACTAAAAAAATGCCGTTCAAGTGCTCTTAGAATGACATACTTTATTTGAAGATATCAAATGTTTATATAAATTGATATCTTTCAAAAACTCAAAAATCGTTCAAAATGATGCGCATCAATCGGACGGAAAGGAAAATTTATGGCTCTTAATATTCTTATTCGAAGTATATACACTCAAAAACTAGGTGATTACTTAAACCAAAAGAACTTTTCTTACACAATAAGAGTTTTTGCTCCCAAATCATTGCTGAAATTTTGTATCTTATTACAACAAATGAAAACTTCGAAGGAACTTTATTGAAATCAAATATATTAAAATTATTAAATAATACCAATCCAACTTCAAGCAATATATTAAATCAGCTCAATAATAACTATCGTATTCAATTAATCGATTCCTTGTGGAATTACTTTCCCTCTTTTCCTGAAGAAGAAACCTCTTATGATATCGCTGACAAATTGACAGACTGGTTATCCGTAGAATTGGCATGTCTCATATCACAATTTTAAGTTAAAAACCGTCAAAAAAATTGACGGTTTTTAATAATCACATCAACTAAAATGTAATTGTGCTTAGCTAAGACACAAAAAATTTTTTTAACGGAGGTATGCCAAAATGCGTACAAATCATAGAAAAGGCGGATATTCAACTGCAACTGCAAAACAATACATTGATTCAAAACAACCAATTTATTCTTTGAGCACTGAGTTAGAACCTCAAACTAAATTTGAAGATAAGCAACCAACAGGGAAAATTGTTGCTTACAAAGCATGGTTTTCACAAAAAAGATTGCCTCCTTTCAACGTAAAATTGAATCAGATATTTCCTTACCTGATTATATGGCAATTATTGAATTTGACAATCTTAAAGCTTGTGAAGTAGGATTTAATGTTTACTTCAAAGCAGATGATATTAAGGTAATTAAATAATGAATAAACGTGAATTAGAAAACTACTTACTTCAATATCTTAATATGGTATTAGGTACTTTAATACAAGGTGAGACTAGCTATACTAATAGTTTTGACTGTAAAATTATGGAGGATGGCTTCTTATTTCTACCACGACTTCCATCAAGTTATATTATTGATGATGATCTATATCAAAAAAATCTATTTGATTGCGAATGCTGCCTTATATCCACTTTATACCCTGCTAAAGCAAAACTCTGCTTATTTTGTAGCACTAAAAACTAATGATACCCATACACAGCGTGGACTATTTTTTCCATGGAAAAAGGGAGTTTCAGAACGATTAGCTATTCCTGATTTAGATATCTTTTCACGTAAGCCAAATAATAATGAAATTCCAATTATGAAAAATTTCGTTATTAATTATGATAAAGTGACATCTATTGCCATTGTTGGCAACAGTGGGGCTGGAAAGTCTTACACGTTGACTTACTTCTTAAGTCTTTTGAAATACATATCCGATCTTATCATTGTAGATCCGAAGCAGGACGAACCAAGTCGTTACTGTCGTCAGTATGGTATTGCTGTTATTCATCCTAAAAAGAACCGCTCTAAATCCGATTTCGTTTCTGAAATTAACGAAACTCTAAGTACAGGCTTAGACATTATTCATCAAAAACAGGAAATTCTTTATGATAATCCTGAGCATCAGTTTGACCATCTAACAATTGTTATTGATGAAGTATTAGCATTATCTGAAGGCATCAATAAATCTATCAAAGATTCTTTCTTCTCATTGATTTCACAAATTGCACTTCTTGGTCGTGCGACTAGAGTCCACTTACTATTGTTTTGATCATAACACTATTCCTGTATCTGTACGAGAACAGCTCAATGTCCTTATTCAAATTGGTAATATAAATAAGAAAACGACTCAATTTTTATTTCCTGATTTAGATCCTGAAGGAATTGTCATACCAATTGGAAGGGGAACTGGATTGATTCAAATTATTGATAATGAACATCCTTACCAAGTGCTTCCGCTTCTTTGTCCGACCTACTACACCAAGAAAGGAATACTATAATGAAAAAAAGTTTTTTTCAAATGACGTTTAACTTTATTCGTTATTTATTGATTTATAGCTGTTTCTGTCTTCTCCTTTCATTTGCTTTTTTTACCTTCAAGTATTATTTAAAAATGGGTATTTTAATCAAGAAGTAGTCATAATATTACAACAACTTTTAGTAATCTTGTCAAGTTATGCTCTTATTGTTGGTGTCGTCCTTCTTCTGAATGCTACCATTCTAATATTCATTGAACTGACCAACCGAATAACATCAGATAATATTCAAAATTACATAATATCTATAAAACAAACAAAGCAGTTGCGACGTTTTTTAAGACAAGATGAACAATCAGAACAGTTGACTGGTTTCAACAATAGGACAAGTACTCACTTCAACCCAATTCTGAAAGATTTCAATAAAACACTTTCTAATGTACAGTGGATGTTCAATACGAAACTATTCAAGTTACTCTGAACTATCCTAAAAGTCAACAAGCACAAAAGCTACTAAATATAATAGAAATTCAAATAAAAGAAGAAGTCTCCAGTTACAACCCAGATTACTATTTCTCCTCATTCATAAGAAAAGGAAATACGATTTGGCTATCGGGAGCCAGAAAATAATGGAGTGGTAGTGCTTGGCTCACGCAGTGAAAGCCAGAAGTACCGCCTTTTTAAACTCTATCTCAACCATGTAATGGGGTTACTACGACCCCCATTACACCAATAATCACTCATCAAAGAAAGGAAGACAATGACAAAAGAAAGACGCTCAAATAAATGGGCATTCCTGCTCTATCAGGAAAGTGCTCCTGATAACTACTTAGAAGTTCTTGAAAGCATGCACATTCCCTTTATTCTTAGTCCATGGCATGACAAGGATATCAATAAAGAAACCGGAGAATTTAAAAAAGCTCATAAACATGGAGCACTCTTCTTTGAGTCACTCAAAAGCTATTCACAAGTCTCAGAATTATTGACTGAACACCTGAACACTCCAGCACACGTGAAAATTGTGATGAGTCCTAAAGGCATGTACGATTATTTCACCCATGCGGAAAATCCAGAAAAGACCCTCTATGACATCAATGACATTGAATTCGGCTGCGGGTTTGAATTAGATAAATTTCTCCTCAGCACTAGCAACAATGAATTCTTCACAACTGTTATTGACATTATCGAAGAACATAACTTTACAGAGTTTAACAATTTAGTCAAATATGCAAGAACTGAGAATCCTCAACTCCTTAGCTTAATTATAAATAAAACTTATTTCTTCGCTAAGTATTTGGATTCACGGCGACATAGCTCTCAGCAGAAACAAGCAATTAAAGGAGAGTATGATGATTGATATTGTAGACAAAAATGACCTAATGACATTAACAGGCTACTCTCAAAGTCAATGTAAAAAGTTGATTCGAGAAGCCAAAGCTAACTTAGTTGCAAGTGGATTCTCTTGGTATGATAACAAGCGTGTTGGACGTGTTCCACTCAAGACTATTGAAGACATTCTCGGCTTTCGGTTATCTCAGAAAAATGATATAATTTATGATGTACTTCAAAATGCTGGTCTACATGATACAGGAGAACAGCAATGACAGTTACAAAACTTAAAAACGGAAAATGGTTTGTAGATATAAGTGATGGTTATAGTCACTTAACAGGCGACCGCATTCGTCACCGTAAAAAAGGATTTAGGACTCGCAAGGAAGCTGAACGATATGAAGCCGATTATCGAATCAATCAGCTTCATCAGTTCAAACCAAAAGACCGTCTGAGTATCGACTACCTCTATTCTCTGGTTCGTCAAGAAGACAAATTGAGAGGAAACAAAAGAGGAACAATTGATACACAAGAATCCTATTATACCCAATATGTTTCCAAATTCTTCGCTAATGCTGATATGAAACTTGTTACGGTCAACGATATTAAGGAATATCGTGACTGGCTCATCCAGACACCAAGTGTAAAAGGAGGAACATTGTCAAACAGTCATATCAATCAACAGATGATTTTCATTCATAAGCTGTTTGAGGTAGCGATTGCTAAACGTTTTAGGACTGATAATCCTTGTAACGGGCTCAAGCGTCTGCCTGAGCAACACAAGGAAATGTCCTACTACACACCTGAACAGTTTAAAATCTTTGATAGTTGTTTCACTGAAGGTGAATACCGCTATCAGCTACTCTATCGAGTATTGATGTTCACAGGTGCACGGCTTGGTGAAGCCTTGGCTCTTACTTGGAATAATGTAAATCTTACTGAACACTACATTGATATTGTTTATAGTGCATACTATCGTAAGAATCAAGTTCATATTGGAACAGTGAAAACAACTCAATCACGAAGACGGATTTACATTCATTCTGCCTTTGCTGAAGAGTTGAAACAATGGAAAGAACAACAGGGAGAACTCCTTTCAGAGTTCACAGAGGACCTTGAAAGTCTTCAAATCTTTCAAGACTCTCCTGAAAGCCTGACTTCTGCCAATGTCACCAATTTCAAGACAAAACTGAAGAAGCGACTACCCGAGAATATGAAGATGATTCGCAATCATGACTTCAGACACTCACATGCAGCTTTTTTAATCAGTCAGGGTCTACGAAATGGAGAAGGAAAAGATTATATCTTCTTCACTCTCATGAAACGTTTGGGACATTCATCCATTAACACAACCATCAATGTTTACTCTCACCTTTTTCCATCACAACAAAAAGAGGTCGCCAATGCCTTTGATAACTTCTAAAAAAGTGGTCACGATTGGTCACCGTTTCAAAACAAACAGGGTCTAACCCCTTGATACGAAAGGAATCTAGAAAATCTTATGATGAATATGCAAAACATGATGAAGCAAGCACAAAAGCTGCAGAAACAAATGGAGAAAAAACAGGCTGAACTGGCTGAAACAACTTTTGTTGGCAAATCAGCCCAAGAACTCGTTGTAGCTACCTTTACAGGTGACAAGAAACTTGTTTCTATTGATTTTAAAGAAGCTGTTGTTGATCCTGAGGACATTGAAACACTGCAGGATATGACCGCTCAAGCTGTAAACGATGCTCTCAGCCAAATTGAGGACGCTACGCAAAAAACAATAGGCGCCTTTGCCGGTAAACTGCCGTTTTAAAACTCGTCAAAAAGATAATATAAAAAAAGCCCAGCGGATTGGACAAAACAGGAACTTGAAAAAAATTAAGAAAGTGACTGTTCAATCTGCCGCGGTATCAGCCGATACAAAGTTCAAGACTGGAACATTTTTGTTCCAGCCTTCTTTTATTTCCCAAACAATCTCGCAAAGAAGCCTTTTTTGATGCCTTCCTGCTGATTTTGAATCTCTTCAACCTCTGCCTTAGCTTCATCCAGCTCCAGCTTCAGCTGTTCCTTATCCTGCATGGCTGTCAGGGTCAGCTGCTGCTGCTGATCAATTTGCTTATCCTTTTCAGCAATCTGAACATCCTTGATGCGCAGCTGCTCGTCTTTTGAATCCAGTTGGCTGTCTTTGGCCTTAAGCTGCTCATAAAGGCGCGTGATCTCAGTATTTTTTTCGTCAATTAAAATTTCCAGAAATTCCCGCTGCTTAACTTCTTCACTGACTGGCTCGTCTTCAAAGATTGTTTTCTTGTAAATTTCCTCTAATTTAATAAGGCCGGCACGGTTGACAACCGTAACCCCCTTGTCATTTTTTTCAACGTATTCTTCAGGAAAAGATTTTACACGGTTATTGACCGCTTGCCGGCTCACTCCCAGAATTTCAGCCAATTCGCTGACTGTCTTTTCAATTGCCATAATATCCTCATTTTTACAGAATTTATACTATGAAAATAGTATCATATCACCCTTAATCTGTCAATTTATGGCAGGTCATGCAGTGTTTGAAGGAAGCTGTCAAAGGCAGTAAATTTATGCTAAAATGAACCTATGACACATTTTGATACTATTGTTATCGGCGGCGGTCCCGCCGGTATGATGGCCAGCATTTCTGCCGGTTTTTACGGACAAAAGGTTCTCCTCATTGAGAAAAACCGCAAGCTGGGCAAAAAGCTCTCCGGTACTGGCGGCGGCCGCTGCAACGTTACAAACAACGGCACTCTTGATGACCTTATGGCAGGTATTCCTGGCAATGGGCGCTTTCTCTACAGCGTCTTTTCCCAGTTTGACAATCATGATATTATCCATTTTTTTGAGGAAAATGGGGTAGCCCTGAAAACTGAAGACCACGGGCGCGTCTTTCCGGTAACGGATAAATCACAGACAATTATCCGCGCTCTGGAGGCAAAAATTCAAGAAACCGGCGGCACCGTTCTGACCAATACAGAAGTTACTTCAGTCAAGAAGAAGGACGGTCTCTTTCAGGTCAAATCAAAAGACGCAGCCTTTACCTGTCAGAAACTAATTGTTACAACCGGCGGAAAATCTTATCCATCGACCGGTTCAACAGGATTTGGCCATGAAGTTGCCCGCCATTTCAAGCTGGAAGTGACCCCTCTTGAAGCGGCTGAAAGTCCGCTGCTGACAGATTTTCCCCATAAGGCCTTGCAGGGAATCTCACTTGATGACGTCACCCTTAGCTGCGGCAAACACCGTATAACTCATGATTTGCTCTTTACACATTTTGGCCTGTCCGGCCCTGCTGCGCTTCGTCTGTCCAGCTTTGTCTCCAGCGGTGAGACGGCTAATCTGGACTTCCTGCCACAGATGACGCCTGCTGATCTGCTCAGCTATTTTCAGGAAAACCGTGAAAAATCCTGCAAGAATACTCTTAAAAGCCTAGTTCCCGAGCGCGTGGCTGACTTTCTAACTGCAGACCTGCCGGACAAGATCAAGCACTTATCCCCAAGCCAAGCACAAGAGCTTGCGGACAAGCTTAAAAAACTGCCTATCAAGATTACCGGCAAGATGTCTCTGGCCAGATCTTTTGTTACCAAAGGCGGAGTCAATCTTAAAGGAATCAACCCTAAGACACTGGAAAGCAAAAAAGTGCCGGGCCTCTTCTTTGCCGGTGAAGTCTTAGACATCAACGCTCATACAGGTGGATTCAACATTACATCTGCTCTGTGCACCGGCTGGGTGGCCGGCAGCAGTTTGCTTTAACTCAGCTTACCTCTGACATGACCAAAGCGTATCAACAGTTCAGACAGGCTTTGGTGTTCGCTAAAATAGCAAAAAAACTGGGGTACTCATCCCAGTTTTTTACTGATACTATCTGCAAATGCCTTCACAGCAGAACTCGCACTAAGCTATCATGACTGTTTAAATCTTTCAAGGAATTTAGTCCTTACCTGATCTCTGGTAGTTTCCAGATTTTTTAGCTGATTGACCTGATGAATGCCGTAAGCAATGTTATAGGCTGAAGTCACAAAACGCGGCACAACCTTGCAGCAAATTTCTTGCTCAAAACGATAAAAGAACAAATTATAGGAGCTGCAGCGGCCGCCGGCAAAATCATTGAGCACATAATCACTGAGCAGCTGAACACTGTCCGCTAAACGATCCAAGTCACTGATATCAGCAATTCTGACATTAAATTCTGTAAAGTCCTGTAAGGGATACGAGGATATACTAATTTCGGTCGCATCTTTTGCTTCCTTATATATTTCTAAGCCTGCAAAAGTTTTCTTATCCAAAGCCGCATAGGCATCTATATCTTTAAAGCCTACAAGCTGTGAATGCGGATGTCTGAGGCTCCCGCCAGACAAGGGACCAAAATTACGAAAGAGAACAATACTGCGGTAATCGTTGCGGGCTTCAAGCACTGCCCATTTTTCAAACATAAAGGCGAAAAGCTGACGGTTAACGGTCAAATCATAAGCAGAGATGTCACCATCGTGCCAGCTGGACTCAATAATCAGGGTCTGATAGCTGTCTTGTAAAACAGGAAACTTATTTTCAACCCAAATCATGTCCTTTTTCGTATCTAAAATTTTGCCCAGCTCCGTCTGGTCGCAAAAGGGACAGACGTCCTTGTTGCTAGGCTTCTGACTGGCAATATTGGGATTAAAAGTGAGCTTGCGGTAAGTCATGATTTTTCCTTTTCTAACTGTTTATGAGACTATTCTAGCATAATTTTTTCTGATTGAAACAAAAAGAGAACCGGCTCTTTGCCGGAACTTGTTGACAGCTTGGATATAAAGCATTGCTGACTTTTTACCGTACAGAACTATTAAGACAGCGATTGTAGGCAGCATAGGTCTTTTCATCGAACAGGACCCATTCGACAAGGTCAAAAGCATCTGGATGCTCCCGGATATAACTGGCAACCTCAGAACAGGCAATTTCGGCCGCCTTATCAAGAGGAAAATGATAGACACCTGTTGCTATGGAAGGAAATGCAATCTTGCGAATACCATGCTGGGCCGCCAACTTCAGCGACTCACGATAACAGGAGGCCAGCAGTTCAGCTTCGTTTTTCCCGCCGCCCTGCCAGACCGGGCCAACTGTGTGAATAATGTAGCGACAGGGAAGATTATAGGCCTTGGTCAGCTTTGCCTGACCGGTCTTACAGCCTCCAAGCCGGCGGCACTCTTCCAGCAGCTCTTTGCCCGCAGCCCTATGAATCGCACCATCTACACCGCCGCCGCCCAGTAATGTTTGATTGGCTGCATTGACGATAGCATCAACGTTTGTGACCTTGGTAACGTCCCCTTGAATAAGCTCTAACATAAACTCTACCTCAATTATTTTTAGTGACCATCCATTTAACACCCCGCCTGCAGCAGCTATTATTAAAACAGCAGACGAATCACGGCCATGGCTGCGATTCCTGTTAAGACAGCATAGAGTAAATTTTTAGACTTATAGGCAATGTAAAAAGCAGGCAGACTGGCTAAAACTTCCAGCCAATGGACTTGCGGCAGACGTCCTATCTTTTCACTGAGAAGACTGGAAAAAGTCAAGGCAAAAAGAATGGATACCGGCAGATACTTGAGAAAACGAACCGCAATATCCGGCAGCCCCTTATACTTGACCAGAATAAAAGGTGCAATCCGAGGCAGCCAACTGACTGCAAAGCCCAATAAAACAGCGGTTAAGACATAAGAATCAAGACTCATCCAGCACTACCCCCACTCCGCAGCCAACCAAAGTTGAACACAGCACTGCCAAGGCTTCTGACAGCAGCATTGAAAGCAGCACAAAACTCACTGCAACTGCTATCAAAACCAGAACAACCTTTTTGGTGCCGTCTGTCAGCGTCATGGCATCAAACTGACTGACCAAAAGCCCGATAAACATAGCAATCAAGGCAAAATCAAGACCGAAATTTTCTGGGTTGGGAATGGTGTTGCCCAGTAAGGTTCCTGCAATACTGGCTCCCACCCAGGCCGAATAGCTCAGAAGATTATTGCCGTGCATCCAGCTGGCCTGGATGTTTTTATTGTGGACATTTTCCCCCAGCAGGACGCCGTAACTTTCATCGGTAATCAGTGTACCAATAGCAATATTCTGCCAAAGGCTGGACTTGGTAAAAATCGTCGTTGCATGCAGACTCATAAGCATATTGCGCAAGTTAACCAAAAAAACAGTCAGAGTAATCGTTCCCAAATCTGCACCTGAAACAAACATAGCAACCATGGCAAATTGGGCAGAACCTCCATAAATCAAGAGGCTCATCAAACCAACCTCTAAAGGAGACAGACCGGCAGCTGCTGCCACAATCCCAAAGGCAAGTCCTATTGAAATGTAGCCTAGTGCTGTCGGTGCAGCATCCTTCATTCCTTCCCGAAATCCTTTTTCCTGCATCAAATCCCTCACAATTCATCTCATGTTTTCATTATAGCACACAAAAATGCTCTTGAGTATGGAATCAAGAGCATTTGACCTGCATTCTTTTAGAGCCTGTCTTCTTCTATCGCCTCAATCATATCCAGTCTCTTTTGATGGCGGCCGCCTTCGTATTCCGCATTCAGCCAGCTGTCTACAATCATCTTGGCCAATTCAATCCCTACGACACGCGCGCCAAAGGCAAGAACATTGCTGTTGTTGTGCTCGCGGGAAAGTTTGGCCGAATAGGGTTCACTGCAGATGACGCAGCGAACGCCCTTGACTTTATTGGCTGAGATTCCGATACCGACGCCCGTACCGCAGATTAAGATTCCCTTGTCAACCTGACCGCTGACGACTGCCTGAGCAACCGCCTTGGCTGATAGGGGATAGTCAAAACGTTCCGGGCTGTCTGTTCCAAAATTAACGACCTCATAGCCATACTCTTCTTCGATGTAAGCACTGATAGCCTTCTTATAATCCACAGCGACATGGTCATTGCCAATTCCAATTTTCATAATTTTCGCAGCTCCTTCATTAACTCTTGATAGCTTTTTCCCTGGCCAAAAAGCGCACTGGTTCCTAAAACAAAGCCATCACAGCCCATTTGGGACAGCTCAGCTATAATTTGGGGACTGCAGGCTCCGTCAATGATGATTTTGTAATGATAGTTTTCCCTCATATCAAGCAAAACTTTGATTTTTTCTTTAACGGCTGGCAAAAATGCCTGGCCGGCAAAACCCGGATTAACCGTCATGACTAAAAGGTAATCACACAGGTCCAAAACTTCTGTTACTATTAAAGGGTTGGTATCAGGGTTAATGGCAAGACCTGCCAGCTTCCCTCGGCTTTTAATATAGGCAAGCGTCTTTGAAACATAGCGCTCACTCTCAGGATGAATGTAAATCAAATCAGCACCGGCATCGATGAACCAGTCGATCTTACTGGCGGGATTTTCAATCATGAGATGGCAGTCTACCATCTTATCAGTATTTCGGCGGACAGCTTCAATAGCCATCATTCCCATGGCTATATTAGGGACAAAGCTGCCGTCCATCACATCGCAGTGAAAGCTATCAGCACCGGCTAAATCAAGTTCTGTCACTTCTTTTTTGAGAGTGTCAAAATCAGCGCACATCATACTGGGACACAGTAATTTTTCCATACCTATTCTCCTTTTTTAAATGAAAAATCTTCTTCCTGAAAATATCAGTAATCAGATCTTCATCATCAGAAGCAGGTATCATTTTACCTTCAGCGAGACAATATCATTAATTGTAGAATCGAATTGGTCAGAAATTACGGTAAGGTGTTTCAGGTCAAAGGCCTTAACATTGGAGGTCTTGTGAAATTTTGAACTGTCACACAGGAGAAATAAGTGATTGGAATGTTCCTTAACAATTCTTTTTTTAACAGCTTCTGCCAGTGTCGGTGTCGTTCCGCCGCTGGCTTTTGACAGACCGTTGATGCCTAAAAATGCCTTGTCAAAATACAGGTTTCCTAAATTTTCTTCGGTCAAACTTCCTTTCAAGGAAGATGTTTTAGGATTGTATTCACCGCCCAGCAGAATAATTTTAGCAGCGATTGGTTCACGAAAGGCTAAAATATCGGTATTGGTCGTGTAAATGGTTATCCTCCTGTCAAAAATCTTCTCAAAAAGAGCCGAGCAGGTCGAGCCTGAATCAAGATAAATCACATCACCGTCTGCAATTTCTCGGGCAGCAATTTTAGCAATTTTTGCTTTTTTATCGCTGTTTAGAGTACTTTTTTGCGAAATCGGTATCTCTCTGACTGTCGAATTAAGCTTGACAGCTCCTCCTGACAGAGCTTCGATCTTACGAGCTTTTTCCAATTCTTTCAAATCCCGTCTCAAGGTTGAAATTGATACACCGCTTATCAATTCTTGCAGCTGGTCAATTTTTACAATTTCCTTATTTTCAATAATTTCTAATATTTTTTGCTGTCTCTCATATGGAATCATTATCAGTCACCTTCACTTTATAGTAATAATGATACCATATTTACCCTGCATTTTCATTTACGCTAATTGATCTTCTTTTGTCGTGAAAATATAGCCTAAAATCCCGCCAACAAGTACTGAGATAGCAAGACCGATGATGCCGTTGATGACATTTGCATTCCCCGCAATGAAAGCCGGAAAAGTTGTCACGCTGCCAAACACAAAGGCATTGGTCACCACTTTAGTAAAGCCTAAATAGGCTCCGCCAACAGCACCGCCGATAATTTGAGCCAGAAATAGTTTTTTATTTTTGACCAGCAGACCAAACAAGGTTGGCTCAATGATAGCTGATAAAGCAATCGTTACCACACCGGTCAGGGCAAAATTTTTCAGATTTTTGTCCCTTCCTTTGAGGTAAACACCCATGGCTGTTCCAATAACGGCAAAGTTACAGGCAAAGGTCAGAGGACAAATATAGTCAAAGCCGTTTTGAGAGATATTATTAATCATAATCGGATTGACTGCCCAGTGAATACCAAAGCTGACCAGCACACTCCAGCCGCCGCCAATGACAACTCCTGTTAAAAGGCCGCTTCTTTCAATCAGCCAGTTCACACCATTAGCAATTAATTCACCGCCATACACACCCATAGGTCCAATAACAATTACTGTTAAAGGCACCATGATTAATAGAGAGATCAAGGGAACCATAACTAATTTCAGCGTCTCAGGAATATGCTTATCCAGCCATTTATAGAGGTAAGAATAAGCCCAGATAGTTAAAATAATGGGAACTACAGTTGAATTATAGTTCATCAGAACAACGGGAATTCCAAAGAAATCAGTCATTGCTCCATTTCCTGTTTTACCCAGCAAGGCAATAAAATCCGGATGCAAAAGGGCAGCCCCAATCAAAGCAGATATATAAGGACTGGCACCAAAGCGTCTGGCAGAGGTAAAGGCCAGCAAAACAGGCAGGAAGTAGAAAACACTCATTGACGCAGCAAATAAGATGGTATAGGTTCCACTCTTTTCACTCACCAAACCCAGCTGTACCGCAAGAATGAGCAGACCTCTTAAAATACCAGATCCTGCTAAGGCCGGCAAGAGAGGCGCAAAAATTCCAGAAATAGCTGAGAAAACTTTACTGATGAGACTGCCGCCTTCTTCCCCTCCTTCATCAAGGCTGTTATCGTCATTTCCCTTAACCAGAATTTCAAATTCATCATAGACATGAGGAACCTCTGTTCCGATTAGAATCTGATACTGGCCGGCCTTGTTGATGACATCTACAACTCCTTCAACATTTTTGATAGCTGCATCATCTGCTTTGGAGCTGTCTTTTAAGTTTAAACGCAACCTCGTTGCACAATGTGTCATGTTCAAAATGTTTTCAGGACCGCCAATATGACTTAAAATGTCTCTAGCTGTTTTTTTGTAATCGACCATTTTATTCTCCTTTAGGTTGAAGGAAAGGTTAGTTTCCTTTAAAAAACTCAAGCATCAGCTGACTTGCTGCCACTGCATCATTCTTGTCAATAACAGACTGTATATATTCCAGACCCATCTTATCAATTAAACGCTCAAAATGCTCAATCATTTTTATATTTTGTTCACATTCCTTTGAAGCATCTTCGATAACCGGAAAGGTATCAAAATAAATAACCCCATCAAAGTTGTGCTTTTTCAAATAATACAAGAGTTCCAGCGTCTTAAAAGGTGTCGAAGTTCCAACCATAAGCCCGTCATCGTTAAGACCATAGCCGTCATTGAGATGAATACCGTAGAGTTTTTTTCGGTTGCCAAAAATATCGGCCGCAAAGGCTGGGTTTTCATGCTTCATCAGCATGTGGCAGTAATCCAGTGTCACACCGACATTTTCCCTATTGACATCATTCAGCATCATACCCGTCACACCCATGCTGTCAATAAAAGCGTAAGCCCGAGGCTGGAAAGGCTTGTATTCAATACTGATCTGCAAGTCAGGAGCATAATCGGCAATCGTTTGATAGGCAGCCGTCAGCTGCTGCCAGACTTTTTGATAATTGATTTGAAAACTGTAATCAAAACCATCAAAGCCCAGCCAAATAGTCACTACTTTCCCGCCTGCCTGACGGCAGTAATCAGCAGCGTCCTTGCACAGCTGCAAAGCTTCTTGGGCAACCTGAGGGTCGGCATTTCCCAGTTCGCCATTGATAAACTGCTCTCTAAAACGCAGGGCAACCCCGTTTAAAGCTAAGTTATTGTCAGCTAGGAGAGTTTTCATCTCTTTTGCTTCATAGCCTTTGACATGCTCCGGATAGTTGAGGTCAACATAGCCCAAACCCAGCTCTTTAAAGCGTTTAAAAACCTCCTTGATATCATTGTTGTTTACTGGCAGAAACGAATTGATACGTGTTGCTAATTTCATAATCTTTCCTTTCTATGTAGCTACAACTGTATTATATCTTTTTTGTTAATCGTTTTCAATCATTTTTTATCATTTTTTTTAATATTTTTTCAATTATTTTCGAACTTTGCCAATTTAAAACAAAAAAAGCGAGCACCAAACAGAATTCTTAAACAATCTGTTTGGTGCTCGCTTCTTGATTGCACTTTTATTCTAAACTGTCAAATGCCAAACTTGGCTTCGCATTTAAATCAAGTTCTGCCAAGTGCCCCTTTTCATATTCTACAGCAGCAGCATAAGCTATCATACCCGCATTGTCGCCGCAAAGCCGTAAGGGCGGAATAATGACAGGGACATCGCTTATTTCTGCCTCCAAACGCTCACGAAGTCCTTGATTTGCTGCTACACCGCCTGCTACCACCAAGGTCTTGACAGGGTATTGCTCCAAGGCCTTTTTCGTCTTTGCTAAAAGAATGTCTAAGACTGCGGCTTGAAAAGAGGCACATAAATCTTCTAAAGAAAGCTCTTCTCCCTTTTGCTGGGCATTATGGTGAAGATTAATAAAGGCCGATTTCAGTCCGGAAAAGGAAAATTCAAGATTGTCTTCCTTAATCATAGCTCGCGGGAAATTGTAAATATCCTGTCCCTTGTGAGCCAGTTCATCAATTTCTCTTCCGGCAGGGTAAGTCAGCCCCATGACACGGCCTACCTTGTCATAAGCTTCTCCCACTGCATCATCACGTGTTTCACCGATAATTTTATACTGTCCTGCTTCTGATACATAAACCAGTTCAGTATGACCGCCTGACACTAGGAGAGCTAGAAGAGGGTATTCTAAATTGGCTATGCTTTGTGCTGCCATGAGATGACCAGCCATATGATTGACTGGAATTAATGGAAGCCCATGCGCCCAGGCAAAAGCCTTGGCCGCTGCCATCCCAACCAGCAGAGCTCCAACCAGTCCCGGACCGTAGGTCACCGCAACTGCCGATAAATCACTCGCCTCAACTCCTGCTTCTTGCAAAGCGTCCTGAATACACAGCGTAATAACCTCTACATGATGACGGCTGGCAACCTCCGGCACCACGCCGCCAAAACGCTTGTGGCTTTCTACCTGACTGGCAATAATATTGCTTAAAAGCTCACTATCATTTTTTAAAACAGCCACACTGGTCTCATCGCAGGATGATTCAATGGCTAAAATATATCTATCTGTCATTCGTTTTCTTTCTTTTTACCTTAATAGAGCAAACCTTCACGTTTCATTAAAATAGCATCTTCTATGGGATTATGGT
This sequence comes from Streptococcus sp. 'caviae', assembly GCF_001937065.1. Lineage (GTDB taxonomy): Bacteria > Bacillota > Bacilli > Lactobacillales > Streptococcaceae > Streptococcus. The sequence goes on from NZ_MOWR01000001.1 coordinate 126,591, forward strand.
AATAGGCCTTCCTTTCAGCAACAGCCCGAAAACCGAATTTCCGATAAAGAGCCTGCGCTGCTTGATTAGAAGCTCTAACTTCCAAAAAGACAGGAAGCTGTTCGTCTTTTATAAATACACTCATAAGCTGACTGCCCAGCCCTTTCCCCTGATAGGCTTTCTTAACAGCAATGTTAGTCACTTCAAGCTCTCCCACTAAGTGCTGAATGGACAAAAAACCGACAATTTTCTTGTCATCGTAGGCAAAAAAGTAATCGGCATCCCGACGGTTCATGTCTGCCAAAATCTGTTTTTTGCTCCAAGGGGAAACAGAATAAACATCTTCTAAGATGGAAAAGAGAGTCCCAGCTAGTTTTTTATTCTTTTCATCTTTCATCATCACACCCGTTTGATATAGGCAAGACCAGATTCCTTATGAGTTTTGAGCCAGTTTTCTTCTGCCTCCACCCGTTTGAGATATTTGGGAACAAAGCTGTGCACATCAACAGGCGCCAGTTTTTGACCTGCCTGACCAATTTTAAAAGCAGACGGCAGAACTTCCTGCACCTTAGCCTCAGGAAAGGCCTGACTGATTTCTTGGCGAAAAACTGCTACTTCTCCTACAAAGGTGACCTGTTCTCTGCCCTTTAAATGTTCTAAAACCGCAGCCAAAGCAGCATGTCTGTCAGCCTCCACAGCTCTGCCATTTTCATAAAAACCAACATAGACATTACGGCGTCTGGCATCCATAATAGGAATAACCAAGCCCTTCGAGTGACTGCTGAGAGCAAGTGCCTGCAAACTGGAGACGCCCACCAAATCAATAGCAAGTGCATAAGCCAGCGTCTTAGCGGTTGCCACAGCCACGCGCAGTCCCGTGTAAGAACCGGGGCCTTCCGCAACCACAATACGGTCTAAATCGGCTGGCTTCAAATCTGCTGATTTCAGCAAAAAATCAATCGCAGGCATCAGACTGACACTGTGATTTTTTTTAATATTTAAGGTCATAGATGCCAAAAGATACTCCTCCTCTAAAAGAGCAACGGACATCGTTTTACTTGACGTATCAAATGCTAAAATTTTCATGACTTTCCTTTATTTCTTCTCATCCCAGAGTAAACGGCGTTTGAGTTTTTCTTCGTAAGAGCTGCCTTTTCTCCTAAACATGAGCCTTTTACTATTGTACACCATATTATCTCAATTGTTTATTATTTTCCTTCAAAAATATAGCATAAAAATAAGGGACTGTCATCTTTTTTAAATAAATTCCTGCCAACTTTTGAACTGCACCTCAACAGTTAGACTAAACATCTGATGGATTGAGAATTTTATCCTAATGCTTTTACTAACTTCTTAAATTATGGTATAATCTTAATAATTGCAACGAATCAAGGTTAAACCTATTACTCATAAAAATTTCATAGTTTCCTGTCAAATATAGCGAGGTCTTATATTTGACCGATTTTTTGTAGTTTGGATTAATCATGATATAACAGAAAGGAATAAAATGATTTACAAAGTTTTCTATCAAGAAACCCAAGACCGCAGTCCGCGCCGCGAACAGACAAAAGCTCTCTATCTCGATGTTGATGCTAACGATGAACTTGAAGGACGCATCAAAGCCCGCCAAATAGTTGAAGAAAAAACAGCTTACAATATTGAATTTATCGAACTTCTCTCAGACAGACACCTGGAATACGAAAAAGAAACAGGTGCCTTTGAACTAACGGAGTTCTAAAATGGCAAATATTAATTTAAAAGCCGAAGAAGTCGGTGTTTATGCTATTGGCGGACTGGGAGAAATCGGTAAAAATACTTATGGCATTGAATACCAAGATGAGATTATCATTGTTGATGCCGGGATTAAATTTCCTGAAGATGATCTCCTTGGCATTGACTATGTCATCCCAGATTATTCTTATATTGTGGACAATATTGACCGCATCAAGGCGCTCGTCATTACACACGGTCACGAAGACCATATCGGCGGCATTCCTTTTCTTTTGAAGCAGGTCAATATTCCTATTTATGCAGGTCCTTTGGCCTTGGCTCTTATTCGCGGTAAATTGGAAGAGCACGGTCTTTTGCGCGATGCAAAATTATACGAAATTAACCATAATACTGAGCTGACCTTTAAAAACCTCAGCGTCACTTTCTTTAGAACCACTCACTCTATACCAGAGCCCTTGGGAGTTGTTATTCACACGCCTCAAGGAAAAATTGTCTGTACCGGAGACTTCAAATTTGACTTCACGCCGGTTGGTGAACCGGCCGATCTTCACCGCATGGCTGCTCTTGGCGAAGATGGCGTACTCTGTCTTTTGTCAGACTCGACCAATGCCGAAATTCCGACCTTTACCAATTCCGAAAAAGTTGTCGGACAGTCTATTATGAATATTATTGAAGGCATTCACGGGCGGATTATTTTTGCCTCCTTTGCCTCCAATATTTTCCGTCTGCAGCAAGCTGCCGAAGCAGCTGTAAAAACAGGACGCAAAATCGCTGTTTTTGGCCGCTCCATGGAAAAAGCCATTGCCAACGGTATTGAACTGGGTTACATAAAGGTGCCTAAAGGAACCTTTATCGAGCCTAACGAAATCAAAGAATACCATGCCGGTGACATTATGATTATGTGTACAGGAAGCCAGGGAGAATCTATGGCAGCCTTGTCTAGGATTGCTAACGGCACACACAGGCAAGTTCAGCTGCAGCCCGGTGACACTGTCATTTTCTCATCCAGTCCCATTCCCGGTAACACAACCAGCGTCAATAAGCTGATTAATACCATTCAGGAAGCCGGCGTTGAGGTCATTCACGGCAAGGTCAACAATATCCATACATCCGGACACGGCGGCCAGCAGGAACAAAAACTGATGCTGCGCCTAATCAAGCCAAAATTCTTCATGCCTGTTCACGGTGAATACCGTATGCAAAAAGTCCATGCTGGACTGGCTATTGATACGGGGGTTCCTAAGGATAACATCTTCATCATGGAAAATGGTGATGTTCTGGCCTTAACTAAAAACTCTGCCAGAAGAGCCGGGCATTTCAATGCTCAGGACATTTACGTTGACGGAAACGGTATCGGTGATATCGGTGCAGCTGTCCTGCGCGATCGCCGCGATCTTTCTGAGGACGGTGTTGTTTTGGCCGTAGCCACTGTTGATTTCAAAACTAAAATGATTCTGGCCGGTCCGGATATTCTCAGCCGCGGCTTTATCTATATGCGGGAATCCGGCGACCTCATTCGCAGCAGCCAGCGAATTCTTTTCAATGCTATTCGCATCGCTCTGAAAAATAAAGAAGCCAGCATTCAGTCAGTCAACGGAGCTATTGTCAATGCACTCAGACCATATCTCTATGAAAAGACCGAGCGCGAACCTATTATCATTCCTATGATTTTAACTCCTGACAAACACTAAAATTTAAAACGAGACCTACCGGCCTCGTTTTTTTACTTTTATAACAATAAAAGATCCAAGCCCTTCTTAGCCGCACAGCAGCTTCGAATTGCCTTGGATCTTTTTAATAATGATTAATTCGCATAAATATAGCTGACAGTGCCAGGTGTACCACTGTTATTTGGATCGAACCAGCCGCGGTAGTTATCAAGCCACTGCTGATCTTTATAATTTGATTCCAGAACTTGAATTCTGCCATCTTCACCAACAGCTGTTACATAAGCAACATGCCCGTAACCGCCATCTGTCCAGCATATAATTGAGCCAACTGCCGGAGTATTGCCGACACTGTAACCCTGTGCTGCTGCGCTGGCAGCCCAGTCACCGCCATTGCCCCACCAATCGCCGGCCCAAGATGCGACTTCTTTTACTCCCCAGGTACATTGGCCAACGGGATAGGTATTGCCATCTTCTGCCGGTGCTGCTTCTGCGGGAGCTGCAGCTGGTGCCTGTGTCTGGCTAGTATCTGCAGGTGCTGCAGGACTGTTGACCGTTAAGGTCTGTCCCGGCAAAATGAGACTGGTAATTTCTTTTCCGTTAAGTGCTGCCAATTCATAGGCATCCATATTGTACTTTTGGGCAACACTGAAAAAAGAATCGCCCTCTTGAAGGGTATACGTGTCTGCACTCGTTATTTCATTTCCTAAAACAACTGTTGCTGCCGTAGCTGCAACAGTAAAGGCTGCTTTTTTAAAAAAATGATTTTTCATAACTATTCCTATCTTCTCCTTTTAGTAGTAATAACATCATATCGAATAATTATTTCAAACTTTTTAAGAAAAAGAACTTTTTCCATTACTAATTGATAACAAGGAAAGACTGGGACACAAATATGCCCAGCCCTATTAAATATAAAAAATTCTCTGTGCTCGTTCAATTGCAAAGATGACTAGCAAAAAATGGCCAATTTATTTTCTGTCATCATACCCTTTTGGATGGCTAGAATGCCATGCCCATGCCGAAGCAATAATTTTTTCAATGTCGTCAAATTGTGGTTCCCAACCAAGGATCTCACGCGCTTTGTCAGATGACGCAATCAAAGTATCTGGGTCTCCAGGGCGACGGTCAGCAAGTTCTGCTGGAATTTCTTTGCCAGTCACTTTACGAGCGGCTTCGAGAATTTGAAGATTTGAAAATCCTGTTGAAGAACCCAGATTAAATGCCGTCGACGGATTACCTTTACGCAAGTATTTTACCGCAAGCAAATGCGCATCTGCTAGGTCAAACGGGTGCACATAATCACGGATATTAGTGCCATCCGGCGTGTTGTAATCATTACCAAAAATCATGATTTTTTCACGCACACCTTGTGCTACTTGTAAAATAATTGGTAACAAATGTGTTTCTGGTCCATGGTCTTCACCGATTGAGCCATCTGGCTTAGCACCAGCTACGTTGAAATAGCGAAGCGGTACAAATTTAATACCATAAGCTTGGTCAGACCATTTCATGATGGTTTCCATCATAAGTTTACTTTCACCATAGGGATTGATTGGACGTTGCGGCGTTGTTTCTTTGATTGGAATTTCATCTGGAATGCCATAAGTTGCTGCTGTTGATGAGAAAACAATGTACTTCACACCAAATTCATTCATCACTTTAAGCAATTTAACCATACCAGCTGTATTGTTATCAAAGTATTTTAAGGGGTTTTCCATTGATTCGGCAACCAATGAGTAAGCCGCAAAGTGAATGACCGCATCTATATCTGGATTTGCTGCAAAGACTTTACGCATAAAATCTGGGTCAGTCAGGTCGCCTTGATAGAATGTCGCATCAGGGTGAACCGCAGCACGGTGTCCTGTCACCAAACTATCAACCACAACAACCTTTTCTTCACCTTTTTCAACCAAACGGTCAACCATGTGAGAACCGATGTAACCAGCCCCACCAAGCACTAAAATTGACATTTATTTCTCCTATTCTAATCCCACGCTGTCCACAAAACGCATAAAGGCAGCTTGACCTTCTTTATCTCGTTTGTAAACACCTGCGTCTTCTAAAACACGGACAAAGGTTTGCCCGACAGCCTGTCTGACGATTTCTGAAACAGTTTCTTTATTGACTTCTGGATGGCTAGCCTTGATGGCATCCGCCCAATCCTTGTGATAGTTCGCTATCTTATTATACTGGTTCAGGAGGTATTTTCCAACTTCTATCAGTTCATCTTTTAACCTTGGCGGCAAAATAGCCAAGCCCATAACCTCAATCAGACCGATATTTTCTTTCTTGATATGCTGCACATCAGCGTGCGGATGGTAAACACCATCAGGAAATTCAGCTGTCGTGTGATTGTCACGAAGGACGATATCCAGTTCAAAAACTCCGTCACGTTTACGAGCAATTGGTGTCACAGTGTGATGCGGTGTGTCTCCTGTATAAGCGACAACGTCAACACTGGCATCGGAATAATCACGCCAAGCCAAACGAATTTTTTCAGCCAATTCAACTAAACGATATTTGTCTTCACTGCGCAGTCTGATAACTGACATTGGCCAATTAACAATACCAGCTGTCACATCAGAAAAACCTTTGAACTGAAACTCACGGTCTAGCTCTGCTATTTCCATAGGAAAAACCTGACGACCACCTTGATAATGATTGTGTGTCAAAATTGACCCGCCAACAATCGGCAAATCAGAGTTCGACCCTGCAAAATACCCTGGGAACATGTCCACAATGTCTACTAACTGCGCAAAAGTATCCTTGTTAATAACCATTGGCACATGCTGAATGTCGAGGAAAATGCAGTGCTCATTGAAATAAGCATAAGGCGAATACTGGAAGCCCCATTTCCTATCACCCAAATTCATACGGATAATGCGGTGGTTGGCGCGAGCAGGGTGGTTAATTCTGCCTTGGTAACCTTCATTTTCCATGCAAAGTTGGCATTTTGGGTATGAAGAAGTTTTGACAAGTTTAGCTTGTGCGATGGCTTTGGGATCTTTTTCAGGTTTTGATAAATTGATTGTGATTTGAATATCGCCATATTGTGATGAAGTTGTAAAGGCAATATTTTTTGCAATTGCGGCAACTTTTATATAATCGTTGCGTTTGCTGAGGGCGTAAAAATCTGCGATAGCTTGCCGGGGTGATTTTGCATAAGTATCCCAGAATTTACGGTTCACCTGACTTGGGACAGGCGTGATAAAATTCATTAGCTCAGCACCCAAACAATCCTTTTCAGCCGCCAATTCACCAACCTTGCCATTTTGCACGGCTAAGTCAACCAGTTCATCTTTGAGAGCAATAAGATCTGTTCGCTTCGTTTCATGCTGGCTCCCTTCCTCGCCAACAAGGGCAAGGATACGATTACGCAAGTAAAAAATATCATCTTCTGTGTAGTCGCTAACTGCAATGACTTTAGCGACAAAAGTATCTACTAATGCTGCCATAATCTTACTTCCTTGAGAGAACACGTGAACCACCTGCAATTTCAGCAATGTAGAAAGCTGGCGCATAGCCAATTGTTTCTGTGTAAACATTGCCAACATTTTGAGTGAATTCATCAACTTTGTCTTTAGCGACAATGGCAATACCGCAACCACCAAAGCCCGCTCCTGTCATACGAGCTCCAAGGACACCTTCTTGCTGCCAAGCGGTGTGAGCAAGGGTATCAAGCTCGATACCGGTCACTTCATAATCATGCTCAAGTGATACATGCGAGGCATTGACCAAACGACCAAATTTTTCAAGTTCACCCGCAATCAAAGCTTCTTTGGCTTGAAGAGTACGTTGATTTTCCCAAACAGCGTGGCGAGCACGTTTGAGACGATTGTCATCTTTAATGAGGTAACTGTATTCATCAAAAGCTTGCAAATCAAGCTCACCAAGTGTCTTGATAGCAAGCTCTTGATTCAATTCTTCAACTGCTTTTTCACATTCGGCACGACGTTCATTGTATTTTGAATCTGCCAATTCACGACGTTTATTGGTATTCATGATAACAATAACATTGTCACCTAAATCAAGTGGGACAAGGTTGTATTCTAATGTGTTGGTATCAAGGTAAATAGCTTGCTTGTCTGCTCCCATACCAATGGCAAATTGGTCCATGATTCCTGAATTGACGCCGATAAATTCATTTTCCGTTTGTTTACCAATTTTTACCAAATCAAGACGGTTTAATTTGAGGGCAAATAATTCTTCAGCAACAATTCCGACTAAGAGCTCTAGCGAAGCTGATGATGACAAACCAGAACCATTTGGAATATTACCATTGACATAAAGGTCAAAACCAGTATCAATCGTATATCCAGCTTCTTGCAAGAATTTGATGACACCTTTTGGATAATTCGTCCAGCTGTCTTTTTTATCAAAGACAAGATGACTAAGATCAACCTCAATAATGCCTAAATCATCAAAGTTTGCTGAATAAAAACGAAGTTTCTTATCATCACGTTTGCGAGCAGCACCATGCGTTCCAAGTGTGATAGCCGCTGGGAACACATGACCTCCATTGTAGTCCGTATGTTCACCAATCAAATTGATGCGTCCTGGTGAGAAGAAGGTTGCATCTGCTTCAGCGCCAAACACTGCTGTGAAGGCTTCTTTTAATTCTGTAACTTTCATGAGGGTCTCCTTTGTGATTACTTTGCTTTCATTTTACAGCCTCAGCAAAGACTAGTCAATATTTTTACTAAAATTTTACTAAACATCTCTTCTGTGTTATACTTTAAAAAAGAGGTAATTTTTATGGCAACACTGAAAGATATCGCAAAGCTGGCAAATGTGTCCCAAGCAACTGTTTCCAGAGTTTTAAACAAGGATAAAACGCTGTCTGTCAGCCAGGAAACCAGACATCGCATTTTAACCATTGCTAACGAGCTTGCTTATCAAAAGCATTTAAAAACCACTAACTCCCCTCAAACGAGACAAAAGATTGCTATTGTGCAATGGTATAGTCAAGAAGAAGAGCTTAACGACCTCTACTACTATGCTATCCGTTTAGGGATTGAAAAACGAGCTCAGGAAATGGGTTACGATATTGTCCGTTCCTTCAACAACGAAAGCTTAGATTTACCTAAAGATATCGTCGGTTTGATTGCTATTGGCAAGTTCAGCACCCATCAAATCACAGAGCTGGAAAACTTATCTGACAAACTGGTTTTTGTTGACAGCGATACGCTCAATGCCGGACATCCTTGTGTAACAACTGATTTTGATAATGCGGTTATCAAAGTGCTTGATTACTTTATGGACCAAGGCTTTACGAAAATCGGGATGATTGCCGGTGAAGAACACACAACTGATGGAAAAGAAATTCTCGTTGATCAGCGTTTTCGTACCTATAAAAATTATGCTTCTGAACATGGTCTTTATGAGCCTAATCATATCTATATTGGTCCTTTCTCTACAACATCAGGCTATAAGCTGATGAAAAGAGCCATCGCAGAGTTAGGAGAGGATCTGCCACAAGCTTTCTTTGTTGCTAATGATTCCCTTGCTATCGGCGCTCTACGCGCTCTTCAAGAAGCTAACATCAGAGTCCCAGACCGTGTCAGTCTGATTTCATTTAATGATACTCCGCTGACACAGCAAGTTTTTCCGACGCTGTCAAGCGTTACTGTTTTTACTGAAGAAATGGGACGTACTGCTGTCGATGTCCTTAACAGACAGCTCCTTAACCTTGATGTCATTCCAAGCATGACCAGATTAGCAACCCAACTGACACTAAGAGACAGCAGCTTATAACATGGGGCGCCAAGACTTTAATTTAAACTTTTATAAAACAAGAACAGCTGTAATTGAGTATAAGAAAAAATTGATGTGATATTATATCATGTAAAACTAAAAAGGAAACGACTGATGGTTTAATCGTTTCCTTTTTTAATTTTAAGTTACCGAACTTTGATACAAAAGGCATCCCAAGGCTGCAGTTTGTGATGAACAAGAGCTGCGCTTTCATTTGTATTGCTAATAAGTGTTTCTTGATAGGTGGCAGATGTCTCGAAAATTTGTTCTTGATCGGAAAAATTGACAACAATAAGGTAAGTTTCTTCGGCGGTCTGCCGTAAATAGGCAAAGACCTTGTCTGCTGTATCAAGTAATTCAAAATCAGCATCAACTAACCAATCCTTCTCCTTGCGAAGCTGCACTAGTTTTTGATAAGTATAAAAAATTGAATTTGGATTTTCTAAAGCTGTTTCGACATTAATTTTTTTATAATTTGGGTTAACTGCTAACCACGTTTCATTTGCTTTGGAAAAGCCAGCATTTTGTGAAGCATCCCACTGCATAGGTGTTCTGGCATTATCACGGCCAATCATGCGGATACTGTCCATAACTTCTGCTTCACTTCTGCCTTTTTGAAGAGCTTCTTTAGCATAATTAAGGGACTCAATATCATCTACTTCCGTCAAATCTTTGAAGGGATAGTTGGTCATACCAATTTCTTCGCCTTGGTAAATATAAGGCGTACCACGCATGAGATGGAGGAGAATAGCCAGTGCCTTAGCAGATTTCTCACGATATTTTCCTGTATCGCCCCAAATAGAAAGCACTCGAGGCAGGTCATGATTATTCCAAAAAAGTGAATTCCAGCCTTGTCCTAATTCTAACTCCGTCTGCCACTTGCTAAAAACAGCTTTAAGAGCTGGAACATTCAATTCTTTTTCATAGTCCCATTTAGGAGCATTAGGTTTATGCTGAAGACCGATATGTTCAAATTGAAAGACCATAGAGAGTTCATGATGATCCGGATTTGAGTATTGTTTAGCAATTTCAGGTGTCGCTCCCCAAGTTTCCCCAACTGTCAACAGATCATGCTGACCAAAACTGGCAGCATTCATTTCCTTAAGATAATCATGCAATTTCGGACCATTATTGACAATATGTTGATCAGGAATTTTTCCAATCATATCAATAACATCCATGCGAAAACCGCCAATTCCTTTATCAATCCAAAAATTCATCATATCATAAATCTTCTGGCGCAAGGCTTTGTTTTCCCAGTTGAGATCTGGCTGCTTTTTACTAAAGAAGTGCAAATAATATTGACCGGACTTATCATCATACTGCCAAGCAGAACCACTGAAAACAGATTCTAAATCGTTTGGCTGATCCCGCCAAATGTAGAAATCACGTTCTGAGCTATTAGGATTGTCACGCGCTTCTATAAACCAAGCATGTTCATCTGAGGTGTGATTAACTACCAAATCCATGATAATTTTAATGCCGCGCTTTTTGGCTTGCGCCAGCAATTCATCCATATCTGCCATACTGCCAAAAATATCAGCAATAGCTTCATAGTCTGCAATATCATAGCCATTGTCATCCATCGGACTGTCATAAACCGGAGAAAGCCAAATAGCTGTAATTCCTAATTTTTGCAAATAATCAAGCTTACTCGTGATTCCTTTAAGGTCACCAACTCCATCACCATTTGCATCCATAAAAGATTTAGGATAAATTTGATAAATAGTTGCTTTGTGCCACCAATATTTTTTCATCTTATCACTACCTTTATTTATTATTAATACAAATTGATTTTCTGCTCAATAATCAGAAAATTCTATTTTCACCGAATGGCCTGCTTGGTTTCTGCATCAAAGAAATGCCCCTTAGCCACATTAAAGGTCAGCTGAATCTTTTCACCTGGTTCATGGAAATCTCTGGCATCCACCCGTGCCGCAAATTCTGTCTGACCCAATTTGAGGTAAAGCATGGTTTCAGAACCCAATAATTCAGAAACCACTACCTCTGCAGCAAGGCTAGCATCTGGATAGGTTTCCTGAACCAAGAGGCTGCTGGAGATATCCTCCGGACGAATGCCAAAAATAACCTGCTTATTCTTATAACCTTTGGCTTCAAGCAGCTTGAGCTGACCCTCTGTCACCGCTATATGAAGCCCCTCACTATTAACCAGATAGCCATTCTCAATCGTCACCTCAAAGAAGTTCATAGCCGGACTGCCAATGAAGCCTGCCACAAATTTATTGGCCGGCTGATTATACAATTCCTGCGGCGTTCCTACCTGCTCTACGCGGCCAATGGTACCTGAGCCGTCTTCATTTTTGGTGGAAGACATGATGACAATACGGTCAGCCAAGGTCATGGCCTCAGTCTGATCATGAGTCACATAGATGGTTGTGGCACCAATACGACGGTGAATCTTAGCAATCTCTGCCCGCATAGATACCCGCAGCTTAGCATCGAGGTTTGAGAGCGGCTCATCCATCAGAAAAACCTTGGCATCCCGCACAATAGCCCGTCCCATGGCCACCCGCTGGCGCTGACCGCCTGAGAGGTCTGCCGGTTTGCGCTCAAGAAACTCGCTCAAGCCGAGAATCTCCGCAGCTTCCTTCACCCGCTGATCAATAGCGTCTTTAGAATATTTGCGGAGTTTGAGCCCAAAGGCCATGTTGTCATAAACGCTCATGTGCGGATAAAGGGCGTAGTTTTGAAAAACCATGGCAATGTCACGGTCCTTGGGAGCCTTGTCATTGACGACTTCACCATCAATCGTTAACTCCCCCTTAGTGATGTCTTCCAAACCAGCAACCATGCGAAGAGTTGTTGATTTTCCGCAGCCTGACGGGCCGACAAAGACGATGAATTCCTTGTCCTTAATGTCCAAGTCAAAATCTTCAACAGAATAATGACTGCTGTTAGGATATTTTTTGTAAATGTGATTTAAATTTAATTCAACCATAGTCTCTCTCCTAATTATTCAAAGGTTACTGTTTGATGATTTTCGGTTACACTGTAAGTGAGGTCTTTGAGATTAATCTCTGCTTGCGCCAGATGACTGCCAGCTTTATTGTGACGTTTAATGATAATGGTTGTCTCATTTGGCGTCTCCACTTCAATACTGCCTTCTAAATCAAAGGCTTTTGACTGATTGCGATAGGTAAACAGCTTGAGCAGGGCTTTAACAACGGGACGTTCAACCTCCTGAGCGATTTCCTCACTCGTATAATAATGGCGGTTGATATTACGCCCTTCCTTGGTCTGTTCAAGCAGTTCTAAATCATTCCTGCCAGCTAAGAAACCAACATAGTAGACCTGCGGAATCCCCGGCGCAAAGGCCTGTATCAGACGGGCGATAAAATACTTTCTGTCGTCATCGCCGAGCGCTGAATAGTAAGTCGAATTGATTTGATAGATATCCAAATTATTGTATTCAGCTGTTGAATATTTGCGATTGACATTGGCACCAACTTTATAGAGCTGGTCTGAAGTATAGGTAATTTCCTCGTCCGTTAAAATATCCTTGACGTCCACCACGCCAATACCGTCATGGGTATCAAGAGTCGTAAACTGTTTCATGGGACTCATTTTAAGCCACTTGGCCAGACGGTCAGCCTTGCCTGAATACAGGCTATAGAGTGTCACCATGGGAAGGGCAAAATCATAGACATAATAGTCATGATCGGCAATCTTAAACTGGATGGTATAATGTTCATGAATTTCCGGCAAGATGTCTACCCCAGATTGAGTTGCAATATCACGCACTTTAGCTAACAGCTCCCAAATCTCTGGCTCCACAAAGAAATCGTTGGTATCCAATTTTTTAACCGCATAGGCAAAGGCGTCCAAGCGAATGAGATCGCAGCCATTGGCGGCTAGGTATTCGATGGTCTTTTTAATAAAGTCCATCGTCACTTCTTTGGTTACATCAAGGTCAATTTGTTCTTCGCCAAAGGTGTTCCAGAGATGTTCAACAGAGCCATCCGCAAATTGAATCTCTTGTTTGGGCGCACGGTCTTTACGCTTGTAAATCAAATCCACATCGGCCTGGGTCGGACGCTTGTCAGGCCAAAACTTATCCCAGTTGAGAAATAAGTCTTTATAGGCGCTGGCTTCATGTTTTTCCTGATAATCCTTGTAGTACTTCGACTGACGGGAAATGTGATTGATCATAAAGTCAAACATGAGGTAATACTTTTCACCCAGCTTTTTCACGTCATGCCAGTCGCCGAAGGCAGGATCAACCTCATCATAATCAACCGGTGCAAAACCGCGGTCGCCGGTTGAAGGAAAGAAGGGCAGCAGATGCACACCGCCGACAGCAGCACCGAAATAGCGCTCCAGATTGTCTTTTAATTCTTTTAGGTTCTTACCCAGGCTATCTGAGTAAGTGATTAACATTGTTTTATTCTGAATTCCCATAATAATTCCTTTGTTTTATTTTCGATGATTTATGGCCTTGTAAATGCCAAGACACAGTTGGAGACGACCTCTAAACTTGGCAAAAATGATAATTCTTCCTAGAACGTCCGTGTTTTTCGTCTAAATCCCTATTTTCACTGTGCCCGCTATACGCCCTCTGTATCCTTATTTCACCGCTCCATTACTCATACCAGCAATGATATGTTTTTGGAAAATGAGGTAGACAATCGTAATGGTAATGATTCCCACGATATAAGAGGCAAAACTTGGGCCATAGTCATTAAAGTATTGTCCGCTGTAATTGTATTGGAAAAGTGGCAGCGTCCACATGCTTGAATCCTTGTTAAGAATTAACAAGGGCAGCATAAAGTCATTCCAGAACCAAAGTGCATTAATAATCAAGGTTGTTGCATGCATTGGTTTTAACATAGGAAAAATAATTTTACGATAAGTTGTAAATTTATCCGCACCATCAATTTCGGCAGCTTCATCTAAACTGTCAGGCACACTTAATTTAATATAGCCAACATAAAGAAAGAGGGTCTGCGGAATAGCATAAGTCAGGTAAAGGATAATCAGCCCCCACATATTAGCTAGTCCCAATTTGCTCATCATAACCGTAATAGGAATCATAATAACTTGGAAAGGAACAAAAATTCCCAAAATCAAAAGACTGTACATGATATTGAAGGCGCGTCTTCTAGACATGTTACGAGCAATGGAATAAGCTGCTGCAGGAATAAAGAGCACAACCACTAGAACTGATAAGATGGTGATAACTGTTGAATTCCAAAAATATCCTCCAACACCATCAGCCAACAAGCGCTTATAATTATCCAAAGTGATGGGATTTGGAAAAGCAAAGAAATGATTCATAATATCCTTAGTTTTCTTAAAAGAACTAAAGACAGTGACCAAAAGGGGAATCAGAATTAAAATACCGCCAGCAGCCAAGAGAACATATTTCCAAAAATAATTCAATTTTTCGTCTTTTTTCATAACTCTAGTCTCCTTTAAACTTCAAATTTCTTAGAGAGTTTAATCTGCAGTACAGAAACAATTCCAATGATAATAAATAGAATCAAAGCGATGGCATTAGCATAGCCATACTGATTGCTCTTAAAGGCATAGTTGTAGACCAAAAGACCTAGTGATGTTGTTGAATTATTTGGACCACCACCCGTTAAAGCAAAGATTTGGTCAAAGGCTGTTAAACCTGCTTTCAAAGCCATGATGAAAACCATGGAAATACTTGGAAGTAAGTAAGGCAATTCGATTGACCAAAAAGTCTGTCTGCTGTCAGCACCATCAATTGCTGCTGCTTCGACAATTTCCGATGGAATACTTTGAAGACCTGAGAGAAAAAGAATGATAGGCATAGCGACACCTTGCCATAAAAGAACGAAAATTGAAGCAATGACAGCCCCGTTCGCTGTTCCCAACATACTTGTTTCTAAAAATTTAAGTCCTAAAGCACTGCCGATTGCTGGGAGGCCATAATTAAAAACTTGCTTAAAAATCAAAGATACAGTTAAGCCAGATAAAACAGCTGGGAAGAAGAACCAGGCTCTAAAAAAAGTTTTTCCTTTTATTTTAGCATTGAGAGCACGCGCGATAAGGATGCCAAGGACAATTTCACCAACAATTAGGGCCAGAGTCAAAATTAAAGTAAAGCCAATAGCCTTCATAAATTTTCCATCAGTCATCAAAATTTTATAATTATTGATGCCAACAAAATCAAAATTATAGGTCAAGCCAGTCCAATTTGTAAAACTGTAAAAAGCTCCTTGAAACATAGGGAAATAAAAGAATACAGCTTGTAAGATAAGGGGAACAATTAAAAATGTCCAACCCCAGTATTTGTTTAAAAATTTTCTGATAGTCATTCCTTATCCCTCCTAATCAACATCTGCTTTCATTGGATTAAAGAAAGCGTTAAGATCATTGGCCAACCCCTTACCATTCTTGGTCATTAGATAGTTTGTCGTCGTCGTGAAGAAATCATCTTCGCTATTCCAATGCTGACCTAACCATACATAATGCTTATCGGTAAAGGCTAATTTATTCAGGGGCTGCAAAGGTGAATTCTTATCTTCCTTAACACCCTTAACTGCTACTGGTGAACCATCAACATCATAATATTTTTGCATAGCTTTAGCAGTTGTCATATATTTAATAAATTGTTCAGCCTCTTTAGGGTGCTTTGTTTTAGCCGAAATAGATAGGGCTAAATCTCCAGCTCCGACAGTTATCCCATCTCCAGATTTTTTACTCGGAAAAGCAAAAGTGCCAATTTCAAATTTTGGATCTTGCTGTTTAATGGCTGGCAACGCCCAGGAACCATTTGGTGTCATGAGAGCTTTTTCATTAGCAAAGGCCACAAGGGCATCATTATAGGAAGCACCTTTCCAATTTTTTTGCTGGTTGCCCTCATCGGCTAAAAGATTAAGACGTGTCATGTCTTCTTTAAGAACTTTATCACTAGTCTTAATCGAATTTGGCTGTGAAAAACGAAGATACTTATTAGCGGCATCCGCACTGCCAGTAATTGAAATTAAGGATAACTGATGGTAACCGTTCAAGGTCCATCCTTCTGTTCCTGCTAGGGCAAATGGTATTTCCTTCTTCGCCTTGATCTGTTCTACCAATTTAACGAACTCATCCCAAGTTTCAGGAGCCTTTAAGCCCAATGCTTTAAATTTGGATTTATTATAATAAATCCCTGAAACATTAGCTGTCAAAGGAACGCTATAAACTTTTTTGTTAATCTTATATTCATTGGCATAGT
Source organism: Streptococcus sp. 'caviae' (assembly GCF_001937065.1). GTDB lineage: Bacteria > Bacillota > Bacilli > Lactobacillales > Streptococcaceae > Streptococcus. The sequence goes on from NZ_MOWR01000001.1 coordinate 142,932, forward strand.
GATTTTTTAAATTATTAAGATATGCTTTACCAGTCATATCATAAAAATAACCTGCTTTTGCCCATTCTTGAAAGTCCATATTTTGAGGATAAATATTAATGACATCGGGCACATCTCCTGCCAAGACACGTGTCTTCAAGACTGTACCGGCATCTGGAACACTGGTCATTTTAACATGAATTTTAGGATTTTCTTTTTCAAAATCTTTAATGATTTCTTTTAAAGCAGCATCCATTTCCTTTTTCTGGTTAAAATATTCAATCGTAACTTTACCAGCCTTTGTTTGCGATGTCCTGCCTTTACCACATGCAGCCAGTGTGACACTTGCCAAACCAACAGCACCTAATAAAACAATCTTTTTATACCATTTCATAAGTGTCTCCTTTTACTTTTTAATAAAATAGTATTGTTTACTCAAATAATCACCCTGAGGCATATCAACCGTTAAACCAGCATACATTAATTCCGCACCTGAAAATTCCTGTCCAGTTTCTGTGAGAAGATAAGTTGCATCTGCTTGCAGTCCTTTTAGTTTTACAGTTGTCTCAATCGTTTCTATTGTTGATTGAATGCGAACATAGGTAACAAGTACTTGATTCTCATAAACATATTGCACCGCTACTTCATTTACTCCAACCTCAGGATTGATCAAACGATAAAGCTTGCCGAATTGCACAACAGGCCTTATCTTTTTGTACTGCTTAATCTGACTAGCAACAATCCTCCTTTCTTTTGCTGTTAAGATCGTTAAATCCAATTCATATCCTAAATTTCCCATCATAGCAACATGTCCTCGCGTTACCAGAGGCGTATGCCGTCCCATCTGATGATTGGGAACCGCTGAAACATGGGCTCCCATAGAGATGGTTGGGTAAAGATAAGAGGAACCATACTGTATGGGTAGTCTTGCAATAGCATCTGTATTATCACTTGGCCATACTTGAGGAAAATAAGTCATCATTCCTAAATCATTGCGACCACCACCACCAGAACAGGATTCAAATAGAACCTTATCATGCTTTTTCGTTAAGTAAGAAATAATGTCATATAAACCGAGCATATAAGCATGAGACTGCATTTGGGTTTCCAAGTAAGTTTTACCATTGCCAATATTGGTTATATTGCGATTGTAATCCCATTTAACATAATCAATCGCATGTTCTGTCAGTAACTTATCAATAATATTTTTTACATGGGAAACAACATCAGGATTAGCTAAATTTAAAACTAATTGATTACGAGAATAGGTATGTTCTCGCTTGTCTGTCTGAATAACCCAATCTGGATGGGATCTATACAGGTCACTATCAACCGACACCATCTCTGGCTCAAGCCAAAGACCAAATTTCAGACCTTTAGCATGAATTTCTTTAATAAAATCTTTAAGGGAACCGCCTAGTTTTTCTTCATTAACAAACCAATCACCAAGCGCTCTATTATCATCAAAACGATTGCCAAACCAGCCATCATCAAGCACAAATAATTCAATCCCCAGCTCACTGGCTTCATCTGCCAACTCCAACAGCTTATCCTTATTAAAATCAAAGTAGGTTGCTTCCCAATTATTAATGAGAATAGGACGTTCTTGGGCAGCAAAATTTTTCGGAATAATATGATCCTTAATAAAATCCTGGCTTTCCTGTGTCAAATCCGTCAGCCCATCACTCGCATAAGTTATTAAGGCTACAGGTGTCTCAAAACACTCAGCCGCTCGCACTTCCCATGAAAAATTATCATCATTTAATCCTATACCCAACCGAACTTCATTTAGTTGATTTTTCTGAACAAAGGCTTGAAAATTTCCACTGTAGATTAACTGTAAAGCAAGAGCCTCTCCATAAGATTCATTACTATCATGCTCTGTTAAAATAAGAGCCGGAGTTTGAGCATGACCCGAAGCTCCTCGATTGGAACTCACTTTAAAGAAGCCCTGTTCAAGCCGATGGCGGCGTACAGTTTTTTCACGGGCATAGGCTCCTTGCAAAGTCAGCACATCATAATTACTGGCGGGCAAATCAAACATGGCTGACAAAGCCCGATGCAGAACAACCGGCTGATCAGATAGATTTTCAAACCTGATAAAAGTTGATAACGTACTGCTATCATCATAAGCAGTGTAATAAATAATCATGCGCAGCTTTGCCAAATCATCTTCTAAAACCAGAGCCAAAGTCTCAGCAGTTTCTTCTGTATGCGGATTGGGCAAGCCCTGCACCTTAACAATTCCCTTAATGATCTTAGCTTTTTTAAATTTAAACTGCGTCAAATCATTATTATCATGCTGAAGGATTAAAGATGGTGTTCTAAAATCACCAAAGCCATGAACACCAAATACCTGTCTTTGTGTATCATAACTATAGTTCCTATCAGCTGCACTGGGATTTCCTGAGAAGGCGTGATCCTTTTCAAAGACTGTATTTGAAAAATGATAGTTCTCAACTTTTCTGCCTAAATGTTTTAACAGTAAGTCACCATTTCGTTCTTCAATAATCAGCGATGACCTTTTGGTATGTATGTAAAAAAGGTTGTCTTTTATAACAATAGTCATTTAACTCTCCTTTCTTATTTCTTTTATTATATATTTTGTAAGCGCTTTTAAAAATAGGTGTTTGTTTCTAAAATATGGTAAAATGTTTCCTATAAGGAGTCATGATATGAATATTTTAAATACTTATAATGAATTCGATATTAACAACTTTGATCTAAGTATTGACCATTATGGCTCAGAAAAATGTGACAAAGGCTACTCTTTCGGCCCTGCCATTCGAGATAATTACGTCATTCACTTTATTCTTGAAGGGAAAGGGCAATTTACTATAAATAAGCAAACAGTTGAATTAAGAGCAGGTGATATTTTTATTTTACCCAAAGATGTGACTACTTTTTATCAGGCAGATTCACGAATACCCTGGCATTACATTTGGGTAGGATTCAGTGGTTCTCAGGCAGAAAGGATTCTTAAAAAATCGAGCCTTTTAGAAAATTTTTACGGTCATTCAAGTTTTATGTCAAAGATACTTTTACAGATGAAAAAAATTATACAGTTTTCTGATCAGCCTTTGACAGATATAGGGGAATTATCAATGATTGGCGAGCTCTATAAACTTCTAGCTGCCCTTATCGAAGAATTTCCTAAAACAGACTCTGAGGATAACCGATTGACAAAAATTTACATTAAACAGGTTAAAAAGATGATTCATTCTCAGTATGGCACACCTCTTAGAGTCAGTGATCTTGCTAAAAAACTGAACCTTAGCAGAAGTTATCTTTACAAAATTTTTAAAGATAATACTAATATCTCTATCAAAGATTATATCCTTCATATTAAAATGGACAGAAGCAAAACTTTACTAGAAAATCCAGACTTGAGCATTACTGAAATTTCCAATTCTGTAGGCTTTACAGATCCTCTCGCTTTCAGTAAAACCTTTAAAAAATATTTCGGTAAGAGCCCCAGTACATTTAGAAAAGAGAGCCAAAACAAATAAAAATTTTCCAATTATTCTAATTTCTTTTACAAAAAAGATGGAAGTTTTACTTACAAGCAGTTGCGATATATATTTATTGCAGCACTATTTTTATAAAGTGTTTTTCTAAAAAAAATATTGAGCCTGCACCGATTGAGAGTCTTTTCGGACATTTCAAGACTGAGGACTGCAAGCTCAAAACCTACAAGACCAATTGCTGATATTGACAACTATATCTATTTTTACAACAACCATCGTTATCATAAGAGAAGCACAAGGGCCTCGCTCCTCTTGAAATGAGGAGCGGGGCCCTTAACTAATCTTTATATTACTTGACGGTCTGCTTGACAGGGAACTGTTCATTCGAAATACCTTAGCATCAGAAATCGGTGAGAAATCAATGCTTTGAATGATTGATTTTTCCTACTTTTATTCAGCAACCATCATTCTGAGGTTTTGATCAATTTTTTCTGCTGTTTTGCGGCCTTCACGAATTCCCCAGATAACGAGACTGGGCCCGCGGCGGGCATCGCCTGCAACAAAAACTTTCTCATTGCGGGTTGAATAGTCATCGTAGACACATTCCACTTGAAATTGGTCAAAGAGAGCTTTTTCAGCACCCGTGAAGCCCATGGCCAGAAGAACGAGGTCGGCTTGGATAGTGTCTTCTGTTCCATCAATGGTTTTAAAATCAGGACCAACTTTGACAGTTTTAGCAGCAGTTACCTGACCATTTTTACCAAGAAATTCTACTGTTGATGTAGTATAATCCGTCAAATCAGCAGACTGAACGAAGTTAGCTTCTTCCTGTCCGTAACCCGTACGGTTAATCATTGGATACTGCGGCCATGGATTTGTTGGAAGACGTTTTTCAGGCAGCTGCGGCGTAATTTCCAACTGTTTAACGCTGGCAGCACCCAAACGTACAGCCGTACCGATACAGTCATTCCCAGTGTCACCGCCGCCGATGACCAAAACATGCTTGCCTTCAAGCGAGCGAGGCAGCTGCTTGTCTTCACTGTCCAAAAGCGTCTTAGTTGTTTCCGTTAAGAAATCAACTGCGAAGCGAATGCCTTTTAAGTCACGGCCCGGAACATCCAAATCACGGGGAACACTGGCACCGGTTGCTAAGATAACACGGTCAAATTTGTCTAACAGCTCTTCTGCTGTGATATCACGGCCAATTTCTGTATTGGCAACAAAGTTAATACCAATCTCAGCCATGGTGTCAATGCGGCGCTGAACAACTTTTTTATCCAGTTTCATGTTGGGAATCCCGTACATGAGCAGACCGCCAAAACGATCCGAACGTTCAAAAACTGTCACGCTGTGTCCCAGTTGATTGAGGCGCCAAGCTGCTGATAAGCCAGCCGGACCTGAACCGACGACAGCTACTTTAAAGCCAGTCCGCTCAATGGGACGGCCGGAATCAGCTACCCAGCCCTCTTCGAAAGCATTATCAATGATAAAACGTTCATTATCATGAATGGTAACGCCAGCACCGTTTAAACCTTCTGTACAGGCCTTTTCACAAGGAGCCGGGCAGACACGACCTGTCATTTCCGGTAAAGGATTGGTCCGCGTCAGCCGCTCAAAAGCACGCCTGAAATCGCCTTTATAAGCTAAATCATTCCACTCAGGAATCAAATTGTCATTTGGACAGCCGGAAACAGCACGGCCGCCGCCGTAGAATGTCCCCTCATGGCAAAAAGGAATCCCGCAATTCATACAGCGAGCCGCTTGCTTCTGGCGCTCTTCAACGGATAAAACTGTCTGCAGTTCTTCAAAATCTTTGATACGCTCGCTAACAGGACGATAGGGATTGTCCTTGCGTTCATATTTTAAAAATCCAAATGGATCTGCCATCTCATTTTCCTCCTGTTACACTAGCCAGCAAAGCTTGCCGCTCTTGCGCTGTGGCATCGCCGCCAGTGGCTACTTCAAATGTATGCAATTCGAGTTCATCGCCGCTCATGCCTTTTTGACTGAGAGCATGTTCAATATCATTAATGTCATGGAAATCGCTTGGGTAAACCTTGATGAATTTTTTCACTTCTTCATCCCAGTTGTCCAGAAGACGTTTAGCCTTGGCACTGCCTGTGTATTCATAGTGTTTTTCAACCATGTCTTTTAAGATGTCATCTCCGCGCGTTTCACCAACAGCGTACAAGTCAACCATGTCCATGTTGACCTTTTCCTTAAAGTCTCCGTCAACATCGTATACGTAGGCTACACCGCCGCTCATACCGGCAGCAAAGTTGCGGCCTGTTGTTCCAAGGATAACGGCCACACCGCCGGTCATGTATTCACAGCCGTGGGCACCGACACCTTCAACAACAACTTTGGCTCCCGAATTACGAACACAGAAGCGCTCACCTGCACGGCCTGCAAAATAAGCTTCGCCCTTGACAGCACCAAAGAGGGAAACATTGCCGACAATTGGTGAATTTTCAACGTCGTAGGCCGCATCATGCGGAGGCTTGACAATTAAACGTCCGCCTGACATGGATTTTGCAATGTAGTCATTTGCTTCACCGACCAAAGTATATTCCAGACCTTGTGTAATATAGCTGGCAAAACTTTGTCCGGCAATTCCCCTATAGTGATATTTAATCAGGCCTTCCTTAACAGAATCGTTGCCGTAGCGCTCTGCCATCCAGCCGGCCATGCGGCTGCCAACCGAACGATCCACATTATTGATAGTCTTTTCAACAGTAACACTGATGCCTTTTTCAATAGCTGCTGCTGCAAAACCATCTAGTTCTTTCCATTGGCGTTCTTCAGCAAAAGGATCTTCATTTTTCCGATCAATCGGGAAACTATTGCCAATAACCCTTGAAAAATCAAGAGATTTTGCCTTACCTTGTGCCACAAATCTTGATTTCAAGACTTCTGCATGGCCAACCATTTCATCAACAGAACGAAAGCCTAATTCAGCCATGTATTCCCGCAATTCTTCCGCTAGGAAAGTCATCATGTTGATTACATGTTCTGGCTTGCCTGAAAAGTTCTTGCGCAATTCAGGATTTTGTGTTGCAACACCGACAGGACAGGTATTGAGTGAGCACACGCGCATCATGACGCAGCCGACTGAAACCAAGGTCAAACTGGCAAACGAATACTCCTCTGCACCTAATAAGGTGGCAATAGCAATATCGCGGCCTGTCATTAATTTCCCATCTGTCTCCAAGGTCATGCGCTGACGAAGACGGTTGAGCGATAAGGTCTGATGAGCTTCAGCCAAGCCCATTTCCCACGGAAGCCCCGCATCGCGAACGGAATTGCGCGGAGAAGCACCTGTACCGCCATCATAGCCTGAAATTACCACCTTATCAGCACCCGCTTTGACACAACCGGTAGCAATGGTACCAACGCCTGTACTTGAAACTAATTTAACATTGATTTTGGCATAAGGATTGATAGCCTTCAAGTCATAAATTAACTGTGCCAAATCTTCAATAGAATAAATATCATGATGGGGCGGCGGCGAAATCAAGCGTACACCCGGGGTCGCTCCGCGAATCTCAGCAATCCAAGGGAAGACCTTTTGGCCGGGAAGCTGGCCGCCCTCACCGGGCTTAGCTCCCTGCGCTAATTTGATTTGCAGCTCTTCTGCAGACATGAGGTATTCTGCATTGACACCAAACCGTCCGGAGGCAACCTGCTTAATTTTAGAATTAATATTGCGGCCATCGGCTTGCGGCTTGAAGCGTTTGCGGTTTTCACCGCCCTCGCCAGAGTTTGATTTGGCTCCGATGGCGTTCATGGCTTGAGCAATTGTTTCATGTGCTTCCTTAGAAAGGGAGCCAAAACTCATGGCACCAACTTTAAAACGTTTTACAATTTCCTTGGCTGGTTCAACTTCTGATAGATCAACTTTGGGCCGTTTAGAATCAAATTCCCAGAGAGACCGCAGAGTTGTCGGCTGTTTTAGAGCCTCATTGTCCAACTCGGTTGAGTATTGCTTAAAGAGGCCGTAGTCCCCGCGGCGAATAGATTGTTGGAAATTATAAATAGAACGCGGGTTAAAGAGATGGTATTCTCCATCTGTCTTATACTGGTAGGAACCGCCCGAAGGCAGGAAATCATTGGCCCTTGGTCCAAAGGCAAAATCAACACGCTCCAGATATTCTTTTTCGATTTGATTTAAGGTCAGCCCTTCAATACGCGTAGCTGTTCCTCTGAAGTATTGGTTAACAACGTCAGAAGAAAGGCCGATTGCTTCAAAAAGCTGAGCTCCTTTATAGCCAAGTACCGTTGAGATTCCCATACGGCTCATAACTTTCACAATCCCTTTTTCGGCAGCCTTACGGTATTTTTCAAAAGAATCGCTGGTCTTATCAAAGGCAGCTAAGGTTGCATAGGCACCATAAGGGTGGATCGCTGTCGCACCAAAACCAACCAAGGTTGCAAAATGATGAACCTCAAAAGCCTCTGCCGTATCAACAACAATCGAAAATTGGCTGGCTTTCCCTTTGACAACCATGTAGTTATTCAGACCAGAAACCGCCAGCAAAATAGGAATGGCTAGGCGGCCCTTAGTGACGCCGCGGTCTGACAGGATAATAATCTTACTGCCTTGGCTGACTGCCTCGTCGGCCTTTTTGAAAAGATCTTCCAAAGCATACTGCAGACGGTTATTGTCAGAATCGCCCAGGTCATAAACAGTTGATAGGGTTGTCGCCTTGTAGCGCTTATCTGTCAGATTGGCTAATTTTGCAAAATCCTGACTGGAAAGCACAGGACTGTCAACCTGAACCTTGACACAATTATCAGCATTGTCTTGGCGAATATCCCCGTCACCGCCTAAAAAGACTGTCGTTGAAACCACTAACTGCTCACGAATGGCATCAATAGGAGGATTGGTTACTTGAGCAAATTGCTGTTTAAAGTAAGTGAAGAGAGATTGCGGTTTCTTTGACAATACTGCTAAGGGACTGTCAAAGCCCATCGAAATAACAGGCTCTTCCCCTTTTTCTGACATGGGCAGAATAACCGTCCGAATGGTCTCATCCGTATAGCCAAAAATTTTCCACATTTGATTAACATCATAATCATTGGCAATTTCTTCCTGCTCAGCAAATTCATCCAAGAGGGCAATATTCTCTTTTACCCACTCTTGGTAAGGGTGCTGTTTGGAATAATGTTCTTTAACGTCTTCGTTCTTTAATACCAAGCCTTTTTTGGTATCAATTAACATCATATTGCCGGGACCAAGAACCCCTTTTTCAACAACTTGGCTGGGTTCTATGTCAACGACACCGGATTCGCTTGAACAAATCAAGAAATTATCTTTGGTGCGAGAATAGCGGCTGGGACGAAGACCATTACGGTCCAAACGAGCTCCGACCATCTCACCGTCAGTAAATACCAAAGCGGCCGGGCCGTCCCAAGGAGCGACAAAACTGGATGCATACTCATAAAAAGCCGTTAATTCTTTAGAAAGTCCTGCATCTTTTCCCCAGGCTTCAGGTACCATCATCAGCAAGCTTTGCGGAATATCGCGGCCATGTCGGTAGAGATACTCCAGACAGTTTTCCAGCTTAGCGGAGTCTGAGTTTTCTTCATTATAGACTTCAATTTGATGGCTGTGCATCCAATTTTCAGCCCCGCGAAGCGTATTGATTTCTCCATTATGTGCCAAAAAACGGAAAGGCTGAGCACGGTCCCAAGACGGGAAAGTGTTTGTTGAAAAACGAGAATGGGTCAATGCAATGTGTGATTTGAACAGCTCATCTGACAAGTCAGGATAAAAGAGACGGACCTGAAAGGCATGCAGCATGCCTTTATAAACGATTGTTTTGCTCGACAAAGAGCAAATAAAAAGTTCATCTGCAGCAAAAGTTTTTTCCAGCTTACGGCGCAGACGGAAAAGTCTGTCTTCAAATGCGCGTCCGCTGCTTGTTTCAGTCGGTTTTTCAATAAAGAGCTGCACAAAACTCGGCATAATTTCCTGAGCAGCCGGACCGCAATTATCATAATTAAAAGGAACATCACGCGACAGCAGTATGTTAAAACCTAATCTTTTGATTTCACTAAGCAGACTGTCTGCTAAAATTGTTTTTGCCACCTTATCCTGAGGAAGAAACAGTTGGGCAACGGCATAATCTCCCAATGGCGGCAAATCAACGTTTTCCTCTTTAGCTTTCAGTCGGAAAAATTCATCCGGCATAGCCAGCAGCATACCGGCACCATCACCGGTATCAGGCTCAGCACCCGTACCGCCGCGATGGTTCATTCTCTCTAACATCGTTAAGGCATAATCAACCAGCTGATGACTGGCGATCCCATCAATCTGAGCAACAAAGCCCATACCGCAGGCGTCCGATTCAAAGGACGGATCCCACAGAGTTGTTTGCTGTGCCTTTTTAATAACCTCTCTCATACGTTCACTCCTAACCAGGTTTAACGAAATCTCGTTTTTTGAATAGACGATTAAATTATATCACATATTTATGCAGAAGGACCAAGTATAGTAAAAAAATTCTGAAAATTCAATTATTTAGTAGACAAAAAAACAGCCATAACTGGCTGCTTTTTGCTTAGTAAAGATCCAAATAGCTATCAACTTCCCATTGTGATACAAAGGCAGCATAGCTGGACCATTCAATACGCTTAGCCTCAAGGAAACTTGTATAAATATGATTGCCTAAGGCTGCTTTAACCACTTCATCTTCTTGTAAAGCTTTCAGCGCATTGTGAAGAGTTGACGGAAGATCCGCAATGCCAGCTGCTTTACGTTCTTCAACAGTCATCACATAAATATTCGATTCTACAGGTGCCGGTGCTTCAATTTTGTTTTCAATACCATCAAGTCCAGATTCCAAGAGAACAGCCAAGGCCAAATAAGGATTAGCTGTAGGGTCAACCGAACGCAGCTCCAAACGTGTGCTGACACCGCGTGAAGCAGGTACGCGAATCAGCGGAGAACGGTTGCGGCCAGCCCATGCGATATAAACCGGAGCTTCATAACCAGGAACTAAACGTTTGTATGAGTTAACCGTTGGATTCATGATAGCAGTGTAACTGTAAGCATGTCTCACCAAACCGCCTAAGAACTGATAGGCCGTTTCAGACAGCTGCATTCCTTTTGGATCTTTTGAATCAAAGAAGGCGTTCTTACCGTTATTGTCAAACAGGGACATGTTACAATGCATTCCTGAACCATTAATACCAAACTTAGGTTTAGCCATAAAGGTTGCATACAAGCCATGTTTACGAGCGATTGTTTTAACAACTAATTTGAACAGCTGAATTTTATCACAGGCCGTTAAAACATCAGCATATTTAAAATCAATTTCATGCTGGCCAATAGCCACTTCGTGGTGACTGGCTTCGACTTCAAATCCCATTTTAGTCAGAACATTAACAATCTCACGGCGTGTGTTATCCGCAAGGTCCGTAGGCGCTAAATCAAAGTAACCGCCCTTGTCATTTACTTCAGTAGTCGGGTTGCCAAATTCATCCATTTTGAAAAGGAAAAATTCAGGTTCTGGACCGAGGTTAAAGGATTGAAAGCCAAGCTTTTCCATGTGGCGCAAAGCCTTTTTCAAATTACCTCGCGGGTCACCGGCAAAGGGTTCCCCTTCTGCTGTATAAATATCACAGATTAAACCAGCAACAGCTCCATTTTCATCTCCCCAAGGGAAAACGGTCCAAGTATCAAGATCAGGATAAAGATACATATCTGATTCATTAATACGCACAAAACCTTCAATTGAGGAACCATCAAACATCGCTTTATTTGCAAGTACTTTATCTAATTGTTCGTCAGTAGCTGGAATCTCTACATTTTTCATGATTCCCAAGATATCTGTAAACATTAAACGGAGGAAAGTAACATTTTTCTCCTTAACTTCGCGACGAATGTCCGCTGCTGTGATTGCCATAACGGCCTCCTTTTAAAAATTAAATTTCACGTTACGCACTTACATGCGTAAACCACCAAGATGTTGGGTTGGACTTGAAAAACGGCCCTGATTTCGGAGTTCGTCATGCAAGATCCGTCGAACATCCGCATCTGTCAAAGCCTTTTGCTTTTTCAAGGAACGATCTTTGCGATCAGCATACTCTCTCTTGATAGCTGCGATATTTAATCCTTCATCCAAGAAGTCCTTGATTTCCAGTAAAACATCCATATCATTCAGCGAGTACAGACGTCGATTTCCAGAACTGCGATCCGGGGTCAGCAATCCTTGATCCTCATAATAACGAATTTGACGAGCTGTTAAATCCGTCAGTTTCATTACAGTCCCGATAGGAAAGACTGCCATTGATCGCCGAAGTTCTTTTTCTTTCATGATTTCCTCCTTTCATCGTCTATTATATTCTGAAAATTTATGGCTGTCAACCCTGTATGTTATATTTTCTGACATAAACATTAAACTTTTTCTTTCCTCAGCCATTTTCGTATTTTATCGATGTCCGAATTAACAGTGATGGCAATGAAAACACCCATGAAAGTTTCAAAAATCCTGGCAAAAATATAAAGCATTGTTTCATCCTTAGGAATGGACAAGGTAATAATAAGCAAGGCTGCAACACCGCCGATAATCCCTGTTTTATTATTCATGGCAACATTGGTCATAATAGTTAACATGGTGAATATGGGGACAAAAACAACTGTGACCCAGTATTGATAGTGAAATAAACTATTGATGAGAAAAAAGATGAGCGAGTAAACACCGCCAATACTGTTGCCGACTATGCGCGATGTCCCAAAATGAACACTTGTATCAAAATCCTCACGCAAACTAAAAACAGCCGTTAAAGCACCAATCTGAAGACCTTTCCAGCCAAATAGGCCAAAAAGCAGGAGCACTAAAAAAACAGCCAAACCTGACTTGAATGTTCGCATGCCTAAGGTAAATTTTTGAGGGTCAAAATGATATTTTTTCATACTTTAATTGTAACATGTTTTCCAGCGAAAAGTGGCTGTAAAATAATAGCCAGCCTACTGTCATACCAGCTACCTCCAGCAAGCAAGATTGCTCCTGCATGAAAATAACCCTTGCTGGCAGCTGCGCCATTTAGCTAAATCTGCAAATCCAATTACGAAGTCCTGGCAATTTAGCTTTAAACAGCAAAAAAAGAGCTCGCAAGCTCTTTTTATTATTTCTCAGTAAGTGCTGCAAGTCCAGGAAGAACTTTTCACCTTGCTAGAATTTCTAACTCGTTTCGCTTCGTAGAAATTCTACGCGATGTACAGAAAAAGACGCACATTGCGCCTTTTTCCAGCCTAAAACTATCTCCCAGATAGTTTTAGCTGACTTACCACTTATTTGTCTGTCAACGCAGCCAAGCCTGGCAACACTTTACCCTCTAACAACTCCATGCTTGCGCCTCCGCCCGTACTAATCCATGAGAATTTATCAGCACGGCCGAGGTTGATAGCTGCAGCAGCTGAGTCACCGCCGCCGATGATTGATTTAACACCCGGTTGCTTAACGATAGCGTCCATAACACCGATTGTACCAGCTTGGAAATCAGGATTTTCAAAGACACCCATTGGACCATTCCAGACAACTGTTTTCGCACCAGTCAATTCTTCATCAAATTTAGCGATTGATTTAGGACCGATATCAAGGCCAAGGAAGCCGGGATCGACAGCTTCACCTTCCGTATCTTTAACTTCAGTGTAGTCAGCAAATGCATTTGCTTCTTTTGAGTCAACTGGCAAAATTAATTTACCGTTTGCCTTAGCTAAAAGGTCTTTGGCAATATCAAGTTTATCTTCTTCAACAAGTGAATCACCGATTTCGATACCTTGAGCCTTAAGGAAAGTATAAGTCATACCGCCGCCGATAAGAACCTTATCAGCTTTTTTCAGCAAGTTTTCAATAACACCGATCTTATCTGAAACTTTTGATCCGCCAAGGATAGCTACGAATGGACGTTCTGGAGTTTCAACAGCTTCTTGGATGTAAGCAATTTCGTTTTCAAGAAGGAAACCGGCAACTGCTTTTTCAACGTTTGCTGAGATACCGACATTTGAAGCATGCGCACGGTGGGCTGTACCGAAAGCATCATTTACAAAGATACCGTCGCCAAGGCTTGCCCAGTATTTACCAAGTTCTGGATCATTTTTAGATTCCTTCTTGCCGTCAACATCTTCAAAACGAGTGTTTTCAACCAAGAGAACTTGTCCGTCTTCAAGAGCATCAATAGCTGCTTCAAGCTTTTCACCGCGTGTAGCACCTGGGAAAACAACTTCCTGACCCAATTTTTTAGAAAGATCAGCTGCTACAGGAGCGAGTGATTTACCTTCTTTGTCTGCTTCTTCTTTCACACGTCCAAGGTGGGAGAAAAGAACCGCACGGCCACCATGTTCAATGATGTATTTAATAGTTGGTAAGGCCGCAGTAATACGGTTATCATTTGTAATAACGCCATCTTTTACAGGTACGTTAAAGTCAACACGAACGAGAACTTTCTTCCCTTTCAAATCAACGTCTTTAACAGTCAATTTTGCCATGAATATAGACTCCTTAAAATTTTTTATACATGCTAATTATATCACAATTTTTTCCAAAGTGGAATCTGTAAAGCCGTTTCATTCCCTAATTTACAAAATAAACTATCAATAGCGCAGCTAAAAATGGGTAAACAAAAAAAGAGTAAGAGCATAAAACACTGAAACGATATGCCTTACTCTTTTATTTAGCAAACAGCTGCCGCAATTAGAAACCAACCTGATCAGGATTTTGCTGGGTCTTGATTCCTTCGAGCCTGTCTAATTTGCGGATATCTTCTTCGTCCAAATCAAAATCAAAGATATGAAGATTAGCCTCAATATTTTTAGGAGTCACTGATTTTGGTAAAGGCAGGAAACCTTTTTGCAGTGACCAGCGCAGGGCTACTTGCGCAGCTGATTTATCGTATTTATCAGCAATTTCTTCAACCACCAGATTGCCAAAGATTGTTCCGGTTCCCAGCGGACTGTACGCTTCCAAAAGAATATCATTATCTCGGCAAAAAGAAACCAATTCTTCCTGAACACAGCCTGGCGCTAAAAGAATTTGATTGACATGCGGTTTCACCTCAGCCGTTTCAAACAGTGCTTCCAAGTGATGGATCATAAAATTAGAAACACCGATGGCACGAACTTTTCCCGCCTTATAAGCTTCTTCCATAGCTTTCCAGGCACCGGCATTGCCGGCTTTCCAAGCATCATTCTCCCGCAAAGCTTTAGGATTAGGCCAGTGAATCAAAAGAAGATCTAAGTAATCAACACCAAGTTTTTCAAGTGACTCTTCAATAGATGCTTTAGCCAGTTCATAATCATGTTTGTCATTCCAAACCTTGGTTGTCAGAAAAATATCGGAACGCGCCAAGCCGCTGTCTGCGATTGCCTTTCCGACACTGACTTCATTGCCATAGGCTTGCGCGGTATCTACATGGCGGTACCCCACTTTAAGGGCATGACGAACACTGTTATAAGCCTCATCCCCTTCAGGAATCTGCCAAGTTCCAAAGCCAATCTTTGGGATTTCTACACCGTTATTTAAAGTATAAACTTCCATATCGCTCCTCCATTTTAAAAAGTTTCCATTGGATTGTAGGATGCTTTAATAATTTCTTTCACATCATCTACTGTCAAATTAACAAAACGATCGTTGGACAGACCGCCGTGCTTAACGGCCTGTTCGCTCATTTCTGAGAGTAAATCCTGATTTTCAATGCCTACTTCCGGCAAGGTCATCGGTATTTCAAGCTGCTCTTTGAAGAAATTATAAGTCTTTTGAACCGCCTGTCTGGCCAATTCTTCATCTGTTCCTTGGTTTAATCCCCAGACATTGCGGGCATAGGCTGCAAATTTTGCATGCGTCGTGCTGTCTTTATCAAGACAAAATGCCATCCAGCGCGGTGTCAAAATAGCAAGCCCTATACCATGCGTAATGTCATAGTAGGCCGATAATTCATGTTCTATCGGATGGCAGCTCCAGCCGCCTGAGCGCCCTTGTCCGACTAAGCCATTAAGTGCCAGCGTCGAACTCCAAAAGAGATTTGCCCGCGCATCATAGTTTTCCGGCTCCTGAATAGCAATCGGTGCATGTTTAATGATTGTTTTCAGCAGCCCTTCTGCGATGCTGTCTTGAACATCAACAGCTTCCGTACGGTTAAAATACTGTTCGAACAGATGACTCATCATATCTGCTGCACCAGCAGCTGTCTGCCATTTAGACACAGTATAAGTCAAGGTCGGATCTAAAAATGATGCCTTGGGAATTAAATCCCAGCCGCTCGTTCCTAATTTTTCATTTGTCTCAGGATTTGAAATGACGGCATTGCGATTCATCTCGGTACCAGTCGCAGCCAAGGTTAAAATATCAACAATAGGCACAGCTCTGCCAACCTTGCTCCTGTCTAAAACTAAGTCCCAGGCATCGCCATCATAATAAACACCAGCGGCGATTACTTTGCTGGCGTCAACAACAGAGCCGCCGCCGACAGCCAAGATAGCATCCAGCTGATTTTCCCGGATTAAACGAACACCCTGACGGACAGAATCAATTTTAGGATTGGGCGCTATTCCGGATAATTCTACAAAACTAAAGCCATTGTCTTTTAAAAGCGCAGTAACTTTATCATAGAGGCCCGATTTTTTAATGGAACCACCCCCGTAAGCCAGCAAAACACGTTTGCCGTAAGGGGAAAGTACCTCAGGCAGCTCCTCTAATCGATCTTTTCCGAAACGAATGTCAGTCGGAATGTGTAAGCGAAAATTTTCCATTGTGCACTCCTTTCTACTGGTTAAACATAACGGTTTCAAAATCAAAAACATCAGGAAGGTGATGAGAGATGGAATACTCAAACACTCGGCAATTGTCCAGACTGCCGACTTGCTCGATTTCCATTAAAAAGTCAGTTTCTGCAAGATTCATCTCTGTCTGCTCCAGTTTAGTGGGGCGCACACCTGAAACTTTTACGAAGGCACTGTGCACCTTACGCTTGAGTTCCTTAGTGATATATTCGTAAATAGATCGTTCAAGATGCTGCCGTTTCAATCCCGGAATGACCGCAATCGGCATAAAGGTATACTCAATGATAATCGGACGTCCTTCTAAAATACGCAAACGAATGATCTCATAGACAAAATCATCTTCTGTTAAGGACAGCTTTTCAGCCACAGCCGAAGAAGGATGCGTCACTTCAAACTTTAAAACCCGTGACGTCAGCTTATCCTGATAGTCATAATAAGTTCCCTTCAAGGAATAGAGATGCGGAAGCTGTTCTACCTTCCAATCTCTGACGAGCGTCCCGTCTCCCCTGCGCCGAATAATATAGCCCTCGGCTACGAGTAGATCTAAGGCTCTTTTTAAAGTCATTAAACTGACTCCGTAGGCCTTAGCCAGACTAGTGCCATCGGGCAAATACTCATGGACAGGATAAGTGCCATCCTGAATTTTTGAACGGATGTCATGGCAGATACTGAGATATTTCGGCTTTACTTTTCCTATAAAATCACCTCCCCTTTATCTATGAAACGGCTTTCTTTTATTATAGCACCGGTTTTTCTAAAAGTCTATAATTTTAAAATAATATATATAGCTTTTTAAGCTTCTAAAACAACAAAAAAAGAAGGCCGAAGCCTTCTTTCAGACTGTAGACAAATCTCCATTTGCCTACTTTGATCAGCAAAAAGAGTCTGCAGACTACCATATAAATTTCTACGAACACAAACGAGTTAGATAAAGGAGGATACTTCCACCGTGATGAAAGTGTCAGAAATGGTGAATTTAAGCCAATTCTGACACTCGGAAACATTGAGACCGTGGCTCAAAGTTTAGGCATGGAATTCCCCAGGAAGTCGCTGCCGTCCGACATCACCTAAGGAAGTATCAAACTTTTTCTTCAAGCTAAAAGAAGGCCGAAGCCTTCTTTCACAATCACTTTTATTTAGCGATTTTTGCGAAGTACTCAAGAGTACGAACAAGTTGTGAAGTGTATGACATTTCGTTATCATACCAAGAAACAACTTTAACCAATTGTTTGCCGTCAACAGTTTGTACTTTAGTTTGAGTAGCATCGAACAATGAACCGTATGAAATACCAACGATATCTGATGAAACGATTGGATCTTCAGTGTATCCGTATGATTCATTTGAAGCTGCTTTCATAGCTGCGTTAACTTCATCAACAGTAACTTCTTTATCAAGAACTGCTACCAATTCAGTAACTGATCCAGTTGGAACAGGAACACGTTGAGCAGCACCATCAAGTTTACCGTTCAATTCAGGAATAACAAGACCGATAGCTTTTGCAGCACCAGTTGAGTTAGGAACGATGTTAGCTGCAGCAGCGCGAGCACGGCGAAGGTCACCTTTACGGTGTGGTCCGTCAAGAACCATTTGGTCACCAGTGTAAGCGTGGATAGTAGTCATCAAACCTTGTTTAACACCAAAGCTATCTTGCAAAGCTTTTGCCATTGGAGCAAGACAGTTTGTAGTACATGAAGCACCTGAGATAACTGTTTCAGTACCGTCAAGGATTTCATGGTTAGTGTTGAAAACGATTGTTTTAACATCATTTCCGCCAGGAGCTGTGATAACAACTTTCTTAGCACCGCCGTTAGCATGCAAATGTTTTTCAGCAGCTTCTTTAGTTGCAAAGAAACCAGTTGCTTCAAGAACGATTTCTACACCGTCAGCAGCCCAATCAATTTTTGTTGGATCAGCTTCAGCAGAAACTTTAACGAATTTGCCGTTAACTTCAAATCCACCTTCTTTAACTTCAACGTTACCGTCGAAGCGGCCTTGAGTTGAATCATATTTCAACAAGTGTGCAAGCATGTTTGGATCTGTAAGGTCGTTGATGCGTGTAACTTCAACACCTTCTACGTTTTGGATACGACGGAAAGCAAGACGTCCGATACGACCGAAACCGTTAATACCAACTTTAACTACCATTAGTGATTTCCTCCTTATGAAAATCAAAAAATTTATTTTAAAAGGCTCTGCCTTTTAGACAATTGTGAAAAGATTAACTTACACAAGTATAAACCAACCTTTTAACGCACTTATTATATAATTATTTTAAGAAAATTGCAAACGATTTTCCCTGATGAAAAGAAAAAAAGGAGAACGAAAAGAAAGCTTTATCAAGCTAACTTTCACGTTTTCCTTTTCTATGAAAGAATCAAGCCTGCGCAGCAGCTAAGCTAAGCTGTCAGGCAGCTTAAGCTTCCCCTGCGTTTTTCTTGATGATTTCTTCTTGAACAGATTTCGGAACATCTTCATAGTGGTCAAATACCATCATGAATGTACCGCGTCCTTGAGATGCTGAACGAAGAACAGTTGCATAACCGAACATTTCAGCAAGCGGTACATAAGCACGGACAATCTGGCTGTTACCGTGTGCTTCCATACCATCAACACGTCCGCGGCGAGCGGTCACGTGTCCCATAACATCACCGAGGTTTTCTTCAGGAACCGTAATGGTTACCAGCATCATTGGTTCAAGAATAACCGGCTGCGCTGTTTTAGCAGCTTCTTTAAGGGCAAGTGATGCAGCAATCTTGAAGGCTGTTTCAGATGAGTCGACATCGTGGTAAGAACCATCATAAAGCTTAGCTTTAATGTCAACCATTGGATAGCCGGCAAGAACACCGTTAGCCATAGACTCTTGAAGACCTTTTTCAACGGCTGGAATGAATTCACGCGGAACCACACCGCCGACGATAGCGTTCTCGAATTCGAATCCTTTACCTTCTTCATTTGGTGTAAATTCAATCCAAACATCACCGAATTGACCTTTACCACCGGACTGACGTTTGAAGAATCCGCGCGCTTGCGTAGGAGCACGGAAGGTTTCACGGTAAGATACCTGAGGAGCACCGACATTGGCTTCAACCTTGAATTCACGTTTCATACGGTCAACAAGGACATCCAAGTGAAGCTCACCCATACCAGAGATAACTGTTTCACCAGTTTCGACGTTTGTTTCAACGCGGAAGGTTGGATCTTCTTCAGCCAGTTTTTGCAGAGCGATAGCCATTTTATCTTGGTCAGCCTTAGATTTAGGCTCAACCATCAGCTGGATAACCGGTTCTGGAACTTCAATAGATTCCAAGATAACCTTAGCTTTTTCATCGGTCAATGAGTCACCGGTCGTTGTTTCTTTCAAACCAACAGCAGCAGCAATGTCACCGGAATAAACTGTTTCAATTTCCTGACGGCTGTTAGCGTGCATTTGCAGAATACGTCCGATACGTTCGCGTTTCCCTTTAGTTGTGTTTAAAACATAAGAACCGCTGTTCAAAACACCTGAATAAACACGGAAGAAAGTCAAGCGTCCCACAAATGGGTCAGTCATAATCTTGAAGGCGAGAGCTGCAAACGGTTCGTCATCTGAAGCTGGACGTTCTTCTTCTTCATCTGTATCTGGATTTACACCTTTAATAGCAGGAATATCAAGCGGGCTTGGAAGGTAGTCAATAACCGCATCCAGCATCATTTGAACACCCTTGTTTTTGAAGGCTGAACCGGCAAGAACAGGGAAGAATTCAACGTTGATAGTTGCCTTGCGGATAGCAGCCTTTAATTCGGCTTCTGTGATTTCTTCACCTTCAAGATATTTCATCATGAGGTCTTCATCAGTTTCAGCAACGGCTTCAATCAATTTTTCACGGTATTCATTTGCTTGATCAACGTATTCAGCTGGAATATCTTCAATCAGAATATCTGTACCGAGGTCATTGGTATAGATTTCCGCTTTCATTGTCACCAAATCAATGATTCCTTGGAAATCATCTTCAGCACCGATTGGCAGTTGAATTGGATGAGCGTTTGCCTGAAGGCGGTCATGGAGTGTGCTTACTGAGTAAAGGAAGTCAGCACCAATTTTGTCCATCTTGTTAGCAAAAACGATACGGGGAACACCGTATTCAGTTGCCTGACGCCAAACAGTTTCGGTCTGAGGTTCTACACCTGACTGAGCATCAAGAACGGTAACGGCACCGTCAAGAACACGGAGAGAGCGCTGTACTTCAATAGTAAAGTCCACGTGTCCTGGGGTGTCGATAATGTTAACACGGTGGTCTTTCCATTGTGCTGTTGTCGCAGCTGAAGTGATCGTGATACCGCGTTCTTGTTCTTGTTCCATCCAGTCCATTTGTGAAGCACCTTCGTGGGTTTCACCGATTTTATGGATTTTACCAGTATAGTAAAGAATACGCTCTGTTGTAGTTGTCTTACCGGCATCGACGTGAGCCATGATACCGATATTACGAGTTTTTTCAAGTGAAAATTCGCGAGCCATTGTGGTTTTTCTCCTATAATCTATAATTTTTGGAAAAAACGGATAGGCAGGGACCTACCCGTTCTCAAGTTTCCTATTTTGTCTAGAATTTGCTTAACGCTCTCGTATCCTAGATCATTGAACTCGACTCGAGAGCAGCCAGTCCAAAAAGATAAAATTTCCTAGAAGCTGAAGCCTCATCGTCAATTTTCCTATTTTGTCCTTGCGCTCTTCGTCTCTGTATCTTAAATAATTGAGTTCGGACTAAAAATTCGGGAAAAAAGATAAATCTTCCTAGAGCCCAAAGGCTCGTCGTCACATTTCCTATTTTTCCTAGAATTTTCTTGACATCCTCACATCTTAAATTACCAGCGGAAGTGTGCGAAGGCACGGTTGGCTTCTGCCATACGATGTGTATCTTCACGTTTCTTAACAGATGCACCTGTATTGTTTGACGCATCAAGAATTTCTTTAGCCAAACGGTCTTTCATGGTGTGTTCACCACGGGCACGTGATGCTGTTACCAACCAACGAAGACCAAGTGTTGTGCGGCGTTCAGGACGTACTTCAACTGGGACTTGATAGTTGGAACCACCGACACGGCGAGCACGAACTTCAAGAACAGGCATGATATTTTCCATAGCTGTTTCAAAGACTTCAAGAGCATCATTTCCTGTTGCTTCTTTGATTTGTTCAAAAGCTCCATAGACAATTGATGCAGCTGTACCACGTTTTCCATCCAGCATAACGCGGTTGATAAGACGTGTTACAAGTTTAGAATTGTACAATGGATCCGGCAATACTTCGCGCTTAGGCGCACGGTTTTTACGACTCATTTCTCAATCTCCCTTCTTATGCTTTAGGTTTTTTCGCACCGTATTTAGAACGGCCTTGTTTACGGTCAGCAACACCTGCAGTATCAAGTGCTCCGCGGACAATATGATAACGTACCCCTGGAAGGTCTTTTACACGTCCGCCGCGAATAAGAACAACGCTGTGTTCTTGCAGGTTGTGGCCGATACCTGGAATATAGGCAGTTACTTCAATAAGGTTGCTCAGACGTACACGGGCAAATTTACGAAGGGCTGAGTTAGGCTTTTTAGGTGTCATTGTTCCGACACGGGTAGCAACGCCGCGTTTTTGCGGTGAAGATACATTTGTTTGAACTTTTTTATGGCTGTTATAGCCGATATTCAAAGCTGGTGACTTAGATTTTTCTACTTTAGACTTACGTGGTTTACGTACCAACTGGTTAATTGTAGGCATCTACATTCTCCTGTAAAATTTTTATTTTGGTTGATATGGCACTTGGTGACAGCCCATATCTGTGTGTACTTTGCAACATTTGTCAGCACGTCTCTGTACACTTTTGAGAGACCAAAAGTAAAAAGTACCGCTTATCATAATAACACAGCAGCACTGCTTTGTCAATAGTTTTTTCCTATTCTTATGCTTCTGCAAAAAATAAAAACTAGAGCCAAAAATTTAGAAGATTCTCATGCATTTTGGCTCCGCATATTATCTGATAAAAAACTGAGGCAGACACATACGATTTCTCTGCAATCATGTGTATCTGCCTCAGCCGCTTTTGATGACATTATTAAGGGTTTACCTGAACACTTCCGTCCGGATTGACTTTCACACTGGAGTCGCCATTGTTAGCTTCAACGCCGTCCTCGCCTACTTTAGCACTGGAATCACCATTCTCCGCTTCAATTTCGCCATTTTCTTGAACGGATGCCTTTGAGTCTCCGTCTTCAGCTTCAATATTTCCGTCATCAACAGAAGCTTTTTTCTTTTTTTCTGTTGTTGTCTGCGTTGTTTTTTCTGTCTTTTCAGACTTCTCATTTTCCTTTTTGGAACTGCTGCAGGCAGCAAGAGAAAGCAGTAAAAACAAAGACAGAACAGCGGTGAGCACTTTGTGAACTTTTGTCATAAAAATCTCCTTTAAATGATTAAATACAGGTATTTTATCATAAAGTTCTGGTTAAAACAAAACTTTTTTAAAATACCATTTTGCCGTTAAAGGCTTAGTCAAAGCTGGATAAAAGCAGGATTCCTGCTGCTCCTAGGCGTCAAAAATATTTCCCAGCCGGACATCCACCTTATTTTCTTTAACATCAATATTTGTAACAGTCAGAAGAGATTTGTAGCCCAGGCGGTCGCGCTTTCCTTGCGCATTGTCAGCAAAAACAGCCACACCGACCAAACTGCAGTCAAATTCTCTTAACAGACTGACCATTCCGCTGATCGTGCCGCCTCCTTTAAGAAAATCGTCTACAATCAGAACCCTGCTGTTAGGTTTAAGGCTGCGTTTGGACAAAAACATCTTTTCGATACGATCGCTGGAGCCAGAAGCATAGTTGACAGAAACAGTTGATCCTTCTGTAATCTTCAAATCCCGCCGAACAATGACAAAGGGAACATTGAGGATATTGGCAACCGCGTTGGCTAGGGGAACGCCTTTGGTTGCGACCGTCATTACGGTGTCAATTTTTTCATCCTTAAAAGCATTGGCAATAATCCGGCCGATATTTTTTAAAATGCCGGGCGTACTCAGTAAATCCGACAGATAAATATAGCCTCCCGGCAAAATACGATTGTTTTCTGAAAGCCGCTGGCAAAGCTCCTCAGCAATTTCTTTGGACTCAGTTTCAGAAATTGCCGGCGTAAAAATAACACCGCCGTTGGCACCGGTCACGGTCTCAATATGACCAATACCGCCTTCTGCAAAGGCTTTTTTTATAATAGCAATATCTTCTGAAATGGAAGATTTTGCTGCGCCGTATTTTTCTGCAAAAGTGTTAAGACTTGTTAGTTGATGAGGGTTGTTCACCAGATAATTGGAAATAACAACCATCCGTTCGCTGCGTCGTAATTTCATAAACTCACCATTCATTATTTTACTATTATTATACCATATAAAGAAATAAAAAGACGAACATTATCGCTCTAATATCCATCTTTTTTCGTCTTTTAGTGATTTGTTTTGGGCTTATAGAAAGAACGATTGTCCATAGCAAAAATCCGGCCGGTCATTTCTCCTTCGGACACTCGCGACAGGGCTGAAGTCATCATCATCATTTCCGCATCAAGATTGTCAATCATGTGGATAATCTCTGCCTCCATAATCCTCGGTCTGACCGGACTACCGTATTCCAAGAGCCCGTGATGGCTGAGGATAACATGGCGCAGAACGATAACATCCTCCTTGGTATCGTCAATGTTTAGCTCCGCTAAAGCCTTGGTAATTTCTTCATCAATCAAGGCAATATGCCCAATAAGATTGCCGCGGACAGTATATTCTGTATTATCAGGGCCGGTCAGCTCAAGAACCTTGGCTAAATCATGAAGCATAATGCCCGCAAAAAGAAGGCTCTTGTCAAGCTCCTGATAAATATCTCCGATGCTGTCTGCCAAGCGAACCATGGTTGCTGTATGGTAAGCCAGACCGACTTCAAAGGCATGATGGTTGGTCTTTGCGGCAGGAAAGCTGAAAAATTCATGGCTGTACTTGCGATAAAGTGCTCTGACAATCCGCTGCCAAGTGGCATTTTCAATTTTAAAGAGCATCTGCTCTAAATAGTCTCTGATTTCATTGACATCAACCGGCGGTTTTTCCTTGAAATCCTTAGGATTATTAGGTTCACCGTCCTTGGGGTGGCGCAGGCTGATTTGATTGACCTGCGGTGTACCGTTGTAGACCTCACGGCGCCCCTTCATAAAGACAACTTTGCCGGCTGTAAATTCTTCAACATTATAGGGCTGAGCATCCCAAAGATTGCCGGAGATTTCTCCCGTATCATCCTGAAAAGTGAAGGCAAGATAATCCTTGCCAGCTCTTGTTTTTCGAAGTTCTGCTGACTTAATGAGATAAAATCCTTCAAAAAGCTCATCTTTTTTCATTTGACTAATTTTCATCTGGTTCCTCATCTTCTAGCGGTGCAATATTTAAGAGCAGCCGAGTATGGTCATCTTCGTACAGTTCAATGTCTCTAAGCACCCGATCAATGGCATTGGTCCGCGTTGTCAAAAGCTTATCAATATTGTTGCTGGCTCGGTGCAGCTGTTTCTGAGTTGTCTGCAGAAGGCCGCCGAATTTGTTAAATTCTGATTTAACATTTCCTAAAATTTTACTGATATCATCAGCATTCTTTTGAATATTCAGAGTCTTAAAGCCAACGGACAGCGAATTGAGAAGCGCTGACAACGTGGACGGACCGGCAACTACAATGTGCTCATCACGGCGCAGACTGTCAAAGAAATCAGCATTCCTGACAACCTCAGAATAAAGGCCTTCTGTCGGCAGGAACATAATGCCAAAATTGGTCGTTTCCGGCGGATTAAGGTATTTCTTTTGAATATCCTTAGCAAAACGTTTGAGACTGGCAAGCAGAGCCTTGCGATGAAAGTCAATCTGCTCCTTGTCGCCCGTTTCATAAGCATCTTCTAAACGGTAGTAATCTTCCAGCGGAAACTTAGAATCAATAGGCAGATAGACATAGTCATCCTGATGGCTGCCAGGGAGTTTGATGGCATATTCCACACGTTCCGCCGATCCCTTAACCGTCGCAAATTCACGTTCATACTGACTTTCAGTCATGATGTCTTCAATGATTTGCCCCAGCTGCAATTCTCCCATAATGCCCCGCGTCTTAGTATTAGAGAGAACTTTGTTTAGAGTGCCGACATCACGCGCTACTGTCTTCATCTCACCTAGACCTTGGTTGACACTTTCCAGCTGCTTGGAAACTGTTTCAAAGGATGTTCTGAGACGGTTATGCAAGGTTTGATCCAGTTTTTCTTCAACCGTCTGCCGCATTTCCTCCAAACGTTTCTCATTTGAAGTCTGCATGTCTTTAACAGACTGCGTCAATTGGAGATTGATCTGCTCCAAACGTTTATCGGAACGGTCGCGGCTGTCAGTAAGATTTTGATATAAAACGTCTCTTAAATCCGCAAACTGCTGTGAAAGGTCATTTTGCAGACGCGTCAGCTGCGTATTGATTCCAAGCAGCTGGTTTTTGTCCGCCATTTCTAGCTGGTAGGAAACCTGATCTGACAAATTATCAGCATTGTCATCCAACTTTTTTTCCAAATCTGATTTGTTTTTATCCAGCTTCAAAAAAACAGCAACGCTGATAAAGCAGGCACTCAGAGCCAGCAATAAGGTGAGAATATCCATTATTAATTAAATCCTATCTTTGGTTTGAATCACAACAGCATAACCCGATGAAACAGAAAAACAGATGGGTTTGCCGACAAATTCATTGCTGCCGTAAATCTTCTTCTGGAAAAAATTTCTTTCAGAGAGTTCGTATTTGGCATCCTGAATGGTCAAGGGAGCGTCATTGTCAGCCATAAAAGAGATATAAGCCATTCCGGCTTCCTGTTTAACACAGTGCTGACCCGGCGGAAAAAACTGTACCAGATTTTGCCTGTCACGCAGCCGAAAATGCTCCATAAAAGGAGCTAAATCCGGATTGCTGGGCAGAAAGATATTGGCCAGAGTGTGATCAAGACGGCCGCCAAAAGCTCCAAAAATGGTTACTTCAGCCTTGTCAAATTGCTGAAAAATCGTTTTGAGAGCCAGTTCAGTGTCCGTATCCTCTTTTTCTGCCGGAGCCATGATAAACTGTGTGGCTGCAGTCTTAATTTTCTTCAGTTCCTGATCAGACACCGAGTCGAAGTCTCCAACAGCCAAGTCCAGAGGCAGGTGATTTTGGAGCAGGAAAAAGCAGCCCCTGTCAATTCCCACAAAATAATCAAAATTCGTCGTGAAATACTCCAAGTCACCCCCGGTGAAAAGAGCTACTCTAGTCATTTAAGGCCGCTTTCAAGGTTTCCACTCGGGCTGACAAATTTTCCTTGAAAAGGTAAGAGCCTGCCACAAAGACATTGGCTCCTGCTTGGGCACAGGCACTTATGGTCTTGTTGTCTACTCCGCCGTCCACTTCAATGTCATAGTCAAGGCCGCACTGCTTACGCAGCCGAGCTGCCAGCTTTACCTTTTCCAAGCATTCGGGAATAAAGGCTTGTCCGCCAAAACCCGGATTGACAGTCATAATCAAAACCTGATCAACCAAATTCAGCACAGGTTCAATCGCTGCCAAAGGAGTTCCGGGATTGATGACAACACCTGCTTTCATCCCTGCAGCCTTGATTTTTTGCAGGGCACCGTGAATATGGGTTGTAGCCTCAGCATGAATGGTCATAATGTCAGCCCCTGCTTGGGCAAAATCATCAACATAGCGTTCCGGATTGACAACCATAAGATGGCAGTCAAAGACTAATTTACTGTGCTTACGCATGCTGGCAACCACGCCTGCACCAAAGCTGATATTCGGTACAAACTGGCCGTCCATAATATCAATATGGACATATTTTACACCTGTTTCTTCAATACGCTTTAACTCTTTTTCAAAATTAGCGTAATCTGCAGCCAAGATAGATGGGGCAATTTTGTAAGTTGACATAAAAAAGGACCTACTTTCTCTTAATTGTTTTCTTAAAAGTCTCCCGACGGTTTTCAATCTCGCTAAGGAATTGCAGATAATGCTGATAGCGTTCCTGCCAGATATTCCCCTGTTCCACTGCTTCCTTAACTGCACAGTCCGGTTCATGCGTATGGGTACAGGAACGAAATTTGCAGGCAGAACTCAGCTGCAAAAATTCAGGAAAGGCAGCGTTTAAGGCTTCACTACTTGTTATTTCGTAATCAAGCGAGCTAAATCCAGGAGTATCAGCAATTTTACCGCCGTGCACATTGTAAAGTGTTACAGCGCGTGTTGTATGGCGGCCGCGGCCTAAGCTGTCTGAAATCTCAGCAGTTTCCAGATTCAAATCCGGAGCAATTTTATTAAGCAGCGTTGATTTGCCAACTCCTGTTTGCCCCATAAACACAGTAATCTTGTCCTTTAGAAGCGGCAGCAGCTCTTCCAAATGATAAATAACCTGGTAGCCAATCTTTTGATACTGCTCCTTAATAGCATCCAAACAGCTCAAATCGTTCAGCAAATCAAGCTTAGAAATATAAATCAAAGGCTTGATCGTTTTATGCTCCAAAAGAATCAAGAAGCGATCCAGCAGCTTCGTATTCAAATCGGGCTCCTTAGCTGACATGATAACCACAGCCTGATCAACATTGACAATGGGCGGCCGTGTCAAACTGTTTTTCCGCTCATGAATGGCCAGAATATAACCCTCAGAATGTTCTTCCGCCGAAAAATCGACCTCATCACCAACATAGGGACGATGCCCTTTTTTTCTGAAATTCCCGCGTGCCCGTGTCTGATAAACCTGTCCATTAGACTCCACATAATAAAATCCGGCCAAAGACTTAATAATTTTACCTTGCAAACGCTCTCCTCGCTAAACTTATTAAGTTCATTATATCAAAAAATTAATCTTTTTTCTGTTTAGGTATTGGCAAATCTCAAAAAAAGCGTATAATAGTATAATGTATTATAAAGTTAGCGGAGATGGTGGAACGGCAGACACGCATGCTTCAGGCGCATGTGCCCGTACGGGCGTGAGGGTTCAAATCCCTTTCTCCGCATTTTTCGAGCTTTTCAGCTCAGTCAGCTTTCTCGCTGACTCTTTTTAATATATTGACAGCTTTTTACGATTATTTAAAAAAGCCGCATTTGGAAAGGTGGCCCAGCTTGGTACGGCACCGGACTCGAAATCCGGCAAGTGGACTTTGTTCATGCGCGGGTTCAAATCCCGTCCTTTCCTTTAACCAAGATACAAAGGGACGATTCGCTTTAGCGAAAATTCCTGACAGAGAAATAGGGGCTTTCTTTGAGTAACAAGCTTACTCCAGAGCAGCCACAGTTGTAAACGCTAAAGTACAAACAGTGTGCATCTCTTTTCCCTAAGAATTTCATCTGCACTTAGTCACAACCTAAAAAATCTCTCACCTCATTAAGGGTGAGAGATTTTTGGGCTCTATAGAGCAAAAATAGCCTGAGCAAGAAGGCTGACAGTGTGCTCGACCCTGTCACATACTTTTTCAAAAAAGCTCCTACTGATAAAGAAATTAAAGAAAGAATGGAACCTATAAAAAAACCAGAGAGTAGCACAAAAACCAGCCAGTATTTTTCTGGCATTAAAAATTTTCTATGTGATAGTTTCTTTCAAATGTGGGTTGGCTAACAACCTTACCATTGGTTAAATCAATAACATCTCCAATATTCCCAATAGCATACATTCCATAGCCATAATTGCGATCATCCTTCGCCCATTTTGGATACAAGGCCGGTATCAAAATACGAAGTCTGTCATCTAGCCAGACAAGCTCATTTTTGTCAAAGGCATCGGAGACCCACTGTGGCTGACTGCCTTCCTTGGTAATTCTCCAAATTTCTACTTCTTGATTTTTGTAAAAAGCTTTCAAAATAGCTCCTCCTTTATTTTGTGAGCTGGAGTAATTTATTAAAAATTACAAGAATTAGGTGTTCCTCCTGTTCCATAAGGTGAACATGATTTTGGAGTTGAACGATCAATGCCGTTCAACTGTTCCAGAGTAACACCTCCTCCATCAAAAGCACTAATAGCTCCTCCTAGAAAGAGCCCCCCAAAACCTCCTTCAATTTTTGAAAGCTCTTCCTTTGTCATTATTTCAAATTGTTCAAATACTTGTGTATTCATAACAAAACCCCTTTTTCATTTTTTAATCTTATCCCTTGGCCAAGAAACACCTATAGTATAACTTATTTTGATCACTTTGTGCGGCCATTGTCATAAATGGTATCAAATGGGTCGTGAATGGGAAAAATGGCTCTTGATTTCTCAATAAAATATCCATTCACGACATTCACTTCAATTCTTTTAAATTTTTTTCATAATGAAAGCAGATTTATGAAAAAAAGAAAAGTAAAAAGAATTGGTCTAACACCCCGACAAACAAAAAGACGCCAGACTTGAAACAACTAATAAACTTATCAAAGATATCAAGTGTCAAAGCTTTGGCTAGCGCAATTTTCTTAACTTCAAGAAACGGATTTATCTTATCTTGAACAGCAAAAAGAAGAGAACCAGCTGGGTTCTCTCCAGAGTATAGCTTTTCGTCACCCACTACAGTTAACAAGGAGCCAGTTTGAGCTGGTTTTGTTCATTTTAGAATCCTGCTTCCTTTAAAGCATCAGCTAATCTGGCAAAGGCCGCAATGGGCAGCGCTTCTCCGCGAACAGATGGTTTTATTGCTGCCATTTTCAAGGCCTGCTCGAGCTTGACTTTGACGTCTGCCGACTTACCGAAGCGGTTGGTCAGGTTATTCCACAAGGTCTTGCGGCGGTGGACAAAGGCTGCTTTTGTGATGTCAAAAAAGAAATCTTCATCTTGAACCTTGACCAAGGGCCGCTCACGGCGTGTCATTTTCAAAATGGCAGAGTCCACGTTTGGTGCTGGCACAAAGACAGTGCGCGGCACGATGAAAGCCACCTTAGCCTCCATGTAGTATTGTACTGCAATGGACAGCGAACCGTAAGACTTAGTGTTGGGCTCAGCTGAAATGCGGTCGGCCACTTCTTTTTGCATCATAACCACAAACTCGGCAAAAGGAATCTTGCTCTCAATCAGGTGCATGAGGATAGGCGTCGTGATGTAGTAAGGCAGGTTGGCGACCACCTTAATCGGCAGGTCAGGATTGTTAAAGTTTTGAATCTGCGTCTGCAAATCCGCTTTCAAAATATCCTGATTGACCACCTGCACATTGTCAAAATCGCGGAGCGTATCTGCCAAAATCGGAATAAGCCGATTGTCAATCTCAAAAGCCATGACCTCTGCTGCCTTCTCCGCCAAAAACTCTGTCAGAGCGCCAATACCGGGCCCGATTTCGATAACGTTGACGTTCTTGTCAATCTCTGCGGTATCAACAATCTTCTGTAAAATATTGGTGTCGGTCAAAAAATTCTGACCGAATGACTTCTTAAAAGTAAACCCGTGACGCTCAAGGACAGCGCGGGTCACGGAGTAGTCTGCTATTCTCATTTTTGTTCCAATCTTGTTTTTTACTATTTTACCATAAAAAAAGAGATGAATATACTCATCTCTTAGCAGTTGTTTTATGATTAATTACAAAAGAGAGTGGGGCAACAAAATTAGCTTCAAATACCCGCTATTACTTGTTTAGCAAAGAATAAGAACTTCCAATTAGCAGTGGTTCATTAGGTGCTAAAGCACCTAATGAACTGTGCAGAGGTAAGACTAAGTCGGCTAAGCCAACAAGTTTTACTCCTAACCACTGCGTTAAATATGTGATACTTCATAAATTGAAAGAGTTTGAGACTTTTGTCCCAAACTCCTTTGCTTTTTTATGAGTACGATCAGTTGTCGTCCTTTTTTAAGCTTTTCACTGCACCTTCGACAGTATCTTTAGTATCTTCAAATACTTCTTTTGCTTTGCCGGTTATTTTATCAACTTTACCTTCCGTTTCAGTTTCTTTATCACCTGATAATTTACCAAAACCTTCTTTGATTGAGCCTTTGGCTTGTTCTAACTTTGCATCAAATTTTTCTTCTGACATATCTATGACCTACTTTCTTTACTTAGATGACTATAGTTCATCAAATGAACAGTATGCTTTGCTGTCTTATTTGCTGCGGCCTAGGAAGAATGAAAACAACAGCCACAACAATAACTGCACCAACAATAGATGGAATCAAAGCCATTCCTGCCAGACTTGGTCCCCAGGTTCCCAAAAGAGCCTGACCGACAGCTGATCCGATTAAACCTGCAAAAATATTGGCAATCCAGCCCATTGAGCCACCTTGTTTAGTAATCGCACCTGCAATTACACCAATTAATGCACCAACAATAATTGACCATAACATAATTTTATCCTCCAAAGATTCTAAAAAACTTGCAATCAGATATCTTAAAGGGTCAATTATAAAGCGAAGACATCTAATATAGGTTACATCTCTCATTATACTCAAAATAATGCATTAAGCCAAATATTATATTTGGTGATGTAACTCCTGTTTCATTATCTTAAAGTGAAGGAATTGACTGGGTGTATGTTATCAGGACTCTCATATTTTAGCTGGTAGAAGTCAGGCAGCCACATTACCTCTGCTAATAGACACTGAGTTTCTTGACCACACTGATCTTACGCATTGTAGCTCTAATCCCCAGCCGTTTTTCCAAAAAGTTGGTATTCAAGCGTTTCTTCCGTGCGTCACGCGGCAAGTAAAGGTAGAGACACTCATTGCCAATGTAAAATTCTTCATCTCCAAAATCGGTTTGAGACAAACTTTTTAGAATTTCAGTGTCTAGGCCATCATTCGTCAACACCAGATGAATCCTCGAAAAGTCATGAGTCTCATCAAAAGGATTTTCCCGAGCAGCTGAGCCAAGCTGGTCGGGTGTTTTGATAATGACGGATAAATCCGCTCCGATTTTTTTCAAAATCGTATCGTGGACAAGTTTCCTAACAGCCTCATCAGGCAGATTCGTCTCTAAGACAGCATTGCCGCTTTGGATATAGGTCCACACATTTTCAAATCCAGCTTCTGTTAAAATTTCTGCCAGATAAGCCATCTTAGGAATGCGATTTTGCCCTGTGGGTGTGACACCGCGCAATAGAATAACTTTTTTCATGTCTTTTACCTAACGTAACTTTTTCTATTTTGGAAAAATCCCTGGCATTTGAGAAACTGTTAATCCTACTGCTCCCGCATTAAGTTTTAAGTATCAATCCTGACAATATTCGTCAATGCCTTATTGCGGTAAACCAAGTCTTCTCTAACGGTAAAGCCGCATTTTTCCCAGAAATCATTAGCAACCTGCCAAAACAACTATGGCTGACAGACCGCCTCCTTAGGCTTCATCAATCATCAACTTCACAAAACCGTCTTCTTCGACATTGTAAACATGTTTTCCAATAATAGAACGAAGATTTTGGATATCCGCTAAGTCAGGACTGGCAAATTCCAGATAGTTTTTTTCAGAATCCGCTGTATTCATATCCTTATAAAAATCGCTAATATAGCAGTAAAATTCCTCTAAAATATCTTCCAGAGGATACTGCGCAATGACCTCACCAGTTTCCTCACCCAAGTCAGGCTCCTGTACAAAAGACAACGAGGTCACATACAGAAGTTCTCCGCTCTCATCGGTAGTCTGATAAATGCCTGATTCAACTTCTTCGTAATTCGTTTGTTGATATTTTTCTGCCTGATAATTTTCAATAGCCTTCATATCGCACTCCTTTATACTTTGTCATTACTTAACTTTCTCCAAAGTTATATCAAATGGAAAAACTATAATTCAACCACCATAATCAGCTCCTCATCTTTCTCAGAATAGATACCAAATCCAAGTTTCCGGTACAGTTTAACGGCATAATTGGCCTTTTGAACAGATAAAGAAGCTGCCTTAAAGCCACTTGTTTTGAGTAAGGTCAGCATTTCTTTCATCAGAGCTGTTCCAATCCCCTGTCCTCTGTAGTCTTCAAAAAGAGAGATAGATAGAGAGGGCGTGTCATCATTGATATGCCCATAGTCATCCATTATCCTGCTCCATACAGCACCGACCAGCTGTTGATCAATTTCTGCCACCAAACAAAAATCCCCAAACTGACTTCCGAAGTCTTTAACATATAGCTGCAGCTCTGGGCGTTTGATAATGTCTTTATCAGGTTTTTCCATTCCTTTTGGAATAAAAATCGCTTCATACAAGAAATCATCCAAGCGTCCGAACTCAGAGTTTTTCATCTCCCTGATAGTGTAGGTCATGCTCACCTCCCGCAGTCTTGTTTGATAGTCTAAAAACTATATTTTTATGCCTCAAACGTGATTAGTCATAGGTTTCCCCACATTAGACTTTAAGCAGCAATCCTGATAACATCTGTCAGTGTCTTATTGCCGGCTAGTCGATTATCGGCTGGGCCTTCTGTGATTAGTGAATGTTATCAGGTTCTCTGAGTCAGGATAAGGTACTTATCTCCGCCATCATCAGGATTGAGACTTCTTTCAGTAGACTCTCTTATTCCTTTGGAATTAACAAGCAAATCAACACCTTCAGCTGGGACATTAACTGTTAAGGTGTTGCTCTGTTCCCAGTCAATCTTGCAGTAAACTTCGTGCATGCCTTCTGGCACAGAAAATTCTAGACTTTCTCCTCGCTTAATCTTGCCAACACAGTCATCATCAATGAAAACTTTAAATTTCCGAAACATGTTGGCACCTTTTCTGCCTCTTTCTAATCTGATTGTAGCCATTTTCTTTCCTCCAATCTTTAACTTTCTTGATAATCCTTTATCGCTTCCTCAACTTCCGCCAAGGTCACACCAAAGAGTTCCAAGCGTTTGAGGAGCTGTTTGCCGTTGGTATAGCCAATGCGCAGTTTTTCACCCAGATATTCCCGGCGCTTGCGGCTGTCAGAACCCATCAGCAACCCTAGGCGCATGAGGTCTGATTTGGTAATGTCAAAATGATTAGCATCATCGTAGTGACCCAGCACGCCAGACAGAGCTTTTTGTAAATCCTCAAAGCTGGCGTGCTCGACACCGAGCGAGCGCCCTTTTGTTTTTGATTTGGGAACGGCTTCTCCGCGATTGAGAAAGGCATGCTTGGCTGTGGGAACGGCTTCCATGATGAGCTTGCGGATGCGCTCTCCGTTGTAATCAGGGTCGGTAAAAACAATCACTCCGCGCAGCTCATTGAGTTTTTCAATGCGTTCTAAATCTTCATCCGTGATGGCAGAGCCGCGGGTTTCGTAAGTATCCACATCATAAAAGCGGCGTAAATTAGCAGTGTCACTCTTGCCTTCGACGACAAGGACTTCTTGTATTTTGATTTTTTCCATAATATCTATTTTTTGAACAGCTACTTAAGTGGTTGGGGCGGTAGCAGCCAGCAAGCTGTCTCATACCTAATTGTCGAGCCTAACGTCTCGCCAATTCCCCCGCCTAATAGCATTCGCTATTAGGCTTATAACCACAGCGCAGCTGTTCGGAGTAGGCTCGCTTTGCTCGCCTCTAATCCTCTAATCTAAACAATTTCCTTGCATTCTCATAAGTAGCTTTTGCCACTTCTTCGCTCGTTAAATCCCGCAGCTCAGCGATTTTATCAACGACATAGCGGGTATAGGCCGTGCGGTTTTCACGGCCGCGCTTGGGAACCGGTGCCAGATAGGGCGCATCCGTTTCCACCAGGATTTTGTCTAAAGGTAAATGCTGCGCAGCCTCTTGAACGTCCAGAGCCTTCTTAAAGGTAACCACACCGGAAAATGAAATCATCATCCCCAAATCAACAAAGCGCTCTGCCATTTCCAAAGAACCTGAATAAGAATGCATAATGCCGCCGCGAGGGCCAACACCAGCTTCCTTGATAACTTGGTAAGTGTCCTCAAGGGCATCACGGGTATGGACGACAAAGGGCAGATTGTGATCTTTCGAGAGCTGAATCTGACGCTTGAAAACCTCTATTTGAACCTCTTTTGGGTCCTCCATCCAGTGGTAATCAAGCCCAATCTCGCCCAGCGCAATGACCTTGGGATCCTGCAGGTGCGAGACAATCAAATCTTCTGCTTCTTGGGTATAAGAGCCTGCCTCGGTCGGATGCCAGCCGATAGTGGCGCAGAGTTCTGGGTAGAGCTCAGCCAGTTCAAGGGCACGCTTGATAGTTGGTCGGTCAAAGCCAACGACATTGTGGCGGGTCACACCAAGCTCCTTGGCAAGTGCCAGCTCCTCATCCTCACGTCCTGCAAACTGATCAATATTTAAATGCGTATGGGTGTCAAAGATATTCATGCCTTCATTATATCAAAAAAGCCCAAGGAAAACACCTTGGGTTTTGAGAAGTTTCTTTGATAAAACAGCTTAGCAGCAATTTTTTGCGATGTGTGCAGGAGCTGCAAAAATAGAAATCACTGAGCAACAGGGCTTTTTGCTCATGTACAGAAAGTCTATCTCAGCCTGATAAAACTGTTCCTGCAAATCTTTTAGCGATTTGCCTTGCTTTGGCCATTCAGCCAGTCAAAAATATTGCTGTACTCCCTGCCATCAACGGTAGCCTTGCTGGCACCTCCCTGAGTTGGATTGGTGGCAACCAGACCGTTTAGACCATCCATTGAACCGACATTTGCTGTGCTTTGAACCCCGCTGACTTGGTCGTTGAAAAAGTAAACCCAAGACCAGTGGCCGTTGTAGGTCATATTAGGCATTTCCGTTCCTACAACACTCTCATAATAGGAAATCCACTTATTATCAGCTTTCGCATCAATCAAGGCTTTGTAGAAGGGCAGAGCACTTTCTGAGGGCGCTAAGGTTGTGTCTGTCGCCGAATGAATCAGCCACATGGGCTGGTCTTTCAGGGCATTGAGCGTCCGGTCATCCAGACTGTAGCTGGTTTTACCATTTTCATTGTTGGTTTGATAAGAATAAGGAGCTGCAATCGGAACAAGAGCTGCAAAATAATCAGGATATTTAATCCCCATATCTAAGGTCATGCCGCCGCCGTTGGAAGCTCCGGCAAGGTAAATGCGGTCGGCATCAACATCGGGATGATTGGCAACGTAAGATTTTATGGTTTCCATCAAAGCATCAGAATACTGATCAACCGACCAAGGGGTAGGTGCCTGAACAGTTAAAACATAGGCTCCGCTCTGCGCTCCCGTACCTGTCGAAGTGAAATGACTCTGAATGCCGTCTTTTGTTAGATTAACAACCTCGCTTGATAAAAGAGGCAGATTGATATCTGTGCCAGCTTCACCAACTCCATGCAGCCAAACAATCAAAGGATTTTTTTCACCGCCCGCTGCCGACTGAGGCGCATAAGCTGCATACTGCATACTGTTGGTCCCGCGTTCTGAGAACCGTTCTGCTGATGGAGTGATGCGATTATTAATGGCTTCCTGTTCTGAATTAATGGTCTGTATACGGCGGCTTCCTGATGAAACTGCTTTAAGACCTGCCACTTTTACCATATAGCTGCCCACCCAGGCATTTCTGTAAGTATCCAAATTGAACGTAAAAGGCGAAGCGCTTTGAGAGGGATCATCTGCATTGTAGGTCACTTCCAGTTCCAAAGTTACATACCTGCTTCTGGCACCTCTTCGCAGGGCATTTCCCCGTTCATCCGAAAGATAGCTTGCCTTTACCTGCCTGTTAATGCCAGCTGTTGTAACTGATGTCTGGGAATCAGCAGCGACCCCTCTTAAATATTGATCGGTTTCAAGGACGATTTTTGAAACCCCCGGACCAAATTCGTA
The DNA here is from genome assembly GCF_001937065.1 of Streptococcus sp. 'caviae'. GTDB lineage: Bacteria > Bacillota > Bacilli > Lactobacillales > Streptococcaceae > Streptococcus. Next base: position 179,856 of record NZ_MOWR01000001.1, read on the forward strand.
GCTGTCAATGACAAGATTGGTCTTTGAAACGGCCACGCTATTGCCAAATGCTTTGACCTTAAGGCTCCCTGTAAAGACAAGCATTCCCAAGGCTAAAAACAGCAGTCCTTTTATCCATTTGTGCATAGTAACAACTCCTTTTCTTTTTCTTAAAATCTCCCATAGCAGCACTGATTCAGCGCCTTATCATGAGTTGTGTTCCACTTTATAGCTTTCTTGAAAAACTGTCAATAGCCTTAACATAATCTTAACTTGGTTTTACACAATGTAACTCTTTTCATATATAAACACAATAAAAAGGCGCTCTTTGCTGTACCATTACAGCTTTTAACAAGCAGCCTCATTTATCATATTCTTTCAAAAAAATCCTGTCGTTTTCAGAAAAGACAGCTTCTAAAAACAGCAAGATTTTTAATACGCTCAACTTGAAGATAAAATCTTTTTCTGAGACTTTCCTAGGGTGACACGGACGGCAGCGACTCCTTTTAGAATTCCCTGCCTAAGATTTGAGCCTGAGGTCTCAAATCTTCCGAGCGCCTGAAAATCGGGTGTTTCAGGCACTTTTATCACGGCGGAAAGTCTCGGTTAGTACTCTGAAATGTTTAATAATCTTTGACTTTCATAATCCGAACGAGATTGGCCCGTTCAGCTTCTTCCAGTTTGAGTTCGATATAGTGGATGGTTTCTTCTAACTGCGGAATCGTTGAGTGTTCCAGACCGTTAACACGGCGTCTGGTTTTTTCAATTTCATCTGCCATCAGCTGACAGGATTTTTCAACTTCCGCCAAACGCAGCAGCTTTTCCACCAAACCATCCATTTTCTGAATGGTGGCGTCCATTTCGCTGTTGGAAGCCAGATAACTGTAAACGACATCTCCTTCATCGCTGCCGTAAGGATTGTCAATCTGACTGTGCATTCTGGGAACCGTCACGCTCATAATATTTTCTTTTTCGATGAACAATTGAACCTGCTTGGTCGGAACCGCAAAAATTTCCTCCACCATCAGGTCATTTTCAAGCGATTTTGCCACAACAAAGTCCTGCATATTGCTGACTAAGGCAGTTTCTACCTCCTGCCGGAGCCGATTGTTCTCGCGAATCAAATCAACAAACCGGCGCATGAGCTCATCGCGTTTATCTTTAAGCAGTTTGTGACCGCGGGTAGCGGTTTTCAGGCGCTCCTTAAGATTGCTTAATTCCATGCGTGTCGGTTTGATATTCAGCCGTGCCATCGATTATCACCTCCCTTGAACCTCTAAGGATAGACGCTCTTTTGATCTAATCGGCTGTATTTTCTTGAGTTTTTGGCAAGTATTGGTCCAGCATATCATCCTTGATCCGCTTGAGTTCAGTCCGCGGCAGAATGGATAAAAGCTCCCAGCCCAGATTAAGGCTTTCTTCAATACTGCGGTTGGTATAAAAGCCTTGATTAATATACTCTTCTTCAAAGAGATTGGTAAATTTCACATACAGTTTATCCGTTTCAGACAAGGCAGACTCTCCCAGCACCACTGCCAGTTCCTTGGCCTGCTTGCCTTGGGCATAGGCCGCAAAGAGCTGATTCATGGTCGCTGCATGGTCGCCGCGCGTCTTGCCTTCGCCGGCTCCCTTATCTTTTAAGCGGGACAGGGACGGCAGGACATTAATTGGCGGACGGTAGCCTGAGTTGTACAGCTCGTGCGAGAGGATAATCTGACCTTCGGTGATATAACCGGTCAAGTCTGGAATCGGATGGGTAATGTCATCCTCGGGCATGGTCAGAATCGGAATCTGAGTAACAGAACCCTTTTTACCAATCAAACGGCCGGCACGTTCATAAAGCGTTGAGAGGTTGGTGTAAAGATAACCCGGATAACCGCGGCGCCCGGGAACTTCACGCCGAGCTGCAGACACTTCACGCAGGGCTTCACAGTAATTAGTCATATCCGTCATGATAACCAGAACATGCATGTCCTTTTCATAGGCTAGATATTCTGCTGTGGTCAGGGCAATACGCGGAGTCGCAATACGCTCAATAGCAGGGTCGTTGGCCAGATTGACAAAGAGAACCGAACGGTCAATAGCGCCTGTCTGACGCAGGTCGTTCATGAAAAACTCGGCTTCTTCAAAGGTAATTCCCATGGCCGCAAAAACCACGGCGAAATTTTCATCAGAATTCAAGACCGTTGCCTGACGGGCAATCTGCGCCGCCAATTCATTGTGGGGCAGACCAGAGCCTGAAAATACAGGCAGTTTTTGTCCGCGGACAAGGGTATTGAGGTGGTCAATGGCTGAAATCCCCGTCTGAATAAATTCGTCGGGATAGTCACGCGCCACTGGGTTGATGGCCTGGCCGTCAATATCCAAGTACTTTTCTGGAATGAGCTCCGGCCCGCCGTCAATAGGTTTCCCCATACCGTTAAAGATACGGCCGACCATATCTTCTGACACCGCTAGTTCAAGCGGGTGGCCTGTGAAACGAACCTTGGCTTTTTCGAGGTTGATACCAGATGAGCCCTCAAAGAGCTGCACCATGGCCTTATCTTCCTGAACTTCCAAGACCTGTCCCTGCCGAATTTCTCCGCCGTGGAGCTTGATTTCAACCAGCTCATTGTACTGGACACCTTCCACTTGATCCACAATCATCAAAGGGCCGACAACTTCGCTGACTGTACGATATTCTTTAAGAACACTCATGCTAGATACCTCCCTTTGCCAGCACTTGATGGATGCTGTCTCGAACAGCATCAGCAAGCGCCTGAATCTTTTCTATTTGGTCTTCTGAAATATATTTGCTGCGGGCAATACGGTTGCGAACATCAGCAGTTCCGTCCATAATTTCAGTGTAATAAGCCCCCAGTTCCAAAGCCTTGCCGGCTTCATCCGCAAAGGTCAAAATATTAGTTAGCATGGCTTCTTGCTTAGGGAAAGACGTAAAGGTATCAACCGTATCAAAGGCATTTTGCTGCAGGTAGTCCTCACGAATCTGCCGAGCAACAGCCATGGTTAGGCGATCCTGATCTGACAGCGAGTCAATACCGACCAGACGGACGATTTCTTCCAGACTTGACTCTCTTTGCAGGACATTCATGGCACGCGTCACCTTAGCCGCCCAGCGAGTCTTTTGCACTTTGTCAATATACTTGCCGACATCATCCTTATAAAGCGAGTAAGAGCTCAGCCAGTTGATAGCCGGGAAGTGGCGGCGCTGAGCAAGCGGCGCATCAAGTCCCCAGAAAACCTTGACAATACGCAGGGTATTTTGAGTGACCGGCTCTGAAATATCACCGCCGGGAGGCGATACAGCTCCGATAGCAGTAATGGTGCCTTCGCGGCCTTGGCTGCCGAGCACACGCGCACGGCCGGCACGTTCGTAGTATTCAGCAATACGAGAACCTAGGTAAGCTGGATAGCCTTCATCACCCGGCATTTCTTCCAAGCGGCCGGACATTTCCCGCAGAGCTTCCGCCCAGCGAGACGTCGAGTCGGCCATGATAGCAACAGAATAGCCCATATCACGGAAATATTCAGCAATAGTGATACCGGTATAAATAGAGGCTTCCCGCGCAGCCACAGGCATGTTGGACGTATTGGCAATCAAAACGGTCCGTTCCATGATCGACTGGCCGGTATTAGGGTCAATCAATTCCGGAAATTCATTCAGCACATCGGTCATTTCGTTTCCGCGTTCACCGCAGCCGACATAGATAACGATGTCAACGTTGGCAAATTTGGCAATCTGGTGCTGTACCACTGTTTTACCAGCTCCGAATGGCCCTGGAACGGCAGCAGCACCGCCTTTGGTCACAGGAAAGAAGGTATCGATGACACGCTGTCCCGTCACAAGAGGCTCAACGGGAATCAGTTTTTGAGCAACCGGGCGGCTCTTGCGAACCGGCCATTTTTGCATCAGTGTCCCCTTGAAAACAGAACCGTCGGCCTGTTCAATTTCATAGACAACATCATCAACCGTAAAATCGCCTGCTGAGATAGCAATGAGTTTCCCGGATACCTTGTTGGGCACCATAATACGATGTTCCACAACCAAGGTTTCCTGAACCACTCCCAAAATGTCCCCGGAAACGACTTGACTGCCGACTTCAAGGCTTGGCTTAAAGGTCCATTTCAGCTCACGGTCAAGACTTGGAATAGTGACACCGCGGATCAGAAAATCACTGTCTGTAGCTGTTTTAAAACGATCCAGCGGCCGCTGAATCCCATCGAACATTTGCGAAATCAGTCCCGGTCCCAATTCTACTGACAAGGGGCTTCCAGTTGTGACAACAGGCTCACCCGGTCCAATACCCGATGTTTCTTCATAAACTTGGATAGAAGCCTGATCGTGGCGCATTTCAATGATTTCACCGATCAAGCCTAAATGGCCAACCCGGCAGATATCCTGAATATTGGCCTCCTGCATGCCAGAAGCCACAACTAAGGGACCTGACACTTTTATAATTTTTCCTTGGCTCAAGATATTTCCTCCTGAATTAAGATACAGCAGTAAGTCACAAAATGATCATTTGCAACGCCCTTTCCTTAAGGAGACTGCTTTCTTTTATAAACGTTAATGTGTAAATATTATCTCCAAACAACTTTGGCACTTTATTTTCAAAGACTGACAGAAACTAACACTGTGATACTTAGCAGCAGTCCTGAGTAAGTGTTAGAGAATGTTTTGGCCGACGGCCTTTTCTACATTATCCTGTACCCGCTGCAAACCAAGCCCTGTCGTCCCCTTGTGCGTGGGAATGAGAATCAGAGCCGGTGTGACCTGACTGTCATAGTAGGCAATCGTTTCAGGAATTTCCGCAGCAATATCTTCTGTCAAATACACAATACCGTAGTCATTTTTGGCCAGCTTTCGCAGCTGATTAATGGCTTCCTGCGCCTGATTCACAGGAAAGGTCTGAAAACCTATCATACGAAAAGGCAGGATGGCATCACGATTTCCAATCACGCCAATTTTGTATTTTTTACTGTCCATAAATCGGCCTCATCCTTTCTTTAACCAGCTCCAGCGGCAGCTGGTTGCTGATTGCTGATAAAAGCAGGCGTAAATTTTTAACCTCAAATTCCCGGCAGAGCAAATAACGCGCTAAGACCAGCGGGCCTTCTGCAGTGTACTTAGCCGGATCCAGCAGCTGAAACTGCATGAGGTCATAAAGATATTCTAAATCAACTGCTGATATGCTTCCTTGGCGCATTTTATCCTCAAATACTGCCCAATCCGTATTGAAGTGGTTGGGATTAATCTGAGTGAACCAAGATATGAGCTCCTGTTTTTCACCCAGCTCAATAAACTCTCTGGCTGACAGACTGCCTTCGTCAGAAAGCAGCTGCATCATAAAACTCTGTGGTTTTTCCTGAGAGAGCGCACGCTGAACGGTGATAACATTGTAAAAATCGATCATCAGGCCGATAGCCTGACTGAAGACTTCTGATTCCAGCTCCGTCTGATTAGCCAGACGTTTTAAGTGTTTGAAATAAGCTAAGTCCGTCCCGATCTCCAAGACTCGGATATCCTGATAATCCTCATATTCCGCCCATATCATAGCCAGCTCATCAACCATAAATTCTGGAAAATTGTCCGAGCTAAAGGTTGAAATCAAGTGTTCCAAAGATTCCAAAGATTCCGAACCAATGGGAATCAAGAGGTGCTTTAACTCCTGTTTAGTGGCTCTGGCTTTAAAGAAGACCTTAATATTGTGATAGACATAGCGCAGAGCAAACAGGCTGACGATATCCTGATCCGGCGATTCAGCAAAGGCCCAGGCATATTCCTTAGCAAGTCCTGATGTCAGCCGCTGATCAATGAGATTGAGGTCTTCCAAATCTGCTGCCGACAGGTGATAAGAAGTTGCCTGCAGCAAAAGCGCCAAACTTTCTGTATCAGGAGCCTGCAAGAGCTGTTCAAATTGTTCCGGAGTAATAAGCTCTCGTTCCTTAACACTGATAGTCGTGTTAATTTGTGAGAATTGACTTGCATCCATCTCAAATCCTCCTAATCCTCTTTGAAAATGTCAGCAGCAATACGAGAGCTCTCCTCTTTGTAGATAGAATCAATCAAGTTGGCATACAGGTAATTATCATCAATTTTCCCACGAGAAATGACCAGACCAGCCTCATCGGAGATGGTCTGATCTGCAAAGGTCACATGGGGAAAATCTGCTGCAAGCTGCTGCAAAGCACCTGAGTCCCATTTGTCAGCCGTTATTTGGCCGAACTGAACAGTCATTGCCTCTTGCCCGTACTTGCTAAGAATCTTCCTGACAAAAGACAGTTCCTCTTCCTGACTCCAGTTTTTCATCTGTTCAAGGGCTGAAGCAAAGAGTTCTTTAAGGACCTTTTGCTTTGATACCAAGGTAGATTGGCGTTCTTTGTTTTTAATTTGCTGAGCTTCGATTTGAAAGGCCTGATCGACTTCTTTCAGCTGACTTTGACGCTCATTGGCTTTTTCTGTCTGAAGCTGCGCCTTGCGGTCTTCGAAATCTTTTTGAATTTGTTTTTTAGCAGCATCTAATTTGAGCTGTCCTTCTTGACGCGCCTGTTCAATAATTGATGTCTTTAATGGATTTGCTTCACTCACAAGACGTCCTCCTTCTGATTATTTTACTGCGGTAAGAAGAGCAGTCTACACACGAAGTGTCAGCAGGAAGGATACAACGAAGGCTAAGATGGCATAGGTTTCTACCATGGCAGACAAGATGACACCCTTCATTGTTTCTTCCGGACGTTTAGCCAAAATCTGCATACCCGCAACAGCCACATTTCCTTGATGTTTAGCTGAAAAATAACCAACCAAAGCAATGGGAAGCGCAACAAAGAAATAAGCAACACCTTTTTCAAGCGGCAAATCCGGTGTAATCTGCAGCCAAATCAGCATGCCGATAACGAAGCCATATAGCCCTTGTGTTCCTGGCAGAAGCTGCAAAATCAACGCCTGAGCAAATTTTTGCGGCTGCTCTTTGAGCAGGGCTGCTGCCGCCTGACCTGTTTTACCGACACCATAGGCAGAGCCCATACCGCTAAAGCCGACAGCTAAAACAACGCCCAGAGCTGCAAAAAAGGCACCGCCGTGTGATGAAAAGTAACTCGCTAAATGTTCCATTTTATTTGTCCTCCAAATGAGTTTTAGTTATTTTTATGTATTTTTCAGCAGGTTTCAAAGGCTTGAAGGCTTCGCCTCCGCCGTCATAGAATTTACCGAAAAACTCAACGAATATAAGACGTGCACCATGCACATAGCCTGACAGAAGCGACAGGAAAATATTGATGGCATGCAAGAGCACAAAGATGAGCAGACCAACTGTAAAACGTCCCAGCGGCGGGAAAAGACCGACAATCAAATTGAAAGCCGAGCCGATACTTGCTCCCGACAGCCCCAGCGCCATCAGGCGGGTAAAGCTGACTAAGTCACCGACATAAGACGAAATATTATAGAGATTGAAGAGACCTGAGCCAATACCAGACAGACTTTTTGCCTCAATAACAGAGGCAATCACAACCCCTGCGGCATTAACAACAGCCAGTACAGCACCGACAGCAGTCAATGCAGACAGCTGAGGCAGCATCATCCCCAGTGCCAGCAGCAAAATACCGATCAAAATGAGACACCAGGCAAAACCGGAATGATAAGCTTCTGCGTATTTTTTCATTCTGACCTTCTGGAAACCGCCTAAAAGCAGCCCGACGACCACGGTTATAAAACCAAAGGCCACTGACAGCGCTAAAATCGTCATGACATCTGTAGTTGTCGATATCAGCACTACCGGCAGGGTATAACCGAAAAACGATCCGTAAATAAGTCCCCACAGGGAGACCGAAACACCCAAAATATTAAGAAATTTAGCAAAGCGAGCGGTCCCTTTAGAAAGATGAAAATATCTTAAAAGGAGGAAAGTCGCTATAAACAAAAGCAGGCCGTAACCTAAATCGGCTACCATCATGCCAAAAAAGGTAAAGTAAAAAGGCGCTAAAATCGGTGTTGGATCCTTTTCATAATATTTAGGCAGAGCATACATCTCTGTCACCAGCTCAAAAGGCTCAACCAGAGGATGATTCCGCAGTTTAATCGGGACCTTTTCCAAATCTGATTCTTCGACATCTACTTCTTGAAGGTAGATACTGTCGCCAAACTCCTGTGTCAGTTCAGTTTGCAGAAGCGCTGCCTGATCCTTTTCCACCCAGCCCTCCAAAGCAACCAAATGCTCTGTGCTGGCTAATTTCTTCTTGGCCTCCTGACGGGAATAGAGATTTAAAAGGTAGTCTGTTTCAGCCTCTAAATCTTCCAACTCCTTTTGCGAATGCTGCAGTTCCTCTAGGAGCCGCTGCCTTTCTTTGGACCATTCTCCGACATCGCTTTGCATCTGTTCAATCGCCTGTGCCGGAAGGACTGACCTTTCGTATTCAAAAGGTTTAAAGTGATAATCTTCTTCCAAATGAAGATCAGCCTTTTTATCAAAGAAAATGAGAAGACCGTATTCAGCTTCTGAATTAAAAATTTCCTGACACTGAACATGAGGATTTTCCCGCAGCTGCCGGTAAGGACCGTCATCAAGCGTTTTGGGAAGAGTTCCGACAGCAGCGCTCACAAAATCAAAGGTCTTTAATTCTTTGGGAGTGATCTCTAAGTCTTTCCACTTGCTTAAGCTGGCAATGTCAGCTTCATTTTCAGAAATCTGTCCTTCAAGAACATGAAGACGGCTCATTTTTTGATTGACCTGAGCAATCACTTGCTCGGCCCCTTTGTCCCTGCCGTAATTCTCCAATTCCTCAAAAGAAAGTGAGGAAGCTTCCTTACGCAGAGCAGTCAGAAAGCTTTCTTTCGGTATGAAGGGGCGCAGCTTATCAATGGTTGTCTCCAGATGCTGCTGCCGCTGAGAAAGGTAATGCAGAGCTTCTTCACCCTCAAGTCTCTTCCCCTTATCCTCGTCGGCCTGATAAATAGCTGGCAGGTGCACTTCTGAGCGTTCAAAGACTTCCTGCCAATTTTCCATCTGCGCCATCTCTCGCACCTGCAGATTTTCTAAGCGCTGAAGAGTCAGCAAAACAGCATCCAGCTTATCTTTGGCAAACACGATGGAAATTTTTTTCATTTGACTAATTGCCATATTTTTCTACCACCCTGTCCACAATTTGCTGAACGAGACCTGCTTTTTTATCCGACAGAACCGACCGGACATGCTGGTCATTTTTAGCCATTGTCTCTGCCAAACTGGCCTGCAGATCTGTTTTTTGCTGGGTTAACACTGCTTCTAGCTTTGATACTTGACGTTTTGTTTCTTGGTCACAATCCAATTTAACTTTGTCTAAATCCTCTGCAGACTGGGCGCGGAGCGCCTGAATCTGAGCATCATAATCTGCCAGAACATCCTTAGCCTCTGCCTCAATGGTCTGCATCGTTTCTAAAATGGAGTTTGCCACCTTGCCACCCCCTTTCAATGTTATGTCTATTTTACCAAAATTCCGACAGCTTGAACCGCTAAAATTAAAGTTTTTTAGGATTTTTTTGCCTGAAATCACATTGAAGACTGATTTGACAGTCTATCAGTTGAATCGTTTCATTTTGATGACAGCAGCAAGCAGCATTTGTTTCCTCTATACAAAAAAACTCTTGCACAAGAGCTATGCAAGAGTTTTTAAACAGCGAACTCAGCCTTTAGGCAATAGTAACCTTGCGTGAATTAACCCCTTGAATCGGAATAGGAATGTAGGCTGTCCGTGTCACAACCGTCAGTTCGACATCATGTTCGCCAGCCAATAAACCACCGTCTTGGACAACCCGAATCTTCAAAGGAACATCATATTCCCACTTATAGGTGGTAACAGTAGTCATTTCATCCAGTGTGAACCAATCTTCTCCTTCGGCGCTGCAGCGAATAGCTTCGCGAGGAACCTCCTGTCCATCTACTTTAACACGAATATCATTAACCATTGATAAAGGAATAGCACGGTAGTAAGTAATGTAGGTTTCTAGTTCAAAACCGACTGTTTTCCCATCAATAACTGTATTTTTACAAGAATCTTTTTTAAAGACATTATTATCAAACATTGTCTTTCCTCCTAACCTTCAATTTCTGCGATAGCTTGGCGCAAGAGCTTTTGATGGGCAGCTACCTGTTCTTTTTCAACCATTGGGTTGCCCGGCAAAATCCAGCGATTGCCTTCGTATTCAGTTGCCACGTAACCATCATAACCTTTGTCATGAAGGTACTGAAGAATCTTCTTATAGTCAATGGAGTATTCAATACCTTCATCAGTCATTTCCCAAAGTTTGAAATGGAAATGCTTGATGTAAGGCATCAAATCATCAAGAGCTGACAATGGTGTATTTTCATAACCATCTGCCAGCATGATGTAAGGCATGTTTTTAGGGCTTGCAAATTTTTCAAGTTCCGGAACCATTTTACGATTGCGATCAATGAGATGTGTCCCGTCAAGACCTTTGTCAAACTGAGCGTTAAACAAATCAATAACACCGCGGTCAACACCTAAAACTTTTTCATTGAAATCGTTGAAAACACGCGGGATACGGTCACAAAAGATTCCCGTATCAACCACAATACCGCAGTAAGGCGAATTGACACGTTTCATTTCTTCGATGAATTTAGCTGTCGCCGGTTCATCGAAACTCATTCCGGCATGGATTTCAAGAGCGAAGGCCACATCGTACTTTTCAGCGTATGGAAGCAAGGGTTCAATCACGAAACTTGGAACCATTGACACCAAGCGAATCAGCTTGAAGCCCAGACGATTGGCCAATTTGATTTCATCAATCAAGAGGTCAACACATTCTTTTTCAGTCAGCGTTCGGTTATTGTAAAGGTTGGTGTTCAAGAAAACATCGGCACAGACTGGTTTTGCTTTTGTTTTTGCCACGATGCGGTCCCACTCAGCCAAAGTTTCATCAGTTGGATGCGGTGTTCCATGCAGCATTTGGTCTGGCAAAATTTCAAAACCTTGTACTTGGTTGGCATCAAGGTAGGCCATAATATCTTCAAGAGACATGCGGCCATTCATAAATTCATCTTGCAAGCTGTAAAGACTTACAGCAGTTTTAATACTCATGATTTTCTCCTCTTTTCGTCTTAAATTACAAAATTTCTAAGATAACGTGTGCTGAGTGTAATCGAATTGCGCAAAGCCTGATCGTCTTTTTCAAAAGATTTATCTTCAACTTCGATGCAGGTATAACCATCAAAGCCAATATCTGTAAGGGCTGATACATATTTGCCCCAATCCACATCACCGAGTCCTGGCAATTTTGGACTCATGTATTGGAGCGGCGTTGCCATGATACCGACATCTTTGAGTTTGTCCGGAAGAATCTTGATGTCCTTGTAGTGCACATGGAAGATTTTATCCTTAAATTCATAAAGCGGTGCAATATAGTCAATTTGCTGCCAGACAAAGTGAGATGGGTCATAGTTGATCCCAAAATTGTCATAAGGCAAAATGTCAAACACCTGACGCCAGATAGCCGGTGTGGTAAAGAGGTTTTGTCCGCCGGGCCACTCGTCTTCTGTGAAGAGCATAGGGCAGTTTTCGATGGCAATCTTAACACCTTTTTCAGCCGCATATTCAACAATCGGAGGCCAGACTTTTTTAACTTCCGCCAAGTTTTCTGAAACGGACTTGCTTGGCATACGGCCAATGAAAGACGTGACCATGTTAACTCCCATGAGAGCTGAAGCATCGATCACTTTGTAAAGATGGTCAATAACAGTCTGACGTTTTTCCAAATCTTCATCAAGCGGGTTTGGATAATAAGCCAGAGACGAAATCTCAACACCCTTATTTGCTGCATATGCCTTGAGCTCTGCGGCTTTGTCGGCTGTCAAATTAGCCACATCAATATGTGAAACCCCTGCATATCGGCGGGCAGCTTTTTCCTGCGGCCAGCAGGCCACTTCAACACATTCCAAACCATTTTCAGCGACCACATCAATCAACTCGTAAAAATCTGATTTGTCCAAAATCGCTGATACTAAACCTAGTTTCATATTTTTCCTCTTTCTTCTTAATAGAAAGGGAGCCGCTCAAGCAGCGACCTCCCAATAATAGTGTATAGTCAAAAGAAATTACTTTCAGACAAGAACTGAGACGCAAGACATAATTGGAGTTGGGCAAGCCGGCAGTGACACCTATCAAAGTAATTTCAAAAGATCATATTTTATTCAAATGCAATGCTGCGATGTTCCTTAGCAGATACGCGGATAGCATCCATCAGCTTCATCAAACGAAGAATCTGTTCTGGTTTAACAACCAAGTCACCCTTACCAGTCACATAGTCATAATAGGTATCAAAGTAATTTCTGTGGCTGACATTGACTTCCGGAAGAGGTTCTGTCACAATACGGCCTTCTGGCGCTGGTCCAAAGGAACGTGTAGGTCCAGCAGCCGTCATGGTAATTTGACCAGGAACATTGCGAAGCAAATCAGTTGTACGCGTAATCTTACCTTGTGGATGGAAACCATCAATTTTGGCACTGCCATCATTACCGCCAAGGAACCAATGGCGTTCAAACCAGCCATCTTCATCACTCAAGAAATACGTTCCCAATTCAACCTGACCCGTCACACCATTCTTAAACTGCAATTGGATGTTGAAATAGTCATCGACATCTTTATTGATAACATTTTTGACTGTTGCATAGACTGTTTCAATCTCACTGTCAACCATGAACAGCATTTGATCAAGAAGGTGAATACCCCAGTCATAAAGCATACCGCCGCCAAATTCTGGGTAAATGTGCCAATCGTGCATATTGCCATTGAAGCCATAAAGGCTGTTTTGAATGGTATAAGTATCACCAAGCGTACCGCTTTGATAGACCTCACGCGCAATCCGATAGTCCTTATCCCAGCGGCGCTGATGATGAATGGTAAACCGCACACCCGCTGCTTCAACGGCTTTTTGCATTTGTGCAAATTCATCTGCATTCAGAGCTGCCGGCTTTTCACAGATAATATCCTTGCCAGCAGCCGCTGCTTTTTTAACCATTTCCAAATGAAGATGGTTGGGAACAGCGATAATGACGGTATCAATAGCATCATTTTTCAGCAATTCATCTGCCGTCAGATAGGTTTCATAGCCTTCTTGAGCATTTTCCAGCTGCATTTTATTAATGTCACAAACTGCAACTAATTCTGCATATTCTAAATCTTCTGTAATCATTTTGGCATGAGTTTGCCCCATAAAACCAAAACCGATAATACCAAAATGTAATTTCTTTTCTGTCATGTTTTCTCCTCATGCCAATCTGATTTTTGCCGCTAATCGTTCTGTTGTTAATCTTCAAAAACGACGACTTGACCCGTTTCAGCTGATTTATAAATAGCTTCCAAGATACGTGTCACGACGATAGCTTGCTCTGGCTTAACAAGCGGTTCTGTATCATTAATGATGGCATCAACCCATTGCTGAGCCTCAGCATCGCGCTGTTCAAGACTTTCTCCTGCAAATCCAAAGACACCGCCAGCTTCAGAAGGTTTTGTTTCTTCCAATTGTCCGTGCGCAGCTTTGTTGAAGACCACATAGCCTTGGTCCATAAAGGCTGCACCAAACATTTCAGCTCCGCCTTTGTCTCCGCAAAGGGTAACTTGTGCTTCCTTAGGATTAATCATGTTGAGTGCCCAAGCAGCTTCAAGGAAGATTGTTGCGCCATTTTTCATCTTGATGAGACCAAAGGCTGAGTCTTCCGTTTCAAAGGTTTCTGGGTCCCAAGGACCAAACATGTTGCCCATTGGATTGTCTTTTAGTTTTTGGTAAGTTGAGCCAAGAACCATAGCCGGTTCATAGTTGTCCATGTACCATAAAGTAAGGTCAAGGGCGTGAGTACCGATATCAATAAGCGGTCCGCCGCCTTGTTTAGACTTGTCTGGGAAAACACCCCAAGTTGGAACACCCTTACGGCGAATAGCATGCGCTTTAGCAAAGTAGATATCACCAAGTTCTCCGGCTTCACAGGCGTCTTTCGTAGCAAGAGAGTCAGCACGGAAACGGTTTTGATAGCCAATTGTCAATTTCTTACCGGTGCGTTTAGCCGCATCCAGCATAGCTTTAGCCTCTTTATAATTAATAGCCATTGGTTTTTCACACATGACATGCTTGCCGCCTTCCAGTGAAGCAACTGTAATTTCTGAGTGAGACACATTTGGTGTCAAAACATGAATAACATCGATATCAGGATGATTGGCCACTTCACGGTAGTCCGTTGTAACAAGAGCGTCTTCTTTGCCATATTCTTTGGCAGCTTTCTCTGCACGTTCTGGGATAATATCGCAGAAAGCTATAATTTCCAGTTTGTCTGACAGTTTTGCCAAAGCCGGAAAATGTTTGCTGTTAGCAATGCCGCCGCATCCGATAATACCGAATTTTAATTTACTCATGATAGGTTCCTCCCTTAATTGGTTTTCTTATTGTTTACAGTTATTATTATAAAAGCCGAGAAGTCTAAAATCTCATCATATTTCAATTCTAAAATTCTTATTTTTTGTCACATTTTTGAATTTTTAAGAGCAAAAATCAAAAATGTATCAAACAAAACAGCACTTTTTTAAACATTCCTTTTTTCCTCCTGCCTAAAAATGAGAAGGCAGCAACTGCTGTCATTTAATAGCTGATATTCAAGCCAAGGTACAAAAACCGTAAGGGTTTTGGATCGTTTTCCTACCTCTGAACAGCGATCTGATAATTTCTAAACTTTGCTATTCAATGCTCTCTTAAATAACAAAAGGGACTGAAAAGTTATTCTAATCAGTCCCTGTCATAAATTATTTATCTAATGTCAAAACTTGTGCGGCTGAAGTCAAGCTGCCTGAAACTATTGGTTTAATTTGCGAGTACTCACCTGTATTTGTTACCAAGACCAGAACAACATCATCCAAACCTGCCTGCTCAATGACATCCCTATCAAAGGCGCCAAGCTGCTGACCTGCCTTAACCTTATCACCAATTTTCACTGTCTTAGCAAAGCCTTTGCCATCAAGGGCAACTGTTCCCAAGCCTAGGTGAATTAATATCTCAGCTCCTTTATCAGTACGCAAATTGTAAACGTGGCCGGTAGGATAAACATTAGTGACTTCACCGTCAGCAGGAGCCAGCAAAATACTGGAATCTGGTTTGATTGCAAAGCCCTGACCAAGAGCACCGCTGGCAAAGACATTGTCATTAACATCCTCAAGAGCAACAAATTGACCGGACACCGGTGCCAAAAGTGTTTCATCGCTGATTGGCAGAGATTCTTCAGCAACCTCATCCACACTTGCCCGAATAGCACGTTTGTCTTCTAATTGGAAATGGATATCGTCCATTCGCTCTGCTGATAAATCCCACATAAAGTAAGCAACAACAGCAGCTAAAACAAAGAGAACAGCCGGAACAAGATTCACAATCAGATTAATACCATGCTGGGTGCTGACGCTTTGGGCAACATTAGGTTTGTAGCCCATGTAAGACAGTACTAAAACACCGACCGCACCGCCAACAGCATTACCGATTTTAGTCGCCAATCCATAAGTCGCATAGGCCGTACCGTCTGTCCGCACACCGGATTCCAACTCTTGATAGTCAACAGAGTCAGCCACCATGGTGAGAGTGATTGGGTAACCCATATTGAAAATCCCAAAAATAACGTGACCAATAATAATCTGAGTAATATTGGAGAAGTCAGAAAAATAAACAAGCAATAAACCTAAGCCCTGCAATAAGAGAGAACCTGCTAAGACAGCTCTTTTACCGAAGCGCTTAACAAGAGGAACAATAAACAGTGAACACAGAGCACCGCCGATGGAAGGAATTGTCATTAGCAGAGAAATCAAGGTAAAACTGCCCAAACAATAGATGACATAATAAGATGTAATAGCAATGCGTCCCATGTATGCTGTCATCTGCAGCATCATGATGCCAAAAACAATCATGAGATATTTATTGCCGACAACATTTTTTAAAGTGTCTCTCAAAGGCACCTTTTCAGCACGAATAGGCTTGACAACTTCCTTGGCTGTTTTAAAAACACCAAAGAAGATTGGCAGAGATACAATGGCATAAATCAAAGCTGTCATAAAATAGCCATGGTTCGTAGCGGTTTTAGATCCTTGCGAAAAGGCAAGCATAATGGGCGCCGACAAGGAGTTGACAATAATCATACCAACATTCATACCAATCGAACGAAAGGCATTCAGCGTATTACGCTCCTGATCGTCTGTTGACATGACCGCAGCCATAGCTCCGTAAGGAATATTAACGAGGGTATAAAGCATGCCCGCCATAATGTAAGTAAATGCTGCCCAAGCAACGCCGGCAGAACCGTGACCAAAAGGACCCGTAAAAGTGAGGACACTAAAAATAGCTAAAAAGGGAGAACCAAACAAAATATAAGGTCTGAAACGCCCCCATTTAGAATGTGTTCGTTCAGCAATCATCCCCATGACCGGGTCATTAAAACCATCGTACAGCCGAGCAATCAGCATAATGGCTGACACGGCAGCCGGAGCTAGACCAACAATATCCGTATAATAAACGGTCAGATAGGTACCAACAAAAGTCCAAACAAACTGACTGGCCAAGTCTCCCATGCCGTACATGATCATACTGAATTTACTTAATTTCTGACTCTGATTAGTCATCTCGAAACCTCCATTTGTTTTAATAGTATAAGTGTTATAACTTTTTATGACACTTTTATTAAAACAAAAATGTAAGCGGTTTACTCCTGAATTATCAGTCTGAAACTAATACTTTTTTGCTATCTATAGCAGTTAGGAATTAAACAGTTTAAAAAAATAACATGCTTTTTTAAACATTACTGATCAACTTCAATAAAGACCATATCATGCGGTGCCAGCTCTATCTGAAATTCTAAGCCGTCCTTGCTCCCTTTTTTCTCTTCCCGCGTCAAAGCAGGAATGCATCTAAACTTTAAATAATTAATTTCTTCGCGGCTGAAGTTGTCTTTTAAACTCAAGTGATTGGACTCGGTTAAAAAGGAACCGTCTTCAGTCCCGATACGTCTTACCTTAAATTTGTATTCCTTGGAATCTGTCAATGCTTCAAAGTGAAACAGATACCTGCTGCTGCCATCATTTTCAAACATAGAAGCAATGGTTGTCTTATTAAATTTTTCCTGATTGGAGTAGTAATAGAGACTGTTGAGATGACAGTAATGATAGAGCAAGATCATTAGTTTGCTGCGCTTTTGGGTGACAACAATGCCATTTGCCTGATAGAGCAGAGTGTCTCCCAAACTGTTAAAAAAATCAAAAGCAAAAAAGCTGGGTTTAGCTATTCCCGATTTGGAAATAAGTCCGGCACCGCCAAAAATTTCTTTTTGGTTGACATCAAAGGCAGCAAAGGACATGTCAGCCAATTGCCAGTAGCCGATTAAATCACAGCTATCTAGCATTGACAGTAGATTTTTTAAAATATAAGGTCCCTTAAAAGCTGAATCATTGATAATGTCACGCGCACTGTTAGTGATATTAAATTCCGATACGATAAGCTGTGAACATAAACCTGATTCATCAAGCAGCATCCTGGCCTTTTGCAGACTCAGTTTTAAAAAATCAGAATTAGCCGAAATAAGCACCTGATTTTGCTGGCTGTTATAACCTTGTTTTAAAGTATCCAAAGGGAAAATACTGAGACTTAAAAAATCAGGTTTCTCCTGCTGCTGAGACCAGCCGTCAATAAAATGCCAGTAATCTTTGGCTTCCAAATCAAGACTGATACCACTGCCGCCAACCGCTATGTCCGGAATGATACTTTGTATCGCCCTTTTCACCTGTGAGAAAAACAGATAATAGCTAGAATTCTCCCGCAGATCAAGCGGACAGCCATCATCAGATAAGATAGCTAAATCAGTCTGCTTCAAGGTTTCCAGCACATAAGCGTTGGGTTTCCAAATTTCTATTTTCCATGAAGCCAGCTCATCGTAGCCAAATTTACCAAGCAAATGCCTGAACAGCGCTTCATAACGCGTTAAGACTGCCTTCATATCCTTATAAGGCAAACTGAACTCCTCCTGACTAACAATCTTAGAGACCGATTCATGAATCTGCTTTCCCTTAAAACCTAAGTCTAAGAAGGGCGTCAATTTCAAGTCTAAAATATTTTGAATGATTTCATCCACCTTGCTGAAATCAAAATAGTCATCTTTCTGCCGTAAAATAGTATCGCTAAGCAAGCCCCAGATACGGCCGTAAGAAAAAGAAGTGTAAGTCAGTGTATAGCCGATTTCCTTGACCAGAGAATTTTGCAGGAGATCCCCTGCATACCCCAAGTTAATCATCAAGTTTTGCTTATGAAAAGGGATTTTCTTATCCTGACTGATTGTAATGTGCTTAAGGTCAGAATGCAAGGTTTCCTCTTTCAAATATTCTTGGATGATATCATAATCTTCCAGATTAATCTCTTCTGCCGAGCGTGTGATTCGAAGCTCCTTTTTAGCTTCATAACGGTATTGACTGGGGGTCATCCCTTGGTACTTTTTGAAAATACGATTAAAGGAATTAATATTAGAAAAACCAGCTGAAAAAGCAATGTCGGTAATACTGTCTTCCGTTTCTAAGAGGAGCTGGCGCACCTTGGATAAGCGCCGCTTAATGAGATACTCTGAAATGCCAATGCCATTTTGTTCCTTAAAAACACGTGAAAGGTATTGTTCAGTTATATAGAGCTGGTCGGCCAAATCAGACAGTTTAATATCTTTTTCAAAATTATTGTCAATGTAGAATTTTAAATCCTCAATTTGCCCCTTGATACTCTGATTGACATTGCTGCGCAGCTCAATCTGATAATACTGTTCAAGCAGGGTTATCAGGGTAAAGTACTGCTTAAAAATTTTAGAAAAATGACTAGAATCTTTGAGCGTTTTCAGCAGCAGGAGCTGCTTGAGATTATAAAGCAATTCAGTGTCTGTCGCTCTAGGCTTATTGATGCTGTCACCTTTAAACGCATAAACATAGTTGTCATTTTTATTTTTGACAAAATAATCCAGCGTAAAATAAAAAACCTTGCCCTTATTTTTGACCGTTAACTCATACTTTTCAGCCTTGGACAAAATATAAAAATCATCCCTCTTCAGCGTCAAGGTCTGCTCCTGGTTTTTCAAAGCAGCTTCTCCAAGCAGGACATAAACGATATGAATTCTGGAATCAAAATATTGAATGGTTTCTTTATGGTTCATCGTTTTAATTTTTATATTATCCCATGGATTTGAAAAATTCATGTTTCCTCCTCATTTCTGAATGCGTTTTCTCTATGATTAATTTATTATAGCATTTTCCCGTTTGAAATACTAAAAAATACCTTGAAGTTTAAAACTATTTTGCAATCAGCCACTGTGCCTAAACCGCCATTTCTATTAAGGAGCAAAACAAAACCCAACAGTCTCGAGCACTGCTGGGTTTGCTTTATTTGTCAAATATGATTTTAGTTTAGATAAAACTGTTTTTAAACAGCTTTGCAAAGCTGCAAACAGTTTTAGAACTAAAATTAAGCAGACAAGACTTTACGTCCCTTGCGGCGGCGTGCTGCTAAAACACGGCGGCCATTTTTAGTTGACATGCGGTGACGGAATCCGTGCTTGCGCTGACGACGGATTTTACTTGGTTGAAAAGTACGTTTCACGCTGAATACCTCCTCATAGATTTTCGTATTCGTTTAGCCGGCTATTATGTGATCAGTTACTAAACATACTAGACTATTTTATAACAAAGCACGTACAGTGTCAAGATTTATTTTTCTTGGACATGTGTCTCAGTTTTTAAGAAAGCTGAAAAATCCTATAATCATGTCAGAACAGCCAGTACTGTTACTGAAAAAGACTGAAAGCAGCCCTTGCCCTGAGGGAGGCAAATCTGTAAAGAGGGACTGCACCAGTCATCATTTAGGATGTTTCACAATATGCTGTAAGAAGAAAGTAGCTCATGACGGCATTAAAACAGGGACTGGAGGTCTTTTATCCAGTCCCATATCTAGTAATTGAGATTTTAGCTATCGCTAAATGCCTTAGTCTTTCAAGGCTACTACTACATAGCGATTAGGATCGTTGCCTTCAGAATAGCTTTCGACGCCTTCAATCCCTGTAATGGTCTTGTGGACAACCTTGCGTTCACTGTTGCTCATCGGATCCATTTGGTAAGCTTTTCCTGAATCTAAGACACGGTTGGCAATCTTATGGGCAAAGTCAATCAAGGTTTCTGTCCGATGCTCCATGTAATCGTGGACATTTAAAGACACCGCAAAATGTTTTGAATAATGGTCATGAAGAAAATTCTGAGCCAGTAATTGCAGAGATTTTAAGACCTTACCATGATAGCCAATCACGCGCCCTGCTTCCGGTGTTTCAATCTGAAGATTGATTTGACGGCGGTTATTGGTCATCTCAATGCTTGCTTCCACATCCATCTCATAGATAATATTCTGAACATACTGCAAAACAGCTGCTCCGGCCTGAGCAATATCAGCACCGCTGTCAACCTCGTCAAATTCATGAGCAACGAATTCCTCAAAGCTTTGATCCGCTTTGGCCTTAGGTGTGTCAGCCTGCTTAGCAGCTGCTTCAGGCTGAGTGTCAGAGCTCTTTAAATTTTTCTGGCTTCCGGCTGACGGATCTTTTGTCAGGACTTCCTGCGGCGAAATATTTCCTTCTGCAAGCTGCTCTTTGAGCCCTTCATCCAAAGGCTGACCATCTTCTTTTTCTATCTCTTTGATTGCCTTGGAGAGCTTATTTAGGGCTACCGTATCCTCAACACTGCTGGAAACAGGGGCGTTTTGCTTATTGACAGCCTCAGGTACGCCGCGGACGGCTTTCTGATCTGCTTTGTGAGCTGTTTTTTCACTAATCCCTTCAATTTCAACACGGGCTAATTTTTTGCCAAAGCCTAAAAAGCCCTTTTTTTCTCGCGAGATGACTCGGATATGAGCCTTCATACGGGAAATCCCCATTTGTTGCAAACCATTTTCAATAGCTTCTTCAACAGTTTTTCCTGTGAACAATACCATGATTTGTTCTCCTTATCTTCTCTTCTTCTGTGCTTTTTTCTTAGCACGTCTTTTCCTGACTTCCAGCTCACGCGCTTCTCTTTCAAGGCGCTCGCGCTCTGCAATAATCTTAAACGGATTATTTAAGAGGAGAATCTGGAAGACCTGATAGGCATTGGAGATTACCCAGTAGAGAGCAACCCCGCTCGCCAGATTAAATCCAACCAGCAGAATGAAAATCGGCAAAATAATGTTCATTGCCACCATCACGCCGCTTCGCTCCTTAGCCGCCTTATTGGTCAGCCAGGATGACAGGAAGGTGAACGCTGCTGCCAAAACCGGCAGGATAAAATAAGGATCCTTATCGCCAATATCCATCCAGAGAAAAGAGCCTGTTTTTAAAAATTCAACACGGGTCAAGGCCTGATAAAGCGCCCAGAGCACCGGCATTTGGATAAGCAGAGGAAAAAGGCTGGCATAAGGATTGACACCGTATTCTTTATAGAGTTTTTGACTCTCCTCAGCTAACAGCATCCGGCTTTCTCTGTCTTTGCCCGGGTATTTGGCTTGCAGGGCTTTCAATTCAGGCTGAATTTCCTGCATTTTCTGTCCGGATTTCAGCTGCATATTGAACAGGGGCAAAAGGACTGTCCTAATCAAAATCGTAAAGATAATGATCCCAATGCCGATACGGCCGTTAACAGAGAAAAAGCGAATAATTTCTGCAAAGAAATAAACAAATTTCTCCCAAGCCCCTTCTGACTGATGACTTACCTGGCTGCGGCCGCACGCTGACAAAAATAAAAGCGCAACAGATGCCAAGCCCATTACTTTATATTTCTTTTTCACTGCTAATTCCTTCCTGATACAATTTAGCCAGTTTTAAAACATGGATTAAATTCTTTTTAAGCGCCTGATAGTCAAGTTCTTCAGTCCCTTTTCTGGCAATAATGACAAAATCCTGCGGCTGCAAATCGGGGCTTAATTCCATAAGAATATGGCGCAATTTTCGTTTAATGGCATTTCTAGTGACAGCATTTCCCAACTTTTTCCCAACCGAAAGCCCCGCACGATAGTGACTTTGATCTTTTTTTAAACTGTAGACAACAAACTTCCGATTGGCAATGCTGTGCCCTTCAGTAAAAATAGCCTGAAAATCTTTATCACTCTTAACGCGATAGCTTTTTTTCAAAACATGACTCCAATTAATTCAAAGTATTCTTATTATATCATAAAATGAAAAAAAGCCAAAAATCTCATTAATTTTTGGTTTCTTTCCTATTTCTTAAAAGGCTTTTTTAGCCTCTTCTATCTGCCATTTGACTTGATCAAAGCCGGTACCGCCCAGTGAATTTCTGCGTTCCACAGCTGTCTTAGACTGAAGAGCCGTGTAGATGTCTTCTTTGATGAGGTCTGAAATTTCCTGATAGCGCTCAAAGGGAACATCCTGCAAGTAGTGCCCGTTCTTGGTGCATTCCAAGACCAGCTTACCAACGATTTCATGAGCCTGTCTAAATGGCACACCTTTAACCGCTAAATAGTCAGCCAGTTCAGTCGCATTTGAAAAATCTTTTTCTGTAGACTCAGCCATATGACTATCATTGACTGTCATCGTCTTCAGCATGCCCGCTAAAATATCGATGGCAACGGTAATCGTTTCTGCTGTGTCAAACATCCCCTCCTTATCTTCCTGCAGATCCTTATTGTAGGCAAGAGGAAGAGATTTCATGACTGTTAAAAGGCCGAAAAGATTGCCAAAGACACGGCCGGATTTACCGCGAATCAGTTCCGCCATATCGGGATTTTTCTTTTGCGGCATGATAGAAGAACCGGTAGAAAACGTATCAGATAAGGTCACAAATTGATACTCATTGCTGCACCAATTAATGATTTCCTCACAGATACGGCTCATGTGCATCATGAGAATGCTGGCATTGGACAGAAATTCTAAAATAAAGTCACGGTCAGACACCGCATCCAAAGAATTACTGTAAGGCTTGGCAAAACCCATCAAATCAGCTGTCATCTTCCGATCAATCGGAAAAGTTGTTCCTGCAAGAGCAGCCGCACCGAGCGGTGAGATATCCGTATGCTGCTCATTAAAGGCGAAGCGCTCACTGTCGCGCGTAAACATATTGTAATAAGCCATCAAGTGGTGGCCAAAAGAAATCGGCTGGGCATGCTGAAGGTGCGTGTAGCCTGGCATGATTGTATAGACATGCTTTTCGGCCAGAGTGAGCAAAGTGTGCCGCAGATTGCCCAATTTTTCCAGCACTTCAGCCAGTTTAGCCTTTAGGTAAAGGTGCATGTCTGTTGCTACTTGGTCATTTCTTGAACGTGCAGTATGAAGTTTTCCCGCTGTCGGACCGATTTTCTCTGTCAGCAGCGTTTCAATATTCATGTGAATATCTTCATTTGAAACATCAAAAACCAGCTGCCCTGCCTGATATTCTTGCAGCAGTTCTGCTAAACCTTCCTTGATTTTATCAGCATCTGCCTGCGGAATAATCCCCGTTTTTCCCAGCATCTCCACATGAGCTAAGGAACCTTTAATATCAAACTCGGCCATCTTTTGGTCGAAGGTAATGCTGGCACCAAACTCTTCTACCCACTTCTCCAGTCCTGCTTCAAAGCGGCCGCCCCAAAGTTTTTTTTCTGTCATTTTATATCCTCTTTTTATTTTCATTATAGAAAAGGGCTAGAAAACTAGCCCCCCATGAGTGTCACTGCACTTGTCTTTCTTAAATCTTGCCTCTCTCGCGGACAAGTTTATTTAAGCTCGGTGTAACTCTCTGTTTACACTTACGAGTGGTTAGAAAAGAGTTTCAGATGGAGATCACTGTGTCCTTTTATCTGATAATCTTTTCATAACCATTGCCTGCCGGTTTGTCATGATGTTTTATCATTCAAACCCTTTTATTGCTTGTTTTGATTGGCCACTTCGGCATTCACTTTCGTTGGCAGACCCCAAAGTTTAATGAAACCAACCGCTGCATCCTGATCAAAGGTATCAGCAGATGTGTAGGTTGCCAAGTTTTCATCATAGAGTGAATTTGGTGACTTCCGGGCAACGACCTTGGCTGAACCCTTGTAAAGTTTAACTTTGGCCGTTCCATTAACGGCTTTTTGCGTTTCATTGATATAAGCAATAATCGCCTCTGTCGCCGGATTAAACCAAAGAGCATTGTAAATGAGATTTGACAGTTCATTTTCAAGAATTGGTTTAAAGTGAGACACCTCGCGCACCAAGGTCAAATCTTCAATTTCCTTATGAGCCGTCAGCAGGGTAACCGCTCCGGGGCATTCATAAATTTCACGCGATTTGATACCAACAAGTCTGTTTTCCACATGGTCAATCCGTCCGACACCGTGTTTACCGGCAATGACATTCAGCTTTTGAATCAAATCAGCCAGCTTCATTTCTGTGCCGTCAAGTGCAACGGGTTTCCCAGCCTTAAATTCAATTTCCACATATTCCGGTGTATCGGGAGCCTCCTCAACAGAACTTGTAATACCAAAGGCATCTTCCGGAGCTTCATTCCACGGATTTTCAAGGACTCCGCACTCATTGGCACGGCCCCAAAGATTTTGGTCTACTGAGTAAGGATTGTCAAGGTCCGCCGGAACAGGAACACCGTTTTCCTTAGCATAATTAATTTCCTCTTCACGTGACCATTTCCACTCACGAACCGGAGCGATAACCTTTAATTTAGGGTCTAAAGCAGCAATAGCCACTTCAAAACGAACCTGGTCATTTCCCTTGCCGGTACAGCCGTGAGCAATTGTCGTTGCTCCTGTCTTGTGAGCAATTTCAACTAATTTTTTAGAAATAATCGGACGGCTGAGCGCTGAAACTAACGGATATTTTTGTTCATAATAGGCATGCGCCTGCAGAGCTGGAAGAACGTATTCTTCGGCAAATTCATCTTTAACATCAAGGACGTAAGACTCAACAGCCCCAACTTTCAAAGCTTTCTCATGGATAAAATCTAAGTCTTTTCCTTCACCGACGTCCATGCAAACAGCAACAACATCATAATCTTTTTTGAGCCAAGTAATGGCAACTGAGGTATCAAGACCGCCTGAATAGGCTAAAATAACTTTTTCTTTCGACATAAAATAAACTCTTTTCTATTTTGAATTTTGATTAATTATTCAAAGAATGATTTTATTATATTGTATATTTATTCAAAAGTCAAGTATATTTTCAAAAAATATTTATTTTTATGTATTTTTTTGCTGATTTAATCTCAAAACAAGAAACCCAGCCAGAAAATTAATGTGCCATCATAAAGAAAAAAGATTGGAACGTCTTGTTCCAATCTCAGGTTGTAGACAAACTCTATAGTTAGCATTTCACAAGCATACACATCTTAGGATAATATTAATTCACAATCTATAAGAAAAATAGGCGAATTGAACGAGCCTGACCCTGATACTTTCCGCTGTAGCAAAAACGCCAGAAATCACTTATTTCTGGCGTTCGGAGATTTTGAGACTTGGGCTCAAAATCTTAATTGAACACAGGCTGCGGATTGTATCTTGAACTTAGGTATGAAATTCCAAAGGAAGTTGCTGCGACGATTGCCGTTAGAAATCGATACTATTTCTAACGGCAATCTAATGCAAAACCTAGTCAAAAGCTATAGCGTTGGCGTTTGGTTTTGCCGTCCGTGCTACCTAAGGAAAGTATCATAACACAATAGTTTTTTTGATAAAAATTGACTTTTTCTTCAGTCTGAGGTTGGAACGTCTTGTTCCAATCTCTTTTCACAGTTATAATCAATTCTCCTATTTTGGATACTTATAAGTTAATAAATAATCACCATTAGATTGTTCTACAAATTCCAGAGATACATAAGAGAGTTTAGAATCATCAGAACTTGAGTAGTCACTGTAGAGAATCCTCAAACTCTTTTCAATGCCTCGGCCGTAACTTTCTATAACTTCCCTTGCCTCAACAGGATTACCGTGCTTTTTGATGATGTCATCTAATTTCGCACCGCCCGACCCAGTTTCTCTGTCACCAACGGTTAAGGCATCAACATCAGCTTTTGTCCAATTGGATTTGTATGAACCTCTTTCAGATGTTTTAACCTTCGATGAATTGAAATATAATGATCCGCTTGAAAGAATAAATGTGCCATCATATTGCTTTCTAAAAGACAGTCTTACTCTTTCATCATCGGTGTTGCCTTTATACCTCAAAGTCAAGGCGTCGCCATTAATAGTAGCGTCTGAAGCCTTACCAAATTTTTTGAGGACGGACTTAACCTTAGAGCCGTCATTGTTAGAATACCCGGCAAACTCTAAATCTTCAAACTTAGATTCGGTCCATTTGTACTCATAATCAGAACTGTCTGCAATATAGTCCTGCACATCAGTACTGTCCTCTTCACCCTCATCTTCTTCGTCATCGGTATCTTCTTTATCGTCTTTCTTTTCGTGCTTTTCAGTTTTTACCTGTTCATCCCCAGACTGACGGACAAAAACAGCAGCTCCGCTAGCCAAAAAGACTACTGCGGCCAGCACAAGAGCAATAATTGACAACACTTTTTTACGTTTCAGATTGACAATCAGGCTGACAACAGCATAAATAAGAGCCAAGAAAGCAATAATGACATAAATAATCGGAAGCGGTGCCAACCAAGCTAAAATCAGGGTAATCACCGAAACGACAAATGAAATAATCGGGAGAACAATGAGTTCCTTACGAGCCGGAGCACTTTGAAAGGCTGGATTAACAGTTGGAGGAACAGTCGGCTGTTCAAAGTTCATTTGCCCCTGCTGAACATCGGTTTGCTGAGGCACTGCAGGTTCAGGCGTATTTACAGGAGCTTGCGGCTGACTTTGAGCTTCCTGATAAGCTGCAGGTTCTCCTGCACTTTGTTCCGGTACAGGCTGTTCCGATACAGGCTGCTCTGCTGGATTTTGAGCCTGTGGCTGATCAGCCTGATTTTCTGGTTCAGGAGCCCCTCCAGCTGGATTTTCTGGAGTATTTCCATTATTAAATTCTTCTGCCATGATATCTCCTTCGTTTTTTTCTTTATTGTACTATAATCAAGGGCTTTTTTCAATGCTTCCCCGAACTTTAATACGGCCATAAAAAACAGCAGCTCTGCCATCAGATGATTAGCCAATCGCAGAACTGCCTATTCGTTTTTAGATACTTTTTGCCGTCTTAAGAAATTTCCAGCAATAATAGGCCAAATAAAAATCAACCATTCCATGAACGAAAGAACCGATTCCGATTAAAACAATTAAGGTCAGCCAGTAAGACATGGACACCGAACCGGAAGCTGTCAGCAGCAGAACGACCAAAAACTCAGCCAAACCATGGATAACATTGAGCCCCACTGCCAAAAGCAGCGTTTTTCGCCAGCCTGTCAAAAAATCAGGATGTTTATGAACCAGACAGGCACCCACTGCAGCAAAAATCAGATGAGACAGGGCACGCATGACAATCACGAAAGGAAAACCGGCCATAAAAAAGCCCAGTCCTGCTCCCAGAGCAACAGCAACAGCTACTCCCGGCGATATAAACACGGCAAGAAAGACAGGCACATGGCTGGCCAAGGTAAAGGAGGCGGGTCCAATAACTACCTTAACAGGCATGACCAGCGGAATCAAGATGGCAAAGGCAATGAGCAGAGCAGACAGGGTCAGCTTTTGAATACGTTTTTTAGAGATAGGGGAAGCAGACATGATAACTCCTTAATCATTTTTACTGATTCAAGTTTACACCATATCTTTACATGTGTCAAGACACCTATCTAATCTTCGAATACCAGCCCTTCTTTTTTAAGATGCTGATAAATTTTTTCAAAGGTTTTCTGGTCTCGGCAGGATATCCTGTGAAGGTGAATTCCTCCCGTCAGACTGCTCAGCAAGCTCCCTTGATAGCAGGACAGTTTATCCATAAAATAGTCTATCTCATCCTGACTTTCAATGTTCAAAGGAGCTGTAATCATGCCATAAATAGGGTGCTCTACTTCAACATCCAGTATTTTCCCGCCATTTTGAACGATTGTCTCTAATTCCAGGCGAACTTCCTTGGCACTGTGCTTGCAGGCTAATTTTCCATGATAATAAGATTTTGGAACCTGCAGACGTTCTGCTAACAGATAGCCCCGATGGGTGGCCATAATATCATGATTTTCGGCCCTTAAGAGAGCAACGTCTCCTACAATAATCTGACGGCTGACTCCCAGCTCTTCAGCCAGACGGCTGGCTGAAAGCGGCTGTTCTGCTTTTTCTAATTTTTCTAAAATAGCCTGACGGCGTTCCATAGCTTTCATTAGTCACCTCTGTTTTGGCCATACATTTTCGTATGCCCGATTACTTTCATTATAGCAAATCCTGTTAACTGCTGTCAGCAGCAGCTGAAACAAAAAATCTGTCCTGTCTGCCCAAGCAAACAAACAGGGACCAAGCAAAATCGGCTCAGTCCCTATTCTTCTTATGTTTTGTACGATAGTTACCTTCCGAGCTATCACAGGGAAATTTTTTATCGAATCTTTTCCAGCATAGAGGTCAAATGTTCAATAGACTTTTCCCTGCCCAGCAGGTAAATAGTGTCCGGCAGTTCCGGACCGTGCATTTCACCTGAAACAGCAATGCGGATTGGCATGAAGAGATTTTTTCCCTTGATACCGGTCTCTTTTTGCACAGCCTTGATTTGCGGAAAGATATTTTCAGACTTAAATTCTTCGTCCGGCAAGGCCTCTAATTTAGCCTTGAAAGCTTCAAGGACCGTTGGCACCGTATCGCCGGCCATGAAGGCCTTGGCTTGGTCTGTTAATTCTGGAAAATCTTCAAAGAAAAGATCAGTCAGCGGTACAATTTCATCCATAGATTTCATTTGCGGCTGGTAAAGTTCTACCATTTTTTCAGCCTTATCCGTCAAACGGCCTGCTGCCTGCAGGTAAGGTTTGGCCAGGGCAAAAACAGTATTGAAATCAGCATGTTTAATGTATTCATTGCTCATCCAGTCAAGCTTCTTCTGGTCGAAAGCCGCCGGGGATTTACTGAGGCGTTTTTCATCAAAGAGCTCAATTAATTCCTTATGAGAAAAGATTTCATTTTCTCCGCCAGGATTCCAGCCCAACAGCGCAATAAAGTTGAAAACTGCATCCGGCAGGTAACCTTTTTTACGGTAGTCTTCGATAAATTGCAGGGTATTGGTATCGCGCTTAGAAAGTTTCTTGCCAGTTTCAGAATTGATAATGAGGGTCATGTGCCCAAACTCAGGCGCCTCCCAGCCCAGAGCTTCATAGACCATGAGCTGCTTAGGGGTATTGGCAATATGATCATCACCGCGGATAACATGGGAGATTTGCATATCATGATCATCCACTACAACGGCAAAGTTATAAGTCGGATAGCCGTCGCGTTTTTGGATAACCCAGTCGCCGCCGATATTGCCGCCTTCAAATTCAATATCACCCTTGACCATATCCGTCCACTTGTAAATACCACTTTCATTAACTGCTAAACGAACCGTTGGCACAATGCCAGCTGCTTCACGTTCTGCGATATAAGCTGCTTTTTCTTCTTCAGACATACCGAGGTATTCGTTGATGTAGCGTGGTGTTTCCCCAGCTGCTTCCTGACGCTCACGCTCAGCTGCCAGCTCTTCCTCAGTAACATAAGACTTGTAGGCCTTACCCTCTGCCAAAAGCTGATCAATGTACTTTTGATAGAGTGCCAAGCGTTCAGACTGACGGTAATTTTCATGCGTCTCCGGGCTTTCATCCCAGTCAATTCCCAGCCAGCGCAGATTATCGAGCTGGGAGCGTTCCCCATCCTCAACATGACGCTTACGGTCTGTATCCTCGATCCGAATCACAAAAGTACCGCCATAGTGACGAGCATAAAGGTAGTTAAAGAGCGCTGTCCGCGCATTGCCAATGTGTAAGAGCCCCGTCGGACTTGGTGCATAACGCACACGAATCTTGTTTGTCATTTCTCTCTCCTATTATTTTAGATGGCACAGACTGTGTGCAAGGCGGAAAAATTCCTGAAAATGAATCATGGGAAGTCCGCCTCTATCTTTTTTTGACTGTGCCCATAAAAATCAATCGTTTCTATTATAGCACATCCTAGTCAGTCAGGTGAAGAAAATAAGACTAACTTATAAAGAAAGTCCTCAATCAATATTTTTCATACTTAAAAGGCCAAAAAATAATTCGCCATTTATACAGCAGGTCAGTTTGATCTGCTTCGTCAATGCCTCATTTATAACTAAAAATCGAGGCCGAATTTTATTCCAGCCTCAATTTTACATCCGTTTTTAAATAATGACTAATGGTTGCCTGTTGTAATCAAGTTCTGCAGAACACCCGCAAATTGCTGCAGATTAAGACTTTGCATATAAATGTCACCTGTTCCTCGGAAAGTATTAACAACTCCTTCGCCGGTTCCAATAGATTGCATAAAGCCATTTTCCAAATGAATGTCATAGTCTAGATCTCGGCTCCAAACTACAACATGAGCATTGTCAATCGTGATTTCCTGACCTCGCAGCTCTATTTTTTTGATGGAGGCAAAACGGTTAGCCAGCAGAGTCCCCTGACCTTCTGTTGTCATGACGAAAAGACCGCCCTGACCACTAAAAAGAGCCCGTCCAACATTTTGAGCTTTCATTTGACACTGAGCAGATCCATCCAGAGCCAGGAAAGTACCGTCATTGAGCCGATATTGCCTTTCTCCCAGTTCTAAAGCAATGACTTGGCCCGGCATCGCAGGAGCCAAATCTAACTTGCCATCGCTCGCATTGGACACTGCTTTTGAACAGGAAAATGACAGCATTTTTTATGATTAGTTTACTACCCTGATCCTTCCTGTATCAACATCGTAAACAGCTCCTGAAATAACAATGTCATCAGGAATCAAAGGAGAATTTTTCAAAATAGCCATATCTTCCCGAACACTGTCTTCAACATCTTTAAAAGGCAGAAAATCCTGACCCTCTACGTCAACAGCCAAATCACGCTTTAACTGCTGGGCAAACGCTTCATTTGTAAAGGTCTGTGCTCCGCAGTCCGTATGATGCAAAACAACAATTTCACTGGTCCCCAGCTGCTGCTCGGAAATAACCAGAGACCGGATAACATCATCAGTCACACGGCCGCCGGCATTGCGCAAAATATGGGCATCACCCAGAGCCAATCCCAAAGCAGGTGCTACGTGCAAACGGGAATCCATACACGTGACAATGGCGACATGGGTCTTAGGCTTCAGCGGCAAATGTGCGGTCCCATGCAAGTCAACGTAGGCTTTGTTGGCTTTCATAAAATTATCAAAATAAGACATTATAACTCCTTTGCTTGGCGCCAGTCAAAAAGTTTTTAGAATAACTGGCTTAGGCTGTATCATACCACTTTTCAAACACCTTGTCACTCAATCAGCCAAATACTTTTTTCAGCACTTCACTGACAGTAGTGACCCCCACTATCTGAATAGTTTGAGGAGCATTCAAGCCGGCCAAAGCATTTTTCGGAACAAATATTTTGGTAAAGCCGAGTTTGGCAGCCTCATTGATACGCTGTTCGATACGGTTGACACGGCGGATTTCACCCGTCAGTCCAATTTCGCCAATGTAGCATTCCTGAGGATTAGTCGGCTTTTCCTTGTAGCTTGAGGCAATGGCTACCGCAACAGCAAGGTCAATAGCCGGTTCATCTAAGCGGACACCGCCGGCAGATTTGAGATAAGCATCCTGATTTTGCAGGAGAAGCCCGCAGCGCTTTTCCAAAACAGCCATAATCAAACTGACACGGTTAAAATCGAGACCGGTTGTTGTACGTTTGGCATTGCCAAAAACAGTCGGTGTTACCAAGGCTTGAACTTCAGCCAAGATTGGCCTTGTTCCTTCCATAGTGACAACAATGGCTGATCCTGTCGCCCCATCCAGACGTTCTTCCAAAAAGACCTGACTGGGTTTCAGAACTTCAGCAAGGCCGCTTGCTCTCATTTCAAAAATACCGATTTCATTGGTGGATCCAAAGCGGTTTTTAACCGCACGCAGAATGCGAAAAGTATGTTGCCGTTCCCCTTCAAAATAAAGGACCGTATCCACCATGTGCTCTAACATTCTAGGACCGGCCAGAGTTCCTTCCTTGGTCACATGACCGACGATAAAGGTGGCAATGTTATTGGTCTTAGCCAGCTGCATCAGCTCTGCAGTCACCTCACGGACCTGCGAAACAGACCCCTGAACACTTGAAATTTCCGGGCTCATAACCGTTTGAATGGAATCAATAATCAAAAAATCCGGCTTAATTTTTTCAATTTCAGCGCGAATGCTCTGCATATTTGTCTCAGCGTAGAGGTAAAATTCGTTATCAATATCTCCCAGGCGCTCGCTGCGCAGCTTGATTTGCTCGGCTGATTCTTCTCCTGAGACATAGAGAACACATCCCTTATTGGCCAACTGAGTAGATACCTGCAAAAGCAGGGTTGATTTCCCGATTCCGGGATCCCCTCCGATAAGTACAAGACTGCCCGGCACAACACCGCCGCCTAAGACGCGGTTGAATTCACTCATTTCTGTTTTGATTCTTGCAACTTGATTGGAAGTTACTTGATTGAGCTTAATCGGTTTTGTTTTTTCGCCCGTCAGAGATACACGCGCATTTTTTACCTCAGCAACTTCCACTTCTTCAACAAAGGAAGACCAACTGCTGCAGTTTGGACAGCGGCCTAAATATTTAGGCGAATTATAGCCGCACTCCTGACAGACAAAAGTCGTTTTTTTCTTAGCTATGATTGTTCTCCTTTCCTTGCTATCCCAGCAGCCCGCCATTGCTGCAGTGTTTTTTGAAATTTTTTCTTGTTTATGACACCAAGACAGGCTAATCCGTCTGCATATCAATAACCAGCAAATAATCAGCCATTTCTTACTTTCCTGTGCTGCCAAAGCCGCCGGTTCGGGTGCCCTTTGCTTCGTCATCATCTGCTACCAGAAAAGGCATAAAGACACCTTGTACGATACGTTCTCCGGCTTCTAAGACAACTGACTCATTCGTGATATTTTGCATCTGAGCAAAGATATGCCCCTCATTGTTAGGATTGTTATAATAGTCTCCGTCAATAACGCCAACCGAATTGATCAGCACCAAGCCCTTTTTGCGTGGGTTGGATGAGCGGTCATACAGATAAAGTACCTCACCAGCCTGCATATAGGCCTTAACCCCTGTCGGCACCAGAACGATTGCTCCAGCCGGAATCTCCGTTCTCTCTGCCACCTTTAAATCGTAGCCGGCTGCATGAGCTGTTTCTCGTTTGGGCAGCAAGTCTTTATCCTTGTAGTCAGAAATTAATTCAAATCCGCGAACTTTCATTGGGCACTCCTTAAGCCTTTTTAGTGATAAACATAAGACTAAATGATAATAATGTTTCTCAATTTCTTCTATTATAAATGATTTATTCGCAAAACAAAAGCAAAATCCCTGCCAGCCCATGCAGACCCTTTTTTGGCAGCGCTTCAGCAGGAAGGCAAAGAATAACGATTTCCTTTCAACTAAGTAAAGACAAATGAATTGGCTTTATGATATAATGAGGTTAACTTTCCATGAACTATAGGAGAAAAATGATGAGACAAAAAATTGCCGTATTAGGTCCCGGGTCGTGGGGAACTGCCTTATCCCAAGTTCTTAATGACAACGGTCATGAGGTTCGCATCTGGGGGAATATCCCCGAGCAAATTGACGAAATTAACGAGCATCATACCAACAAACGGTATTTCAAAGATGTGGTCTTAGATGAAAAGATTAAAGCCTACAAAGAATTAAAAGAAGCCCTGAAGGATGTTGATGCTATCCTTTTTGTCGTGCCCACAAAAGTCACTCGCCTAGTTGCCAAGCAGGTAGCAGAGCTTCTTGACCATAAGGTCATTATCATGCACGCCTCCAAGGGTCTGGAGCCGGGAACACACGAGCGTTTGTCTGTGATTCTCGAAGAAGAAATCCCGGCTGAGCTCCGCAGTGAGATTGTTGTTGTTTCCGGTCCCAGCCATGCTGAGGAGACCATTGTCCGTGACATTACTCTGATAACAGCAGCCTCGAAAGATTTAGAAGCCGCTAAATACGTACAAAAACTCTTCAGCAATAATTACTTCCGCCTTTACACCAATCCAGACGTCATCGGTGTTGAAACCGCCGGCGCACTCAAAAACATTATTGCAGTCGGAGCGGGTGCCCTTCATGGCATGGGCTATGGTGACAATGCTAAGGCTGCTGTCATCACGCGCGGTTTGGCTGAAATTACCCGTCTGGGAGTAAAATTAGGTGCCGATCCGCTGACCTACAGCGGTCTTTCGGGAGTTGGCGACTTAATTGTTACCGGAACCTCAGTACATTCGCGTAACTGGCGGGCCGGAGATGCTCTGGGCCGCGGTGAAAAATTGGAAGACATCGAAAAGAATATGGGCATGGTCATTGAAGGTATTTCAACCACCAAGGTTGCCTATGAACTTTCCAAGGAACTTGATGTCTATATGCCTATCACCAGTGCTATTTATCAGTCCATCTATGAAGGTAAAAATATCAAAGAAGCCATCAGGTCAATGATGTCCAACGAATTCAGAGCAGAAAATGAATGGAGTTAGCCCTATGCCAAGTAAAAAAGTGAGAAAAGCAGTTATCCCCGCAGCAGGTCTGGGAACACGTTTCCTGCCAGCCACCAAAGCACTGGCCAAGGAAATGCTGCCCATTGTGGATAAACCAACAATTCAATTTATCGTAGAAGAAGCCTTAAAATCAGGCATTGAGGATATTTTGGTTGTTACTGGTAAATCAAAACGTTCTATTGAAGACCATTTTGATTCCAACTTTGAACTTGAATACAATCTGGAGCAAAAAGGAAAAACCGATCTTCTCAAACTCGTTAATGACACTACTGCCATTAATCTGCATTTTATTCGCCAGAGCCATCCGCGCGGATTGGGTGATGCTGTCCTGCAGGCCAAGGCCTTTGTGGGAAATGAACCCTTCGTTGTTATGCTTGGCGATGACCTCATGGATATTACAGATGATCAGGCCGTTCCTCTGACACGCCAGCTGATTAACGACTACGACCAAACCCACGCTTCTACCATTGCTGTTATGCCGGTGCCGCACGACGAAGTTTCTGCCTACGGCGTCATCGCTCCCCAAGGTGAAGGGGTGAATGGTCTTTACAGCGTTGATACCTTTGTTGAAAAACCAGCTCCTGAAGAGGCTCCCAGCGATCTAGCCATTATCGGCCGCTATTTGCTGACTCCTGAAATCTTTACGATTCTGGAGACCCAAAAACCCGGTGCCGGCAATGAAGTTCAGCTGACCGATGCCATTGATACCCTAAACAAAACACAGCGGGTTTTCGCGCGTGAATTCACAGGAAAACGCTACGATGTCGGCGATAAATTTGGCTTCATGAAAACCTCAATTGACTACGCTTTAAAACATCCTCAAGTTAAAGACGAGCTGAAATCCTATATCATCAGTCTCGGTAAAGAATTAGACAAAGAAAGCAAACAAAAGAACTCGAATTAATTTCGAGTTCTTTTGTTTCAGGTTGTAGACAAACTCTATAGTTAGCATTTCACAAGCACACACATCTTAGGATAGTGTCAACTCACAATCTATAAGAAAAATAGGCGAATTGAATGAGTCTGACTCAGATACTTTCCGCTGCAGCAAAAAACGAGAGTGGGACAAAAATCAGTAAATCGTGGCAAAATCACGATTTTGATTTTGTTGTCCTACCTCCGCACAGTTGATTAGGGATTGACATGAACTAACGTTCATAGAATTGGATATCCTCCAACAGTTCCCCAAACTGTTGGAGCTATCACTTGCCTAGCAAGGGATAAGGACCTCCAATCAGCAGTGGTTCATTGGTGCTAAAGCACCTAATGAACTGTGCAGGGGTAAGACTAAGTTGACCTAGCCAACAAGTCTTACTCCCAACCACTGCGTCAAACTGCTATATCTTAAATAGTTAAAGGAGGAAGGACTTTTGTCCCAGCCTCGTTCGGAGATTTTGAGACTTGGGCTCAAAATCTTAATTGAACACAGGCTGCGGATTGTGGCAAAAAGATGAGTCCGCCTAGAATCTTAACGATTCCGCGGCGCACTCCCTATTTTGCCTTTATCCGCAGACGCCCTTTGTATCTTGAACTTAGGTATGAAATTCCAAAGGAAGTTGCTACCTAAGGAAAGTATCATAACACAATAGTTCTTTTGATAAAAATTGACTTTTTCTTCAATCAGAATCAGCGATGGAAGCCTAAAAACAGCAGACCCAGAGCAAGTCCCAAATAAAGCAGGAAGGCCAGAAAACGCTGACCGGGCCTAAAAGCGTTCTTTTCTGCTTGACTGGGCAGCATAACAGCTGAAACAAGCCCGCCAACAATTCCGCCTAAGTGCCCGGCAATACTCACGCTTGGCATGAAGAGATTGAAAATCAGGTTAATAACAATCAAGGCCTGATAATTCCGCCCCAGCTGTTTTAAAAAAGGATTGCGGCCAAAATACCCCAAGACCGCAATAGCCGCAAATAAGCCAAATAAAGACGTTGAAGCACCGGCCGCTACAACACTCGGCGTAAAGAAAAGCGTAAAAATATTTCCCATAATACCAGCTAAAAGATACAGAAGCAAAAATTTCCAAGAACCCCAAATGCTTTCAGCCAGCTGACCTACAAAGTACAATGTCAGACCGTTGAACAAAAAATGTTCCCAGCCAATGTGAACAAAAATCGGTGTGATTAAACGCCAGAGCTGATTCGGCATCTGAACGACTACATCACCGTACATACCGCCAAAATTAAAGACGGCAAGCGTCTCTGTCGCCCGACCGAAATAAAAGACCTGCATGGCTAAAAAAACTAGTGTTGTCAGTACTAATAAAAATGAAGTCGCAGGATATTTTTTAAAGGTCTCCATGTCGCAATACCTCTTTCACTGGAATATCAAAATGACTGGGCTCAAAAGCAAGACTCTGAAAAGGATAGATAGTGCTGACCGTATTCCCTGTAAAATCAGCCAGATAGCGGTCGTAATAACCGCCGCCGAAACCAAGACGATAGCCCTCATTAGTAAAAGCCAGTCCCGGAACATGGATAAGATCAATATTAGACTTGGCTACCGCCTGATTGCTTCTTGGTTCTTTGAGACCAAATGTGCTGGTTTTTAAATCAGCAGCATCGTAGGAAACAAAAATCATTTTTCCCTGTCCATAGACCTTGGGTACCACTACCTTTTTCCCGTCTTTTTGCGCCTGCTCGATCAGCAAAGACGTATCAAATTCAAAAGGAAAGGCCAGATAAGTTGCAAGCGTCTGGGCTTGCTTATAAGCCTCAAGG
This sequence comes from Streptococcus sp. 'caviae', assembly GCF_001937065.1. Lineage (GTDB taxonomy): Bacteria > Bacillota > Bacilli > Lactobacillales > Streptococcaceae > Streptococcus. The sequence continues at coordinate 217,171 of NZ_MOWR01000001.1, forward strand.
GCAATAAAATGGCTGAGCAGTTCCCTGTCTCTTTGCGCCTTAACAGTCTTGTCCTGCTTTTTTAACTGCTCTATCATTTGAGCTCTGAATTCTTTTTTTGTCATGCTAATATCATAACACGATTAGGCTTTTTTTTCCCATTATTAACTCAGACCGACAACAGCCAAACGGCTGAAAAAATCTCCCTTTTTGTCTCTTTTAACCGATAAACCTGATAAAACAGGCCTATTTGTTTTAATGAAATAAAAATTTTAGTTTAAGGTTTCTTTAAGGTTTCTCTTATATAATCTAATCATCCTAAAACAACCACTTCCCCAAGTGGTTGGGGAGATAAACTTCCCTAATTTATTTCCCCTTTTTCATAAATCTCCTAGAGCATCAGCGAAAGCTGGTGCTCTTCCCTTTTTCTTTTAAAAAAATCCTTAGGAAGTCAAGTCCTAAGGATTTTTGCTTGTTATTCGGTGGGTGACTACGCAGCAATCCTTGCTGTCTTTCCCTTTTAATTTGTTCTCGTTTTTAGAAAACCGCTGATTTTATCAACTGCAAAAGGCAGAGCTTCTTCCTTAGGGCTCATCTTGGGGTGGTGAAGCGCATAAGGTGTGTCGACCCCCAGCCAGAACATCACACCGGGAATTTTATTGAGCAGATAACCAAAGTCTTCACCAGTCATAGCAGGCAGACAGTCAATCAAATGGACACCGTCTGTATTTTCAAAATAAGCCATGAGATTTTGAGCCAGTTCGGGATTATTCTCGACCGGCAGATAACCGCCCTGCTTTAACTGAACATCAACTTCTAAGCCAAAAGAGGCTGCAAGACCTAGGGCCATTTCCTGCATGCGCTTTTGAATCAGCAGGCTCATATCCTGTGTCAATGTGCGGATGGTTCCGTGCAGGGTCGCAGTCTCAGAAATAACATTGTTGGTCGTTCCGGCGTGCATGGATCCAAAGGTCACGACACCGCCTTCAATAGGATCAACATTGCGGCTGACAATGGTCTGCACTTGTGTAATAAAGTAAGAGGCAGCCACAAGCGCATCATTAGCCTCATGCGGAAAAGCCGCATGTCCGCCCTTACCCTTGAAAGTAATAAAAACCTCGCATGTTCCGGCAAACAGAGTACCTGTATTGGTCGCAATATCTCCGACCTTAAAATCGGGACGAACATGCAAACCGTAGAATTCATCAGGCTGCCAATCACCAAAGGCTCCATCTTCATACATGAGCATACCGCCGGCCTCATTTTCTTCTGCCGGCTGAAAAAGAAAGAGCAGATTATTTTTGGGCTGAATTTCTGCCATTTTATCAAGCAGCCCCAGAGCAACAGTCATATGCATATCGTGACCGCAGGCATGCATCCGGCCTTCATGAGTACTGGCAAAATCAAGTCCTGTCTCTTCAACGACAGGCAAAGCATCAATGTCTGTCCGCCAGCCAATCGTTTTCTCAGGTGCCCGACCTTTCAAAAAGACTAAAATTCCTGTGCGCCAGGTACGCTGTTCGATAAAATCTTTTCCGGCAGTTATCTCGCCAATCCGCTCAAGAAGATAGGCCTGCGTTTTAACTTCTTCCAGACCAATTTCCGGAATTTGATGCAAGTCACGGCGAATTTTAATTAAATCTAAAGTCATACTCATTTCCCTTTTGTAAAAGAGAGCGGGACCAACAGCCATGGTGGCTGTCCCACTCTCTTTCATTTTTTCTTTTTAGTGCTTGTGCTACAGCTAATGACATTTTCTGCGTCTGTCTGACTATGAATAGCAGAGTGCGGCAATGCCATTAAAGACTGCTGTCTTACCCGCCTAGAGGTTGCGGAGGGCGTCTTCAAGAGCCGTTTTTTGCTGCGTTTTTGCATCAATTTCTTTGATGACACGTGCCGGTACACCAGCTACGACAACATTTTCAGGGACGTCCTGAGTAACAATAGCCCCAGCTGCAACAACTGAACCGCTGCCGACTTGCACTCCTTCAATAATAACCGCATTGGCACCAACCAAAACATTGTCTCCGATACGAACAGGATCAGCTGAAGCTGGCTCGATAACGCCGGCAAGAACAGCGCCGGCTCCGATATGGCTGTTTTTGCCAACAGTTGCACGGCCGCCAAGAATAGCCCCCATATCGATCATCGTACCTTCACCAATTTCAGCACCGATATTGATAACAGCTCCCATCATAACCACAGCATTATCCTCAATAGTCACTTGGTCGCGAATAATTGCTCCCGGTTCAATACGAGCGTTGATATGGCGTTTATCAAGCAAAGGAACTGCCGAATTGCGCCCGTCTTGCTCGACAACATAATCCTTGTTCTCAGTCAGTTTCGCCAGCAAAGGCTCAATATCCTTCCAATCACCGAAAAGAACATTGCCAAGCTTAACAACTGAAGCAGGAACTTCCCCAGTAAGCTCTCCCTCAAAAGTCACTTTGACATTGGTCTTCTTTTCCGCATTTCCAATAAAAGCAATAATCTCTTGCGCAGACATTTTTTGTGCAGTCATGATTTTCTCCTTAATAACTTTATTACTATTATAACAATATTCAAGTTATTTGTGTCAAATTTCCATAAAAAAATACCCTAATAACGGGCATTGATTAAATTAATCTGTAAACTTTTTTAACGTTCCTAAATAAAGTGAACCTCCAATAATCGCCAGAATGCCGCCAATCCATCCCAAAAATGGAACAAGTGAAATAGCTCCTCCAACAATCATTAGAACACTGGGGGCTGCTCCTACCCGTATATCACCTTTATAATAGACAATTCCCACAATTCCAAGGACCAGAATAGCAATCTTGATAATATAAATAAAAGCTGTCATATTTGATGTTGCTGATACAGAACCTGTTGCCGCAGCACCAAAAATAAACCAAACTGCTATGAGTAAAAAAATACCACCAATTAAACCTACGATACCATTAGTTAATGCCAAATTTTTTGCTTTCATATTTCTCACTTTTCTAATCATTTATTCTATCATCTGATTCTTGACTGCTTTTCCATTTTTTCCATTTCAAATATTCTTGGAAATCAGCATAGTCATCAGAGAGTACAGTCTCTTTTACTTGTCCATCAGGCTCATCTTCCTCATTACTGGGAGAAATAAAATTAGCTAACCGATCTGCCATTTTATTTCCTGTATTAACTCTCTTTTTCTTAAAAATCCTGCCAGATTTATGAGCTGCATTCGCATTAATTTTGTTATTTACTGCATTTCCTAAGATTGCTCCTAATCCAATCCATTTCCCAGCTCTGATTAATTCTTGGATGATAGTCGCAGCTGTTAGAACCATCATGAATAAAAACAGCATAATTATTAAAAAATAAGAACTAAACATAAATTCCACCTGAATTCTATTATCATGAACCAAATATTGTATCTACAGCTTGTCTATAGGTATCACGGGCTTGAATAAGCGCTTGTGCCAAAATCTCTTCAGAACCACTTAGAGGCATATTTTTCATTGATGCATATTCTTCTTTAGCCTTTTTATATTCTGTGTCAAGTTCAGCTTTTGTTTTTTTGTATTCTTCTTTATAGTCACTATCAGTTAAATTAAGCTGCTCTAATTTATAATTGTAGTATCCAATATAATCATCAACAACTAATTTGTATGCATCAAGATAATCACCATATGTTTTTATAGATTTAATTTTTTCATCAGAAACAAGGTTTGGATCATAATTTAAGCTATTTGTAGATTTTGATGCAGTATCTGAGTCTGAACTTTTCTTTGTTTTTGTTGATGTTGTAGTAGTAGAGACATCTTTTGATACTTTATCAACAGCATCGCTGTAAGCAGACTGAGAAACTAAAACTATCACAATTCCTGCCAATGAAATGATTGTTCCAATAATAGTCAAAATCTTCTTTTTCTTTAAATTAACAATAAACGCTACTATCCCTAGGATAAGACCCACAATAGCAAAAAGAAATGCTAAGTTGTTAATAAATGGTATCCATGACAAAGCTAGTCCTATCCCTCCAAAAACCAAAGCTAAAATGGGCAAAACTTTTCTTTCTTCTTTTTTCATTCGCTTTTCTCCTATTTTGAAAATCTTTACAAAACTATTATATATATATATATATTGTCAACAGTGTAACAAAATATTTACACGCAAAATAAAAAACCTCTGTAAGAGGTCTTTTAGAAGGACTGGTAATTTCTTTCAGATTTTCAGCACAAGATCTGATAACGATACTTTGTTTAGCGATGCTGCGCCTAACTGAAAAGCTGAATGACTGATCCGGTTCCCAGAACTGCGGGCTCAGCTGCCTGAACATGGAGGGTGCCCGGAAGCGAACCCTCATTTGAACCATCAAAAGAGATGGTAATATGGCCCAGATTTTTTAAATTTTTCTCGACGACAGCACCAACTGCGGTAATTGGAAATTCCTGATTGTCAATCAGCAGTCTGCCGCCTTTTGCTATGGTTCCCGATAACTTTTTATTGTCAATCTTGTAGCAGTACTCCGCTAAATCTTCCGGAGCTTCTTCGCCGAAAAGAATCAGCATATTGGCATCCTTAATCATACCAGCTGCTTCCGGGCCAACTTTAAGGACCCTGGCTTCAAAAATTTTAGTCATTGTCTCTCACTTCCTTTTTAATCTTATTATACTCTTTTATTGATATAAACCAAAGCTTGCCAGCCATGCTACAATGACTCTTGGTACACCGTTTAAGAAACGTGAATAAAGCACGGATGGTACACCAACCTCTACGGTTTCAGCATCGGCTTCTGATAAACCTAAAGCCACAGGGATGAAGTCACAGCCATTTTGAGTATTGATGGCAAACAGTGCCGGAAGAGCCATTTGCGGCGGGATGGTTCCTTTACCGATTTCAACGCCGATAAGGGTTCCAATGATTTGTGAAATAACAGCCCCTGGTCCAAGCAGCGGCGATAAGAAAGGCAGTGAACAAATAAAACCAATGAGTATCAGCCCCCAAACATTGCCGGCCAGCGGAATCATCAGCTTAGCAATCCAATTACCAACACCAGAACCTTGGATAAAACCGATTAATAGGGATACGAAGGCCATAAAGGGCAGAATGGTATTCAGCATGGTTTGAATGGCATCACGCGCTGCCTGATTGAAGACGGCAACTACTTTACCAGCTCCCATACCGATACGGGCAATAAAGCTGCTTTCAGCGCGCTGCTCTGTAATTTTCTTGCTGGTATCGTAACCCTCAGTCTTAGTTTCTGCTGGCTGAGGCTCTGCCTGAACCGCAGTTCCTTGGGGAGTTTCGGCAGCACTGATTTGTTCAGGACCTACGGCTGATACATAAATATCTTCTGTAATGTATTGTGCTAGGGGACCGCTTTTTCCAGTCGCTACAATATTAATGGTTGGTATGCCTTTTTTAGGATAGATACCGCAGCGAAGGGTTCCGCCGCAATCCACAATAGCAAGGGCAATTTCTTCGTCCGGGATAGACGTTTTAAAGCCGTTAACAGCTTCCATACCCGTCAATTCAGCAATTTTATCAACGATTTCCGGTTTCTCACCACCACCTGTGATATAAATAAACTTATGCTTTTCCGCTGTCGGTGTGATGGTCAGAGGTCCTCCAAAACCGCCGCTTCCTTTTACAACTGTAATGCTTTTGTATGTCATAATGCTTCTCTCTTTCAATTCATTAAGTTTGATTAATGCTGCGGAGTTTTTCGTCTTTCAGCGCAGTTCCTTATAGTTGTCCAAATCCAAAGCTAGCCATAGATTAATCAAGCGTCTTGCTTAGAGTAACGCCCTGCTGCTTGCATACCCATGCAGTAGTGAGGTCCGTTACCCAGCCGCCGATAAAGTTCATAATCAGACCAACTAATAAATAGCGGATAGCCAGATCCATTTGACTGAGTCCCAGTGTCTTGATACCTGAGGCGATTCCCATCCAGACAAATAATTCGCCCGGGTTAATGTGAGGAAAGACCCCATTTGAGGTATGGCAGAACTGCATTTGTGAGGCTATATAGCTTGGTTTATAATATTCCGGCATGAAGCGGCCCATACTGATTGCCATTGGATTTCCCAGCATGAAGGCTGAAATAAAGGGCAGAATCATATAACGGCTGACTGGATTTTTAGCAGAAATCTGAGCCAATCTGTTAACGCGTTCTTCTCCCAGCAAAGCAATGAGTGCGTTCATAGCTACCAAAAGCATCAAGACTACAGGAACAATTCCTGTCATCCAGCTGATAAAATTATCGCCGCCGGCCTGAAACAGCTTCATGAAACCTTCAGCAAATTTTGTAATATACTTCATAACAAACTCCTTTTATTAAGATACGGTAGAGGCTTGTTATCTAAGTGCTTCGCACTTGATAACAAACGCCAATCACCATGGTGCATTGGCTACCTCTCCCGCTAACTTTGTTTGGTTAGTAAAATCGACTAACCAAACAAAGTGTCGCAAAGGGCGTTAAGAAAGCGAGAAGAAAATAGGAGTCTAACGCCATGAGCTCTGCGCATAAGGCAGGCTGTCTTTTTCTCGACGCTTTTAGCCCGTGTTCAATTAGTAAGATACGGCAGAGGATTGTTTGTTATCTAAGTGCTCCGCACTTGATAACAAACGTCAATCACCATAGTGAATGGCTACCTCTATGATTTTTTAAATTGCAGTTTAAGTCGGGCCAAGAGCAGTTTGGCATGCAGGCCGACATCAACCAAAGGCGCAGCCTTGGGCACATCTTTGTAAACACCGGCCTCTGTTCTTAAAAAGACTTCTCTGGCATCTTCAATAGCTGTCTGCAGCAGCTTATTTTCCTGACGAACCAGAGGATTATAGCTGTCAAAATAATGGATATCCTCGCCGATATAGGCTGGCATTTTTTTGAAGCGGGCGGCTACTGTTACACCCTGCATTTTTCGAGCATCTAAAACGCGGCCTTCCTTATCAAGAGCAAACATAACAATCGTGCCTGATTTCACCTTGCCGGCTCTGCGGCCTATGGCTACGCGGCCCTGACGCCTCAAGACTGCATAAACTTGATTGAAATGCTTAATCTGCCTCAAGCCAAATATAATCTGCAAAGCATAGGCAGCAAGCACCAAGCTTCCCAAAACAATCATAGCATTCATTAAAAAACTCCCTTCTGTTTGGTTAAAGCAATAAAATCCGCTTCAGTCTTTACCTTTCTCAGATCCTCTTTCAGATCATCATCGCCGGCAATTCTGAAAATATCGTCATAGAGTTCCAGCAATTCGCTTTCCATGCGAGACTCAATTTCTTGGGGAATGGCTACCAGAAAGATGAACTCCACCATCTCATTGTTAACAGCAAGGCCATCTTCCGGCAGACCAAGCATCAAAATCGTTTTCCCCTGCAACTGATTTACCGTGTGAGGAAAGGCGATGCCGCTGCCAAAAACCGTTGATTGTTTTTCTTCCCGTTCCAAAATGCGCCGGCCAAAATCACCATCCACTAATTTTTTATCCTCTAAGAGGTCTGTCATCTGCCTCAAATAATCTTCATAGCTTGCAGATTTTGGCAGCCTGACAAACTGCAGGTTAATTGTTTTGAGGTTCTTTTGGTGATAGTGCTTGACCCGCTGCCATTCTTCGCGCAGCCATTGGTCATCAAATAAATTGGTAATATGGATAACAGGCGATTTCAACTTGCCGAATTTCAGCGGAATTGTCGTAAAGATGGCAAAATAGTCATCATCTGCCCTTGGATTAAACCCTTCTTCTGAATACTGAACAATTTCAATGTCATGCCCCAGCACCCGCATCAGCTGCCGGTAAATCATATTAGCCGTTCCCCTGCCTGTCGTACAGACAACAGCAATTTTACGTTTCTGCCCATCAGAAACCGGATCATTTTCGTGCAAAATCATCTCAAAATAAAGGGCCAGATAGCTCATTTCTGATTGCTCCATCTGATAGCCAAAATAACTTTTCAGCTCTTCGCCGGCGACCTTTGCCATTTCAAAAGCTAAAGGATATTTCTGCTGGATTTCCCCATGAAAAATATCATTAATCTGAACCCGGAAAATCAGCCGATTAATCAGAAATTTTAGATGTGTATGGATTTCAGCAAACAAGCGTTTTTCATCAAAGGTAAGCAGCAGTGTCTCCTTGATACGCTTGACCAAGCGCTGATAGAGAGTCTGTAAATCTTTGATAGGCATCTGCTCATAGGTTAAGCCGTCAATAAACTGTGTGTTCAGCGGAAATACCAGAAAATCTTGTTCATACTGGCTCAGTGAAATCTGGTAAACCATTTCCATATGATAAACCAGCGCTTCTGCAAAGGACGACTGCTTAACGCCGTTTGTATAATACTTGATGAAACCTTCCAGCGGCTTTCCCCGTTTGATGCGGGCTATCGTGATGGAAATAACCTTGGTCAGCAGTTCCTGCGTTTTTCTGGGAATTCTAAACTCCGTATATAAGTTTTCCAAAAACTGCAGTGTTTCATCAGTCAGCGTATCTGAATCAAAATAAGAATAGACATGGTGGATATAAAAGAGCCGCAGATTTAATTCTTCACCAACAATCTCCAAACCGTGGTTGGGCTTACCTATAATAGTAACATCATAGGCGCTGGCTAAATTTTTAACCTGTTTTAAGTCCTTATTGATTGTCGTTCGGCTGACACCGATGGATTCGGCCAAGTCATCAATAAGAAGCGGCGAGGCGCTCTGTGTTAACTGTTTGATTAGGTAGGAACAGCGCTTGCTGGCAGAATTAAAGTCACTTTCTTTTCTGAGACTTCCCGCCATAATATCCTCAAGTCTGTCATAATCATAAACTTCAAGAAAGAGCCGATTGTCTTTCTGCCTAATTTGAACATCAGCGTCCAGTAGATCATTAAGCTGCTCAATGCTATTTTGCAAGGTGTGCATGCTGACGTTAAGATCTGTCCGCAGATCTTCTAAAGTGACGCTGTGCTGTGCTGCTAAGGTATCTAAGATGCGATACCAACGATTAACTAATGCCACCTTTCACCATCCTATAATTTTTTATCCGCGTGTCTTACCTCCGGCCACATTAATCGTCACGCCCGTAATATAACTTGAGCGCTGTGAAAGAAGATAAGCCACAAGATCAGCAACTTCGCTCAGTTTGCCGCTGCGGCCAAGCGGGGTCGTACTTGTGGAGGCATAGCCTGCACGAATGTCCTCAACCGTTTTGCCTCTAGTATAACCGAGTGCTTCCTCGTAGGCAAGCGTTCTCAACCCCGTTGCTTCCATAATACCTGGCGCCACTCCGACAACACGAACATTGTGCTTACCCAACTCCTTAGCCCATGAACGGGTATAGCTGTAGACTGCAGCCTTGGTTGCTGCGTAAGCGCTCTGGCCTTCAGAGCCTTCAAGTCCTGCTTCTGAAGCCATGTTGATGATGACCCCTGCCTTCTTGTCAACAAGAACCCGGCCGACAGCCTGACTGACCAGATACAGTCCCTTTTGATTGATGCTGGTAATCTTATCAAAAACAGCGTCATCCAGTTCGTACTTGCCATGAGGGTCTTTAGGGTCAATTAAAAGCCGTGGGATATTGATGCCTGCATTATTGACAGCAGCATCAATGGTTCCAAACTTCTCGATCGTTGCTGCTACAGCAGCTTCCACCTGTTCACGAGAAGTGACATCTACCTTTTGAAACAAAAGGTTGTCACGTTTAAGGTCATTGTCTGCAAGGTCAAAGTTTGCAACATTGACATCTAAGGCGAGCAGCTCTTCGACAATAGCTCGGCCAATCCCAGATGAAGCTCCTGTGACAACAACCGTTTTACCTGCAATATTTAACCAATCTGCCATTTTTTGTGACTCCTTTACCGTCTTGATTATTTTTGTGCTTTTATTATAAAACGCTTACAAAAAATAATTAAGACAGTCTTTTTCCATGATTGGCAAAATTTTGTGTACTAATTAAAAAAATGAAAATAAAAAATCGACAACCTTTTAAAGATTATCGATTAAGATTCACATGCTATGAAATCTAAAATAACAGCTGTCGGATTATTTATCTGCTTATTCTCCAAACACGGTTACTTGACACTTACGCGTACGCGCCCTCGTTTTATCATAATCAACAAAATAGAAATAACCCGTACTGCCTACTCCCAAATCAGCATTAGTCACATCCACAAGCTGACTGGAACCAATTAGAGTTGCTTTGAGATGTCCATCTCCATTCCAGAGAGCTCTCCGATCCCCACCTGGTAGATATTCTGACGCATTTGGCCAAGATTCTACAGCCTGATAGTGGGCTTCTCCTGGATAGATATAGGTAGCGGCACTGGTATGGTCTGGTACGATTTTTTCCAATACATGATTGAGATCGGCCTGCAAGGACTCATCCCCATCCTCTGTATAATCATGGGCAAATTCTTCAAAGAAGACTGCACAGGTTGTATGAGGCGAAATCATGGCCAATAAACCATTTTGAATCCCACTTTCTTTGACGATTTCCCTAAGTTTTGGCGTAATATCAACATAGGTTGCTTTGCCAGCTTCTGTTTCGACGGTAAAGGTTGCCTTATGTAATTTCATTTGACTTCTCCTTATGCTTTACTGGCTTTGACAGCCGCTTCCACCATATCGCGTAGCATTTGTTTGGGATCCGGTGCCCCAGTTATGCCACTGGTACAACCTGTTCCGTCTGCACCCAGTTCAATGACATTGTATACATCTTGTGCGCTGGAGATTCCTGCTGCCTGCATGACGAGGGTATTCGGAGATACTGCCTTGATAGCTTCGTTGGTGCTGGTGACATAGGAAGCATCACTGGTATTGCCCGTACCAATTAATTCGGTTGGCTCACAAAGAATAATATCTGGTTCAAGAGTAGCAATTGCACGCGCCTCCTTGAGTGAATCCGCACATACCACTGTCACTATATCCAATTCATTAGCCCGTTCAACAGCCTTGACCAATTCACTAAAGGTCAATGGGCGCTCTGCATGATTTAAGAAGGTTGCCTGTGCTCCTGCTGCCTTGACAGCTTCTGGAAGGACATAGCCCATCCCACGCCCTAGCTTGATGCCATCCATATGCTGGGCTGATACGATTGCCTTATCTGTCACTGCTGCAACACGACTAATATCCGCAAATGGGCAAGTGACAAAGACAGACGCTTCTGGATACTGAACAGCCATTTCTTCTGCGACTTTCGCCATCTCCACAATGTCAGCCCCAAAAAGATAGGATTTTGGATTGAACATGAAAAATGGGGCTTTTACTGTTACTTTACTCATAATATTCTCCTATATTTTTTGCGTTCCAAATACATCATAATAATGCTCTAAAACAGCTTCCATCGCTTTTTCTGCCGCCTTACGCGAAACGATATAATCATCTGTATCGGTTTCTTTGAGCGCCTTTTGAGCTGCTACGATAAAGTCCGTATAGATATTGATTTTGGTGATGCCTTCACGGGCACAGCGGCCAAGATTCTCATCACCAGAAGAAGAACCGCCATGCAAGACTAGGGGAACAGTGGTCAATTCCGCAATTTCATGTAGACGATCAAAATTGATGTTTGGAGTTCCCTTATAAACACCATGGGCCGTACCGATGGACACCGCCAAGGAATCTACATTGGTCGCTGCCATAAAGGCTTGCACATCACCAACCTCTGTATACACTGAGTCCGTTAATTCTGCTGCCTCTGATGTATCATTTGCTCCCACGTGCCCCAATTCTGCTTCAACTACAATGCCTCTTTCGTGAGCATATTCCACCACTTTTTGTGTGATGGCAATATTGTCTTCAAAGGATTCTTGCGAAGCATCAATCATAACAGAGGTAAACCCTAAGTCAATCGCACGTTTGATAAAGTCAAAATCCGCACCGTGGTCAAGGTGCAAAACGATTGGCACCGATACTGAGTCCGCATAATAGTTCCCAATTGCCGCCGCCTCTTCTAACGAAAGGATCGAAGAATGAGACTGTGCATAAGCCAAGAGCAGAGGCAATCCTCGGCGCTCTGCTACTGTCACATAAGCACGTGCCGAATCCGAATCAATAAAATTCGCATGGGGAATAGCAAAATTCTCGCTTTTCGCCACCTCGTAAAGATATTTTGAACCCACTTTCATAGATTCTCCTTTCTGTTTTAAAATGATATTTTTCTAACTTGATTATAGCATTTGCTTTTTCCATATGAAAATTATTTTTCAATCATATTTTACATTTGTAAAAACAAGCGATATAATAGAAAGAAAACTAAGGATTTTTTAACACATGACAGACCGTAATCAGCTGATGTACCAAGTTTCTCGTCTTTTTTACGAAAAAGAAAAAACACAAACTGAAATCGCTCATCTTCTCCAGTTGAGCCGTCCCACTATTGCCAGTCTACTCAAAGACGCAAAACAAAAAGGAATTGTCCGCATCACCATTTCCCCTCAGCATTCTTCCACTATTGAAATGGAGCATCAGCTTTGTGAAAAATATAATCTGCAAACTGTTCGTATTACCCCAAGTGGAAATTCAGATAATCAGAGCAAAATTCACATCGGGCAGGCACTTGCCGATTTCATCGAACATCGGGCCTACGATCTTTCCTCTATTGGGATTGGTTGGGGGTCCACACTCTATGAATTCATCCAAGCTGCTCATCCGATGCCCTACCAGCACCTCTCGATTGTTCCGCTAATGGGAGGAGCAAGTGTCGAATCTCTCCATCTTCACTCCAACCACCTTTGTTTTCAATTAGCTGAAAAATATCAAGCTTCTGTCAGTTATTATTATGCTCCAGCTATTGCTGATACAGCCCTGCAAAAGGAGGAACTTATGCATTCCTCCTTTATTAAAAAATCTCATAAAAAAGCTTTAGCAGTAGATTTAGCACTTGTCAGCATTGGAAATCCTGCTTTATCTTCTACCTACAAGCAACTAGGAGTTGTTTCTCCAGAAGATGAAGCTGACATTCATCAAAAAAAAGTCATCGGGGATGCACTTGCTACTTTCTATGATCAAAACGGAGAAAGTACTGATACTAATTTAAGTAAGCGAATGGTCGGCATCACTCTTGAAGAATTGGAAATGATGAACGAAGTCGCTATTCTGGCTTCAGGCATTTCAAAGGCTCCTAGCCTCTTTGCCCTCCTACAAAAAGGTTGTGTTGACCATATTATTATTGATCAAAGTGTGGCAGATTATCTACTTGCAAAAGACTATTAAAAAAGAAAACGGGGCAGAAGTCAGAATTCTAAAGGAAGCGATTTTACAACCTTACCTCAGCATACATACTGTTGATTCGAATAACCGCTAACGCTTACCATCAATCAACAGTAGCTCATTAGTGCTAAAGTAACTAATAAATTATGCAAGTAAAATTCTAAGTTAACTAAGGTTACCAGGTTTCTTCCAACCACTGCGTTTGCAAGTAAAATTACAAAAATACAGGAAGCTGAGAAAGTTGTCAGCCCCCTGTATTTGTAGTTAATGACTTTTGTGCTAGTGCAGCTTATTGCTTGACATTTTCCCATTTCCAATTTTGAACTTCAGGGATATCATCACCGTGCTCACGGACGTATTCTTTGTGGTACTTCACAGTTTCGTCCATCTTCGCTGTGAACTCTGCAGCTTTTGTGCCGAGTACAGCGTTGGCTGCGTCTTGTGCCAAGTGGAAGCGATCGAGTTCAGACATTACACGCATATCAAATGGAGTGGTAATATCCCCATTCTCACGGTAACCATGCACATAGAGATTATGATTTTTACGAGTAAAAAAGATATCGCGAATCATGTCTTCGTAAGCGTGGAAAGCAAAGATAACTGGTTTAGTAGTTGTAAAGACCTTGTCAAATTCTTCATCAGAAAGACCACGAGGATCCACATCTGGATGACGAAGTTTCAAGATGTCTACCACGTTGACAAAGCGAATCTTGAGTTCTGGGAAGGCCTTGTGTAAAATGGTAATGCCCGCAAGAGCTTCTAAGTTTGGCTCTGTACCTGCTGCTGCAAAGACAACATCCGGTTCTTCATCTGATGAGACAGTGGAAGCCCAGTCAATCACTTTATAACCTTCACGCACGAGCTCTTCTGCTTCTGCAACAGAGTAAAATTGAGGACGTGGATGTTTTGAAGCGACAATCAAGTTGATGACATCTTCATCTTTGAAGGCTTTGTCCGCAACAGCAAGGAGTGAGTTAGTATCAGCTGGTAGGTACTCACGGATAAATTCAGGTGTTTTTTCTGATAAGTGAGCCAAAATACCTGGATCTTGGTGAGTGTACCCATTATGGTCTTGTTGGAAAGCAGTTGAAGTCGCAATCAAGTTAAGAGCAGGGTAGTTTTTACGCCATGTTGTGTGGGTCTTAGATTTACGCAACCATTTGAAGTGTTGAGTAATCATAGTGTCTACAACACGCAAGAAGGATTCGTATGAAGCAAAGAATCCATGACGACCTGTCAAGACGTAACCTTCGAGGAGACCTTCTGCCTGATGTTCAGACAATTGTGAGTCGATGACACGACCAGCAGGTGACAACCATTCGTCATAAGAAGCATCACGACGTCCCATCCATTGACGGTTAGTTTTCTTGAAGACTTCTTGAAGACGATTTGATTTAGTTTCGTCTGGACCAAAGATACGGAAGTTATCTGGGTTTGCTTCGACAAGGTCAGCCGCATATTTACCAAATTCAATCATATCTTGTGCCATGATAGCACCAGGAGTTTCAATGTCAAAGGCGTGTTTTTTCCAATCGGCTGTGTTCATTGGCTTGATGATACCAGCATTTGTGATTGGGTTCATAGACATCCGACGGTCCCCTTTTGGTGAGATTTCTGCAATCTCTGGAAGGAGGCGACCTTCTTCATCAAAGAGTTCTTCAGGACGGTAGCCTTTAAGCCAGTCAAGAAGGGCATCAACGTGTTCCATATGATGTGAATCTACTGGGATTGGCACTTGGTGCGCACGCCATCCACCTGCAATTGGAGTTCCTTCCCAGCTTTCTGGACCAGTCCAGCCTTTCGGAATACGAGCCACCAATACCGGCCATGCTGGCATGGTTGCTTCTGCTGCAGAACCCTTACGAGCTTCTGCTTGAATAGCCTTGATTTCTTCAATTGCTTGGTCTAATTTTTCAGCGAAGAGCTTGTGAGATGCGTCAAAGTCCTTGCTTACAGCAGTAACGTCCGCAAAGATTGGTTTCCAACCAAGACCACGGAAGAAGAGGTCAAGTTCTTCATCTGTTTTACGTTCTAGAATTGTCGGGTTGTGGATTTTACCACCATTCAAGTAAAGAATAGGAAGGACTGCCCCATCATTGACAGGGTTAATAAAGGTATTGGTAAACCAACCAGCCATAAGAGGTCCTGTTTCAGCTTCCCCATCACCAATGACAGTTGCCGCAATCACATCTGGATTATCTAAGATAGCACCAGCCGCATGAGAAAGGGCATAACCCAATTCACCACCTTCATGGATAGAACCTGGTGTTTCAGGAGCTGCGTGAGAAGCGATACCACCTGGGAATGAGAAGATTTTACACAATTGTTTGAAACCTTTTTCGGTTTGTGGGATGTTTGGATTCAACTCTGTGTAAGAACCATCGAGGTAGGAGTTGGAAACCATGACTTGTCCGCCATGACCTGGTCCTTCAATATAGAAGATATCGGCATCGTATTTATTGATGGCACGGTTCAGGTGAGCATAAACGAAGTTTTGTCCAGGCACTGTTCCCCAGTGCCCGATTGGGTGAACTTTCAAGTCGCTTTCAATCATTTCACGTTTTAAAAGCGGATTATCTTTCAGATACATTTGAGCAGCAGAGATGTAGTTAGCTGCACGCCACCAAGCATCTACTTTTTTCAAATACTCTTGTGAATCATAATTTCTTGTCATAGTATAGACTCCTCGTGCTATATATTTACAGGTTTTAGAACCCTCAGTTTTTTATAAAAGTTTTATAATCCTTGATTACTGCAATATTTTTCAGAGCAATAGAACTAAATAACTAATTTAAATATTTCCTATCAGAGCATTACTAAAGGTAGCTGTCTATTGACGATTACTGCTGTTTCCACTATGGTAACAGAAGAGAAGTATTATTTTTAAAAATTAGTCAAAACTCGTTCTCTATTGCCAAGAATAACTATAAATGTTATTCTCTATCCTAAAAAATCCTCCAAAGAGGACTTTTGGTTTAATAGTTTAGTACATACCAATACTAAATACCCAGCCAATAATGACAGCTAGTGCTCCTGTAATGACACGACTGTAAAGTATAGCCGGTACACCAACTTGTACCGTCTCAGGCTTGGCCTCACCAAGCGACAGTCCAACGGGGATAAAGTCACAGCCAGCTTGCGCATTGATGGCAAAAAGTGCTGGTAATGCATAAGTTACGGGAATAGTGCCCTTGGCAATCTGCGTTCCTATCAAAACACCGATAACTTGAGCTATAACTGCTCCCGGACCGATAACAGGTGATATAAAAGGAATGCTGCAAATAAAAGCAATTACCACAAAACCAATAACAGATCCCGATAATGGTTCAAGTAAATGAGCAATAATATTACCAACACCGGTATAATTAATAATCCCAATAATCATACTCATAAAGGCCATGAAAGGAATAATATTCTTTATTAGCATATCGACAGTATCACGTCCTGCCTGATAAAAAATTCCCATAACATTTCCAATACCGCGAGAGAATTTCACTAGTAAGGTATCTTTAGCATCTTGATTAGCCTCATGCTCAGCTTTTACCTGAGCATACTTTTCATTAAAGGCTTCATCACTTATTACATCCTGATTTGTTTCTTCTTCGTTACTGTCTGTTGTATCAATTGCCGAAGAATCTGCTAATGAGACACATTCCGGCTTAACACCTGAAACAAAGTTCTTTTCATTAATATTCTTAGAAAGCGGTCCTGAAGGTGACGACGGTAAAACATCAAGTGTTAAGATCCCCTTCATAGGATAAACACCAATACGAGCTGTTCCGCCGCAATCAATAACTGCTGCAGCTATTTCACTGTCTGGAACAGCATTTTTAAAACCATCAACAGCTTCTGCACCTGTTAATTCCGCTACTTTTTGAGCTACAGGATGGATGCCCCCTCCAGTAACAGAAACAATCTTATTTTTTTGAGCAGTCGGCTGAATAAGTAACCCTTGGCCCCAACCATTATCACCTTTGTTTACAAAAACTGCCTTATATTCTTTTATCATACGTTATCCTCTTTCTTATCAATCTTGTTCAATTGTAATCCTTAGCTAGCACGCTGCACCAAGAATTTCGTAATTCTTTCTGTAACAAGGCCGCGAATAAAGATAACAACAATACCAGCCAGAAAATAGCGAACTGCAAGACTTCCTTGAGAATGCCCTGCTTCAACAACACCCTTGGCAATTCCCAAAAATACAAATAGTTCCCCTGCATTTGCATATGGAAATAAACCAGTAACAGGGTGAAGCATACTTACTGTTGCATCGTAAAAGGCAGGCTTTTCTTCTTCTTTTAAAAATCGTCCAAAGGTATAGGCCATTGGATTGGTTAGTATGAGACATGCCAATAAAGGCATTACAGTATAGCGCAAAATAGTAAATTTAGCACAGGAACGAACAAACTTATTGACGCGTTCTTGACCAATTAAAGCAATTAAAGCGTTAGTAAAGGTTAAAAGGGCAACCAAAAGAGGAATAATCCCTGTCATATAACTGACAAATTGTTTACCTCCTGCTTGGAACATACCAATAAAATGTTCACCAAACCATTCAATATAGTCCATATAAATTCCTCTCTTTAATTTTCTTTCGTCGCAAAAATAGTAAGCGCTTGCATTTTTCTTTAAAGATAGGGAGTGGGACGCAATCATATGATTTCATCGAAATCGATTTTGTCTCCACTCACTACCGTTTGTTTTTTCAACAATTTATTTTTAGATATTGGAAATCAGCTTTTTCTTTTTAACTCATACCATTAAAAAGAAATTTTACTATACTTTGATACTAATTTCCATTTAAAATTTTCTGAGCAGTTGTATCTGTGGTAACAAGAATATCAATTAATTGATTTTCCAGAGAAACCTTAATAACCTCTACTTTATCATGTCCATAGGCAACCGCTACTACTGTAGGAATATTTTTAATTTGATTCAAATCAAGACCCATGACTCTTTGATTAATATCATAACCAATTTCATCGCCATACCTATCAAAAAAGTGAGAATTAATATCTCCAATGACTCCTAATTCCTTTAATTCTGCAATATCATTAGCATTGATATAGCCTGTTTTAGACATTGTATTCTGATTGTTTATTCCAGCAATACCAACTAAAGCAACATCGACATTTTTAGCCTCTTCTAAAACACTGGAAATCGTTAAATCCTGTTCCAGCTCTTTTTTTAAGGCAGAAGTTGACACCATAGCCGGTACATAAAGATAATGTGCTTTTGCTCGTATTTTTTGTGCCAGCTCATGAACTAGCTGATTGGAATGTAAGTAAAAATACTCATTCCCCATACCACCGACCAAAGGGTAGATATAAATATCCGGATAATTCAAATAAGGAAAGTAGTCAACAACACTTTTTAAAGATGCTCCCCAAGAGATACCAATTTTATTGACAGTATCAGTTTTCTTGATGTAAGATTCAAGATAGTTTGCCGCAGTTCGTCCAACCTTTCGTCTAATTTCAGGATCAGATAAACTTTCTGTATCCACAACAATAGCATCTTTTAAACCAAATTTTAGTTCTAGTGCTCGTTCAAGTTTTACTGTGTAAACTGACTGACTATTGATAAAAACTTCAACAATTTTAGCATCCTTGGCATCAATTAGTATTTTTGAAATGAGCGAACGAGAGACTCCTAATTTTCTAGCAATTTCAGCCTGAGTCATTCCTTCATCATAATACATAATCGCAACTTTGACATAGTCTTTTTCTGAATACTGATCCATGATTATACCTGATTTCTAATAATATATGTCATATTATAACATACCAGATTTCAATCATTAATAATCTTTATCGTATCCCCAACTTGTAATTTTGGAAAGATGAGCGGCTCTGCTATGATAGCCCCAGGCAAAATATCATTCTCACCTTCTCTAAAATAGACAGAAACATGCCCCAACTCTTGAAAATTTTTGTTAGCAGCATCACCAACTTGAGTAACAGTATATTCTTGAGCCCCAAGTTGAAGCTTGGTTCCAATCTTGAATACATTATTTTCTTCTCCTTGATAATCGTGCACTACACAAATTGCTCTTAGTTCCGGCGGAGCCATTTGACCAAAAAGAACAACAAGCATTTCTTCTTCAAAAGCAGGCACCATTTCACCTATTTCAACAACTCTAAATACTTCCATTAGATACTCCAATTAATTATTTTTTGCTACCAAAGATTCAATGGCCTTTTGTATAGCTTTATGATTTTCGCTTTTAGCAACATCAACTAAATGATTATTTAATTCTTCGCCTATAATTTTGTCAAACAGAGTAAACTTGGAAAAAACGGTTAAACCTTTTAAATAATATGCCTCAACAATCCTTTTTTCCTTGTTAACAATTAAGATAACAATCGTTGAAGCAATAATTGATTTTACAACTTCAGAGATTAAACGATAGCCATTTTTCCCTTGGTAATTAGCTACCAGATTTTTGACAAAACGCTGATAATACTGTATTTGATATAAGCTCAATATAAGTTGAAATAAAATAATCACTGTTAAAGCAATTGCTAAATTGGCCATTGTTATTCCTTGGTTTATTAGTTTAAGTTAGGAGAAATTATTAATAATTTCTCCTAATATTATAACCTAACATTTCTAATCAGTATAGGCAGTTCTAGCAAGAAAGTCTTAATTAAATGTTTCATCTTGTAACTTACGTAATTTATAAACAGTTGTTGTATCATCCAGTTCAATATCATCGTAGGTTAGGAAGGTACCATCTTTAATATCTCTTTTAGCTACCGAGTTTCCACCAACAAGACCAATTGGTACATTATTATTTTTCTTCATATCTTCATGAGTTTCAACAACACCGCGTACACAGAAACCTCCAATGCCATCAATTTTTTCACCAGCCTTGATATCGCGTTTAGCAACTGCAACGGTTTCAGCAATCGGAGCTCCTAATGGAACGATTGCATAATCATGTTCTAACACGGCACGAGCAATTGTCAACGGAGTTTCCAAACTGCATAGATGATAAGGACGGTAAATGATGTGATGATCACGATCTCCAACTTTTAAAAGATAATTCATTTCATGTTTGACACCTTCATTTTGGCCTTCGACAATTACAAACACACCCGGTGCAATACCATCCACATATTCAACAACTCCAAATTTATCCAGAACCCCGCCGTTTTCCTTAAGATCAAGATTCTCAACAGTGCCTTTCAAATCTGCTGAAATACCATGCATACCAGGAACATCAGGTACAAAACCAATTGCATTAGCCAGCAGATTCATTTCTGCCATTGTTTTTGTCCCATCTTGAAAAGCGGCCAGCATATGGCTGTTCATTTGTTTTGAAGCAGCTTCTTCAGCAGCAGTATCTGGATTTGCAGAAACTTTCAAAGCATTGTTTTTCCCTTTACCAGCAACAAGGACTTTCATACCCATGCTTCTAGCAAATTCAAATAATTGAGCGGTAGCAGCCGGCTCATCACCATCCGAACCAGTGTAAACCAGACCTGCAGCATCATATAATTTTTTCATCAAAGGACCGATAGTAATATCAATTTCAACATTTAATAATACAAGATGCTTTTTAGCAATCAAGGTTTCAAGGGCAATTTTTGCACCAGCTTCCGGAACACCTGTTGCATCAACAATGACTTCAACATTATCAGAATGGATAACTTCTCTAAAGTCTGTACTAGTTAAAATATTAACTTTTTGTTTAGAGCTTTGATTGAAAGCTTGAGCTGCACGATCAGCATTGCTAAGGTTGATATCACTGATACCAGCAACAATCATACCTGGAATAGTTGAAATTTGTGAAATCATTCCATATCCCATTTGACCAGCTCCAATAACACCAACCTTAATAGGATTTGCTTGGGCTTCTCGTTCCAAAAGTTTACCATATAGCGTCATAATAGACCTCCTTTTTGTCATATGACATTTCTTTTGTCATTTGCTACAAGTATAATGTACTCCTTTCTGTGTCATTTGTCAATGTTTTTGTCAAATGTAATATAAATGTAATTTAATAAAAAAAGCCTAAAGTAAACTGCATAATTACAGGTAAATCGTGCAGTTTTTACATTAGGCTCTTACAACTATTTATAAAGAGATTAGAATAGAAAAATCAAGACACCAGTCTTGATTTCAGGTTGTAGACAAACTCTATAGTTAGCATTTCACAAGCATACACATCTTAGGATAATATTAATTCACAATCTATAAGAAAAATAGGCGAATTGAACGAGCCTGACCCTGATACTTTCCGCTGTAGCAAAAACGCCAGAAATCACTTATTTCTGGCGTTCGGAGATTTTGAGACTTGGGCTCAAAATCTAGGTATGAAATTCCAAAGGAAGTTGCTACCGTCCGCGCTACCTAAGGAAAGTATCATAACACAATAGTTCTTTTGATAAAAATTGACTTTTTCTTCAGTCTGAAATCAAGACACCAGTCTTGATTTCTAAATTTATCATTAAAGACGTTTATTGAGTTCGGCACCCAAATCTTCAAAGCCCGGTTTGCCAAGAAGGGCAAACATGTTTTTCTTGTATGCTTCAACACCCGGCTGGTCGAATGGATTGACCCCATTGAGATAGCCTGAAAGGGCGATCGCAAGCTCAAAGAAATAGATCGTGTAGCCAAGTGTGAACTCATCTTGTTCAGGAATGGTCAGATAAGTATTTGGCACACCGCCGTCTGTGTGGGCAAGAAGCACACCGTCAGTAGCCTTTTTATTAACAAAGTCAACGTCCTTGCCTTGCAGGTAGCCAAGACCATCAAGATCTTCTGCCGATTCCGGCACAAGGATGTTCTTGCGCGGTTTATCCACACGGATAACTGTTTCAAAAAGGTTGCGGTAGCCTTCTTGGATGAATTGTCCAAGCGAGTGAAGGTCTGTTGAGAAGTTAGCTGATGTTGGGTAGATGCCCTTTTGATCCTTACCTTCTGATTCACCGGCTAATTGCTTCCACCATTCGCTGAAATATTGAAGTGTCGGTTCATAATTAGCCAAAACTTCTGTCACATAGCCTTTTCTGTAAAGGATATTACGGATAACAGCATACTGATAAGCTTCGTTTTCGGCAATCTTGTCTGACGAATAGTCCTTGCGGGCCGCATTGGCACCTTCCATCAATTTGGTGATGTCCGCACCGCTTGCTGCGATTGGAAGCAGACCAACCGGTGTCAAAACAGTAAACCGTCCGCCGACACTGTCCGGAACAACGAACGTTTCCCAGCCGCTGGCGTCCGCTTCAACCTTAACAGCACCTTTTGCTTTGTCAGTCGTTGCGTAAATACGCTTGTTAGCTTCTTCTTGACCGTATTTTTTAATCAAGAGATCCTTGAAAACGCGGAAAGCAATCGCAGGTTCAGTTGTCGTCCCAGATTTTGAAATGACATTGACTGAGAAATCTTTATCGGCAACATAATCTACAAGATCCGCAAGATAGTTTGAAGAAATGGAATTTCCAGCATAAAGAATTTGCGGTGCCTTGCGGTCTTCTGCCTTTTGCAGGTTAACAAATGAATTGTTTAAGAAGTCAATGGCTGCTCTGGCACCAAGGTAAGAACCGCCAATACCGATAACGATGAGAACGTCGCTGTCAGACTGAATTTTAGCAGCCGCTTTTTGAATACGGGCAAATTCTTCCTTATCGTAATCTTCCGGCAAATTGAGCCAGCCGGTCATTTCCGCACCTGGTCCGGTACCATTGCGAAGAGCTGCATCCGCAGCTGTCACATGCATTTGCAGATAGTCCACTTCGTGCGGCGCTACGAATTGATCCAATACTTTAGAATAATCAAATGTAATATGTGTCATGTCAATACTCCCCTGTAAATTTCAGTTTCTTTATTATCATACTCTTTTGTAAGGGTTTTTTCAATGATTCTGAGCAGAATTTCACAAAAAAGAGAAAATCGCTTTCTTTTCTGAAAATAACTTGAAATTTCTCATTATTTCATGAAAGTGACTTGATAATTTCCACCCTTGTAATGACGCCGTCTTTCATGCTGTCAACCCGCAAAGCAACATCGTTCAAATAAACAGCCGCACCAATGGTGACGTGCTTTTCCTCTGCTTCCAAATGCCGTACGACAAAGTCTCTTAACAGCTCACCTTTTTGAGCCTCCAGATTCACACGCGCTAAAACATTGGCAATCTTAACCTTTTGACTTCCCCGAACAATGATATTAGTCGAATCATCAAAATTAGTAAAAAGATATTTTCGCGTGGCAAACAGGGCAGAGATAGCCAAAATGCTCCACAAAGAATTCAGGCTGTTACTCTGATCAATAACAACATGTCTGGCGATGGCAAAGAGCAAAACCTCAATGATGGTAGCGGAGGTATGCTTGCTCAGCATTTTTATTAACTCCACACCGATGGCGATGCTCATAGCCTGATTGAGAAAATTGTGCAGATAGGCTTCAATAGACCTTTGAGAATTAAAAATTCCCAGAATATCCACAGCCAGAAAAAAGGTTGAAATGACAAGAACAATCATTAAAATCAGAGAAAGCAAAATCTCAACATAAAATGACATCTCGTAAAAGCTTACCTGTAAAAATTTTCGCATAAAACCTCCTTTTATTAAGATACAAAGAGCGTTTAAAAATCCGTATAAAAATAGGAAACTGACGCCGTGTCGTTAAGACACAAGGAAGTTTATCTTTTTTACTAGGATTTTAGCTCGTGTTCAATTAGTAAGATACGGCAGAGGATTGTTATCTAAGTGCTTTGCACTTGATAACAAACGCCAATCACCATAGTGAATTGGCTGCCTCTCCCGCTAACTTCGTTTGGTTAGTAAGATCGACTAACCAAACGAAGGGTCGCAAAGAGCGTGAAGAAATCCGTATAAAAATAGGAAACTGACGCTGTGTCCCCAAGACACAAGGAAGTTTATCTTTTTTACTAGGATTTTAGCCCGTGTTCAGTTAAACGCTTTCTCCAAAAGAAAACTTTATTCTATTATAACTGATATTGAGTGGAAAAGATAGGCTTTCAAAACAAAAGAAAAGTGCTAAATCATTCAGCACTTGATATTTAACAGCTTATTAACAGTCAGTCTTTTTATCTACACAATGGTATAGCCGTAATCTAAGATGAGATTATGCCCTCTAATTGACTTGCTCTGATCGCTTAACAAAAATTGGATGGAATGGCTGACATCTTCTAAATCAACAATCCTTCGATATGGTATTGACTCTAATATCTTTATAAATCATAATTCCCCTAAAATTCTAAGTTTTTAAATTTATGCAGGCTGACAAAATAGATAACAATGCTGTATAAAAGGGTTAGTCCTACAACTGTCAGCAAGCCTATCCCCAGACCATTTGCCTCTGCAAAATCGGCATAGCCTACAGGAAAGAGCCAGTTAAGCCCTCCGATGATTCCTGACAAACTCATAAAGACATTGAAAATCAAAATAAGGGTAATCACTATTCCGTTGCTTAAATATAAAGATGCCAGACTGGACAGCATGACTACAAGGATATAGGCTAAAACAACACCAAGACTTGAAATAATGGAGTAGGTGAAATCATTACTCCAAAACTGAAGACTGCCGTAGGACAGATGGGCTACACGTGTATAATAGGTAAACAGGGCCGCTAAAAAGTAAATGCCGCAATACAGCAAGACAACAGTTATAAGGCTGAGAATTTTTGAGAGAAATATTTTTCTTTTATCAATGTCCTTGTATAAAAAAAGAATATGCGCCGAAATCTCTGTCCGAAAAACACTGATGGCCAAAAAAGCCAGTGCCAAAGACGAAATAATGGAATTAAATTGCAGATTAAATTGACCGTAAAAGAAATCAAAAAAGGCAATTTTGCTGCCGGCAGGCCCAGAGAAAGAAAACATCTTCGTTTTCAGAAAAGTTGACAGAAAGTAAAGAAGAGGTGTCAGACTGAGTACTAAAAATACCTTTACTTCTCTGCGATTAAGAACTGAACGTAAAACGGGATAGAAAATCGACATACTTATTCCTCACTTCCAAAAAAATCGCTAAGATGATTTTCCTTGACAGTCATTCTTTCAATGACTTGTTTGCTGGATAAAAGGAACCATATCTGATTCAGCAGTTCAGCATCCAAATCCGTTGGAATTTCTATTGTGAGATTATCTTCCACTTTTATAAAAGCAGGTAAATCAAGATTTTTGGCTGCTGCTCTTACATGGACAATAACACTTGGAGCCTGTTGTTTTTCAAATTCTTCAGCGAGATGGCCATTCTCAATAAAAACATAACGGTTGCACAAGGCTTCCAGTTCTCCCAACTGATGACTGGAAATAATCATCGAGATATTACGTTCCTTGGACCACCTTTTCAAAATATCAATCAGCTGCCTTACCCCGATAGGGTCCAAACCGACAAACGGCTCATCCAGCAAAAGAAACTCCGGTTCTGCAACTAAGGCAATAGCCAGAGCAGTACGCTGTTTCATTCCAAAAGAAAATCCTTTAGGCTTGCGATGGCGTGCCTTCCAGAGATCAACCAACTTTAAAATAGTTTCTATATTCTCGTAATGCTGTTTTTTTCCATGCAGGTCTAAATAGAATTTTAAATTGTCTGCCACAGTCATTTCTGGATAAAAAACAGGGTCAATCATTATGCCAAAATCCTCAAGAGCATTTGAACGTTGACTGATATCTTTACCTAGATACATTATCCGTCCGCTGCTTGGTTTGATGGATTTGGCAATTAATTTGAGCAGGGTAGATTTTCCGGCTCCGTTTTTTCCGATTAAACCAACGATATCTCCTCGATTGACCGTTAAACTCACATCTTGAAGTGAATAAAAATCGTTTCCCTTAAATTGTTTGGATAAATTTTCGATCTTGAGCATTTGTATTTTTTCTCCTATTTTTTGCATGATGTTTGAAATACTTCCAGTCAAAATTCAATTTGTTCAAATTTTTTAAGTCCCAAAGCATACGCTGCTACTATATAAACAGAGCTAACCAGACACATCAGGATTAGCGCAAAAAGAAAATGCATTCCTGTTCCCACATACCCTGTTGGGAAGAAATATCTTCCGAGCGGTAACTGCGGAGCTACATTTGCTAATAACATAAAGAACAAACCTGCTAAAACTGAGATGGAATTGTTGTAGCGGCTGGATAAAACTGAGACCAGCAAAATAACAATCACATAAATAATCAGCCGTGACAAAATAGTCAGTAAACTCATCTGAATAATAGACCAATTGTCAGGGAAAAGATGCCCTGATATATAAGTTTGAGAAAGCATCAAAGTATAGTAAGATAAAAGCGAAACTAAAAAAGTTAGTCCGGTAAAAATACCTAAGATTTTGATGAGACTCCAAACCTTTGCCTTAAAAATCAGTTTTTTGTCCAAATCTTTATATAAAAATAAAATACCCGAATGGATTTCAGTATAAAAAACGGTAGTAACAGCATAGGCTAACAATAAGATTGGTATCGCTAGCTGCCACTGGGTCTGAACATTAATAGACCAATACTCTAAAAAACTCAGTTTTCTTCCATGAGTCATACCTTTTAGTCCTGACTGAAACAGACTGACTGCCGACGCTAATAAGGGATAGAGAGAACAAAATAAGAACGCTGCTATTTCCCTGCGTTTTAGTATTGATTTATAAATTGGTGTAAAAACGTGTTTCATTTTTTTCCTCTTTTGATTTTATACTTTTTGATATTCCTATTATAAAAAAAGACAAATAATAAGACCATGACATTTATGTCATGGCACTTTATCACGACTATAAACTGATTATTGCAAGCTATCTATTACTCTGTCATTACATAAAAATAGAGCACACACCTGACATCGCTTAGGGCTGCTGGATTCCTCCCCTGACCCGCTTCACGCGCAGATGTTGCTCCAAAAATATTATAACATAGATTGAGAAAACTGCCAACTTAAGACTTTCGTCTTTGCCTAAAAAAGTCCTGCATAATTCTGGCACAGTCTTCTTCGAGGATTCCTGTTTCCACCTGTACACGGTGGTTGAGACGCTCATCGGTTAGAATGTCATAGAGGCTGCCGGCGCCGCCAAATTTTTTATTGGCAGCTCCGTAGATGACCTGCGGAATACGGGCAAGACCGATAGCACCGCTGCACATGACACAGGGCTCAATCGTTACAAAAAGCGCCGTATCCAGCAAACGCCAGCTGTTCTCATGCTTATTGGCCTCTGTGATAGCCATGATTTCGGCATGCATAATCGCCTGGCTTAACTCCTCGCGTGCATTGTGCCCGCGGCCGATGATTTGACCGTCCTTAACAATGACACAGCCGATAGGGATTTCTTCTTTGGCCAATGATTTTTGGGCTTCTTTCAGGGCTTCTGCCATGAAAAATTCTTTTTCTTCCTGAGTGAAGTCGGCCATCAGCACTCACCGATTTCCCATGATTTATGAGGCTCTGCCAATTCTACAGGAATGCCTTTTGAGTAAGTCTCAGTCTGGCTTCTGAGAACTTCCAAGTGATTGTCTGGGGCAATCTCTGCCGGCGGCAGCGGCGGCATATGGGTCAGAACTAAGCGTTTTACAGCAGCCGCACTGGCAATTTGTCCTGCTTCCTTTGTGGTCAAATGGGCTATGTGATTTTCATTGCCTTCATAAAGATAAACATCAGCTAAAAAGAGGTCAGCACCTGCAGCAAATGTATCCAAGCCATCAAAATAGCCTGTATCACCAGTGAAAACAAAAACCTGCCCTGTTGCACGCTCAAGAATCCGAAAGGCATAACAAGGCACAGGGTGCACCGTCTTGATGAACGTGATGTCAAAGGGTCCGATGTGCTCAGTGCCCTTAACGTCATAAGCAATCCCTTGAGAAACGCCATCAAGGGTCAGTTTGCTAAACTCATAACTGTCCTCATCATGGCCATAGATAGGCAAGACTTTAGGCTCCCACAGATGCTTGGGATAGAGCTGAAAATAGTGCCGCAAAACACCCAAATCAGCTACGTGGTCAGGGTGATAGTGGGAAATGATAACCGCATCCAAATCCAGCGGACTGATTTCTTTTTCCAGTTCATTGAGAGCACGGCTGCCGCAGTCGATTAGCAGCTGAAAACCATCCTGTCCCGTCAAGAGATAAGAGGTCGTACCGCCGTCTTTGTAAGGGTAAGCTCCCCAGCAGCCTAGGGTTGTTAACTTCATAAAAAACACCTTCTTTATTTCCTGTTTGCTTTATTATAGCAAATTTCCTGCGACAACTAAACAAAGGCCTGCTTCAAAGAGTATCTCTGAGACAGACCCTGTAAGTATTTATCTAAAGTAATTAAGCATTAAAAGTCCTATAACGACGGTATAGATGACCATAAAAACCCACTTGAGACGGGCAACAATAGCAATAAATTCTCGGATAAAAGCGCTGGGAATATAATAAGCAGCAGTCGAGCAGCCCAAGCCATCTCCAGCCATATGCAGCTGACGGGCATAGACACTGGTCCGAAAAACATGATAGGCATTGGTGACAAAGAGAAAGCGAGGACGGCTCATCTCTTTTTCGGCCAACTCTTTTGAAAACAAGAGATTTTGATAGGTTGAACGCGACTGCTCTTCCAAAAGAACTTTATCGCCGGGAATATCTCCTTGCTGCTGGATATAGGCAGCAATGGCCTTGGCTTCTGAAATCTTTTCGTCAGCTCCCTGACCCCCGCTTGCAATCAGCTTAACCTGGGGGTTGCTGGATTTGCGAAAGGCCTCAAGCGCCTTATCAATCCGCTTTTGCAGCAAGGGCGTTACTTCTTTGCCCTTCATCAGTCCTGCACCATGGATAATAATGAAGTCATAGTGCTTATTTTTAGGAATGATGAGATACAAAAGGGAATACAGCATAAAAGCAAGAAAGGACATGCCAAAAAGTAAAAAAGTAAATACTATAAGAAAGTAAATAAGGTAGAAAAAACTATTTTGCGGCAGATTTGTCAAAAAGGCTGAGCTCAGGTAAACGAAAAGAAAGAAGCCTACAATAGCAAGTCCCAGAAAAAGGGATAAAAAATTAGTTTTTGACCGGCCCTCTTTTTTCAAAAGAACAAAACCGTTGTAAATGAGAAATAAGCCGCCAAAAAAGATAAAGGCGGGAACCATCAGAAATCCCAGAACAAAGATTAAATAAGCAGCTGTATAGCCCTGACGGTAGAAAAAACTGACAGCCGTAACATAGGCAAAAAGCAAAAAGATAATTAAAAGAACGGGATTAATCAGACTGCGGGCATCGTGATGTATGGAGATGGCCAGCAAAATAAAAAGTATCAGTGTAATGGCTTCTAACATCGCTTCTCCTTAAAAGTCTTCTGCAAAAATCACATGCAATACCAACAGACGATTAAGGTAAGCAGGATTAAATCACAAAGCATAAAAATCAAAATTAAGTATTTTAAGCAATCGGCCTTTGTCATCAATTATTCCTCCTTGGCTGTTAGATTCGGGGCTAAATCATCAGCACCCCTTAGCGGTCACCTTTATTTTACTGGAAAAATCATAAACCAAACTTACACTTTTGTAAGCTGGCAGGCTGTGCTAAACAGTTCATCAGAAAATCAAAACTGGCTGCAAAGACTGATGACGAGTTCTCAGGGATTTTGGCGGATAACTAAAAAGACCGGAGCAGCTCCCGCAAATGGGATTTTGCTCCAGCCAAAACAGTCAGCTTTTGCTTCTATAGGATAGCTTTTTGATGGTGTTTTAGAAATTGCGTTTAGATTTATTATAGCCATAACGTTCGATAAAATCTTCACGGAATTCCAGCAAATTGTCATCCATGATGGCCTGACGGACCTTTCGCATCAGATTCAGAAGAAAATAGAGATTGTGATAACTGGTCAGACGCAGCCCAAAGGTCTCATCTGCCTTGAGCAGATGGCGAAGATAGGCGCGCGTGTAATTTTTGCAGGTATAGCAGTCACAATCGTGATCAAGCGGCGTAAAGTCTTCTGCATACTGGGCATTTTTAACAACCAGACGGCCTTCTGAGGTCATACAAGTTCCGTTTCTGGCAATGCGGGTTGGCAGAACACAGTCAAACATGTCAACACCGCGGATAACTCCGTCAATCAGACTATCAGGCGCACCGACACCCATCAGGTAGCGCGGCTTGTTTTCCGGCAGGAGAGGTGTTGTGAAGTCAAGCACAGCATTCATTTCTTCATGGCTTTCGCCAACAGCCAAACCGCCAATAGAATAGCCCGGAAAATCCATGGACACCAAGTCAGCTGCCGACTGGCGGCGAAGGTCCTCAAAACCAGCACCCTGAACGATACCAAAGAGGCCTTGGTCATGCGGACGACGGTGAGCTTTTAGACCACGTTCTGCCCAGCGGCTGGTCCGTTCAATAGAATTTTTAACATAATCGTAAGGCTGATAAAACTGAGGGCACTCATCAAAAGACATCATAATGTCAGAGCCCAGATTGTTTTGAATGGCAATAGCCTTCTCAGGTGACAGGAACATTTTGGCACCGTTGAGGTGGTTTTTAAAGGTCACCCCTTCTTCGGTGATGTTGCGGCTGTCAGCCAGCGAATAAACCTGAAAACCGCCGCTGTCAGTCAAAATAGGCTGATCCCAGTTCATAAACTGATGCAGTCCGCCAGCACGTGCGATTAGGTCATCACCCGGCCGCAGCCACAGATGGTAGGTATTAGCCAGAATGACGCCAGAACCCATTTCTTTTAATTCTTCAGGGGACTGTGTTTTAACAGTTGCCTGAGTTCCTACTGGCATAAACATAGGGGTCGGAAAAGTTCCGTGCGGTGTGATGATTTCCCCCAGACGTGCTCCCGTGTGCTTTTCTTTTTTAATTAAGCGGTATTGAATCGGCGAATCTGTCATGTCTTTTTTCTCTCCTTGCTGCCAAAATAGGTTTGGCCAGTTTAACCTTATCAATTTTATCAAAAAAGCCCTTGTTTGTCATTCACCGCCGCTTCGTTATCTGTATCAAAAATACCTTTGCTGTCTGGGCTATAAAACGGCAGGAGCATATAAATCTGCGGTTAAAGCACTGCCAAAAGAAGCAAAAGGATAACAAGCGAGCTGCAGCATCTGATGAGCCTGCAGGAGTATGGTTAAAACTAGAACAGCCAGTCGGTTTTATTTCCAGCTGCTGCATCTAAAGAAAATAAGAACCTGAGACAGTTTTGTCACAGGTTCCTAGCTTCATGTATTATTACAGCCAGCTCATTTAAGGATGGTTGACAGCAGAGCACTCCATTGCTGGATTGCTAATGATCAGAGGATAGCTCATCTATTTTATTGATTAGCCAACTTTTGATATTCAATCTTGATGCACCGGTTCATGACAATATCGTTGCGCCCTGCTGCACGCAGGATGGTTTCGGCTTCTTCGCTCTCTAAACCTAGCTGAGCCCAAAAGACACGAGCATCCGTTTCAATGAAATCACGGGCAACATCTGCTAAAAACTCGCTGCGGCGAAAAACATCAACAATGTCAACAGGCTCAGGAATATCCTGCAAGCTAGCATAAACCTTTTCACCCAAAATAGTGCTGCCGACGGCTCTTGGATTAACAGGAATAATCTTGTAGCCAGCCCTTTGCATCAGCTGAGAAACCTCATAAGCAGCTGTTTCTTCTCGAGCGGACAAACCTACTACTGCGATGGTTTTAGCCTCTTTTAAATAATCAAAAATCACTTCTTGACTGGGATTTTGAAATTGATAGGTCATAAACAACCTCCTCATCTATTTTTGACAATACCTTATTTAGCTTCATACCAGGTCTGACCGGCATTTTCATCAGCTACCAGCGGTACAGACAGCTCAATCGCCGATTCCATGGTTTCCTTGACCAGCTGCTTAACAGCCTGTAGTTCTTTGTTGGGAACTTCAAGGACGATTTCGTCATGTACCTGCAGCAGCATGCGCGCTTGGTAATTCCCTTGCGTCAAAGCCTTATCCAGATTAATCATGGCTACTTTGAGAATGTCTGCTGCACTCCCTTGAATCGGGGAATTAATGGCTGTGCGCTCGGCAAAGGAGCGAATATTGAAATTACGTGAATTGATGTCTGGCAATTCGCGCCGCCTGTGAAAGAGCGTTTCTACATATCCTTTATCACGCGCTTCTCTAACCACCCTGTCCATGTAATTTTTAATACCCGGATAGCGTTCAAAGTAGGTATCAATATAATTTTTGGCGGCCTTGCGGCTAATACCCAGATTATTAGCCAGACCAAAATCAGAAATACCATAAACCACGCCGAAATTAACTGCCTTGGCATTGCGGCGGTCATTAGGCGTTACATCTTCCGGCTTGTCAATGCCAAAGACACGCATAGCCGTTGAGGTATGGATATCTGCACCTTCTTTAAAGGCTGCTATCAAGTGTTCATCACCTGAAATGTGCGCCAAAACCCGCAGCTCAATCTGTGAGTAATCTGAACTGAGCAAAACGCTGTCCGGCCATTCCGGAACAAAGGCCTTGCGAATCAGCCGACCCTGCTCTAGGCGAACAGGTATGTTTTGCAGATTGGGATCGACACTGGATAACCGTCCGGTCTGTGTCAAATCCTGCAGGTAGCGCGTGTGAATTTTACCGTCAAAAGAAATGGCTTCCTGCAAACCAATGATATAGGTTGATTGGAGTTTGGCAATCTGACGGTACTCCAAAATTTTGGCTACGATTGGTGAGCGATGAGCCAGACGTTCCAGAACATCAACGGCCGTCGAATAGCCGGTCTTTGTTTTTTTGGTGGCCGACAGGGGCAGGCCCAATTTTTCAAAGAGAATGACTCCCAGCTGTTTGGGCGAGTTAATATTGAACTCCTCTCCCGCCAAAGCATAGATTTCCTGCGTTAGGGCTTCTAGTTCAATCTCATTGCTGCGCTCCATGTCTTTGAGCGTTTCTTCCTTGATGGAAATGCCCGCAATTTCCATTTTAGCAAGGACATTAGCCAAGGGCAGCTCCATTTCAAAAAGCAGGCTTAGCTGATCATTGTCAGAGAGTTTCTTGCGCATGGGCTCTTCGCTGGCAATCAGGACACTGACTTTTTTGGCTAAATGGCTGAGCAGGACATCTTTGTCAGGAACAGCCCGTTTGGCACCTTTTCCGTAAACTTCTTCATCAGTCGCCAGCGGCAGGTCTGTATAGAGTCTGGCAATGGTCGAAGTGTTGTTGTTTTCAACAGTGGACAGCAGATACTTAGCCAAGCGGCTGTCAAAGCTGGCTGTCGGCAGATCAATTCCCAAATGGCTGAGCAAGACCTTGCTGCGCTTGAAATCATAGGTCTTAATGGGTTTAGCCAGAGCCTTTTTGAACAGGTCATCATTCAGCAGACTGACATCAGTGCTGGCATAGATAGCCTGACTGTTGCCCCAGGCAAAGCCAATCATGTCTTCGGTATGATAGTTGTCATTTAAAATTTCAAAATAAAAGAACTGATCCTCGGCAAACATGTCGGGTTTAAGCCGGCTAACCTCTGTATAATGAGCTTCAAAGGTCTTAGCATCAGGCGATGACCCCAGCTGCGAGCGGAACTGCCTAAAGTCCATCTCATCATAAAATTTAGCCAGGCTGTCAAATTCGGGACCTGAATAAACAATATCATCTAAACCGATGGTAATGGGCGCCTGAACATCAATAGTCGCTAAGGTTTTTGATAAGAAGGCCTTTTCCTTATCATTAACCAGATTTTCTTTCATTTTGGAAGCCTTGAAGCTGTCCAAATTGGCATAGATAGCCTCTAGGCTGCCGTGTTCATGCAGGAGCTTCAGACCGGTCTTCTCGCCAATCTTGGTGACACCCGGAATATTGTCAGACTTATCTCCCATGAGCGCCTTAAGGTCAATAAACTGCTTGGGCGTCAGCCCCATTTTTTTCATGAGATAGGCTGGCGTGAACTCTTCAAATTCGGCAACGCCCCTTTTAGAAATTTCAACGGTCGTGTTGCTGTCAGCCAGCTGAATCAGGTCTCTGTCCCCGCTGACAATCGTTACTTCGTACTCATCTTCATTTTCTGCCAGTTTATCCAGCGTCCCAATAATATCATCGGCCTCATAATTGTCCAAATCGTAAAAAGGCACACCGAGCGCCGTCAGCATTTCACGGATATAGGGCAGCTGCTCACGAAATTCTGTTGGCGTCTTATCGCGTCCGGCCTTGTAATCCGTAAACATCTCTGTCCTAAAAGTCGTTTTGCCGGCGTCAAAGGCCACCAAAACATGGGTCGGCTCTACCCGCTTTATCATGTGATCCAGCATCAGATGGAATCCATAAATCGCATTGGTATGAAGCCCCGCAGGATTTTTAAAGCGGTCAATTTGATTGTAAAGTGCAAAAAAAGCACGGTAGGCAACGGAAGAACCGTCAATCAACAGTAATTTTTTCTTGTTTGTCATAGGTCTATTGTAACATAATTCTCCCTGTTTAAAAGTTTAAAACTCACTGTCTGAAGCTGTCCTACCCATAAAAACAACACCGAAAGATGTCAAACAAAAAACAGGAACACTTGATATGTCCTGTCTCATTTTTATAGTCAGTGTTTTCTTAAATAATGGTTGGAATCTCATCGTCATCGTCAAAGTCTTCCACTTTTTCTTCATTAGGGAAGGGCTTTTGCAGATGGCCCAAGATAAAACGTGAAACAGGTCCCACAAGCAGAAAATTTAAGGGAACTGCCATCACAAAGTTTGTCAGCCATGCCCTCAAATAAACCGGCAGTGTTAAAGCAACCTGATTAATCAGCAAGCCATATAAGGACATGAGAGAAACCATTCCCAGAATCATCAAGCCTGAGATTGTCAGGATTTTCTGCCAGCGTTTATGATGGTCTTTTAAAAAACTAAAGGCAGCCTTCTTGGCCAGCGGCCCTACTATCAAGGTATCTGCTAAAAAAGCAAGGACAAATCCGGGAATATACCCCAAAGCTAAGGCCTTCCAGCTAAAATGACCAGCCACTGTTAAATTATAGGCACTCATTCCCAGTACCATTAACCCGCACATCATGGTTGTAAAAAACATGGCTTCTTTAAAATTTCTTGGCATTACTCGCCTCCTTTTCGTATTCTAAAAACTAGCATATCATAATTTAAACAGCCGTGTAAGTTCTTTTTTGAAAATTTATTGAAAGTGCGGTTTCAAAAAAACCTATCAGAAATTCCCCTTAGCATTTGCCTTTAGGAATTTCCAATAGGTTTTTAAAATGTGCTGTTTTCTACAAGTGAGGATGCCTAATCCTTAAGATTTTTAATGCGGCTGGTAACACCTTTTAGGTTATAACACTCTGCATAGTCTCTGATTGGCCGCTTGATATGGTCAATAACATAACGCTTGCCATCAATATGATGGGCAGATAAGTTGGCATAGAGCTTTTCAATTTCTGCCTTTACGGCTGCATCATTAAAGGTATAGTGGCCAGCAATATCTAAAATTTCTTCAGACAGTTCCTTATCTGCTTTAATGTCTTCAACACTCAGATTAACCTGATCGCCAACCATCCATTTTCTCCAGCGCTGGCTCTCAATAGCTTTTACTAACAAGGTTTCACGAATTTTAGACGGCTCCTCAACCAAACCATATTCAACCAATTTAGCTTCAACTTTAGCCAGATTAAGATAAGCCCTGGTTTCTTCAGTACCGTACTGCGGTGCTACATTGGTTGCTGTAATAGCTGACGGTACATGCTCCAAGAGCGTAACATCATCAAGGTAATCCCCATTATGTTCTTTAAGACCAACACCGTATTTTTTGGCCATCTGAGCCAGATCATAGGCATTTTTAAAATTAAAATGTCCGACTTGCTCCGTCTTTCGTGTCAGGGTTCCTGTCTGACCGACGATAAAGGTCGGCATGGGCAGACCGCGGTTGCCCAGCTCTGATTGCAGCTGTTTGATGAAGGTTTCATAAGTTTCAGTAGAAGTGAGACCGCCATTGGTTTCTTCAGTACCGACTTCATAACCAATTTCAGGCAGGTTGCGTTTTTTACGTTCATTCTCACAGAATTCAATCAGCTCAACCGTACGCTCTAAAACCGTGTCAAGAGGGATAACCTTGCCGATTTCAAAAGGATCCTTGGTTGGATCGATCATGAGCAAGTCAAAGCCTGCTTCAATATCTCCCACATAGGACTGTTCTCCCAGTTTCATGGCTTCATCTGTCGGTAAGTGGCTGTTGCGTTCCTTGTCCCGTTGCCAAGGACCGCCGTGATCGCGGCAGAGATAGTAAAGATTGTCATAATGAATGTCTTCTGCGACCTCTTTGACTGCCTCAGCAAAGGTGAATTGGTTCCAGCCATTAACATAACCGCCGCCAAGTTCATCCAGATCGACCTGATTGCGGCTGGCAATAAACATGACAGGATAGTCGTCTTCCTGAGAAAGCTCTAAAGCTGCCTGAACGCAGTTTTTAGACATGGGACCAATTCCTAAGAGTGTGGCACTTTCACCAGTTTTTTGCAGTTCTAAGAGTCCTTGGACAGTCTCTTTAATAGAAAGTTTTGTCATGATTTTCCTCCTTTAATTATGTTTATTCTTCAATATCTGGTTTTGTAAAGTGTAAGATAGCGACTGAAATCAAAGTACCAATCAGCATGGCGATGACATACCAGAGCTTTCCGTTAACCACAGGCAAAATAATCAAGCCGCCGTGCGGAACCAGAGCCTCAACATTATTAATCATCCCAAGCGCTCCGCCAACAGCACTGCCGATAATAATAGCAGGCAGCACACGTTTCATATCTTTTACCGCAAAAGGAATAGCACCTTCAGTAATGCCAATCAGACCCATAAAGAAGGCAGACAATCCCAAATCACGGTCTTCCTTGCTGTACTTCTTGCGATCAATAAAAGTGGAAATGGCCACAGCCAAAGGCGGAATAGCTACAGCAATCCGGTGGGCACCATTAGGCGAGTAGATCCCTTCCGCCATCAAGGCTAAGGTAAAGGCTGTTGCTGTTTTATTGATGGGGCCGCCCATGTCCACTGCTGTCATTGCACCGATAATCAAGCCCAAAACAATGGCGCTGCCTCCCTGCAGCTCACCCAGTGTTTTCACCAGCCAATCCATTACAAGACCGATAGGTACGGCAATGATATAAATATAGATCATTCCCAAAACAAAGGTTGTTATGATCGGAACAATCAAAATAGGCATCAAGGTTCTGACTAGCTGCGGTGTCTCCCAGCTCTTAGTCCATTTAACAAAATAACCTGTCAGCACCCCTAGCAGCATGGCACCCAGAAAACCTGTTTTGACCTGATCAGCACCAATAGGATTATTAGCAATATAGCCCAAAATCATAGCTGGCGCCAAGGCTGGCTTACCGGAAATGGAATAAGCAATATAGCCAGCCAGAAGCGGAATCATCATCGCAAAGCCGGCAGTTCCCAAATCGTTTAAGTTTTTCATGAACTGATTGGTGATTTCCATGCCCTTATCAGTCGGCTTTCCGGTGGACAGCGCAATTGCCAGAAAAACACCGCCGACGACAACTGAAGGCAGCATGTAAGAAACCCCAGTGTTGAAAGCTTTTTGCAAGTCTTTCCATATTTTTTTATTCATCATTTCACCCTCTTATTCTTATAGTGCTTCTGCCTGATCTAAAACTCTGGCTGGATTTTTAATAGCCTCTCCTGGGTCAACAGTGAGGACCTTCCCCTGTGCTCGTTTGTCATCAAAGCGCTCCTGTCCTTCAATCTCCACAGCAATGGCCAAAATCACCAGATCTGCTTCATCTACGGCTGCTTGTTCTAATTCGTTTTCAATTCCCATACCGCCTTGCGTTTCAACCTGATAGTCATAGCCGCGTTTTTCACATTCTTTTTCAATGGCTTCCTGAGCCATGTAAGTATGGGCAATGCCTGTCGGGCAGGCTGTCACTGCAACTATTTTCATCTGTAACCTCCTTAAATATCAATAGCATGCAATAGCTGAAATACTTGATCTTTATCTTGCTGCAAGAGCTCTTGTCTAAAGTGCTCATCCAGCAATTTTTTACTGACCTGCGAAATAAATTTTAAATGCAGTTTTTCAGTACCTGTTTCAGGAACACCAATCAGAAAAATCAGCTGAACTTTTTCATTATCTTCTTGGCTCCACCTAAATTTTTCCTTAGTGCGCAAAAAAGCGATAAAAGGCTTTTTAACAACATCGGTTTTCCCGTGCGGAATAGCAATGTCATAACCGATTGCAGTCGGGACTTCCGCCTCCCTTTTTAAAACGGCCTGAAAAAACAAGTCAGCATCGCTGACATAGCGGATAGCTTCAGCCGCCTTAGCAATCCATTTAATAATCTGATCTTTACCTGTCTGTTCACAATCAAGAAAAATCAGTTCTTGACGAATAATATCAGTCTTTTCCATAAACGATTTTTAAAACCTCCTTAACATCTTTCTCCTGCCTGAGCGTCTTTAATCTAGCCTCATCATTGATAATCTGGTAAATGCCGGCAATAATCGCTCGAGCCTCTTTCAAATCTTTTTGAGCAATGCCTATCATAAATACAGTATCTACATAATAAGTATTCCACTTATACTTTTTACAGTTTTTAATAAGGGCAACAAACGTTTTTAGCACATGAATTGGTTTGCCATGGGGAACTGCAACACCCAGAGGCAGATCTGTTCCGCCTAATTCTTCACGTTTTAAGACATCAAACTTAAAGTCGCCAGTCACCAGTTGCTTTTCTTCCAGATGCTTACCGACACTTAAAATAACATCTTTTTTTGACGCATATTGTTTATCAGTAAAAACTAGATGCGGCAAAATATAATGCTCAAGAACTTCCGGTGATTTGGACAAAATCTTATTTTGCTTCTTTTCTTCACTGAAAAGACTGATGAGTTCACTGTTGCTGATAAAAGGAGACACATAGAAGCTGTTGTCTGTCTGCTGCTTTAGCTTTACAGTGGTCAAAACAAAATCATATTGATGTAGGTTTAATTCTGCTGCCTCTGCCACAGAAGCAACTTCCAAGGTATCCAGTGAAGGCAGGGCATTTTTTATACGATTAATCAAAAGCTCTGAAGTGACAAGGCCTGTCGGACAGATCACCAAAATTTTCCGGCTGATTCCGGCCTTTTCAATAGCCAGTTGAAAATAAATGGTCAAAAAAGCTATTTCATCCTCATTGATATCAACCCCCAGCTCATCGCTGAAATCTGTCATGACCAACCATAAAATATTAAATACCACTGAATATTCCAACTTAATCTGCTCTGTAAAAGGATTTTTAACAAATGTATGCGAGCGCAGGCGCTGAAGCATGGCCGGAATGTGCATTTTCAGCTGCTCCAGCAGGTGCTGATCAGCTGAAAAATCAATCGTTAAAGCCTGCGATACCTCTTCGATCAAGCGCTCTACCAAACCATCATCAACATAAGCTGCTGGTATCGGTTCAAAGCGGTAATTGAGGAGCATGTAGGATAAATATTCAATATCACCGTTTGTATAGACAAAATCTAAGCGCACAGAAGCCTTATGCAGAATTTTTACTGCACTGTCAATGTAAAAAGCGTGCATTTTGCGATTCAGCAAACCCTCTTTTACAGATAAATGGTCTCCCTGTAAAAGCTGGTAGACTAAAGCAATAAGAACGCTCAGGAAACTCTGAACATATACCTCAGAAATGGTATTGATATTCTCCTTGATATAACTGTACAGAATATTTTCACAGACCTTAACGGCGTCCTTGGGATAGCAGCTTAATAGAATGTCAATATCATCTTCCAGCTGCGATTGGCTTAAAGATTGAGAATGCTCTATCAGAAGCTGATTGAAATTAAGCAGAACATTGAGTTTTTCTTCAGGATTTTTCCATACGGCTCTGGTTCCTTTATGATCACTAAGCAGATGAAAATCATTACCCTTGCTTAAAGTCTTTTCGATGAACTTAAAGTCTTGTTTGATGGACGTTTTACTGACAAAGTATTCCTCAGACAAGGCATTAAACGTTACTGTTTGATCTTTGAAAATCAACCGAATCATGACGGCGACCCTTCTTTGCAGGCCTTGATTTTCATCTTCTGCCGGTCTTTCATTCCCGTCTTTTTGATCAACAGCGATCCCCACGCCGCGCTTTCTGATAATGTTAAAACCAGAATTTTGAAGCGCTTTCATTTCTGTGTACACTGTTCGCTCAGAAATTCCCAATTTCGCAGCTAAATGGGCAGCCGTCTGAAATGACGGTTCCTGCTTAAGCAGACCCAGCAATTTTAACTGTCTTTTGGTGAGCATTTTCAAATCACCCCCTGACGCATCTATACCTATTATTCACATTGGATTGAAACATCTTGCAGCAAAAACACCCGTAAGGCAAGCAGGTAGAGCCATTAAAGCAATTAGAATTCACTGCAGCTGCTCTTGTGATAAATTCATTATAAACAATGGCCAACATCTCTGTAAATAACAAAAACCTGCAGGAAGTTCCTGCAGGTTTTAAGACTCTAAAAGGCTGTTGGTTCATCAGAATTTATACTAGATTAGACTAGGTATGAGCCGCAGACAGTACCGAACTGCGGCAGGGCGAAGTCAAGACCTGTGATTTTGACTGTCAAAGAGTATTGGCCGATAGACTTTTTCCTGTCGTCTCTTCGTAGTCTTTTGCCATGATTTCCCATGATTTTTCAATATCATCCGTCAGGGAGAACAAGCCGCTCTTGCCGACAATATAAATATCCGGCCCCGCCTCATCAATGCGTTTAAAGGTCTTGCGGCTGGATGAACCGTCCATTTCTATCAAGTAAGGGTAAGAGTGCTCATCTCTTAGATGTCTTAACTCAACAATTTTCTCCAAGGTTGATTCTAAGAATCGCTGCCCTGCAAAGCCCGGGTCAACTGTCATCACGGTGACCTTGTC
This sequence comes from Streptococcus sp. 'caviae', assembly GCF_001937065.1. Classification (GTDB taxonomy): domain Bacteria; phylum Bacillota; class Bacilli; order Lactobacillales; family Streptococcaceae; genus Streptococcus. The sequence continues at coordinate 258,099 of NZ_MOWR01000001.1, forward strand.
CAGCAAGCCAATGTAAGGCAGAATAACACTTACCGGTGTTTCGGGATTAAGGACAACGCCTGCCTTTAATCCGGCCGCGTGGATCTGATCGATTAACCGAAAGGCTAAGCCATTAAGAGCTTCGGCATGCATGCAAATCCACTCGCACTTCATCTTTATCATCTCAGCCACCCAGAATGCTTGATCAGTAACCATGAGGTGGATGGACAGGGGCAGGCTGGAGAGCTTTCTGACTTCACCGATAAACCACGGTGACAGCGTAATATTGGGAACAAAATGTCCGTCCATAAGGTCGATATGATAGGAATGGGCATGCTGATTGAGGAAGGTGATTTCCTCCTTAAATTTGTCCAGATTCATACACATCAAGGAAGGTGATATTTCAGCTGCTGACATCTGTACTGCCTCGCTTTCTTATAAAATTTCAAAGTCATCCAGACTAATGTCTGCTTCGTCTTCCGGAGCGCTATCTGCCAGCTCTTCTTCAGAAACGGGCTTTTTAATCACGGCATAGACCAATCCGGTTACCAAAATATTGATCAGCAGACCGCAAATTCCAGCTAGGGGTCGCGACATGGTCGGAATCATTAGGATTCCGCCAAAAGGCACTGATGAGTCGGCTCCCATAGTCATGGAGACAGCGCCGCCCACTGCTCCTCCCAGTGCTGTTGCGATCAAGCCCGGTATCAGATTGTTCATGACAATGGGAATGACCCCTTCAACAATATTTACAATTCCCATAGGGACAGCAGATTTCAGCGTTTCAATTTCATCTCTGCTGTAGATATTCTTTCTCATCAATTTAGCAATAAAATAAGCTAAGCCAAATCCAACGGGAGTAGCCGTATTGACCAGCTGCAGAGCTGTCAGGGGTTCTTTGACCCCTTCTGCCTGAAGGGTTAAGACAAAGGCATAGACAGTCTTATTAAGCGGACCGCCAAAGTCAACGCCGCTCAGCACTCCGACAACACCGCCAAATACAATGCGGGACGAGGAACTAAGACCTTTCAAGAAAGTCGTCAGCCAGCTGGTAAAGGCACTGATTGGACCGCCAATCAGGTAAATCATAATCAAACTGCTGACAAAGGCGGTCACAAAAGGCACAATCAAGGTTGGCATCAGCCCCTTTGCCCAATGAGGAACTTTTAAATTTTTCAAAATGTAAAGGGCCAGAAATCCTGCAATATAACCGCCTAGAATACCGCCGATAAAACCAGCGCTGATGCTGTTAGCAATCAAACCGACAACAAAGCCCGGTGCAATCCCTGGTTTGCCAGCAACGGAGTAAGAAATCCCAGTCGCAATAACAACCGGTAACAGCCCCAGAGCCTTGCCGCCCATGGTTGCCATAGCATCCCAAAAGGAAAATTTTCCAATGATGAGGGCATCTTGAGACGCACCGCCCATAGCCATCCCAATAGCTACCAGAAAACCGGCGCCGCAGACGATGGGAATCAAATAGGAAATAGCCGTCAGCAAATGCCCCTTTAAATTAGCTTTTTTCAACAATTCTTTCATTTTATCCTCCTATAATGAAAATGCAGCCACAACAGCTTCTGGGCTTTCAGCCTGCAAGAGCCTTGCCACGACCTGATCATTGCCCAGCTTTTTGGCAAAAAGAGCCAGTAATTTGAGGTGTTCCTTAGCTGCCTCAGAATCAGAACCGACTGCAAAAAGAATCACTGCACGCACCCCTTTGCCGTCAAGACTCTCCCAAGGAATTTCCCGGTCATTAATCCCAATAGCTACCGCAGGGATTGTGACAGACGGGCTTTTCCCATGCGGAATAGCCACGAAATGGCCAATTCCTGTCTGGCCCTGAGCTTCGCGTTCGTAAACATCTTTAAGAAAGGCTTGCTGATCAGAGATTTTACCTTCCTGAAACAGCAGGCCGGACAAAGCCTGCAGTGCTTCTTCTTTAGTCTTTGCCGATAACTGAGTGTCAATCAATTTAACATCAATCGCATCCTTTGCTTCCATTAGCCATCCTTTCTACTGCTTAGCGGCTACTTCTGCCAGTTTGGCAATCAGTTTATTGGGTGATTTGATAGCGACTTCGGTCGGAACTTTGACCGTCTTTTTGCCAGCAAAGCGCTCTTCTCCGGAAATCTTGACATCAATCGCCAAAACGACAATATCAGCTCCTGCAATATCCTCAGCACTTAATTCATTCTCAATGCCGATAGTGCCCTGTGTTTCAATTTTAACGTCGTGCCCTGCTTTTTTAGCAGCGGCCTCTAATTTTTCCTGAGCAATGTAAGTATGGGCAATCCCGACTGTACATGCTGCTACTCCAACGATTTTCATAGTTTTCCTCCTGTTTATAACATTTTTTCAATATTAGCTTTGCTGTCTGTTAAGAGCTTTTCAACATAGGCAGCAGCTGCCAGTTTAGTCATAAAACCTCTGATTTGCTCTTTGACAGCTCTGTCTTCATTTGTCTTCAAGGCCAAACAAATAACTAATCTGATGTCTTTGATGGTTTCGCTCCAGTCTTTGATAGGCTCAGCTAGGCGCAGAATTAAAAGCTGACTTTGCCTAAGCTGGCTTGATTCAAGATGGGGCAGCACTGTCTGTTTATCAATTTGAATATTGGCCAGCTGTTCGCGGACCAACAGCTTTTTGGCTAAATCCTGACTGATTGAGGCGTCAATTTCTTCGGCTAAAAAACGATAGACATCTTTCACTTCCTGAAAGGATTCTCCGATAAATACTTTTTTAATCAAATCACTGCTCATTTTTGATTTCTCCAATCTTTTGCCGCAGGCGTTCCTGATCTTCCGCCGTAAACATTCCATTTACCAGTAAAAAATGATAAGAGGGCGACTGTTTCAGGGGAATAGTTGAGATTAACAGATCAATAGCAGGATAGGTTTCTTCCAAGTGCTCAACCTCACGCGAAGCAATAACATCAACGATTTCCAGCTCTGAAAAATTATTGGCAATCTTAGCCCGCAGCAATTCTGAAATACCAATACCGGTTGTGCAGACAATCAAAGTTCGCAGTTTACGGCTGCTGGTCTCCAGCAATTTGGCAAAGTAAAGTGTTATAAAGCCATTTTCATCTGCCGAAATGGGAGCCAGATGATAAATCTGGCTGATTTCTTCTGATGTTTGGCAAACCCTGTCAAAAAGATCAGGATAAACCAGCTTAATCTGACTGAGCAAGCCATTTTGAACCATGATCTTTTGCTCCAAACGTTTGAGCATGGGCTTGATATGATTGGCCAAGTCAAAGAAAATATCTTGATTGCTGATATCAAAGTCCCATTTTTGATTCATCAGTTTCAGATAAGTCCGCGTGATGTTCACCACTTCTTCTGAAAATGAAATACTTTCAGAACTGACCTTCTCCAGCCTTGAAGCCGATAAATATTGATAAAGGTAATAGACCTCAATTCTTGGAATCGGCAGCTGCAGGTAGTTTTCCAAATGCTTGATGACTTCCTGAGATATATCCAGCAAAGCATGGGAGATCTCCCTGAAATCCCTTTTTTCAGTATCATAGGCATAGGTTTGACGGGCTCTGATGCGCTCCATCAAAATATACAAGTGTAAAAAGATGTTGATGTTATAAGGATAGGGAATTTTGCCGGAAAGATGTCTTTCAATGATCTCTAGCTGGTAAAGAATAAAAGCCGCATCTTTCTCATCAATATCCAAGCTCGAGTGTTCCTTTAAATCAACAAAGTCAACAATCTGATCATGCTGAATACCGGCTAGAATCGCACGGCGGATATTTTCCTCTTTTCCTTCAACAGCCAGTGTTCGCTTTTTACGCAGCAGTTTCAGGTCAAACTTCTTAATATCCTGAGCAATAATCTTCTCATCAGCAATCAGAACAGATTCCCCTAAAAAGAACTCCTCCATAACATCAAAAACGCTGACCGGCTTAGGTGCCTGCAGGAGCAATAATTGTTTTAGCTTATTTCTTCTTTGCTGGGGCGAATAATCGGCAGGCGGCTTATTTTCATACAGCAGCAAGTAACGATCATAGTCCAGCTTATACCCCCTTCCTTTTTCAGAGATAATCAAGGGACCGTCCGGCAGATTGTCATTAATACTTTTAACCCATCTGTAAATAGTCTTGGCTGAAGTTTTTAACTTTTTTGCCAAAATATCAGACGTTATAAAATCCCTTTGAATTAGCAGGAGATATATGAGTTCCTCACTTTTGCCTTTCAGACTCATCTAAGCTTCCTCCTTTATAAGTTTATGATAACAATATTTCCTATCAGCATTTTACTAATTATTGTCCATAGCAACAGACATGATTTTAAAAAAAGGCTGAAAATCGGTTTAAAGACACCAAAAAAGAGCAGGACAGCATTAGTTTTTAAATCTAATGCTGTCTTGCTCCTTTGAAGACTGCGAAAGTCTGCCTAATTCAAATGATATTTCCTTTTAAAGCTATCTGCAGTCTATAATACAGCTCTTTAATCCGGCACTATAGCCACTGCCCTGACCGGTGAACCTGTGGCTTTTTCCCAATACGGATAAGCGATAGCTATCAAGCTTCCTGTTGCGGGTACCTGGTCAAGATTGGCCAGAACCTCAAGCTGATAAATATCCTGCTCCAGTACATAATATTCTTCGGCTAAACGGCCGTTTTTTGCTGCCCGAACACCGCTGTCAGTATCCAAGGTCTCATGACCCAAAGCTGAAATGTTTCGTTCATGGATGAGAAATGCCAAAGCCTCGTGCGACCAGCCGGGTGTACGCTGCACCCCTTGATCATCCAGGTTACGAATAGCTTCTTGATCTGGCCAGCGCTTTGACCAATCACTGCGAAAGGCCACAAAGCTGCCCGCCGGAATCTCTCCATGCTCTGCTTCAAAGGCAAGCACATCTTCTTTAGTCAGTTCATAATCAGGATTAGCGGCTACTGCCTGCGATTTATCAATTACAATTAAAGGCAAAAGCAAATCTTTCAAAGCAATCTCATCCAGCCAGCGGCCGCCTTCCACGAAGTGAATAGGGGCATCGATATGGGTACCATACTGACCGACAACAGAAAACTGCTGCACGTGAAAGCCGTCTTTTAAGGTAAAAATATCCTTCTTCTCCAAAGCTGGCAAAAGCGGAAAATGCGGGCTTTGATCATTTATTTGATGGGTCAGATCCACCCATTTAGCTGATTTTAGGGTTCGATAGGCTGCTAATACATTTGACATAAAATAATCCTCCTTTATAATTAGTAAGCCAAAAAGTTGGCTCTAGACAGGGCTTTTTATCTGTTAAATAGAATGAACAGCATCTGCGTCATTTAAAATAGTTTCATCCAACTGATTGGTTTTCTTGGCTGTGATAATCCCTGCTAAAATGCTATCGTTGACATTTACCAATGTCCGTCCCATATCCACAATCGGATCGATGGCAATCAAGACCCCCAGAGTTGTTACAGGAAGATTCAGAGCTCCCAAGACAATCAGGGTTGTAAATAAGGCTCCGCCGCCAACACCGGCAACACCAAATGAAGCAATAACATCAATCAGAACAAGCATCAGAATAAACTGCCATGAAAAAATATCAAGGCCAACGGTCGGTGCAATAATGGTGGCAACAATGGTCGGGTAAACACCGGCACAGCCATTTTGTCCAATGGTCAGACCAAAGCTGGCAGCAAAGTTGACCACTGTCGGACTGACACCGAGAGATTCTGTTTGAATTTTGACATTCAAAGGAAGCGTTCCAGCGCTGGTACGTGAACTAAAGGCAAAGAGCAAGGCCGGCAGTGCCTTTTTATAATATAAAACAGGATTAATTCTATGGACGGACAAGATAAGCGTATGAACAAGCAAGACAAGAATCAAGGCCGTATACACAGCTGCAATGAACAGTCCCAAATGGCCGATACTAGCCAGAGAATTCACCGCAATGGTATTGGTAATGAGGGCAAAGGTTCCATAAGGTGTCAGCGCCAAAACCAATTTAACCAGCCGATTGATGATCAGCTGAAGAGCCTTTATTCCCTTAGCAAAGACCGCTGCATGCTCAGGATCACTTTTTCGGACAGACAGATAAGCAAAACCAACCAAAAGCGCAAATATGACAACCGCTATCGTGCTGGTCGCCCGGCTGCCGGAAAAATCAGCAAAAATATTGCTGGGCAGAAAACTGACAATCTGCTGAGGCAGCGTGAGCCCCTTGATTTCACCTTGGTGTTCCTGAATAGCTGTCAAGGCTTCCTTGCCTGCTCTGCCGGAAAAATCAGCTCCCTGCAAATGAAACAGAACGGTAGTGAAAAAGCCCAGCAAAGACGCGACAGCTGTTGTTCCCAGCAGAACACTCAAGGTCACTCCGGTAATTTTTTTAAGATTTTGTTTTACTTCCAGCTGCGTAAAAGCGCCAACCAAGGATAGGAAGATTAAGGGGACTACCAGCATCTTAAGAAGTGACACATAGCCGTTTCCAACAATTCCGATCCAATCAAGCGCCTGAGCTAACACATGACTTTTTGTTCCAAAAATCAGCTGGAGGACAAAACCAAAGACTGTTCCTAAAAGCAATGACAGCAAAACTAAAGGGGTAAACCCTGCTTTTTTCTTATGTACAGCAGCCAAACCTGCTAATAGCAGAAGAGCAGCTGCCACAATAATAAGCGTTCCAAGTGTATCGTTCATAAAATCCTCCTCTTACATCAGCCAACTAATACTCAAAGAAAATCAAACGAGGCAGCAGGCCGCAGAGTGGAGGACAAAAATCGAAATCGTAATGACATTAGACTTTTGTCCCAGCCTCAAGCAAAGTCAAGACCTATGATTTTGATTGTCAAAGCGTATAAAAAAGCCTTGCAAAGCTGCTGCTCTGCAAGGACGTTAAAACGTGTTACCACCTTGAATTCATGGTATTCTCACAAATACCAACTCCATCAGTACACTTAGGTATACTGGCAAGCTGTATCGGGCTTACCCGTAGCAGTTTTAGAAAGAACTTCCTTGACTGCTATCACTCAAAGACCATTTTCAAAGCGCACGGCTAATCTTCTCACACCTAACGAAGACTCTCTGTCTAGCAGCAAACCTCTACTTTTTCTTATCAGCATGATGTATTTAATTGTTTTAATTATAGCTGTAAAACCCTTTAAAATCAACCGATTCAGCCATTAAGCTTCTTTATAGACAGCCATAATTAAAATTTATGGCAAAACGGCAAAAGTAAAAGGCCTCCGCATTTTGCGAAGACCTCAGTGTTTTTATGCTGCAAGATTATAGGCTTTTGACAACATTAACAACATTTTCAACTGTAAAACCATAGTTTTCAATAACTTCTGCCGCTGGAGCCGAAGCACCAAACTTATCAATACCGATAACTGCACCATCGAGACCAACATACTTATACCAAGGCTGGGTAGCTGCCATTTCAATAGCTGCACGGCGGCGTACTGAGCTTGGTAAAATAGCTTCCTTGTAATCATCAGACTGAGCATCAAAGAGCTCGGTTGACGGAACAGAAACAACACGTACCTTTTCACCTTGCGCTTCCAATTCCTTAGCTGCTTTGACAGCCAGATTCACTTCTGAACCAGATGCCAGAAGAATGGTGTCGAAATCCGAACCTGTCTCATAAATGACATAGGCACCCTTAGCAACTGAAGTGAAACTAGAACCAGCCTCAACATTAAGATTTTGACGTGTCAGTACAAGAGCCGTTGGAGTAGTCTTGCTGGTCAAAGCATAGTGCCAGGCAGCCTGTGTTTCACGCGCATCTGCCGGACGGAAAACGGTCAGATTTGGAATAGCACGCAGACCGGCCAAGTGTTCAATCGGTTCATGCGTTGGACCATCTTCACCGACAGCAATCGAATCATGGGTAAAGACATAGGTCACAGGCACCCCTTGAAGAGCTGACAGACGCACAGCCGCTTTCAGGTAATCTGAGAAGACAAAGAAGGTACCGCCGTAGACACGCAAGCCTCCATGAAGAGCCATACCGTTCAAAACAGTTCCCATAGCAAATTCGCGCACACCAAACTGAATATTGCGGTTGAGCGGGTTTTCAGCATCCTGAAGACCGTCTTCTTTAATATAAGTCATGTTAGAGTGAGCCAGGTCAGCTGATCCTCCAAGGAAATTAGGAAGTACAGCCGCAGCTGCATTGATAGCATCCTGAGAAGAATTGCGGGTTGCTTGAGAGAAGCCGTCTTCATAGACAGGGAAGTCTGCTTCTTTGATTTCAACAGGATCCTGACCAGTGATCATTGCTTCAACCTCACGCGCTTCCTCAGGATAGGCCTGACGGTATTCTCCAACCAGATTTGACCAAGCAGCATAGGCAGCTTCGCCGCGGTCAGCAACATTTTCCTTGAAATCGGCATAAACTTCTTCAGGCACTTCAAAAGGTTCGTAATCCCAACCAAGAGCCTTGCGGGTCGCCGCCGCTTCTTCTGCTCCGAGCGGTGCCCCGTGAACCGCATTGGTTCCGCCTTTTGTTGGAGCCCCATAGCCAATCACTGTTTTCACTTCAATCAAGCTTGGCTTGCCGGCACCTTTAGCCTCTTCAATGGCCAGACTGATGGCATTGACGTCTGTGCCGTCTTCAACCAAGCTGGTATGCCAGCCGTAAGCTTCATATCTGGCACGGATATTTTCCGTGAAAGCATCATTGGTTTCACCATCCAAACAAATATCATTGGAGTCGTAAAGGACAATCAGTTTATCTAAGTTTTGTTTAGCAGCGTAAGAAGAAGCCTCTCCGGAAACACCTTCCATAAAGTCACCATCACCGGCAATTACATAGGTATAGTGATCAAAAATAGGATAGCCTTCGCGGTTATATTTGGCTGCCAAGAAACGCTCAGCCTGTGCCAAACCTACAGCCATCGAAATTCCCTGGCCGAGCGGACCGGTTGTGACATCAACACCGGCAGTATGGCCGTACTCAGGATGGCCCGGTGTTTTGGAGCCCCACTGACGGAAATTTTTAATCTCTTCCATGCTCACATCTTCATAGCCTGACAGGTGCAAGAGAGCATATAAGAGCATGGAACCGTGACCTGCCGACAAAACAAAACGGTCGCGGTTGATCCAGTTTGGCTGACTGGGACTGACTCTTAAATGCTTTGTATACAGGCTGTAAGCCATAGGCGCAGCTCCCATAACAACGCCCGGATGGCCCGATTTAGACTTTTCAATAGCATCCACACCCAAAAAGCGGATGGCGTTAACCGATAAATCTGACATAATATTCTCCTTTATAAATGATACCCTTATTTTAGCATAAAACGCTTACTTCTTCCAGAAATCTTGGGAGAGCAAGGCAGTTTCTTTTAAAAAATATCCACACATCAAGCGATATGCGGATATAAATTGTCATTTTCAGCAGCTGCCCTACTGCAGAGCTGACAAGCATAGATACGATAAGGCAGCCGTCTAAACCATTGCTTTGATTTTGCCGCTTAGAACAAGCGGGCAGCAGCCAAAGCTTTCTTAACTCAAAAGCATAAACAGATAACATGCTTACAGCAGTGCTTTGAACTGAATGTTAGAATCATGCTCGAAGCAGTCATCAAAGCCGCGCGGATGGTGGTATTCAATTCTGTCCTTATCCTGCGGATAGGTATATTTGCCGCCGACTTCCCAGATGAATGGATGGAATTGGTATTGCAGGCGTTCTTTGCGCATCTTCCAGAGAGCTAAAATTTCATCGGTTGATGCCATGAAGTTAGACCAAATATCATAATGCACCGGAATAATGACCTTAGCACGCAGGTTTTCAGCCATACGAAGAAGATCAATAGAAGTCATCTTGTCCTGAATACCTACCGGATTGTCGCCATAGTTATTGATAGCAACATCAATATTGAAATCCTTACCGTGTTTGGCAAAATAGTTTGAAAAGTGGGAATCAGCCCCGTGATAAATAGTTCCACCAGGTGTTTCAAAAACGTAGTTAACGGCCTTGCGAGCCATTTCTTCATCCGTAACAGCCAAGCCTTTTAATTCTCCATCCTGCTGGTCTGCCCCTTCAACTGGCAGGGTTACCAGACAGGTCCGGTCAAAGGATTCAACAGCCGTTACCTTGATATCTTTAAATTCAAAGGAGTCACCTGGTTTGATAACAATGATCCGATCTTCCGGCACACCCCATTTTTTCCAGATTTCACCGCATTCGTAAGGACCGACAAATTTAACATGATCCAGTTTTGGATTATTGACAATGGCTGCTGCTGTATTAATATCAATATGATCACTGTGGAAGTGAGAAACCAAATAGTAGTCAAGTTCATTAATGGCAAAAGGATCAATAACCATAGGCTGAACGCGCAGATTAGGCTGCAGTTTGCGAACGCCGGCCATATTTGCCATCTGATGCCCGCGCACCATATCCTTGACCTTTTTCGTTGATTTTCCGCGGTTGGACCAGAGGTCCATCACAACATTGGCACCGCCCGGTGTTTTTATCCAAACGCCGCAGTTACCCAGCCACCACATAGCAAAATTATCGGCAGGAACGACTTCTTCTTCAATTTCTTCATTAAGCCAAGTGCCCCATTCTGGGAAAGTGCTTAAAATCCACGATTCTCTTGTAATGTCTTTAACATTAGCCATTTACGCTTCCTCCTGTGTACAGATATATTTTCTACACTTTTATGATACCCCTATCATAATCGTAAAAAAAGACCAAATAAAACACAAGTTTGTGTTCACATTTGGACTGTTTCCAAAAGTCTAACAGATAATCATACACCGTCACCATTGGTTTAGACAAAAAATTAAAAGCCATTGCGAATAGTCTTAGTAGAAGGGCAGCTAGTACCCCTTCCTGATAAATAGTGCAGAACAGGAGCACTATTTCTGCTTTTAGCGCTTAGGTCAGCCGACGGTTTCGCATTAAAGAAAGGAGCAAATTTGCTAAACCGACGGCAGAAAAGCTGATGCTGCGGCCGGGCTTCATACAGTGTGCCAACATAGATCCTGCAGCTGTACTCCTGCAAGACTTGGTACTGCCTCATAACATTTCAAAATTTCCACACAGCAAAACGAATTCAGCCATGCATCAGCCAGATTTAAGTCTAGCAAAAACCCGCAAGCTAAAAGCTTGCGGGTTTTTGACTGCTAAACTGCTCCAAACCGGAACTAGTTTTCAGCGGCAGTTTTTAACTGGCTGTCATAGAGCAGTTCCTGATTGATTAAACGTTCGATCTTGGTTTTCAAAACATAGCAGTCATCATCATCTTTGACATAGTGACGAATATAGCTTTCTAATTTTTTATCAAAATCATCCTGTCCTGCCTGAGCGTGCTGCTTAGCAAAGCGGATTAATTTGATGGCATCATCGTCTGTCAAAATCGAGTGAACAAAGAGCGTCGGCAGCTTGGTATCAAGATTGTCAACAGCGGAAATCACCAGATCAACCGTAATAATATCAGCAATACTGTAGAACTGCTCAGACGTTAAAATGGCTTCGATTTTGCTGTGAGGCAGGTACTGGCTGCACTGCTGCATGAACAGCTTTTGCACACCGATACCCTCATCACAGATCAAGGCCAGAGTTGCCGGCGGTGTCGGTTTCGACTCAGCATGCTCCAATTCACCGCCAATATGAATCGTAATATAGGCAATATCGTCATCATCCATCTTGATAAACCAAGATTCTTCTAAAATAGAAATGCAGGCCTTGGTCATGGCAAACAAATCTGCATATTTATCTTTGATTTGCTCGGTCAAGGGATTATTGGCGACGATGCCATAGGTCTTTCGAAAGAGCAGAGCCTTGCAGTGGGTCAGCAGCTGATTGAGCAGCAACTTTTTATTTTGAAAATGGACATGGTAGTCCAATTCAAAAGTATTGATAAAATTCCCCAACACGCGGCGCATATCATCATAATCATGGCTCTCCAAATGGGTATCTCGGTCCTTGCGGTAGGACAGCAGCAAAACCGCAACCAAGGACGTCTCAATTTCATCCAGTTCCAAAGCAAATTCGTTTTTGAGACTTTCTGTCAGATTTTTAGCTATTTCATACTCTTTTCGCTCCTTAATAGGAGAAAATTCCTGCAGCAGGTCGCTTTGTTCTGCCTCAGACAGATTCAGATTGCGGTAGCTTAAAATATGATAAGGCAGCGTTTCAACCATCAAACGAATATCCTGAGAATTGATCTTCTTCCCCAGTAATTTTTGAGAGGCCTGCAGCTCCTTATCCATAAAAGATGAAATATCACCTGAAAAATAACCGGACAGACCGGCAAAATTCCGCAATTTATCACGAACCATGGCGGTATAGTTGGGATTGCTGTCCATATAAATAGTATAGAGCAGCTTATTCAAATATTGAATTTTAGACAGGGGATGGCATTTTAGATGATAGCCCCGCGACTTAGTAACTTGCAGCTGGATACTGTATTGTTCAAAAGACAGTTTCTCACGGATTTCATTCAGATCGTTTAAAATCGTATTGCGGGAAACATCATTGAGCTGCATGAGCTTCTCAATGGTCACGCGGTCTTTAGAAACCGCAATATAAGTGATACTGAGGAGCATCCGCTCGTGCACGCTCATGACATAGGAATAATCATCTAAGTCAGCTAAAAGGGTTCGGCAGGCTTCCTTTTGCTTAAGTGACAGGAGGATTCCCACACGCGGATGACTGATAATTTTAGGAAGCTGAGGCGGCAAGGCCTCGTTTATTTTATCCAGATGGTAATAAACTTTGCGCCTTGATTGGCCTAAAACTTTTGAAATAGTCATAACGGTCTCCGGTTCTTCTAATTCAATGAGATAGGCCAAAAGATCATAACTATTTCGATCCAGGATAATCATTTTTCACATCCTTTGTTCATCGATCATAGCTTTGTACGACAAAGCTCATATGCAAACTGACAGCTCATTCTGATAAAGACGAAAGCTAAATCAGAAGTCTTTTATTGGTAAAAACTTCCATTCCCAAGCAGTATCGGCCAAATCATGAAAAGCAGATTAAAATATTATAGTAGCTTCATTATAACATACTTTCGAGAGAGCCGAGCCCATTTCTTTGACTGCTAAACTTGAGCACCAGCTGTTATTAAAGCGCGATACTAGCAGCTAATCATGCAAAAAACCTGTTCTTCTTAAGGCGAAAAAGCAGGTTTTTAATAGTTTTAAATGAGTTAGCTTATACTAAGCATAACAACTGAGTCTGCCCGCAAATTCTTAGAATTTGCTGAAAGTTTGACCGTTTAACACCGACAATTAATTGTCAAGCTTGTTCAGCAGCTTGTCTTTGAAGTAGTTAAAGTAGGTCTTTTTATCAGTCACCGTAACTGTTTTGCCGGTCATACCATATTTAACCAGCTTACTGTCTTTTTTAGAAACCGTCACTTTAGCCGTTACCTTAAAAAGATTGCCGCTTTTAGTCTTGGTAGCCGATAAGGCAACAGTATTAATTTTACCTTCAAGAGTAATCCTGTCGTTGCCCTTTCTTTCCAAGGAAAGCCTAGTCTTTTGCCCTTTCTTCATAGAAACAACATCATCAGAAGAGACATAGTAGGTAATCAAAACTTTCTTAGTCTTTCTAATGTCAGGGTAGAGCTGCCCAATTTCAGCCCATTTTGGAATGAGATTCATCCCTTCGTACTTGGGATTGGTATGGATAATTCCATCGTCTGAAGCAAAGATGGAAACTTTCTTGATTTCATCCTCATCATCGGATTTTTTCTTTTCAGTCTTCTTTTGCTTACTGTCTTTATTGTCAGTATCCTTTTTAGAATCTTTGTTTTCAGACTTCTTTTTAGATTTTTTCTTGCTGTCTTTTTTATCTGTTTTCTGATCTTTTTTCTTTGCTTCTTCGGCTCGCTTTTGTCTTGCTTCTACAATCTTCTTTTGTTCAGCCTGCCGCTTAGAATCAGCTGTTCCCGAATACTTAATCAGCAGATCGCCTTTTTTAACACTGGCATTGTTGTCTAAATTATTTTTAATGATGGACGTATCACTGTAAGATTGAATAACCGATACCACCCTTGTCGGAGCCACTTCACCTGTGGATGTGACGGTGATCTCTTTTTTGGCAAAGCAAAGGAACACTGCGATAAAGATAATCAGACAGACTAAAGGAATAATCAGCAGGGTCGCGAAATTATGATAGCGCCTCCTATAAAATTCTGCACTTTGTAAAAATTTAGGATCCATGTTATCCCCCTTCTCAATTAAACAGGTTATAATAGAAACCTTTTTGGGCTAAAAGTTCTTTATGAGCGCCTTGCTCAACAATCTTTCCTTGATCCATCACGATAACATTGTTAGTCCGTTGGGAGATACTTAAGCGATGGGCAACAAAGATAATGGTCTTATCAGTCATCTGCAAAAGATTGCTGATGATTTTCTTTTCGGTCAGAATATCAAGACTGCTGGTCGCTTCATCAAGAATCAAAACCGGCGCCTTGGTTAAAAGTGCTCTGGCTAAAGCGATCCGCTGTTTTTGACCGCCTGAAACACCGGCACCGTCTGATAATTCAGTCTGGTAGCCCAGCGGCATTTGTTCAATATCTGAGCGGATTTCAGCGATTTCACAGGCACGAATAATCTCTTCCTGCGTTGTTCCTTCTTTAGCACCCAGAGTTAAGTTATCCATAATAGATCCGCTGAATACATAAGCCTGCTGAGGCAGATAGCTGATATGCTGCCGCAGGGCTGTTTTATCAATAACCTTTAGGTCATTGCCGTTGATACGGACAATACCTCTATTGGGCTCATAAAAATTAACAATCATCTTGGCCAAAGTCGTCTTACCGGAACCGCTGGGACCGACAATACTGACCTTATCTCCCTTTTTGATGGTCAAATTGATATTTGACAGAGTGTCACGGCCAAATCCATACTTATAAAAAAGATTTTCAAAGGAAATGTCGCCGTCTAAAAAGGCATCACCTGACAGTTCTCCATCTTTTTCAAACTCAGATTCAACCAGGTAAACTTCATTCAGACGGGTATTGGCAACACGGGCTGACTGCAGCTTGGATTGTAAATTGATAATATTTTCAATAGGATTGGAGAAGTAAGACAGCAAAGCATTGAAAGTAATGAGCTGACCGACTGAAATTTTATTATCCATAACTAAGCGAGAGCCATACCAGAGAATGACAACATTAAGAATGAGCTTGGCACCGCTTTTTAGTGCAGATTGAAGGGCACTGTACTTGTGCAGTTTAAAATTCTTTTCCAAATAATCAACAAATTCACTGTCAACATTTTGATAACGAGTCGTTTCACTCGTGAGTGATTTGATGGTTTCCATCCCGTTGATATCTTCAATGATAGAAGAGCTGACCACAGCATTGCTTTCCATCACTTCATGATTCATTTTCTCAAAGGGTTTTAAGAAAACAAACACAATAAGAGCGTAAATCGGAATGGAAAGCAGAGTCAGGAAGAAAAGATTATTATTTTGCACCAGCAAGACCCCGCCAACCAATATAATCATGGTCATATCCAAAAAGATGGAAAAGATGGTTGACGCCACGGCATCAATAATTTGATTAGCATCCGTAAAACGAGAAGTAATCTCACCTGTCCGCCTCGTCGCAAAGAAGGACATAGGCAAAGTAAAGATATGCTTAATATAAGACAGAATGACATCAATAACTAAGCGCAAACTAAGAACTGCCAAGAGATACTCCTTGGCAAAAGCCATAACCTGTTGAATAATATAGGTGATTATCAAGCCAATGGTAATGATGCCTAAGGTCGAAACCAGCTGATCAGGGATGTACTCATCCAATATGCCTTGAAGATAGTATGATCCGACAATATCAATCAAAGTCACAATCAAGCTGGCCAGGATGATATAGGCCATCAAAGCTTTCTGCTTAAAGATCAGCGGGAAAAAGTCAGACAAGCCGTTCTTTTTACCTTTATGAGGTTTATAATTCGGCTGAGGAGCCAAGAAAATGGCCACTCCTGTCCACTCTGACTGAAAGTGCTCCTTGCTCATTCTAGTTACCTTGACCGAAGGATCAGGATCCCCAATAATCAGATGATCTTTTTGGTTGGCATAGACAACATAATAATGCTGCAGGCGTTGATTTTTAATCACGTGAACAATGAAAGGATAGGTCAGATCATCATAATCAAACAGCGTCATATCCGCCTTAATAGAACGCGTTTCAAAACCAATCTTTTTAGCGGCTTCGACAATGCCAAGAGCCGTCGTTCCTTGTTTATTGGTCTTTGACAGTTCCCGCAGATGCGCAAGAGAATAATGCGAACCATAGTGCTTAGCAACAGAAGCCAAAGCCGCCGCTCCGCAGTCTCTGGTATCAATCTGAGGCACCATCTTATAATGTCTGCGCCAGAATAATCTGGACTGCCCGTCCGGCAATGGCTCAGAAACGCCCATTCTTCCTCTGATAACTCTTTTAACAACTTCTAAAAGAAGATTAACCAAGACCACCAAAACGATAATTAAAATGATGTAAAAAGTTGTTTGTTTCATAAGATGTCTCTCTAAAATAAATTTAAACTAGCTTAATAATCCGACCCTACTCAAAGGAGAACTCAGGGAGCTAACTGTTACCAGCTATAATCTATATAATATTTGCCAGACCTCTGCTTAGCTGGAAGATGGGCAGGTTCCAAATGCCAGTACAGTCAAATTCTGCTAAATTGCACCCTCTATTCACTTGACTATTCGTCATTGTAATCCTTAAAATGTGCTGATTCAGCAAAAATGCGAGTGATTATTGGTTTAATCATAAAATGGTAAAAACTAGTAATCACTTTTTCTAAACACAGTACCTTATACAAAAAAGGACCTGACCTTTATATAGTAAAAAAGAAATCAGATCACGAGAAAGCGGAAATAATCCACTAAACTTAGGAAAAATATTTATTTTTTAAATAAAGAGCTATTACTAATAAGTTTTCTAACATAAATATAGAAAACGCAATCAGACTAATATTGTTTACATGCGGAAACAGCAAAGGTATAAGCAATATAATAAGGTAACTTGCCAAAACAAAACGAGAAAGCTTAGGTGATAACATTGTACACCTCCTTAACTATTCTATTTATCAAGTATTTACAGCTGCTCCTGCAACAAATCCTCCTGCGGCTCCTCCTACACTACCAAGACCAGCTAACAGAATGATTTCAATGTTTGATAGCTTTAAGTAGCCTTCTCCCATCCACTACAATGAAAGAAAGACTTTCTAACACCATTAATCCTACAGCAATATACTGCACAGTTCTGATAGGAGTATATACAGCAATCAAGGCCAGCCCCACAAAAAGCGGCAGCAAAGCTTTTTTCAGCATGACTTTAATCATCATTAAACTGTACACCTCCTTAAAAATCATGTGACCCTACTTATTTTTGTTTTTTAAATAAGAAAAACCAATATAAGCTAACAATAAAATCTGCACAAGAATTACAATTGCAGTGCAGATATGCCTAACACTTTGACTGCTGCTGGAAGAGACGATAACCGCTGCGGTCGAGGAAATCACTAGAGCCAGCGTAAAAAATAAAATAATATTATCGCCAAACTTCATTATATCACCTACTCTATTTATCACATATTCCATCCCGTGATAACCCCATGGATAAGGCCAACGGTTCCTCCAATAATCATACCACCAGCCGTCGTCAGCTCACCAAGACCAGGAATTAACAGGCCTTCACTTCCCACATTAAACCCTGTAGCAACGCCGGCAATCCCTTCAGTGATGCCTAGACCAATTGCAGCACCTAGTCCTTCACCTTCAACTCCAGCAAGATAATCTTCTCCAGGTGCTTTAAAATTGTCAAATGCTAATGAATTTATCACATTAGTCTTTTTTTTACCTGCTAATACCGCCATTATAATACTTCAATTTTTCAGATGCAATAAAATTTCTGTTTTTTAACACAGATAGTAATAAATCGCAAAAAACAATAAAATTTTCTGACGATTATTATTTTATTAGTGCCAATTAGCTTTTTTAAAAAATGCCAACTGGCAGATTAGTTAAACTAATTGACTTTTTAATTCATTAAAAAACGAAGAGAGTGTCACTCAGCTCTTATTGAAAAAATCACAAATATAAACCATAAAATGTTATTGCAATACACTCTAATACAAAGACCCCAAAAGAAATCAGTCTAATGATTGTACCTTTGCCATAAGCAGCGATTAACGGACATACTATGCAGCTAATCATAAAAAGACGACTTAAAATACTCCACATGTTATTACCATCCGTTTTTCTAACCTTCAGCTTCAGAAAAAGCAGTTACATCTGCCAAAATGATCAACTACTAATGATTGAAGAGAGACTAAAATATGATAGAACTACAATGAGTTTTACGACTTTAAAATCTGAATTTGATTACTTGTCACTTAGTCTTAAAATAACTAACGCCGATAATGATTAGTGAAATAATATCCACCAAAATTAGTAAAGTAAGACAACAATATTTTGTCGTATTATTCCCGCTGGATGCACTAATCCTCGCTAAAATTCCCGAAATAATCGTTGCTGTCATTGCAACCACTAAAATTTTCTTAAAATCTAACATATCCATAACCTGTTACAAATCCATTATACGCACCATGAATAAAACCTGCAGCTGCACCAATAACAGCACCAAATTAACCAAAATCTACCGTTATTTATGGGATTTTAAATCTCTTAGCACTTGTAAGAAATACTTACCATATACTGCAATCATAATTAAACTTGCTACCAATCCTATGAGAAAAGTAATCAGCTCTATGTTTTCACTTGGAAACCACTTTGGAATAAACACTAAAATGCTCATACTGATTACATACAACAGACAAATTATTATAGTATGTCCCGAAATTTTCATATCAAACTCCTAACATTTTTTAATCCAAATTCCGTACGTATCATAACTGAAACCTTTCATAAAACCAGCATATAACCAATAATTTGACAATACTTTTGCTTTCACTAATGCAAAAGATAATAAACAAATAGACCAAGCAAAATGATGACACAGATAAATGAAATTACTATGTTTTTACTGCGGTAAGAAATAAGTGCTAATACACAAAGAGCAAGTAACACTAAAATTGACTGAATTATGTGCATAAACCAACATCACCTTTTCTATATTGTCTGTCATATATTTAAAGAGAAATATGAGTGAAATCATTAACATAAGATGTACACGATCTAAAAGCTTCATGTAAAAACATGAAATCACCTCTTTTTATTTTTCCAATAATCTTTTATCAGTTGCACCAGTTTGAAAAAATCCTTCCAGCATAAAACGATAACCAACATCGTTCCTATTAGATACACAGTAGAAACAAAATCTCTTATGCTTGGAAAGATGGTATAGAGTATAAGACAAGTAGGTATAGCCAACATATAAGTATAACTAACGATTATAGATTTTTTTGAAAACATAAAATTTCCCCTTCAATCATGAGAAATAAAATGTGCTTGCCTATCTTCAGACACTTTCAATGTTTAATCATTTTTAATAGTTTTGCTCCATCAATCACAATGAGAGAAAGTCCTTCTAATGCCATTAAAGCAACTAGAATATACTTAAGGGGTCTTATCGATGTATATACAGTCACTAACCCCATTATTACAAAAAGCGGCAACAAGCTATTCTGAAATATACGTTTAATCATAGGCTATACCCAGATGCAAAACCAGCTCCTCCATATATAAGACCTTGACCAACTCCATCAACTAAGGCACCAATTATTGTACCATATCCAGGCTCTATTGCAGTTCCTACCCCAGCTCCTTGGACAACTCCATGAGCAAAACCACCGGCAAAACCGACAAGTCCAAGACAGATGCCAAGACCCAGTCCTTCACCTTCAACTCCAGCAAGATAATCTTCTCCTACTGTTTCAAAATGATCAAATGCCATTGAATCTAAAGTTACTGTGTTCATAAAACTTCTCCTTATATTATATTTAGTGCAGTTAGCTGCTGCCAAAGCCCAAGTGATACACTTGGAATAAGCCACTGTGGATTAGTTAATCTTCTCCAATCGCTTGACGATTTCGAAAAGGCTCTAACCACAGCTTTTTGTTTCAATTGGTAATGAGTTTGATAACGCCTAGACGTTTAATCTCCTGTAAGGTGACAAGGCAAAAAGTTCGTGGATAACCAAGTGCGCTTGAATACAATATCTATTAGGAGGTAACCTCTATGCTTTTTGTGGGCATTGATGTCGCTAAAAACAAACATGATGTATCCGTCTTAAACGAACAAGGAAACAATGTCCTCAAACCACTCACTTTCTCTAATAACAGAGCTGGTTTTAGGCTCTTAGACAATACCCTGAAACAGCTAAACCAAGACGCTCTCATCGCTCTTGAAGATACCGGACATTATGCCTGTAATCTCTTAACTTTCCTTCATGAACAGGGCTATCCGGTCTATACTTACAACCCTCTGATTATCAAGGAGTTTGCCAAGTCACTGTCACTTCGTAAAACCAAGACAGATAAGAAAGATGCCCGTGTTATCGCACTTAAGGTATTATCAGATCCAAACCGTGAGCAGTTTCGACACGATAGCTGTCAAGAAGAGTTGAAGATTCTGACGAGACATATCCATCGCCTCAAGAAGAAACAGTCCGACTGGAAAGTCCAATATACTCGCTGTCTGGACATCATCTTTCCTGAGTTGGCTAAAATCATTGGAAAGCATTCCGATTATGCCTACGAGCTACTCTCACGCTACCCCAGCCCTCAGAAAATGCTGGACGCTGGGGTTGAGCAACTGATAGACATTAAGCGATTAACAGTCCCTAAAATACAGGATATTCTCAAGGTCGCATCAAACTCTATCGGGACAACTTCACCTGCCCATGAGTTTGAACTCCTCGAAATCATTGAGAATATCCAGCACTATAACAGGCTCATTGACAAAGCCGAAAAACAAGTCGATGAGCTGATGGCTGAGATCAACTCGGTCATCACTACTGTGTCAGGTATCGGTAATCGGTTGGGCTCAGTTATCCTAGCGGAAATCAGAAATATCCATACCTTTGACAATCCAGCGCAACTTCAGGCTTTTGCCGGACTGGAACCCTCCATTTACCAATCAGGGCAGATAGACATATCAGGGAAAATGGTCAAGCGTGGATCGCCTCACCTACGATGGGCTCTCCTGCAAGCCGCACAGAAAGCGGCACGCTATTCCCCTGCCTTCAAAGCCTATCTCAGAACTAAGTTAGACCAAGGGAAGCATTACAATGTCGCTGTCACTCATGTCGCTAAGAAACTTATCCGAATACTCTTTTATCTGCTCAAATACGACAGCCCTTTTGACGAAAATAAAGTAAGATAATTCTCGAAAATCTTAGACTTATCCTAACCTTTGAAAAAATGAGGCGTTTCAGAGGCTTTTTAGTGTCCTCTCAAACTCATAATGGGAAAAATATAAATTCATCTAAAACTATTGACTTTTCTTATAGTTTGTATTTTCTAAATATTGCTGCCATTTAGCATTTTAAAATGACAGGTTCAATAATATTTCTGACTTTTCACTTTGACGGAAACAAAGTGAAAAGCGAGTATAAATTTTCTGATAACTATTGTTTGAATTAATTTCTTACAAAAAATAAGCCAGTCATCTCGTACAATGACCCAAAGGCTGATCGCTAAAAACTAATTTCAGAACTTTATCCCGCCCTTCCTTCACCTTCCTACCTTTTATATTCGCCAACGATTACAAAATAATTTATTTTCTTTTATTTTTTAAATAGCGAAAGCCCATATAAGCCAACAGAAAAACTTGTACTATGATAGTGATAACTGCACAAATCTGCTTGACCTTCCCATATTCCTTTTCATCATTGAAAGGATACTGACGCTTTTATCTATTTTGAGTTATCTTTACTATTTTCAGCTTTTTTCATGACAAAAACAGTTACGGCTGTGATAAGAATAACTAGTACTATTGCTGCTATTTTTGAATAGCGCCATATAATGACAGCAGTAACCATGGCAAATATAAACCAAGACAGCAAATAAAGTATTCTTCGTATTTGATTCTCTCTCATGCTAGCGGTTGAATCATTTGCTTTTTGATCTCTCTCATTATTTTTTTCTTCGGCTTTCTTTGTAGAAAAAAAGTTGAAAACAGCTACAGCTGTAATAAGTATAAGTAGCACTATTGCTATGATTTTCGAATGCGACCATTCAACCAAAGCTAGGCTTGCAGCCAGCAAAAGCCAAGAAAGCAAAGTTACTATCCTTCGTGTTTTTTCATCTTTTATCATCATGTTAATACATCCCAATCATTAATTTGTCCATAATAAATGGCTCAGCTGCACCACTATTGGAGACAGTAAAATGAACTCATTTGTCAATGTTGATGCTTTTTATTCCAATAAAGTATTAATACTGAAATATTTTCTATCATAAAAATTATAAACACGATAAGCTTAATATTTTTAATAGGTAATAATAGGGGAATAAGCAACAAAACGGGATAACTGATAAGAACAGCTCTTCCTAATTTTTGTGTCAGCATCACATACTCCTTAATCTCTGCAAGCCCAAATGAGTGCACTCAATACTTGTTCTAAATATTGCTGTCATTCTAACATTTTAAAATATCCTGTGCAATAATATTCCAGAAATTTAACAGCGATGGTAACAAAGCGAAAAAGGAACAAAAATTTTCTGATAATTATAACATTATTCGCTTTTTATTTATAGATTTGCAATTCTTATCGGAAATAAAAGAGTCTGGGACATAGCGTTCCAGACTTATAAATGTTTCTTTTTTGTGATTATATATATTAATGACCATCGCCCTTTTGCCCATAATAGGCGTTTTTCCCGTGTTTGCGCAGATAGTGTTTGTCTTTCAAAGCTTGCGGCACTTCTTCGACCTGAGGGTTGATGGCTTCGGTATAGCGAGCCATTCGAGCGGTTTCTTCTAAAACGACTGCGTTGTAAACAGCTGATTTTTCATCCTTGCCCCAAGAAAATGGGCCGTGGTTGCGCACTGTAACACCTGAAACAGCTAAAGGCTCTAAGCTGCGTTTGGCGAATTCTTCGATGATAACCTTACCGGTTTCTTTTTCATATTCCCCGTTAATTTCCTCGGCTGTCAAGGCTCTGGCACAAGGAATCGGTCCGTAAAAGGTATCTGCATGGGTGGTTCCGTAGCAAGGAATATCACGTCCTGCCTGAGCCCATGCAACACCTTCAGTTGAGTGGGTGTGGACAATGCCTCCGATTTCCGGCCAGGCTTTATAAAGCTCGACATGGGTTGGCAGATCCGATGATGGATTGAGTTCCCCTTCAACGATATTTCCGTCAAGGTCTGTCACGACCATATTTTCAGGTGACAGTTTGTCGTAAGCAACACCTGATGGCTTAATAGCAATATAGCCTTGCTCGCGGTCAATGGCCGAGACATTGCCCCAGGTAAATTTTACCAAACCATGAACTGGTAGCTCCATATTAGCATCGTAAACACGTTTTCTTAATTCTGGTACTAACATTTATCGTAACCCCGCTTTCTCAATTAGTGGATAAAGGAAATCCTGCGCTTCCTTGATAGCTGACCGTGTTTCTTCAACTGTTTCACAGTTTTCTGACCACATTTCAATCAAAAATGGGCCGTTGTAGTTGGTCTTCTTTAACACCTCAAACATGGCTTCCCAATCAACACAGCCTTGACCAAAAGGCACATCGCGAAATTGCCCTTTTGAGCTTTCTGTGACAGCATAAGTGTCTTTTAAGTGAAGGGCTGCGATGGAACGATGCCCGATGTAAAATTCACTCCAGAGGTTATTGCCCCAAGCCGAAACATTACCCGTATCCGGGTAGACAAACAGATAGGGGGAGTCAATTTCTTTTTCAATAGCCAAATATTTTTCAATGGAATTAATGAAAGGATCGTCCATGATTTCAATAGAGAGGATGACTTGGGCTTCTTCTGCCCAGGTGCAGGCCTGACGCAGATTTTTAATGAAGCGCGCCCGCGTTTCCGGCGATTTTTCTTCGTAATAGACATCATAGCCTGCCAGCTGAATATTGCGAATACCGATGTCTTGGGCAAAGGTGATGCACTTCTTCATCATGTCCATGGCACGCGCTTCCTTGTCGGGATCATTTGATCCCATCGGAAAGCGGCGATGGCCGCTGAAGGTGATGGTGGGCACACGCACACCCGTTTCAAAAATGGCCTTAACCAAATCCAATCTTTCCTCTTTTGACCAATCCAAGCGCGCTAAGCGCTCATCACTTTCATCAATAGATAACTCGACAAAGTCAAAACCTAATTCCTTAGCAAAGTTGAGACGCTCCAGCCAGGTAAAGTGTTTGGGTGTTGCTTTTTCATAAATACCGATTGGACGTGCCATAGCCTACCCCCAGATCCGTTTGATTTCGTCTTTAAAGGCACGTGCTGCTGCCGCTGGATCGGGAGCTTCTGTGATACCGCGGCCTGCGATAAAGGTAAAGACATCAACATCTTCAAACAGTTTTAAGGTGTCTACACTAAGTCCGCCGGTGACAGAAACACGAAAGCCCATATCAATCAGTTTTTTAACCTTATTAAGGTCTTTTTCACCCCAAGTTTCGCCGGCTAAGAGCGCATCGCGCGATTGGTGGTAGATGGCTTGTGAAATCCCAGCGTCCAGCCATTGCTGTGCTTGTTCGTAAGTCCAGTCACCGTAGAGTTCGATCTGAATTTCACCGCGGTCTCCGCGGACTTCTTCGATGGCCTTGCGGGCTGCTTCCATGGTTGGAATCGTTGCACAGCAGATACAGGTCATCCAGTCAGCACCGCGGACAGCATTGTTTTTAGCTACCGTTCCGCCGGCATCGGCACACTTAGTATCAGCAACAATGATTTTATCCGGGAAGAGACTGCGCAGCACTTCTACTAATTCACTGCCGACTTGAAGGAGGCAAACTGTTCCTGCTTCGATAACATCGACTTCGTTTCCCACTGAAACAGCTGCTGTAACAGCTCCCTGCAGGTCAGAATGGTCAAGAGCAACTTGTAAATTTGGTAATTGTTTGGTCATATTTATTTTCCTTTCATTAAAGATACAAAGAGGCTGTTTTAAGAATCTAAATCCAAGCCTTCAAGATAGGGACTGCTTTTGGACTCATCAACCATAGCCAGCACTTCCTCAGGTGTTTTGCAATCCAATAAACGCTGGATCGAATTTTCCAATTCAAAGAGAGCGATAATCTGCGGAATGGCCACAGATGTATGAATAGCGGGACTGGTAGCGGCCAGACACAGCAGCACCGATACTTCTTTCCCGTCTGAAAATGCAACTGGTTCCGTCAAAGTAATGAGTGAAAAGGCATCGCGATTGACTCCTTCACCAGCCATTGCATGGGGCATAGCCATTCCCGGCATGAGGACATAGTAAGGACCGTATTCTTCCGTAGAAGCAATAATATTGTCATAATATTTTTCTGTGACTGCACCGCTGTCAATCAAGGGCTGAACAGATAATTTTACAGCTTCTTCCCAAGTTTTTGCTGACAGTCCCAGTCGAATGGAATTATTTTCCTTAAATGATTTTGTTAAGTTCATCAAAAAACCTCTCTTACCAAAATTCTTTATCTTTTTTAAAGTGGAAGGAAGCGGGACGCCTCTTTGTATTGTTCTAGATTTACTAGATTAACGCAGTGGTTGATTGGTGGTCCTTATCCCTTGCTACGCAAGTGATAGCGGCCAACCTAATCAACTATGCGGAGGTGGGACGACAAAATCAAAATCGTGATAAAATCACGATTTACCGATTTTTGTCCCACTCTCTTCCTACATTAGATCATTACAAGATTTCCTGTAATTTTGTTTTAATTTCGTTATCGTCCATTAAATTGTCAAGACCTACCAGATGACCGTTTGTCCGTCCGTCCAATTCATGAATCAAGTGGTTGGAAGCCACAACAATGTCATAATTTGCAGCTAAGCCTTTAGCTTCGCCGACTGAGCAGGAAGCTGACTCAATATCAGTCACACCCAGCTGACGCAGAGCATTTTCAACTTTCATTTTAATAACCATAGATGATCCCATGCCATTGCCGCATGCTGTAAGAACTTTAACCATGATAATTCCTCCTGTAAAATATTTGCTGATGATAGTAATGTTATTATTTCGTCTAAACTGTGATTAAGGCACTATTGTCCTTGAACATCTCCGCGATAGTAAGCGTCCTTATTTTTTGCTCTGGCAAATTGAATTTGCGGGATAGCAAGTAAGAAAAGAGCTACAAGGGCATAACCGATAGGACCTGCATACTTAAAGAGATAAGCAAACGGTACCCATGGAATTTCAAAGTCAATATTACCGTGGTAACCGCCAAAGTTAGCCAGACCCAGAAGGGCAACCGCTACGGCACCTAAGACAACCTGAAGCACACCTGATATGAAGGAGAGAATTACAGCTGCCTTCCAGCCGCCGCGCTTATCCGCGTAAACCGCAATAGCCGCATTATCAAAGAAGACCGGAACGAATCCTGTAATAATCAGGACTGGATTTTTAAAGACAATGAGAAGGACAATGGTAATCAGCTGTCCGATGAGACCAGTTGCAAAACCAAAGAGCACTGCACTTGGCGAGCCAAATCCGTACGATGCTGCCACGTCAACCGCTGGAAATGATCCAGGCAGAAGTTTGTTGGAAATCCCTTGGAAGGCATTGGTCAGCTCACCAACGAACATGCGAACGCCCTGCATCAAAATGAAGAGGTAAACAGAGAAGGTGAAAGCAGTTTGAATGACATACATGAAGTAAGACTGTTTCGTCGGATCAAACAGAGTTCCTGTAGTGATGACCTTAGGATTGGCCATGATGTCCGGACCTAAGACTGCAAGGATAGCGCCAAAGAAAACCAGCATTAAGGTTGCTGAAGCAACGACTGTATCGTGGAAAATGTTAAGAAAAGCTGGGAGTTTCAGATTGTCCAGATTTTCTTCTTTTTTACCGAGTTTTGGTGCAAATTTATCAGCGAACCAGATGGCAAATTGCTGTTGGTGCCCGATTGCAAAACCGCCGCCGCCTGTCAGGCGCTGAGTTGGTTCAACGGTAAGGTTGGAGCTGACAGCCCAGTAAAGGCCGCAGATAATTCCTACTGCCAAAGTCCCCCAAAATTGATTGCGGAAGGCCGGAATCAAGAGAATAACCATCAAAGTGACCGTTGCAGCCTGCTGCACCATGATGTGTCCTGTGATGAACAGAGTGCGAATCTTGGTTACCTTGCGAAGGGCAACAAGAAGAATATTAAAGAAAAAGCCGATCAGAAGGGCTGATGTCGCCGTACCGATAAATTGAGGAAATTCCTGAGCAATTTTTTCATTGGCTGCTGTCAGTCCAAAGTAGGGATCAATAACCGCCGCACCGATATTAAATTTGTAATTGAGAGCTGCCAAAATCGGGCGGAAAGTGGTTACCAGACCAGCAGCGGCCACATCCAGAATCATGTAACCAACTGTCGCTTTGACAAATCCTGCAAAAACATCATGTAAAGGCTTCTTCAGCAGCAGGTAACCGATCAGTACCAGCAAACCAACGAAGAAGGCCGGTTTTTGCAAAATATTTTGCGAGAACCAGTTAAGGACATCTAAAAGAATGTTCATTGTTTTTCCTCTTTTCTAAAAGTTTGTTAGGTTTTATAGCTTTATTATAATTGCTGAAAACGCTCACAACAAGACCAATAATCACACATGCAAGTGTTCAAAATTGGGCTGAAAGATTTTATGAAAGGAACAAAGACATTCTCCAGACCCTAAAGAGCTGTAGGCTGCCTTGTTATGCGAATGTTTAACTCATAAAAAAGCCGGGACAGCAGTGTCCCAGCCTTAAACTTTTATAGTGTGAGGCAGTGGCCCATTGTTTCGCACTGTAGAAACAACGAGCTAAAATCACAGCAAAAAACTCCGCATTCCTTTAAGAATACGGAGTTATACAGGCAATCGCAGTCGCTGTTTGACAAACAGCAGCAATCAGTTTAGGTTTTCCCACTGCCACTGATTAACTTCTGGAATATCGTCGCCATGCTCCCGAATATACTGTCTGTGATAAGAGACTTTCTCATCCATTGCTTGGGCAAATTCAGAAGCCCTATCTCCTAAGGCAGCCAGTGCAGCATCCTGAGCTAAGTGGAAACGGTCCAGTTCGGACAGCACCCGCATATCAAACGGCGTGGTGATATCCCCGTTTTCGCGGTAGCCGTGAACGTGAAGATTATGATTGTGCCGAGTGAAAAAGATATCCCTAATCATGCCTTCATAGGCATGGAAAGCGAAAATAACAGGCTTATCTTTTGTAAAGACATCATCGAATTCCTCATCGCTCAGGCCTCTGGAATCCACACTAGGGTGGCGAAGCTTCAGGATATCAACAACATTGACAAAACGAATTTTCAGCTCTGGAAATTCTTTGTGCAGAATGCTGATAGCTGCCAAAGCTTCTAGGTTGGGTTCCGTTCCGGCTGCTGCAAAGACCACATCAGGTTCCTGCCCCTTATCGGTAGAGGCCCAGTCAATCACCTTATAACCTTTTTGAACCAATTCCTCAGCCTCCTTAGCAGAATAAAACTGCGGGCGAGGATGCTTAGAAGTCACGACTAAATTAATTTTATCTTCTGATTTCAAGGCCTTGTCCATAACAGCCAGCAAGGAGTTGGTATCTGCCGGCAGGTATTCACGGATAAATTCCGGTGTTTTTTCAGACAAGTGCGTTAAAATACCCGGATCCTGGTGGGTATAGCCATTGTGATCCTGCTGGAAGACAGTTGAGGTTGAAATTAAATTCAAAGATGGGTAATTTTTGCGCCAGCTAGTGTGGGTTTTGGATTTACGCAGCCACTTAAAGTGCTGGGTAATCATTGTATCAACCACACGCAGGAAGGATTCGTAGGAAGCAAAGAAGCCGTGGCGTCCTGTTAAAACATAGCCTTCCAAAAAGCCTTCAGCCTGATGTTCTGACAGCTGCGAGTCAATCACGCGCCCGGCAGGACTGAGCCATTCATCATAACTTTCATCCCGGCGAGCCAGCCATTGACGGTTGGTCTTTTTGAACACTTCATTGAGACGATTGGATTTGGATTCGTCAGGACCAAAGATACGGAAATTATCAGGATTGGCTTCCACTAAATCAGCCGCATACTTCCCAAATTCTATCATGTCCTGAGCAACCACAGCACCCGGTTTTACGGTATCTATAGCAAATTTCTTCCAATCGGCAGTGTTCATCGGTTTAAGGATTCCTGCATTGGTGATTGGATTGGTTGACATCCGCCGGTCACCTTTGGGCGAAATAGCTGCTATTTCAGGCATTAAGCGGCCGGTTTCATCAAACAGCTCTTCGGGCCGGTAAGATTTCAGCCATTTCAAGAGAGCATCGACATGTTCCATGTGATGGGCATCGACCGGAATAGGGACTTGGTGAGCACGGAAACCGCCTTCGATAGGTGTCCCTTCCCACTCTTTCGGACCTGTCCAGCCCTTAGGAATGCGGGCAACAAGTACCGGCCATGCTGGCATAGCTGCTTGGTCTGCCGGATTTTTACGGGCTTCAGCCTGAATAGCCTTGATTTTTTCAACCGCTTCATCCAGTTTTTCAGCCATAAGTCGATGCGATTCAAGAGTTGGCTCTTTCACTTCGACAAAAATCGGATCCCAGCCCAGACCTTGGAAGAATTGCTGCAGCTCCTCATCTGTGCGGCGGGACAGAATGGTCGGGTTGTGGATTTTTCCGCCATTGAGATAGAGGATCGGCAGAACAGCACCGTCATTAACAGGGTTGATAAAGGTATTTGACAGCCAGCCGGCCATTAAAGGACCTGTTTCAGCTTCGCCGTCGCCAATAACCGTCGCAGCGATGACATCCGGATTATCCAGTACTGCACCAGTCGCATGTGACATGGCGTAACCCAATTCACCGCCTTCATGGATAGAGCCCGGCGTTTCAGGAGCCGCGTGCGAAGCAATACCGCCTGGGAAAGAGAAGATTTTACAGAGCTTGGTAAAGCCTTCCTCTGTTTGAGTAATCTCAGGGTTTAATTCAGTGTAACTGCCGTCCAAATAGGAATTAGACACCATCACCTGTCCGCCGTGTCCAGGCCCTTCAATATAAAACATGTCTAAATCATACTTGTTAATGGCACGGTTTAAATGAGCATAGATAAAGTTTTGCCCCGGAACAGTGCCCCAGTGTCCGATAGGGTGGACTTTAAGGTCATTTTGGGTCAGTTCTCTTTTTAACAGAGAATTATCTTTCAAGTACATCTGAGCTGCTGAGAGATAGTTGGCTGCACGCCACCAAGCATCTACTTTCTTTAAATAGTCATCTGATTCAAAATTCATAATCCTTATTCTCCTTGTGATTTTTTGAGCATATATGTCTTTAGAAAAAGAGTCTGGAGTCAGTCGATTAAGAGGGGCACGCCCCGTCTTGATAATCTAAGATAAGTCAAACTGAAATCAGCCAACCTTAACTCTATTTCCAGACCCTTTTTGACCTTCTGCTTTTCAACAATCAAAGCTATAGCTTGTCGTCTAGTCTATTGTTGATTTTGATTGAGTATTAGTCTAATTCTCCGGGATTCGAAGCAATGAGAACTTTCAGCTCCTTACCGGCCATCATGGCTTCAAAAGCATCCCGCCAATGTTCCAAATCAAAGACCGCAGTTACCATTTTTTCTTCATTAATAGCACCTTTGCTTTCCAAATGAATCGCTATCGGCCAGTCATAAGGGTTTTGTGACCGTGAACCTTGATAAGTGATTTCATGCTGAATGATGGTTCGTTCATCAAGTTCGTTTAAATCTTTGGCAAACAGTCCTACTTGCTGCAGCACGCCACCCTTGCGAATCAGAGGAAGCGCCGCATTGACAGCAGGAATGGCTCCTGAGCAGTCATAAACCTTATCTACTCCCACACCATTGGTAGCATCTGCTATAATTTGAGCCAGATCTTCTTCCTGCGTGTTGACAACAATATCGGCACCTAATTCTTTAGCAATCTTCAGCCGGTCGGCATCCTTAGTAACGCCTGAAACGATGGTAAAGGCTCCAATTTCTTTGGCAATCTGCAGGGATAAAAGCCCCATAGGCCCAGGTCCGATGATAAGAATAGTATCGTGGAAGTCCAGCGGCGTCAGCTGATACATGGCATGTACGCAGGACGCCAGCGGTTCTGACATGGCTGCTAATTTATAGCTGACATTATCCGGAAGAATATGCACACTTTCTTCGCGTGTCAGAACATAATTAGCCATGCTGCCAAAAGCTTTTGTACCGATTCCGGAGCGTTTTTCACATAAATTGTATTTTTTCTCTTTACAGTAAGCACATTCGCCGCAGGTATCAAAAGTGGTCTCGCTGGTAACGCGGTCCCCCACTTTGACCTTTGTCACATCCTCACCGACAGCCACGACCTGTCCGGAAAATTCATGTCCCAGCACTAGGGGAGTGACAGCGTTTTTATATTCGCCCTTATAGGTATGAATATCTGTCCCGCAAATACCTGTGTAGGCTACCTTCATCAAGACACGGTCCCCTTTGACCTCCGGAACATCAATTTCTTCCAGAGACATGTTATCAAAACCGGGAGCTGATTTGACAACAGCTTTCATTTTCTTAGGAATACTCATTTAACTTTCCTCCATACTAATAATGATCTTATGTTAGAATACTGATTTAACTAATTCTGAGAGTTTTAAGAAAATCCAGTTAAGCAGATTTCCGCCCGTGTCAAAATTAGAAATTTGCGATGCGCCTTTAGGGAATTTGACAACCCCTTCTGCCATTTTCGTCATAACTGGCGCATAGTCAGTTGCCATCCACAAAGCAAAGGTAATAACAACAGTCAAAGCAATAACTGAATGCAGGATATTACCTTTTCGAGTTGGGACAACCAAGGCAGCAAAGAAAGGAATTGTTGCTAAGTCGGCAAATGGCAGCACGCGGTTGCCCGGCAGCAAAACAGCAATAAGCAGTGTAATGGGCACCATCAAGAGACCTGTTGACAGTGCTGCTGGAGAACCTGTTGCAAGAGCTGCATCCATTCCCAGGAAGATTTCACGGTCAGCATACCGTTTTTGCAGCATGGTCTGAGCAGCTTCCTGAATGGGAATGAGTCCTTCCATGAGAATCTTAACCATGCGCGGCAGAATAAACATAACTGCACCCATAGCCATGGCTGTTTGAAGGATTTTGGTAACATTATAACCGCCCAGAATTGCGAGCGCTCCGCCAATAATAATTCCCATGATCATTGGTTCACCAAAGATACCAAAGCGTTTTTGAATGGTTTCGGGTTTGACATCAAGTTTGCCGATACCAGGAATCTTGCTGACAGCCCAGGCAATGGGAATACCAAGAATCGCATACCCCTGAGCAGAACCTGTTGATATCGAAACCCCTTCAAGTCCATAATATTCCTGAACATAAGGAGCTGTTTTATCGGCAATGATCTGAACAATAATGGTATAGCCAATCCCGCAGACAATGCCCCAGAAAAAGCTCTTAGTTACGATATAGCCAGTTGCTGCTGCCGCACTCATATGCCAGTAATTCCAAATATCAATATTGAGTGTTTTGGTCCAATTGAAGGCCAGCATGATGAGGTTGACAAGCAAGATGACCGGTATCATTACCGCTGCAATCGGATGAGCCCAGGTTGCTGCCGAGACTGCCGGCCAGCCGGCATCCACAACAGTAAGCTCCAAGCCAAATCTCTCAACCATGGCCTGCGCTGCAGGGCCGACATTATCGGACAAGAGTCCTAATACCAGACTGATTCCTAACATACCGATCCCTACAGTCAAGCCTGATGTAATGGCCTTGCGCACCGGAACTCGAAAGATAACTGCCAAAGTAAAAATGATTATTGGGAGCACTACGCTTGAGCCCATATTCAAAATACCTTGAACAACAGTTGTTAATGTATCCATAACCGTCTCCTTTTAAATAATAATGAAGTCCTGCAAATTATTGATTGGCCTGTATTTTAGCCACTTCTTCCAAAATCTGAGCCTCAACCTTATCCTGTCCGATTCCTGTTAAGAAGGCCATTGCTTTGATAGCAGGTATCTTATATTCCATCGGCAGCATGGTTGTCGTAATCAGCAAATCATTTGAATCCTGCTTAGACGCAGCTTCTGCAATTTTAATCTGTGTGATTTGGGCATCAATATGATTGCGTGCAAACAAATCTTCAATCTTTTTCATAACAACGGTAGAAGTTGCTATACCCGCTCCGCAGGCTACCAATACTTTAACTTTTGACATAATACGTCTCCTTTAAATGTTATTTGTGTTTACAATAGTGATAAGATCCTCTGCAGAATGTACCTTTCGTATTTGCGTCAGTAATGCTGCATTCTGCAATAAGCCCATCAGCGACTGAAGCATCTCAAGCTGGGCATGAGGCTCTTTCAGACCCAAAACAAAGGCTATCTCGGCTGCTACCGATTGATTGAAATCTTCCATACTCATAAAAGAAATCGGCTGGGTTGTCACAATAGCGACAAATTCTTTTTTGATGCACTCAGCATCTGTATGAGGAATAGCAACACCCATTTTTTCCAGCTGCAGACCTGTCGGAAAATTCTTTTCCCGTTCGATGATTTTGTCAAGAAACGTGTCATAGACATAACCTAAATCAAAGGCTTTTTTATAGATTGTTTCAAACATATCCTTGCTTGATTTAAAGCTTTCATTAACAAAAATAAGTTCTGGTCTTATATAATCTTCAAGTTTCATTTTTTCAGCCATTATGTTAACCTCCTCCATTACTATTAGCTGCTTTTTTACAATAATTCTATAAAGTCAGTGACAGTCGGCGAGTACCACAATTTATCGATGTATTCTGAACTGTCAATCTTAGAATAAATGCTGATTAAGGCATCCTTGTAAAAAAATTCATCTTCCTGAGACATCGAAATTAACATAATCACCTTAACCATATTGCTTCCCCAGCGAATAGGTTTTTTCAGCGTCATGATCACCAATTGTGATTCACTCACAGCAACCGGCAGGGCATGCGGAAGTGCGATTCCGGTGTAAACACTGGTGCTTCCCAGGTCCTCACGGATGAGGATAGACTTGCGGTACAATGGATTTTGGCGATTCTGAAGGCTGGATTTTTCAACCAGAAAGTCAATGCAGCCATTGACCGTCTTTTGGTCAACTTTTAAGAAAACATTCTTTCCAATCAGCTTATGAACCAGTGATTTCGTATAGGCTTCCTTATTTTCAATGACAGACAAAACCCGTCTGTTCCCCTGTTGAAGCTGTAAATACCGATTTTGCAAATTTTCCAAATCAGCATCAGTCAGCACCGGGCTGATAAAAATAACCTTGGACTCATCAACCTCTATATCTGACAAGGAAATGGAACTGATAATCATATCTGCCTGCTTTATTTTGTCTGCTGTCAATTCACTGGCATCAATTTTTATCAGGTGGTCAAAATTAGAAATCACATGCGATAAGGAGGTCATAATCAGCTCAGTTGTCGCCAGTCCCTGGGGACAGACCACATAGATCATCAAAGGTTTGGCCAGCTTTTCAATAGCGATTTCAAAATGAACGGTCAAAAAGGCCATTTCCCCGTCTGTCATATCAATTGAGAAGGCATCTGACAATTCACGGCAGGACAGCCAAACAATATTGTAAAGAACGCTGTACTTCTTTTTGATTTCTTCAGTGATGTCACTGTTAACCATGATTCTGTTTTTCAGACGAAAGATCATGGGCTGCACATGGCTGATCAGCATCTTAAAAAGATGCCGGTCGCCGCTCAAATCAATACTGAGCAATTGGCTGACGCGCTCGATCAGATTTTTGATAATATTATTAATCTGGTCCCCGACAATCAAGTCATTGGTTTCATAGCCAACGGACAGCAAGGTGTAAGACAGATTAATAATCTCTAAGAGCGGCATGGGCTTATCCTTAAGTCCGACAAATTCTCTGAATAGATCGCCGGCAAAGGTGTAAACTTCGTAATAAGAAAGATTTTCGATGAAATGAACCATGTCATTTGATACGATAGTACTGCCATTTAGATAGCGCATCTTTGCAATCAGCAGATCAACAATTAAATAGATGCTGTACTGCTCACTCAGAATGAAATGGTAGGTCGCCGCATAGTGATTTAAAATGGAAATAACACGTTCTATTTCTTCTTTTGGAAAGAAATATGCAAACTGCGGATTGTGTGTCACTGTATGCAGGCCCAGATGAAACTCCGTTATCAAATAGTTCCTCAGAAACTTCCTTATTTCCTGCTCCTGTCCGACAATCCTGTACCTGCCGTTATGGCGCTCCATGTGAATCTTATAACCTGTAAATTTATTTTCTAATTTATCAATATCCCTTCTGACGGATGTTTCACTGACAAAATACTGAACAGACCAGTCAATAATGTCAATCTCCTTTTGATCAAAGAACAGAGATTTCAGCAGCAGATATTCCCTGGAAATATCTTTCATTTCCTCAGCATGAAAATGATTCAGCAGATCTGCCAAACGCTTTTTTTCATTGGCATTGACGGCCAAGCGTATGCCGCGCCGAGGAATTTTTTCGATTTTATCAGACAGCTCTTCTATCTCTTTGTTCAAGAAAGACAGGTCTGAGTAGATGGTTTTTGTCGAGACGGAGTATTTATTAGCCAATGTTTTGCCGGCAATGAAATCATCGACTAACAGTAAATCTCGTAAAATACTTATCTGTCTGTAATTCACACGTCATTCCCCTTTCTTTGATATGTTTCATTATAAATGTTTGCGTTTACAAAACAAAGCCAAGTTACTTCCCCATTAATGTGGAAGCGCTGACATCAGCACTGTTAGAGCTTTAATATAAATCCTCTTGATTTTCTCATAAATATTTAATTAAATTAATAACGTAAAACTTTCTAATTCATTAAATCTATTTTCTGCAGGCATTATTTTCAAAAAAAGCAGACAAAAAGAGCAGAGGCAAAATGACTTTTTGCCTCTGCTCTTTTAAACTGATGTATTTAATAATCCCTGCTAAATATTAGCCCAGACACTGTCTAAAATATTGGTCTGGTCGCGGTCCGGCCCAACAGAGAAAGTTGAAATGCGGACACCGACAAGCTCGCCGACACGGCGAACATAGTTGCGGGCATTCTCCGGCAGCTCTTCAAGGCTGCGAACACCTGTAATATCTTCAGACCAACCCGGCAGCTCCTCATAGATAGGCTTGCAGCGCTTGAGCTGCTCGAGGCTGGCTGGATAGTGGTCAATACGCTGACCGTCCAGATCATAAGCGACACAGATCTTAACTGTCTCAAGCCCTGAGAGAACATCAATACAGTTGAGACTGAGGTTGGTAATGCCTGATACACGGCGGCTGTGGCGCATAACAACTGAGTCAAACCAGCCGACACGGCGCGGCCGCCCTGTTGTTGTTCCGTACTCATGACCGATTTCACGAATGCGGTCTCCAATTTCATCAAAGAGTTCTGTCGGGAAAGGTCCGTCACCAACACGGCTGGTATAAGCCTTACAGACACCGACAACCTTGTTGATTTTACTTGGACCGACACCTGAGCCGATTGTCACACCGCCCGCAACCGGGTTGGATGAAGTTACAAAAGGATAGGTTCCTTGGTCAATATCCAGCATAACACCCTGTGCTCCTTCGAACAGAACACGCTTGCCCTTATCCAGAGCATCATTTAAGATGACGGAAGTATCGGTCACATATTGCTTGATTTCCTGACCGTAGGCATAATACTCTTCAAAGATATCCTCAAAAGCAATTTCTTCGCACTCGTACATCTTGCTGAAAAGACGGTTTTTCTCTTCCAAATTGGACCGCAGACGCTCTGCAAAGATGTCCTTATCCAGCAAATCAGCAATCCGAATGCCGACACGCGCCGCCTTGTCCATATAAGCAGGACCGATTCCCTTATTGGTCGTTCCAATCTTGTTGTCGCCCTTGGCAGTTTCCTGCAGCTGATCAAGTTTAATATGATAAGGCAGAATAATATGAGCACGGTCAGAAATACGCAGACTGTCTGTCCTAACGCCTTCTTTGTGCAAATAAGCCAGCTCCTCAACCAAAGACTTAGGATTGACCACCACACCATTGCCGATAACCGAAATTTTTTCCGGGAAGAAAATGCCTGACGGAATCAAATGCAGTTTAAATTTTTTACCGTCAATAACGATGGTATGACCGGCATTATCACCGCCTTGATAGCGCGCAATCACTTCGGCATCTGCTGACAGAAAATCTGTGATTTTCCCCTTGCCTTCATCTCCCCACTGGGTTCCAACTACTACTACTGATGTCATATGCTGATACGAACTCTGACAAAGAGAGTCCTCATCCTTTCTTAAAAACTATAACCCCTAAAAAGCAGATTGCCTAAGCTCCGGCACTCCTCAGACATACTGAAAGCCAAAATAAAAGCAGAAACCAATGAAAATTTCTGCCAGCAGCAGGGTCTCAAACTTATTAAGCAGCTATAACATGGCAGGAATTTCACCTGCAGGTTTGCCTTACAATTTATTATAAGAAATTTCTGACTGTTTTTCAATATTTCGTATCAGAAACATGCGTTTTTCCGAACATTCTTGTAAACTAGAACTAGAATATCTTTTAGGAGAAAGAATATGTCAAACATTGATCAGATTTTACAGCAAAGTCCGCAGAACCTCCCCGTCTTACAAGCTACTTTTGGACTGGAAAGAGAGAGCCTGCGTATTGATCAAAAGACGCAGCGCTTAGCACAGACTCCTCATCCTCATAAACTAGGATCTCGCAGCTATCATCCATACATTCAGACAGACTACAGCGAACCTCAGCTAGAATTAATCACCCCCATTGCCAAATCAAGCAAGGAAGTGCTGCGCTTTTTAGGAGCTATTACCGATGTCGCTCAGCGCAGCATAGATAACGATCAATATCTCTGGCCCCTGTCCATGCCGCCGCAAATCAGAGAAGATGAGATTGAAATTGCTCGGTTAGAAGACCCTTTTGAGCTATCCTACCGTCAGCATCTGGCTGAAAAATACGGCAAGATGCTCCAATCTATGTCGGGTATTCATTACAATATCGAATTAGGTGCCGACCTGCTTAAATCACTGTTTGAGCGCAGCAGCTATCAGTCTCTAATCCCCTTTAAAAACGATCTTTATTTAAAATTAGCTCAAAATTTCCTGACCTATCGCTGGTTTTTGACTTATCTCTATGGCGCCAGCCCCTTGGCCGAACAAGGCTTCTTTGAAAAAGAATTAACCACCCCTGTTCGTTCGCTCAGAAACAGTCATTTAGGCTATGTCAATACCTCAG
This sequence comes from Streptococcus sp. 'caviae', assembly GCF_001937065.1. Classification (GTDB taxonomy): domain Bacteria; phylum Bacillota; class Bacilli; order Lactobacillales; family Streptococcaceae; genus Streptococcus. Next base: position 296,321 of record NZ_MOWR01000001.1, read on the forward strand.
ATGTCAAGGTTCCTTTTGATCGGCTGGAAAATTACGTCGCAAGCATTGAACGTTATGTTGACACAGGTGCCTTGTCTGCCGAGAAAGAATTTTACTCAGCTGTTCGCCTGCGCGGCAGCAAGTACAGCCGAGACTACCTCACCAAGGGCATTACTTACTTAGAATTCCGCTGCTTTGACCTGAATCCCTTTGACAATTGCGGTATTACGCAGGAAACCATCGACAGCGTTCATCTCTTTACCCTGGCTATGCTTTGGCTCGACGCTCCTCAGGAAGTCAATCAGACAGTGGAGAAGGCTGCAGAACTTAACGAAAAAATCGCTCTCAGCCATCCCTTGGAAAAGCTGCCACAAGAGGCTCCTTACCAAGATGTCCTGACAGCTATGGAAGAGCTGATCAGGCATTTCCAGCTGCCTGCCTACTATGAACAGCTTCTGGCCGATATCAAAGATCAAATCAATAATCCCGAACTGACTGTTGGCGGCCGGCTTTCAAAACACCTTGATAACCTGTCCTTGGAAACATTCGGTCAGCAAAAGGGGAAGGAATACCATGACTATGCCTGGGAGGCCTACTATGCTCTTAAAGGCTATGAAACCATGGAACTCTCAACACAAATGCTCCTTTTTGACGCCATCCAAAAGGGGATTCATTTTGATATTTTAGATGAGAGCGATCAGTTTCTCAAGCTCTGGCACGGCAGCCATATTGAATATGTCAAAAACGGCAACATGACATCTAAAGACAACTATGTTGTTCCCTTGGCCATGGCTAATAAAGTTGTAACCAAAAAAATCCTAAGAGAACACGGCTATCCGGTTCCTGCCGGTGCAGAATTCGACAGCAAGGACGAGGCGCTCCGCTATTATCAGCAAGTTGAAAAACAGGCTATCGTTGTTAAACCCAAATCAACTAATTTCGGTCTGGGCATTTCCATTTTTGAAGCGCCTGCCAGCCTGAGCGCTTATGAAAAGGCACTGGGTATTGCCTTTCTTGAAGACTCTTCTGTTTTGGTTGAAGAATTTGTTGCCGGAACTGAATACCGCTTTTTTGTCCTTGACGGCAAATGCGAAGCTGTTCTGCTGCGGGTTGCCGCAAATGTGGTCGGTGATGGTCACAGCACTGTTTCTCAGCTGGTTGAGCAAAAAAATAAAAACCCGCTGCGGGGCCGAAATCACCGCTCACCGCTTGAAATCATCGAACTCGGTGACATTGAATGCCTCATGCTGCAGCAGCAAGGCTGCACCCCAGAGAGTATTTTGCCAGCCGGCGTCAAGGTGAATTTGCGCGGCAATTCAAACATTTCAACAGGCGGAGATTCCATTGATATAACTGAGGAAATGGACAGCAGCTACAAGCAGCTGGCTGCTGATATGGCTACAGCCATGGGAGCCTGGGCCTGCGGCGTTGACTTGATTATTCCGGATACCACTTTAAAAGCAACTAAGGAAAATCCGCATTGTACTTGTATTGAGCTCAATTTTAACCCGTCCATGTACATGCACACCTACTGTCAGGAAGGTCCGGGACAGGTGATTACTGGAAAAATACTGGCTAAATTGTTCCCTGAAGTCCCTATCCATTTAGACTAAAGTCAGAAACAAAAAGCGACACGCAAAACAGATAGAAACTGTCAGCATGTCGCTTTTTATGTTTTTTAAAATGTCACAGCATGCAAGCTCGGCCTAAGGAGCTGCCTTGCTTTGCAGGTTATTCTAATTTAAGCTCCAAAAACTTTGAAACGGTCCTGATCCGCTGCAAATTCTTTGTCGCCTGCCGGAGCTTCGATAGAGCCAAACGGTGCCTGAGCACGCAGTTTCCAATTAGCCGGCAGACCATATTTTTCAGCAACCTGGGCATCAACAAGAGGGTTGTAGTGCTGCACACTCATTCCAATGTTTTGTTCAGCCAAAGCCAGCCAAGCTGCATAAAGAGCAATACCGTGCGCTTGTTCAGACCATGGCTTGAAGTTGTCCGCGTAGAGAGGGAAATTTTCTTCCAGATTTTTAACAATATCCTGATCTTCAAAAAAGAGAATCGTTCCAACGCCGGCTGCAAAGCTTTCTAATTTAGCTTTTGTTCCTTCAAAAGCTTCAGCTGGTGTTACTTTTTCTAACTCACTGTAAGCAATCTTGTTCCAAAAATTATTGGATTCTTCACCAAACAAGATGACTGCCCGGCTGGTTTGTGAGTTGAAAGCTGAAGGTGCCTGTTTGATAGCATTTTTAATCACATCAGCAAGTTCGGCTTCTGATAAGGCAACATTTTTACCCAAGGCATAAATGCTGCGGCGCTGTTTTTGTAAATCTAAAAAGTTTGACATAGTATAATAGCCTCCATTTGTATTTGTAAGACTATTATATAGTTATTACTAATTAGTATCAATTAATTTGCTTGCTTTTTTATAAAACTGCTGACAGCCTGTTTTTACAGAGTTTCCGTCCTGCTACTTCCCTCAATTTATGTTAAAATAAAAGGTATGGACAAACTTATTAAATCAATTTCAGCATCGGGTGCTTTCCGTGCTTATGTGCTCGACAGTACTGAGACAGTTCGGACAGCACAGGAAAAACATCAAACCCTTTCAAGCTCGACAGTTGCCTTAGGCCGTACACTGATTGCCAATCAAATTTTGGCTGCCAATCAAAAGGGTGACAGCAAGGTAACGGTCAAGGTCATCGGCGATTCTTCTTTTGGGCACATCATCTCAGTAGCTGATACCAAAGGCAATGTCAAGGGCTATATTCAAAATAAAGGGGTTGACATTAAGAAAACCGCAACAGGCGAAGTTCTGGTCGGTCCTTTTATGGGACATGGACAGTTCGTCGTCATCACAGACTATGGTATCGGAAATCCCTACACCTCATCTACACCTCTGGTATCCGGAGAAATCGGAGAAGATTTGACCTACTATCTGACAGAAAGTGAACAAACGCCCTCCGCAGTAGGGTTAAATGTTCTTTTGGATGACAAAGACAAGGTCAAAGTCGCTGGCGGCTTTATGCTGCAGGTTTTGCCTGAAGCTTCTGATGAGGAAATCACCCGCTATGAGAAGCGTATCCAAGCAATGCCTGCTATTTCAAGCCTCTTGGAAGCCGATAATCCTATTGAAGCCCTGCTTTCAGCACTTTACGGCGAAGATGAGTACAAGGTGCTCTCTGAAGAGGAAATCCGCTTTGCCTGCGACTGCTCGCGCAAGCGTTTTGAAGAAGCTCTCAAGACTCTGCCGGCGGATGACCTTAAGGAAATGAAAGAGCACGACCACGGCGCAGAGATTGTCTGTCAATTCTGCGGGAGAACTTACCAATTTAACGAAAATGATTTAGAGGAGATGATTCATGACCAAGCTTAACAGCTCATTTAGGATTGGTGGAGTAGAAATCCCCCATCGTACTGTCTTAGCACCCATGGCTGGTGTCACCAATTCTGCCTTCCGCACCATTGCTAAGGAATTCGGAGCCGGACTCGTTGTGATGGAGATGGTATCAGACAAGGGCATTCAATACAACAATGAAAAAACACTGCACATGCTTCATATTGATGAAGAAGAGCATCCTGTTTCTATCCAGCTTTTTGGCAGCGACGGTGACAGTCTGGCACGCGCAGCTGAATTCATTCAGACCAACACTCAGGCTGACCTTGTAGACATTAACATGGGCTGCCCGGTGAATAAAATCGTTAAGAACGAGGCAGGAGCCATGTGGCTCAAAAATCCTGATAAGATTTATTCGGTTGTTTCAACCGTTAAATCTGTCCTTGACATTCCACTGACAGTCAAAATGCGGACAGGCTGGTCAGAACCTTCTTTGGCCGTCGAAAACGCTCTGGCTGCTGAGTCTGCCGGCGTTGCTGCTCTCGCCATGCACGGACGCACACGCGAACAAATGTACACCGGCCATTGCGACCATGAAACACTGGCTAAAGTAGCCCAGGCCATCACTAAGGTTCCTTTTATCGCCAATGGGGATATTCGTTCTGTCGAGGACGCTAAATTTATGATTGATGAGGTAGGTGCCGATGCCGTTATGGTCGGACGCGCTGCCAGAAGCAATCCTTATATCTTTACCCAAATCAACCACTATTTTGAAACCGGAGAAATCTTAGACAATCTGCCTTTCAGCAAAATGCTGGAAATTGCCCAAGACCATCTGAAACGCTTAGTTAATCTTAAGGGTGAAACTATTGCTGTCAGAGAATTCCGCGGCTTGGCACCGCACTATCTCCGCGGTACATCCGGCGCTGCTAAAATCAGATCAGCCGTCTCTCGGGCAGAAACTTTGGCTGACGTGACAGCTATTTTTGATGGGATTTACTCATAACCAACGCGCTCTGTCCAACAGTTTTTTCGGACTTATCTCATCCAGACTTCTTTCTTGAGCCAAAGAATCCGTCAAGCTCTAAGAGCTGCAAAGAAAACTGCTGCCTTTAAGCCTATCTGTCCTAAAAAGATGTTTACTTTAAAAAGCTTGGAAAAAATAATTTTCCAAGCTTTTTAATAATGCTCACAAAAACACCGATTTTATTTAGGCAAAAGGAAAGCCAGCTAGCAGTGGTTCATTGGTGCTAAAGCACTCAATAAACTGTGCAGGGGTAAGGCGCAGCCAACAAGTCTTACTCCCAACCATTGCATCAAGAGCTTATTCCAAAACAGGAATACTGGACGAGTTTTACCGAGCCTCTTCTGTTTTATATATCAGACAATATCAAATTTGAGTTTATCTTTTTGAATACCGATTTTCAGTGTCTGTCCGCTGGAGAGTTCTCCCGAGAGAACAAGCTCTGCCAGTTTATCTTCGACCTCAGTTTGAAGACTTCTGCGAAGCGGACGCGCTCCCATTTCTGCATCGTAGCCGATCTGCGCCAAATGCTTGAGCGCTGAGCTTTGGAATTTCAGAACAATGCCTTGTTCGGCCAAATGAGCAACCAGCGGCTGCACCATAATTTTGACAACATCACGCATATTTTCCTGAGTAAGATTATGAAAGACAACTTTTTCATCAATACGGTTAATGAATTCAGGACGGTAAGCTTTTTTTAGTTCCTCCAAAATCCGACTTTCCATGGCCTTATAATCCTGAGAAAAATCCTTGGCCCCAAAACCGACTGTCTTATCGTCACGAAGAGCTGTCGCTCCAAGGTTTGAAGTCATAATAATAATCGTATTTGAAAAATCAACCTTGCGGCCGCGGCTGTCAGTCAGAACCCCATCATCCAGCACCTGCAAGAGAACATTGAAAATGTCCGGATGGGCTTTTTCAACCTCATCAAAGAGCAGCACAGAATAAGGCTTGTTGCGAACTTTTTCAGTCAGCTCGCCCCCCTCTTCATAGCCGACATAGCCCGGAGGGGCTCCGTTGAGGCGGGAAGCTGCGAATTTTTCCATGTACTCACTCATATCAAAACGAATGAGAGCCGATTCATCATCAAAGAGGACTTCTGCCAAGGCCTTGGCCAATTCTGTCTTACCGACACCGGTCGGTCCCAGAAACATAAAGGAGCCGATCGGACGTTTTCCAATTCGAATACCTGACTGATTCCGGCGGATGGCACGGCTCACCGCAGAAATTGCTGTATCCTGACCGATAACACGCTTATGCAGTTCTTTTTCCAGATTGAGGTACTTTTTGCTGTCTGCCTGAGTCAGCTTGTTTACCGGAATTCCAGAAAGCTTGCTCAAGGTTTCTAAAATCGCATCCTCGCTGACTGCAACACGTTTTTTAAGCAGAGGTTTTTCCTCTTTTTTCAATAAACGGCGGGCAGCAGCTATATCTTTATCAATAATGGCTTGATCCAAGTCTGTCAGAAAGGCAGGTGCCTCTTTTTTCACCAAGCCCTGCACGGTCGCACTGGCCTCATCCAACAAATCAATAGCCGAATCAGGCAGATTCTTGCTGGTCAGGTAACGGTGCGCTGCTTTGACGGCTGTTTTGACAGCAGCAGCAGAAATCGTCACATGGTGATAATCTTCATAATTTTTCTTTAAGCCAAGCAAAATTTGATATGCCTCTTCTTCGCTCGGCTCTTCAATGGTTACTTTGGCAAAGCGGCGGGACAGGGCAGAATCCTTTTCAATATGCTTTTGATATTCTTCCTGAGTTGTAGCACCAATAGTTCTGAGACTACCTCGCGCTAAGGCCGGTTTGAGAATATTAGCCGCATCCAAAGTGCTGTCGATTCCGCTGCCGGAGCCCATAATAGTATGCAGCTCATCAATAAAGAGAATAATGTGCCCGTCTGCCTCAATATCCGCAATAATCTGATTCATACGCTCTTCAAAGTCCCCGCGGAAACGCGTTCCGGCAACAACGCTCATCATATCCAGTTCCAAGACTTTCATATCGGCCAGTTCAAAAGGCACCGCGCTGTCCACGATACGCTGGGCCAGTCCGTAAGCCAGCGCTGTTTTACCAACTCCGGCATCCCCAACTAAGACAGGATTATTTTTTGTCTTGCGGCTTAAAATCTGAATCATGCGTGAGATTTCCTTCTCCCGGCCAATAACAGGCTCCAAACGTCCTTTGCGGGCCAGATCGGTCAAATCCCGTGTGAAATCAGCCAATTCGCCTGTCAGGCTGGGCGGCTTCATTAAGTCGGAGAAATTGCCGTTGTTTTTGATTTTCTTGGGCTTACGCATTTCAAAGATGGCTTTGATATCTTCTTTTGAGAAACCTGCATAGCGTTCAACAGCCTTGCGCAAATCAAGCAGGCGGACAGACTCGCCGTCGTCCTTGATTTGAAAACCGACTAATTCTAAAATCCGCGTTGCCAGCAAATTAGGATTGAGCAGCATAGCAAACAAGACATGCTCCGTTCCTACTTCCTTGGCACGAGTCGCTTGACTGATGGCAGAAGCTTCTGCCAGAGTTTTACTCAAAGCCTTTGACTGTTCCAGCAAAGTAATCTCACCGCTTGGCTTCTTAGGTCTTCTGCCAACCGCCAATATAGCTGCCGCCTGATAGTCTTCAAACTGGACATCGTCTTCAAATTCAGCAAAACTCAGGCCGGCTACTGAACTGTCAATTTCAACCATGGCAAGAAGGACGTGCCAGCTTTCAAGATAGGAGCTTTCAAAGCGGGCAGCTTCAAACTGAGCCAGCCGGAAAACTTCCTGCATTTTCAATGAATAATCGGTCATAGATGGTATCCTTTTCTGTCTAAACGTTGTAGTATCTTGCGAAGCATGCGGGCCCGAATTTTAGGACTGTCTGCACCCAGAACTTCGTCTCCGGCAGCCGACAAAATAATATTTCCTTCACGCTCACTGATAATCTTTTCATCAAAGAGCAGCTGAATAATATCCGCAAAAACCTGCTCACTGATTTGCTCACCAATGTTTGCTTCCAGATTGTTAAGCATCTGATGCTGGTCTGAAAAATGAATTTTAGCAATTCGAATATAGCCGCCGCCGCCGCGCTTGCTTTCAACAAGGTAGCCGCGGCTCTCGGTAAAGCGTGTCTTAATCACATAGTTGATCTGACTGGGAACAACACTGAAACTGTCCGCCAAAGCACTTCTCTTAATTTCTGCAAAACCAGACTGAGCCAGTATCTTTTTAATATATTCTTCAATACTGTCAGACGTATTTTTTGATGTCATGATATCGACTCCTTCCCAGTCACTTTGACTATAACTGACCTTATTATACCGAAAAATCATACTTTTGGAAAGCAAGAGCCTTGGAAGTGAAACGGTCTTGCTTTTCAAAATTTATTCAGGCAAGCAAAAAGCACTCCAAGATAAGCCCTGACAGCCTATCTTAAAGTGCCGTTAAAATAAAATCTTAGTTGTTCAAGGCAGCGGCCATTGTTGCTGCAACTTCGTTTTCAAAGTCATTAGCAGCTCTTTCAATACCTTCACCCACTTCAAAACGAACAAAGCTGATTGCTTTAGCATTTACTGATTCGAGGTAGGCCTCAACAGTCTTGCTGTCGTCCATAATGTAAACTTGGGACAGCAAGGTGTACTGTTGGTCAACCTTAGTATTATCAAGCATGAAGCGTGCCATTTTACCAGGAATGATTTTATCCCAAATCTTTTCTGGCTTGCCTTCAGCCTTAAGCTCAGCTTTGATGTCTTCTTCGGCTTGTGCCATAACTTCATCAGTTAATTGCAGTTTTGAACCGTATTTAAGAAGCGGAAGCGCTGGTTTGTCAACCATGGCACGGCTTTCGTTATCTTGTTCAATCTTATGGTTCATTTGAGCCAATTCATCATGGATGAATTCTTCACTTAATTCCTTGTAAGAAAGAACGGTTGGGTTCATTGCTGCTACGTGCATAGCTACTTGTTTTGCAAGAGCTTCATCTGCACCTTCGAGCACTGTGACAACACCAATTTTACCGCCATTGTGTTGGTAAGCTCCAAAAACTTGGGCATCTTCTTTTTCAACAAGGGCAAAGCGGCGGAAAGAAATTTTTTCACCGATTGTTGCAGTTGCATTGACATAGGCTGCTTCCAAAGTTTCTCCTGAAGCCAAAGTTACTTTAAGAGCTTCCTCATTGTTAGCAGGTTTTTGTTCAGCAATAGCTTTTGCTGTTTCATTAACCAGTTCAACGAATTGAGCATTCTTTGCAACAAAGTCCGTTTCTGCATTAACTTCAACGATAGCTGCAACATTGCCATTAACATAAATACCGGTCAAACCTTCAGCAGCAACACGGTCAGCTTTTTTCGCTGCCTTAGCAATACCCTTTTCACGCAGCAATTCAACTGCTTTTTCCATATCGCCTTCAACTTCAACCAATGCCTTTTTAGCATCCATTACACCGGCACCGGTTTTTTCACGCAATTCTTTAACAAGAGCTGCAGTAATATTTGCCATGATTATTCCTCCAATTTTAAGTATAAAAGGGGAGGGCTAGGCCCCGCCCCTTAGGTTACGTATGTTATTATTATGAGCACAGACAGGTAAAAACAAAGCTTTTACCTATTCGTCTATGACTTAGTCTTCGTTTGAGCCTTCAACAACTTCAACGATTTCTTCGATTGAATCAGCCTGTGTATCGTCTGCTGCAAGTTCTGCTTCAACCGCTTCAACACTGTCTTCACCTTGACGGCCTTCAATAACAGCATCAGCTAATTTGCTTGTGATCAATTTAACGGCGCGGATAGCGTCATCATTTGCTGGGATGATAACATCGATATCATCTGGATCAGCGTTAGTATCAACCATAGCAACAACCGGGATACCCAGTTTTTTAGCTTCTTTAACAGCGATTTGTTCTTTATGCGGGTCAACGATGTAGATAACATCTGGAATACGAGGCATATCTTCAATACCGCCCAAGAATTTTTCAAGACGGGCACGCTGTTTGTTCAGAAGAGCTACTTCTTTCTTAGGAAGCACTTCAAACGTTCCGTCAGCTTCCATTTGTTTGATTTCTTTAAGACGAGCGATACGTTTTTGAATAGTATCCCAGTTGGTCAAAGTTCCGCCCAGCCAGCGATGGTTAATGTAAAATTGGCCTGCGCGTTCAGCTTCTTCTTTAATAGCTTCTGAAGCTTGTTTTTTCGTACCGACAAACAAGATAACCGCATCGTTAGCTGCTGCATCGCGAACAAAGTCGTAAGCTTGATCGGCTAATTTAACGGTTTGCTGAAGGTCAATAACGTGAATTCCGTTACGTTCTGTGAAGATGTACTTAGCCATCTTAGGGTTCCAGCGGCGTGTTTGGTGACCAAAGTGAACACCAGCCTCAAGAAGTTGTTTCATTGAAATTACTGCCATGAGTATTTCTCCTTTATAATGTTTTTTCCTCTCTCAGACTTCAGCTTGCAGCCCAACCTCAAAAGGCAACCAGACCACAATTCATCTAAGATGAGTATTATCACATTTCTGCGACTTTACTATCATAACAAAATTAGGAATAAAATGCAAGGGAATTCTACTTGACCAAAAGGCAAATTTAAGGTAGAATAATTACTGTTACGGCGGTATAGCCAAGTGGTAAGGCACGGCTCTGCAAAAGCTTGATCGTCGGTTCAAATCCGTCTACCGCCTTTTAGTTTGAGAACTCCCAGCCTTTCTGGGAGTTCTTTTGTCTGTTTTAACAGTTTGGGGGATAACAAATCGATTTATGAGAAAATTAACTTACGGCGACCACATCAGGATTGTCAGTCCATCGAGCTCTATTGAACTTTTAGGAGGCTTCAAAGCTAATTTATCTGCTAAAAGAACCTTGGAAAAATTAGGTTTTACAGTCTCATTTTCCAATAATTATATGGAAAGCGACCTGCTTCACTCAAGTTCTATCGCCAGCCGTGTTTCCGATCTGCACGATGCCTTCCGTGAAGACCACGTTAACGCTATTTTAGCGACTATTGGCGGCTTTAATGCCAACGAACTGCTGCCTTATCTGGATTATGATTTAATCAAAAAACACCCTAAGATTATATGCGGTTATTCTGATACGACTGCTCTTTTAAATGCTATCTATGCTAAAACCGGTATGGAAACCTATATGGGACCTTCTTATTCGAGTTTCAAGATGGAGGAAGGTCAGGACTACCAAAGCAGAATGTGGCTCAATGCTGTCACCAGACATTCTTACAGCCTTGTTCCCAGCAAAGAATGGTCCAGCGACGCTTGGTACGATCCTAAGCAGCCGCGCCATTTTCAGCCGACTGAATGGAAAATTTACAACGATGGCAAGGCTCAGGGAACTATCATCGGCGGAAACCTGTCGACTTTCGGACTTTTGCGCGGAACAGAATTTGCTCCCAAACCAGAAAATTATGTTCTCTTTTTAGAAGGGGCTGAGGAAGAGCATTATACAGAAGTTGCCCGCAATTTGGCTGCTCTTTTGCAGGTCTATCCGGATCCGCAGGCAGTGGTCTTTGGGCGTTTTCCTAAAGAAACACAAATGACCGAGGACATTTTGCGCTTTATTCTGGATAAACATCCGATCCTTAAAAAAGTTCCTGTGATGTACGACCTTGATTTCGCCCATACGCAGCCGCTCTTTACCTTTACCATTGGTGCTCAGGTAACCATTGATACTATCCACAGGCAGCTGTCAGTAGTAACTGACTAACAGCAGTCAAGCATCTTGCTGGCCGGGAACATGATTAGCTGCACTGTCCGGATAGCGGCTCAAATCAGGCTCTGTCACGCTGTTATACTTCAATAGTTAAAAAAGAGGAGGGAATTTGTACTGTTCCTCAAAAGTTAGACAGAAAGACTAACTTTTGAGGTGCAGTTCATTCATCCCAGCCTCTTTTTCTATGGCCAAAAAGCTTACTAACAACCAATCAAATTGGCATGAAAGCACCTATTTTCGCGCTATGACCCGAAAACTTCTGCTTTCATCACTGAAAAATATCAATACAGCCAAGGCTAAAACAGGTCACCTTCGATAGTGAAACAAGCATTCAGCAAGAAAAAGACCTGTCTCCTGTGCCATACAGAAAAACAAGTCTCGTTATTTTTTCTCTTATTAGTCAGCGGCCCTTATTTAAATGGTACTCTTGTTTATTGTTCTAAGGAACCTGTCCAAGCACTTGTTCCGCCGCTAATATTGGTAACATCATACCCCTTACTGTCCAGAAAGGCACAGGCCTGTGCAGAACGGCCGCCCATTTGGCAGATGATATGATAGGGTTTATCTGCCGCTAATTCTTGGTAACGGCTGGCTAATTCACTCAAGGGCAGATTAACTGCACCCGGAACACGGCCGGCTGCAAATTCATCGGCTTCACGCACGTCAATTAAATTAAAAGCTTTCGCTTCTAAATCTTCTTGAATTGCTTTGATATCAACAACTTTAATCATGGATTATTTCCTCCGGTCTAACCATATTATACAGTGAGTAAGCTCCGTCTAAGTTTTGTACCTTGAAGCCATTTTGTTTCAAGATGCGCTCTGCCAGATAAGAACGCAGACCGCTGTGGCAGCTCACAATGTAAGCTTTCTCTTTATCCAGCTCACCTAAACGTTCCCGCAGCTCATCAAGCGGGATAGTCAGTGCATCGGGGAAACGGCCGTTAGCTATTTCGGAGGCTGTCCGAACATCAAGCAGAACTTTGCCTGCCGCCAATTCATCCTTTAATTCATACCATTGAACACTGTCACTCGTCCCTTCAGCCAAGTTACTTGCTGCATAACCAATCATGTTGACAGGGTCCTTAGCAGAACCAAACGGCGGAGCGTAGGTGAATTCCAACTCTGGCAAATCAAAGACCGTCAGGCCACCCTTGATAGCTGTCGCCAAAACGTCAATACGCTTGTCAACACCTTTTTGTCCAACAGCCTGAGCTCCATAAATGGCACCCGTTTTGGGATTGAAAATTAATTTCAGAGTAATAGAGGTCGCGCCAGGATAATAACCGGCATGGTCATTTCCAGTTGTATGAACAACGGCCACATCTTCAAAATGCTGGCGGGCAACCCGCTCGCTCAGACCCGTTGAAGCTGCTGATAAATCAAAGACGCGGACAATAGCAGTTCCGATACTTCCCTTGTTTTGACGCGGCAAACCAGCGATAATATCTGCCACTTGCCGGCCTTGACGATTGGCCGGACTGGCTAAGGAAATCAAGGCATCTTCTGATGTAATCTGCTGTTTCACAACAATCGCATCCCCTACAGCGTAGATATCCGGCTGACTGGTCTGGTAATGCTCGTCTACCAAAATACCCCCACGTAAACCTAAAGCAATTCCTGCTGACTTAGCCAGGTCATTTTCAGGCTGCACGCCAACAGAAAGAATGGTAAGGTCAGACTGCAGTTCTGTACCATCTTCCAGCACGATAACCTGACCTTTTTCAGAAAAAGCTTGTGCAGACTGATTGGTATAGATAGTAATACCTTTTTTAATCAGTTCATCCTGCACATAGGCTGCCATTTCTTCATCCAGCGGCGGCAGGACATGAGGCGCCTTTTCAACAATGGTCACGTCTAAGCCTTTTTTAGCAAGGCTTTCTGCCATTTCCAGACCGATAAAGCCAGCCCCAATAACAGTTGCCTTACGGGCAGCAGAGCTGCCCAGACCTGCCATAATTTTATCCAGATCGGGAATATTACGGAGCACAAAGACATTCTCTGCCTCATCTAAACCTGCCATCGGCGGAACAAAGGGTTTGGCACCTGGTGACAAAATCAATTTATCGTAACTTTCCTTATATTCCTGACCGTCTGACACAACAGTCACTTCTTTTTTAAGCGGATCAATCGAGAGGACTTCTGTTTCAGGACGCACATCCAACTCAAAACGAGCCTTCAATTGCTCTGGTGTCTGTACCAGCAAATTAGAGCGCTCTGCTATTTCTCCCGAAACGTGAAAGGGTAAACCGCAGTTGGCAAAGGATACATAGGGTCCCTTATCAAAAACAATAATTTCAGCATCTTCCATCAAACGGCGCAAACGCGTAGCTGCTGACATACCGCCGGCTACACCGCCGATAATAACGATTTTCATGAGTTTATCCTCCATTTTATATAGTTTTTCCTTTATAAGACATCATGCCGCCTTTGACATTAATGGCCTCATAGCCTTTTTGGCTTAGTACACTTGCTGCCCGCTTACTGCGCATTCCAGATTGACAGATGACATAAACCGGCTCAGTTTTTTTCCCTTGGTAGGTATGAATATCCTGCAGCGGAAAATTGCGCGCACTTCTAATATGCCCGCCCCGGTATTCATTAGGTTCCCGGACATCTAGCAAGGTAATTTTTTTCTCAGCTAAAATATCCTCTAACTCAGCAGTTGTAATACTTTTCCCCGAAGAAGGAAACAGTTTTTTAAACAATTCAAGCATGCTTTCTCCTTTTCTCTTTAAATACCCCAAAGGGTATGTTTAGATACTACCACAATAGCGAATTGCTTGTCAACTGTTTTACTTCCTGTTTTAGGATTTGACAAAAATACCCCCGGTCAGTATAATAAAATCATGAAAAAAGAGCAAAAAGATATTATCAATCGTCTAAAACGGGCCGAAGGACAGTTACGGGGTATCCAAAAAATGATGGAAGAAGATCAAGAATGTATTGACATCATCACCCAGCTCTCAGCCGTTCGTTCCAGCATCAACCGCACAATGGGACTGGTCATTGCCAGCAAAATCACTCAGGTTATTGAAGAACCCAGTGACGATCCCGCTTTGCAAGAAGAACGCATTCAAGAAGCTATCGGCCTTATTGTGAAAAAATAGCAAAAAGGCTGAAGAACCCTTACGCTGCGCTCAAAACTCCCGTCATTCAAAATACAAAAAATAAGCGGGAAAGAAAAATCAGGAACGGTCAACTCAATTCTGCAGCTCTGACCCCAACCGCCGCATCACAAAATATAAAATGAGGCTGAGACTCTTTTGTCTCAGCCTCATTTTTATAATCGTCAAAAAGTGCTTCATCAGCCAGCATGAAATAGTACCATGCAGCTTTAAGAGCTGAACTTCTGCCTCTCAATGCCGCCCGCAGAGCAGTTATAACCAAGCAGCACCGCCTTTTGGAACAAGAAGAACATTTAACGGTATTTAAAAGACTTGCTTCTCGTGCAACAAAAGGAAACAAGTCTCATTATTGTATTTTTGGCTGCTGAGAGAGGGAGTCCTCCATCCCAGTTTTTAGCTGTCAGAATAAGCGGCTACTGCAATTTTTGGCCATTTACCAATTCATAATAGCGCGCAATGGCTGAATGGTCATCTGAACCGTAGTCATGAGCCTTAAGCACTTGGAGGATTTCCATAGCCTGCGCAGTGAACGGTGTTGACACATTGTAGGAGTGTGAAGCATCTAAAGCATTTTGCAAGTCCTTGATATGCAAATCAATACGGAAACCTGGTGTAAAATCACCATCAAAAATTTTCTGTGACTTTTGATCCATAACCGTCGAACCGGCCAAACCGCCGCGAATGGCTTCATAAACCCGCGATGGATCAACTCCAGCTTTCTTAGCCAAAGAATAAGCTTCAGATACTGCAGCAATATTGACCGCAACGATCATTTGATTAGCTAATTTCGTTAAATTACCGGCACCGACTTCACCGACGAGAGTAACACTGCTGGCCATGGCCTGCAGAACATCCTTATATTGTTCAAAGACCTTTTCATCACCGCCGACCATAACAGCAATGGTTCCGTCAATAGCCTTAGGTTCACCGCCGGACACAGGAGCATCTAAGAAGGATACAGACAGTTCTTTTAACTTGTCATGAAATTCCTTGCTGGCTACTGGTGAAATAGAGCTCATGTCAATGACCGTCTGACCGGCACTTAAGCCTTCAGCAATCCCGTTTTCATTAAACAGAGCCGCTTTTACATGCGGTGAATTGGGCAGCATGGTGATAACAATATCACCCTTTTGAGCAGCATCCTTACCGCTCGCAGCAGCATGGCCGCCAGCTGCTGTCAAGGCATCAATGCTGGATTGATTAAAGTCAAAACCATAGACCTCGTGACCGGCCTTGACCAAATTGATAGCCATTGGTTTACCCATAATACCTAATCCGACAAATCCAATTTTCATTTTATTTACATCCCTTTCTGAATTCTATACTTTACATTTTAACAAACCCTTATCTCAAGATAAATAGTATGTGTACTATAATTATTAAGCGACAAGCTTTTTTATTTGGTCAATGTACCAAATAAGGTGATGAGATTTTGGCTGGCTGACAGTACCAAAGATCTGGTATCAGCCATGGCTTCTTCCAAAGTCATCGGACGATTAACAATATCAAAAACACCTGCTATTCCTTGATGATAGACCTCGTCCAGTTCTAAAGAACGGCTGCCCACGATTGCTACCGTAGGAACATCGTATTTTTTGGCAATGGCTGCAATGCCGATGGGAGCTTTGCCATTGATCGACTGACCATCCATGCGGCCTTCGCCGGTAATGACCAAGTCGGCTCTTTTAATGTCCTCTTCAATATGAATCATTTGCAGAATCTTATCAATACCGCGCTGAGACTGGCCGTTCAAAAAGGCCATCAAACCTGCACCGAGACCGCCTGCAGCTCCCGCACCAGGGACATCCTTGATATCCTTGTGCAGAGTCTTCTTAATAACCTGAGCAAAATTAGCAAGTCCTTCATCCAGAACCTTTATCAAGTCCTCGCTGGCTCCTTTTTGAGGACCGTAAACTGCTGTTGCCCCATTGCTGCCGCAGAGCGGGTTGGTCACATCAGACAAAATAATCAGCTCTACAGAATCAAAACAGCCTTCTGCAGCAGATACGTCCAAACTGGCTACCTGAATCAAATTTTCACCATTTGCAGCTAGTTCTTTTCCCTGTGCGTCAAAGAACTTCACACCAAGCGCTGCTGCCATTCCCATACCGCCATCGTTGGTTGCTGAGCCGCCAATACCAATATAGATCCGCTCAACGCCATGCTCTAAAGCACTCTTAATCATTTGGCCGGTACCATAAGTTGAGGCCTTCATAACATCTAAGGCTCCTGACTCAACTAAGGTAATACCGGATGCTGCTGCCATTTCTAAAACAGCTGTTCTCCCACCATCAATAATAGCATAGGAAGCATTGACAGGGGAACCGAGCGGCCCTTGAACACAAACCGTAACCTTCTCACCCTGATTGACATCAAGGATAGCATCAACAGTTCCCTCGCCGCCGTCAGCAATGGAAAAAATCTTTGTTTCATAATCAGGATACAAGCTATGGATGCCCTCAGAAATATAGGTTCCAACTTCTTTAGAACTGGCACTGCCTTTAAAAGAATCCGATGCAATGACAATTCTTTTCCCCATACTTATACCTCCTGCTAATCTTTACATGTCAGATGGAAGAAAACCACCCTTACGCATTGCTTCTTTCATTTGTTCTAATACCGGTCCGGTAGTCGCCTCAGTCGGCAGAACCGATTTACCCATGTCCATGCCCATAAGGTTAGCCATATCCTTAGTCGCTGCCGGGAAGCTTGCTGCATCCTGAGACAGACGAATCGGATTTAGTTTAAACTGAGCTTCCAGCGATTTTTCAAAATCACCGGCAGCATAGTAATCATAGATACTGCTGACCAGCTGCGTGTACATATTGGCTGTAGAGCAGACACTGCCGACAGCGCCTACGCAGAGGCCGGGATAAATAGTAGTGTCTTTGCCTGTCAGAACTCTGAAATCAACATCATGTGTCTGACGAACCAATTCACTGCAAAAGGTGATATCACCGCTTGAATCCTTGATACCGATAATATTTGGCACATCGTGAGCCAAACGGACAATAATGTCCAGCGGAATCGTATAGCCGGAGCGCCCCGGGTTATTATAAAGCAGCATAGCCGTATCAGGGACACTGTCAGCAATAGCTTTAAAATGATGATACAGGGCTTCAGGAGTTGGCTTAATGAACATAGGATTCAGCACTGAAACAGCGGCAATATCCCGTTTGGCAGCTTCCTGAGCGAGCTCAATACATTTGCGAGTGCGAATGGCTCCGATACCGAAATAAATTGGAACACGGCCGGCAGCCTCTTCCAGCATGACATCCAAAGCATGAAACATTTCATCCGGCTCAAACATATAGAACTCTGAATTGCTGCCAAAGGCTAAGATGCCATGCACCCCGTTTTCGATGACATGATTGACGATTTTCCGCAGTCTGGTATCGTCAATATTTTCATTATCATCAACAGGGGTAATAATCGGAACGACAATTCCTTTTACATTTTCTCTCTTAAACACTGAGTTTCTCCTATCTTACTAAACTTGGCTTTTTATTGTCAAATTTCCAGCCCGGAATCAAATACTGCATAGCAGCCGCATCATCACGCGCACCAAGATTCTTATCAACATAGAGCTGATGTGCTTTTTTGATAGCATCCAAGTCAGGTTTGATGCCTAGACCGACAGAATCTTTGGCAATATGAATGACACCATCTCTGATAATATGAGGATTTTCGGTCAGAGCCTGACCGTCCTGCCAGATATAATGCGTGTCGCAGGCATTGATTTCACCTGGTGCTGCTGCCGCAGCATGAGCCACCATGGCTAAGGAAATATCAAAGTGATTGTTGGAGTGAACGCCCCAAGTCATACCAAAATCATGGCACATCTGAGCAACACGGACAGAACCTTGCATGGTCCAAAAATGCGGATCCGCAAGCGGAATGGTTACAGAATGCAGAGCGACCGAATGCTGCATCTGCCGCCAGTCTGTCGCAATCATATTGGTAGCTGTCGGAATACCGGTCGCCTTGACAAACTCAGCCATAACTTCACGGCCGCTAAAGCCGTCTTCAGCCCCGCAAGGATCTTCAATATAAGCAGCAATGCCTTTTAAATCTCTGCCGATTTCAATGGCTTCTTTCAATGACCAAGCACCATTTGGATCAAGCGTAATACGGGCATTTGGAAATTCTTCTTTCAAAGCCTTAATAGCTTTAGCTTCTTCTTTGCCTTCTAAAACACCGCCTTTGAGCTTAAAGTCCTTGAAACCATAGCGTTTATAAGCAGCCTTGGCCAAGTCAACAATAGCTTCCGGTGTCATCGCTTCCTTGCGGCGCAGACGGCCCCAGTCATCAGAATCATCATCTCCTTGTAAATAAGGAAGGTCTGTTTTATTAGGATCAGCAACGTAGAAGAGATATCCTAAGAAAGGCACGTCTTCGCGAACCTGTCCGTCTCCCAGCAAAGCAGCTACTGGCACTTGAAGATGCTGACCCAGCAAATCAAGCAAAGGTGTTTCTACTGCTGTCTGAACATGGACAGTCGTCCGGAGGTCAAAGGTTTGGAGACCGCGGCCGCCTGAGTCAAGCTGGCCGAATTTCTCACCAATTTCTTTAACGATGTTTTTATATTCTCCAATACTGCGTCCAACAACTAAGTCTTTCGCCCTTTCTAAAGTATCGGTAATTTTTTGACCGCCCGGAACCTCACCGACACCCAGATTGCCTGAACTGTCTTCTAAAATCACTACATTGCGCGTGAAATAGGGACCGTGAGCTCCGCTTAGATTTAATAGCATGGAATCATATCCGGCAACCGGATAAACATCCATTTTCACAACTGTAGGTACTGACATTTTTTATCCTCCAAAATTATTTTCTCTAGTTAATACCTTATTGAAATACCTGAGCATCTACTTGTAAGTCCGGCAAAACATCTTGATTGAGCGTCAGCCCCAGACCCGGACGTGTCGGTACTTTCATCTTGCCATCGACTAATTCTACCCTTTCTTCAAAGAGACCTACTGTTTCAAACCATTCAAAATGTTCTACCCAAACATCTCCGCTGTAACAGGCTGTCAGTGGCAAATGGAGCTCCATACTGTAATGGGGTGCCAATACCAAATGATTTTCTTCAGCGCGCTGGATTACCTTTTGAAACTGTGTAATACCGCCGATACGCGGTGCATCAAGCTGACAGACATCAAAAGCACGTTTATCAAAGAAAGGAAGACCTTCTTCATAACTGGTCAGCATTTCTCCTGTTGCAATCGGTGTCCCCAGAGCTTGTGATAAGCGCAGATGCCCTTCAACATCATGGCAGGTCACCGGTTCTTCAAACCAAACGAGATTATAGTCATCAAAATATTTGCCAGCCTTAAGTGCCGTTGAGACATCCCACTGCTGATTGGCATCAATCATGATAGGCACATCGTCGCCCAACGCCTTTCTCAAAGCGGCTACACGTCTGACATCTTCCTTATAATCTGGCTGACCGACCTTGATTTTCACACCGCCGACGCCTTCTTCCAAGACTGTCTGTGCATGGGCAATGACTTCTTCAATCGTATCTTGTAAGAAACCGCCCGTTGTATTGTAACAAGGAACGTATTCCTTGTACTGACCCAAAAGCTTACTTAAGGGAAGACCGGCACGCTTAGCCTTAATATCCCACAGGGCAATGTCGAAAGGTGTGATTCCCTGAACAGCAACACCGGTATTGCCAATCGAAATACTGGACCACAGTAATTTATTCCATAAGCGGCTGATATCGTTAGGATCCTGACCCAGCAACAAGGGTGCGTATTCTTTAGCTAGAGCGTACTGGGCAGGGCCGCCGTTTCGTTTGCAATAAATGTAACCCAGACCCGTATAGCCGCCTTCTGTCTCAATAACCGCTGCTGTAATCATAACTTCTTTCAGCGGTGTCTGTTTGCCTTGAATAACTTTGGCATCACTGACAGGCTTTTTGAGAGGAACACGAATTAATTTCACCTCAACTTTTGTAATCTTATCTATCATATAGTCAACCCCTCACATTTAGCGATGGCAAAAGACCGGCCGGTTGGGATCGAACTGCCACCCTTCTTCCAAATACTGCATGGCAATGGTATCATCACGGTCTTTAAAATCCATTTGATGATACAGAGCATTTTGTTTTTCCAGCTTATCCAAATCAATATCGACACCCAAGCCGGGTTTATCCGGAAGCTTGATTTTTCCATCAGCAAAGCTTAGCGGTTCTTTAAGCAGGGACTCGCCGTCCTGCCAGATCCAGTGTGTATCAACCGGAGCAATGTTGCCCGGAGCTGCGGCTGCAACCTGTACAAAGGTCGCAAGCGTAATGTCAAAATGATTATTGGAATGCGAACCCCAGGTTAGTCCCCACTCATTCAAAAGATAGGCCATGCGAACACTGCCGTTTAAGGTCCAAAAATGCGGATCAGCTAAAACAATATTGACGCTGCGCAGAGCCGCAGCATGGTGAAATTGCCGCCAGTTGGTCGCAATCATATTTGTCGCCACAGGAATTCCTGTTGCATCGCGGTATTCCGCCATGATTTCACGGCTGGAGAAGCCCTGTTCCGGACCGCAAGGATCCTCAATGTAAGTCAGCACATTTTTACGGTCTTGTGTCAGAGCAACCGCCTCTTCCAGCGTCCAGGCTCCGTTAGGATCAATGTTGATGCGAGCATCCGGAAAAGCAGCTTTCAAAGCGTCAACCGCCTTCATTTCTTCTTCACCTGCTAAAACACCGCCCTTTAGTTTAAAATTATTAAAACCGTATTTTTCTTTGAGCACGCGCGCTTGTTTGACAATCGCCTCAGGCGTCATCATTTCAGTTCGGCGCAGCGATTCCCAGCTGTCGCTGCCATCGCTTTTTTCATAAGGCAGATCAATTTGAGCAGAATCTGCCGAGTAAAAGAGATAGCCCAAAAACTCAACCTCATCACGTTGAACACCGCCTTCACCCAACAAAGCAGCGACAGGCAGCTCTAAGAATTTCCCCAGCAAATCCAGCATGGCACATTCAATAGCAGCCTCAGACTGGACAACAAATTTTAAGTTAGAGAGATTTAACTGCTGCAGACCCTCACCAGTATCTTGTGCAGCCCTTTGACGGCTTTTGCGAATATTCGTCAGAACCTTATGGTACTCACTGACTCGCTCTCCAAGGACAAAAGGCTTATAGCTCTCCAGCTGCTTGGTAATATGCTCTCCGCCGTGTATTTCTCCAATACCAAGATTGCCGCTGTCATCTTTTAAAACGACAACAATTCTCGTGAAATAGGGTGCATGGCAGCCGCTCAGCGTTAACAGCGGACTGTCATGACCAGCTACCGGATAAACAGTCATTTCGATGACTTTTGGTGCTTTACCCATATTTTTCTCCTTTAATTGATCCTAAACAATACCCATGGATGCAATAACAGCAATGAAAACAGAGTTAACCAGCGGGAAGGCTGCTCCCAGCCAGAATTCGTGGTAATAACCTTCCTTATGTGTCAAATGGGTGTAGTTGAGACGATTGATAACCGAACCATTGTGCGGCAGGGAATCCAAACCGTAACAAGAGATATTAACCATACGGTGCAGGACATCCGCGCTGATACCTTGTTTTAAGAAACGCGGAGCAAAGACATTGAGCGAGATAGCTTCACCGCCTGAAGCCGAACCGGTAATACCAGCAACCAAGTTAGTAGCAACAGCAAGCTGAATCAGCGGCGGTCCAGGGATTTTATCCAAGTTATCAACCAGATATTCAAAGCCCGGTGCCGCTGCAACGATACCGCCAAAACCAACAACGGCAGCAACATTCATGATAGACTTCATGGTTGAATTAACACCATCAGCCATGGTATTTTTGAAATTAGCAAATTTATTATAGTAGAAAGCAAAGCAGACCAAACAGCCCATGGTCAAAGAAAGATAAGGAGGCACATTAAAGACATTCATGGCAACAATCAGGGTAATAGATGGCAGGAGTGCTTTGACAAAGTCCCAGTTAGTTGTCTTTTTATCCATAGCTTTCAAGGCTAAAATTTGTGAAGCCTCTTCCATCTTGTGACCGGTCTTTTCAAACCCTTCCCCGCGTTTTTCATTGCGTTTGAGCATCCACCAGATATACCAGGCACCAAAGATAATAGACACTCCGGCAGCGATAATACCAAGTATGGGTGCTGCAGTTGGTTTTGTTCCCAGTGTTTCCATTGGAATCAAGTTTTGAATAGCCGGCGATCCCGGGAGAATAGCTGTCCACATTGAACCACCGTAAACCGCAACGGCAATAATGAAATGCCAAGGAATATCCAATTCCTTAAAAATACGGAAGCAGATCGGAGCAATTGTAAAGATAACAACGAAACCGCTTACACCGCCGAATGAAAGAATAGCCGTAATCAGCGAAAGCCCCATCAAAACCCAGAACTTCGCATTTTTATTACCCATTTTCAGAGACCATTCAGCGATTTTATTGGCAATATCCTGAGCGGCACCGCAGTCTCCCAGCATAGAGCCGAGAACGGTCGCCGGAAGGAAAATCAGAAAATTATCTTTGGCAAAATCAGCAAATGCCGGTGCATACTCATCTGTCAGGCTTTTTGTCAGCGGCAGACCAGACAAAAGAATAACAACGATAGAGGCAGCAGGACCCAAAACAAGAATCGGAAACTGCTTATAGGATCCCCAAATCAAGAAAGCTAGGGCAAGCAGAATGCCCAGTAAACTAATTAATCCACTGTCCATAACGAACTCCTTTTATAAAAATGAAATAGCATGAGAAAATACCAACTTGAAACACTGAACGGCTTAAAAGCCATCTGCATCAGCCCCATATTGCTATTGACTCCCATTAATGAATGCTGGCTAAGAACGGACAGGTCCGAAAAGCTGACTGACGCTGGCTCCACTCCTGCTTTTGAACCAATCAGAAATTTGTTTTTCCGCCCGTCTTAGTATCGGCTTTTTCATAATAGCATATTGGCATTCTTATGTTCAACGTTTCACAAACTAGAGTTTGATGTGCTTTGACCGGTCTTTTTATGGTATGCGTAACATATTGTGCTATTTTATAATAACTGTCTCTGCCAGCAAACTTAACAAACAGCTGATTCTTCTTTTCCAGACCAATAATACAAGTGTCAGCAGAGCATTCTTTGCTGTTACGGCCACGATGTCAGCTGCTTGTCAAAATTGGTCTAGTCAAAAAAATTATCCCGCTTTAAAACAAGCGATAAGAGCATTTTCGCTTAAATAAATCATTTTTATTACAAAAACTAAAGGAAAAAATAGTATAATGACCTTAGTGTTTACATGTTAAGGGGGAAAGCTTTATGATCGAAGCAAGTGTTGTTCAGGACATTCTTACTCGAATGAAAGAAATTATTCATCAGGAATTAAATTTCTTTTCGACAGAGGGGATTATTATTGCCAGTACAGATCCCAGCCGAATTGGGCAGGTCAATCACGAAGGAGCTCAGTTTGTTCTTGAAAAAAACCAGCCCATTGTCATCGAATTTGACAATCAGTACCAGGGTGCTAAACAGGGCATCAATCTGCCGGTTGACATTGACAATCAGATCGTCGGTGTCATCGGAATTACCGGCAAAAAAGAAGAAGTGTCTCAATTCGGCCAAATCATTAAGGAAATGACCAAGATTCTTATCCTTAACAATGCTGCTAAAGAATTGGTTTACAACAGGCGCAATTCTCATAAGAATATTCTGGATTATATCCAAAATGATGACAGCCCCAATGATAATTTTTCAGTTGAAATGCTCTACGGCATCAACCTCTCTTCCAAAGAGTACACAGCTATTGTCGGTTTGCCCAGCGATAATGTTACTGAACAGTACTTTGATGATATATCCAATGTCTATCTGGATTTGGAACTCTTATTGGGCGATGGCAAGACAATCTTTGAGGTTCGCGGCAATATGATTTTAGCCCTTCTGCAGGATAAGCATCCGCAGGCCATTTCCAAGATTACTCAAAGAATTGCCCAAATTATCGAAAAAAAATACCGTATGACCCTTCTGTTTGGAGTCGGAACTTCCGGACGGGGCAAGGAAGAATTAAAGCAGAGTATCCGTCAGGCCAAGACCGCCCTGAGCTGGAACAAGACCTTCTATCAAAAAAGAGAACTGTTCTTTACCGATATGGAATACGGTCTGATCCTGCACAATGTCGCTGACATTAACAAAAACTATTTTCTGGATAAAATCTTTGCCCAGCTGTCCCAAAAAGAAATTGATGAGATGATTCCGCTTTTAGATACCTATGAATCCTGCAACGGCAGCATCAAACAATGCGCTGAAAGTCTTTTTATTCATAAGAATACCGTCCAGTACAAACTCAACAAGATTACCGAAAAAACCGGACATGACCCAAGAAAACTTTCCGACTTCTTTGTCTTAAAACTCGCTTCTATCCTTTATAAAATTCAGAAATAATTTTTAGTCTCTATACCATGCCTTTTGCGGACGGATTATGTTAGACTTTAGTCATAGAACCTTTCATACCTTCATTGAAATTCTGCTCCTAGGCAGCTTAAAACACCTTGATTGGAGGAGTTTATCATGCAAAACACGTTATTATTGCAGCCGACCTTAGGAATTGGCACCTGGTTTTTGGGAGAAAATCCTGCTGCTGAAAAAGAAGAACTGGCAGCTCTGCAGTATGCCCTGGATAAGGGCATAACCATCATTGACACTGCCGAAATGTACGGTCACGGTCTGGCTGAGAGACTTGTGGGCAAGGCTATCAAACCTTTTGAACGTGAGAAACTCTATCTCATTTCTAAGGTTCTTCCTACAAACGCCAATAAAAAGCGCATGGAAACCAGTCTTGACGCCTCGCTCAAAGCCCTGCAGACAGACTACTTAGACCTTTATCTCTATCACTGGCGCGGCAATACACCGCTGGCTGAAACCGTTGCTGAACTGGAACGGCTGAAAGCCAAGGGCAAAATCCGTTCTTGGGGAGTCTCCAATTTTGATTTGGAAGATATGCAAGAATTATTAGCTCTTCCTGACGGAAAAAACTGTCAGGCCAATGAAGTGCTCTATCATTTGGGTTCCCGCGGTATTGAGTACTGCCTAAAGCCCTTTCAGGATCAGCACGATATTCCGACCATTGCCTACTGTCCTTTGGCTCAGGCGGGCACTCTGCAAAGAAAGCTTCTTAGCAATAAGGAACTGGCTGAACTGGCAGACGAACTAAATATCAACATTTATCAGCTGCTGCTTGTCTTCACGCTGGCCCAGCCCAATATGATTTCAATTCCGCGGACAGGGCAGTTAAAACACATGAAGGAACTGATCGCCTGCCGAGACATCCATCTCAGTGCTGAACAGCTGGACCGTCTTAATCGGCTGTTTCCGGCACCTGATCACCGAGTGCCTTTGGATATTGAATAAAGATAAAAACGCGGCTGGATATCCGGCCGCGTTTGAGCATTAAGTTATTACAGCACTGTTAGCGCTCATTTGACATTCTTTCACCTAAATTTTTTAAAGCAAACTACCAAATGATCACGCGCTTATCTTTATCACGCCACATGCCGTCTCCCTCTTTGACATCAAAAGCTGCAAAGAAGTCATCAAAGTTAGCAACCTGAACATTGGTTCTTAATTTACCAGGAGCATGGACATCAATAGCTGCCAGCATTTGCATGTATTCCGGACGAGCTTTCATCCGCCAGATAGTTGCAAAATTAATAAAATAATCGCGGGCTGAGAAATCGGCCTCTTTTTTAGCTGCTTCTAAGGCGCAGGCCAAACCACCCAAATCAGCAACATTTTCAGACACAGTCAGCTGGCCGTTTACTTTTGCGCCGTAGGAATCAAGCCCGTCAAACTGCTCAACTACCTTGTCTGTACGCTCTTTAAAGGCCTTATAATCCTCATCCGTCCACCAATTGTTGAGGCTGCCGTTTTCATCAAAGGAAGCACCATTGGTATCAAAAGCGTGAGAGATTTCATGGGCAATGACCGCACCAATGCCGCCGTAATTAGCAGACGATGATTGCTCCAGCGAATAAAACGGTGCCTGTAAGATAGCTGCTGGAAAGACGATCTGATTTTGCTGCGGATCATAGTAGGCATTGACCATGTGGGCAGGCATGTGCCACTCCTTGCGGTCAACAGGCTTGTTCCATTTGCTCCAACTGTAGGCAATGGAGATTTTAGCCAGATTTTGGGCATTTTCCACCAGACTCAGCTTATCATCAATAATCTTTTGCGCATAGGTCTTAGGCAATTGCTCGGGATAGCCGATATGCGGCGTGATAACATTGAGTTTAGTAATGGCCTTGTCACGCGTTGCAGGAGCCAGCCAGTCCGTCTTGCTCAGACGCTCCTTATAAACATCAATCATGGTTGCCACTTTAGCTTCCACATCGGCTTTCGCTTCCGGCGAGAATTTCTCCCCAGCATACCAAAGACCGAGTGCTTGATTGTAAGGCCCCTGAGCAAGGTAAAAGGCTGCTTTTTTCTTGTCCATAGGCTGCGGTGTACCCGACAGAGCACGACTGTAGCTGCCAGAAAGGATACGAATATCATCCGTCAGATAAGAATTCCAAGCGCCAGCCGCAGCGAGAACCAAACTCGCTTTTAACAATTCCCAATTGCTTTCAGAATAAAATTCTTTAGCAAACTGTGTCCAAAATCGTTCTTCAGGAACGATGACCTTATCGGGTTTTTGACCCAAAATCTGTGTGAAAATCGCATCCAAGGGCAGCTCCGGTGCCAATTTGGTGAAGTCAGCCCAGTCATAGGGGTGGTAAAGCTTGACATATTCAGAAGACTCTTCGCTTGACAGCACATACTGAGCCAATTTGGCATCCAGCTCAATAACCTTATCTAAAAGATCCTTGATCTCTGCTGTTTCAAAACCAAATTTTGGCAGCAGTTCTTCCTGCATAGCACGCCACTTAGCCAGCAGCTCTTTCCCGTTTTCATTATCCTTAGCATAATAAGTCGTATCCGGTAAAATCAAACTAGGCGCTTCTGCCCAAAGAACATTTACCTGTGCATTCATAAAATCCGGTGCCACACCAAACGGCAGCAGATTAGGTTTGCCGGCCATCTCATAATCAGCGATTTTAGAGGCAAATTCGGCAAAAGACGACAGATTTTGGTATTCTTCAATGAGCGGCAAAGCAGGCGCCACACCTACTGTTTCACGCTTATCATAATCCGCCACCTGACGGTGAAACTTAACAAAGTTTTGCAAAATACTGTCTTCAGGCAGATTTTCTCCTGCCAGCCACTGATCCGTAGTCGCAAGCATCAAATCCTCAATCTCATCCGACAAATCCGAAAAGCCACCGGTGCGCGGTTTATCATCCGGAATAACAGCGGTTTTTTCCCACTCACCATTGACAGCATCATAAAAATCATCTTGTAATCGTACCATAAACACTCTCCATTTCTATACGACTTCTATTGTAACAAAAAAGTCCGATTTAAGCAGAATCGGACGTTATGAGTAAAAAGTATCAATCTTTTGGCAATACAGCTGATTTATATAATCATTAATCTTTAAAACTAACTAATGCTTTTATACTAGCAACTTGTTTGCCTTTGAGAAATAAAGTTTTCCAAAAGAAAGCTGATGGATATAAACATTTATCATGCTTGTCAACGTTTAGGTTTCTTTGCTTATTTAAGCGCTAACCATCATCAAGACAACCTGAAAATGAGGCTTTAAAAGCAATTATCACTGATATAGATTATCTCTATAGTTCTAAGTTCTTGAAAAACGGATGACGTATTATTAATAATGACATCTTTAAACATTTATAGAAATAAAATACACCCCCATTTTTCTCATCTAACAATTATAAGACTGTTTTTCTAAGATAACGGATTTGTAATGAGGTAAAGATCAAAACTATCACTACTGTATAGACACCTAGTTTAATCCATTCAAGGCTTGTAATCTCTGGATTAACCGAAGTCATCTGATTCATAGAAGCAGTTAACTTAGAAAAAGGTAAAACATAGCCTAATTCAGGAATAATATTTTGAGCTGTCAAGATAAACCCAAATATCCCGATTATCATAGACAAAGCAACAGGCGGCGCAAAACTTTTTATGCGCAAAGAAAAATAGGACTGAATAGCAACTAAGGCAATTGAAAAGAAGCTGGCCAAGATTGCCCATAAAAATAGTGCTGTTGGAAAAGTCATTTTAAATTGAAAAAGTAGACCACTGACAGCATAAAGCCCCAAAAAATACAATTGCGACAAAAAGATCAGACTAAAAGCAACAGTTATCTTTGCCCAAACTATACTAGAAAACGAATAAGCAGAAGTTAATAGGAGCTTTAGACTGCCATTTTTATGCTCACTATACCAGATATAAGCACAGATAATACCAATCATACAAGGAAAGAAAAAACTTCCATAAAAAAGATAGACTTGAGTCCATAGACTAAGCCATTCTTGTTTAAGAACACTTTGATTCCCTGCAAAATTAGTACTTCCATAAATAACCGATAAAAAAGGTAGCACTAAAAGAGGCAGCCAAAAGCGAGCACGACGTAATTTCAGTAATTCAATTTTTATCAAGGTCATCCTAATCACCTACCTTTATATGTTTTCCTAATTGGAAGAAAATAACTCCAAGAATAAGAGAAGCTATTAAGGGATAAGCATAAAAATCTCTCAGGCGTCCAATAAATTCACTTCCAACCTTTTCCATATCAACTGATATTAAAAGGCCATACCAACTGTAAATCCACACATGTACAAACCTCCTAGAAACAAAAAGAACAATTATACCAACCAAGGAGCCAACTAAAGCTATCGACAGACTGATAAGTTGATTAGTCCATTTCAAGGATAAAATATAATGCAAGAGCAACACAACTGCCGATATCAAGGCCACAGAAAGAGCAAAAAGTCCCATACGTCCAAGCGGAATACTGACTGTAAAACCATGAATGTTAACCAAAAACAGGATAATTCCCCATTCAATGATTTGAGATGCCAAATAGCACAGATAAATATAGATAAATTTAACAGCATAAACATAGTAATAATCAACACCACTGCTTTGAAGTACTTTCCACATTTTATGACGATTCTCCAGCTGCACAGCCATGCTGGCCAAGCTAGCCAATATAACCGGAGCTGTAACAATTTTGAAAACAGCATTGTTATCAAAAACTTGGTAAAGTTTTATGATGTCTCCTAGTTGGTCTGCTCCTTTTACCCGAAATATTATTAGGGCACAGACAGCAACATTTATGATAATAGAGAGACTTAGCAAATGAATGATAGGCAGACCGCGATATTTTCGCATTTCTATCTGAAATAATTTTTTCATCATCTTCACCACCTTACAAAGCATCCTTAGCTGTAAAATCAATAAAGAGTTCTTCAAGAGACTTGGTTACCTCGTAGATACGATAGACAGCTACATCAGCATCCAATAAGCGTTTGACAATCAGCGCTATCTGCTCATCTGATAAATGCGGCAAAAGCAAGCCTTGATCGGTCACCTTTACATCATTAGGATTGAAGTCTAATAAGGATACTGCTAACACATCGTCTGAGGTCCTCAGGCAAATGCTGCGGCTGTGCTGGCTCTTGAATTGCTCAACAGTCCCTTGATAAAGAAGCTTGCCCTTACCAATGATTCCTATCTGAGTCACCATTTTTTCGATCTCGTCCAGAGCATGTGAAGAAATCATCACAGTTGTATTCAAGGTCGTAGGCAGGTTACGGATGAGCTTGCGGATTTCTTCACGCGCCTGCGGATCCAAACCATTTGTCGGCTCATCAAGTATAATCATTTTAGGACGTCCCATAATCGCCATGGCAATTCCTAAACGCTGCTTCATCCCTAAAGAATAATGTTTGACTTGCTTGTCCTTATTCTCTGTCAGATGAACTATGGCTAACACTTCTGCTACATCTTGATCGGTCAAATTTTTCAACTCTTTAAGAATCTGCAAATTCTCATATCCTGTTAAATTATCATAGTAGGCAGGCTCCTCAATAAGGGAACCAATCTGCTTCAAAATAGCAATACGATTGCTTTCTTTCATAGCAGAACCTGCAACATTAATCTGCCCAGCTGTTGGCGTTAGAAGACCGCAAATCATTTTCATGATAGTGGATTTGCCGGCACCATTTGGACCAATCAGACCATAAATTTCTCCCTGCTCAATTTTTAAATTATTGAGATCAACAGCAGTTTGCTCTCCAAAAACTTTTTTGACTTGATTAAGTTCCATCATTATTGTCATCACTATCGTTTATCCTTTCATAAGTTATAAAGCCTTAAACAATGCATAGAAAAGTAGGAAGACCAACGATAAGTCTCAAGACCCCTGAAAGACTTCAACTTTTTGCAAAACATTATAGGCGTGTTCAATTACTTTATGTTTCATAACAGTTTACTAAAAATCAGTGTACAAAATCTTACAGTTACCCTTAGTTTTCTTACAACTTTGTAAATATTCAAGATGCTTAATATATAATTAGATGAGCTTCTGGCATCCATGGCCCTTCAATCTTTTTTAATACTCTCACTCATGACATGCAAGAACGGGTTAATCATCAATAAAGAATACAATTCTAAAAAAGTGCAGTGAATTAGATTCCACTTCAAATTTACAAATCAATTTTACATTAAATGCTATACATCAAATCAACAATCATTCCAACTCCTTATTGTACTTATTCATGTAAGAGTCATACATATCTCTGTAGGTTTTGTTTCTGCTATACAGAACGTCATGTGTACCACTGTCAGTGATTTTACCAGAATCCATCATGATAATCTTATCTGCCTTTTCTATCGTATTTAGTCTATGAGTAACAAGCACTCTAGTACAGTTAAGTGCTTCTATACTCCTTTGAACAACTTTTTCAGTTTCCACATCTAGAGCAGAAGTTGGCTCATCTAAAACGATTAACCTAGGTTTTGAAATTAGCTCCCTAGCTAAAGAAAGTCTCTGTTTTTGTCCGCCAGACAACGTTAAATTATCTTTTGAAAGCGGTGTATCTAACCCCATAGGCATGTTTTTGATATCATCATATATAGATACTTTTTTACACATTTCAATAACGTCCTCATCAGTAATATCTACCCTATCCAGAGTAATATTATATCTTAAACTGCCATCAAGGATTGGAACATCTTGAAGAACTATTGAAGAAAGATTTCGTAAATCTCTTTTATCTACACTTTGATAATCTATGTCATTATAAGAAAGCTGGCCTACTGTCGGGATAACATGCCCCAACAGCAATTTTGCAAGAGATGATTTACCGCTGCCACTTTTGCCAATCACTGCAATAAATTCTCCCGGATGTATAGTCAGCGATATATTTTTAAGAACTTCCTGACTATTAAACTCATACTTGTACCCGATTTGGTCTAACCTAATGGTTAAATCGTGATCTTTGGATAATTGATATCCTCCCAAAGTCTCTTCTGTTAAACTATTGATTTCTAGCGCTCTTTCATAATGTTTCAAGCTGTAAAGCATCTCATCAATCGAATTTAAAATGGTATTTATAGGATTGACAAAATTTAAAGCCATCATATAGAGTAAAATAATTTCACCGCTACTTTGTTGATTGGAGAGATATAAAAATAAAATGACAATGAATATAGGTACAGAGAATGTAACAAAGTAGTTTATCGTCCCCAAAATATTAAAGTGTTTAGCTCTATCATAAGCAGCATCCGTATAGGAAGTGAAATCCTTTTGCCATTTTGAAAAGATGCCTTGTTCTGTATTTTTAGCTTTTAAAACAAAGAGGCTATCAACCAGTGAAAAAAAGGTTTGCAGCAATTTTTTCTGTTTCAGAACTTCTTTTCCTAATTTTTCTTGCTTAGCTCTTAATACTGCAAAAAATACAGTACTTTCTGTAATAAAAACAATAAGAAGCACCAGCCCTAAATAAACCGAGACAAAAAAGACATAACATAGGCTAGCCAACATAAGAATGATATCTAACCACATGGCTAGAATTCTTTCTGAAACCATCTCTCTCACTATTATAATTCCATTATAACGGTGTATAATATCTGTTCTATCCATATTAGCGATATCTGCTAAGGGTAGTTTTAATAGCTTAGAAACGAAGTTATCAGAGATTTGTCTATGAATACCATTCTGCAAAAGAGCCAGAAAAATATTTTTCAGGAAAAATATCAGACTTTGTATACACATGATAGCTAGAAACAAAAGTGTCATTTCATAGTAGGTAAATGATTTCCTGATATTCCAAGTATCATCTATAACATTTTTCATAAAGAAAGGAACAGTCACCGTAAAAAGCTGAAATAAAAATGTGCAGATAACTGTTAACAGAATTATTTTTCTGTGTGAAAGAATAAGATTTTTGGCATTGTTTAAAATTAAATGGTGGCTCGAAATGCTTCTTAGAGATGATAACCCATTTGTCCTTAAAAAGAGCGTGTAAAATTTCGGAGTCATCTCCTGAAACTCTTCTTTATTTAGTACATACCTGCCAACAGCAGGATCCACAATACTATACTTCCCCTTGCGGAAATTCTCTAGAATAACAAAATGGTCTTCATTAACAAAAGCCATAGCAGGAAAAGAGTGCGGGGTACTATGAAAGCGATAGGTCTGGCATGAAATTCCATAGTTTTTAGCTATATCGGTAACATTTTGAATACTTAAACCATTTCGACCAACATTTATTTTTTGCTTCAGTTCAAAAAAATTTTCTTGAATATCGAAATAGTCCAATATCATGTACAAGCAACACAAGCCACACTCAGTCGGTGTTGTCTGTTCTAACAGCGTAATTCTTTTTTTCATAATTTATAGGTTCCCTTTGGGAAATTCTAATAATAATATTGATGGTACCTGATAACAGGAAATAAATCTGAGCAGCTGATAGGCTATCCCCAGCTCTCCAACCATTAGGTTAAAGACTCTTATATGCTGCGGTAAACCCGAAATCCAGCCATGTTCTGATGCATACCGGACAATATGAAGCAGGTAGCCGGCAATATCGTTCTGGCTGTCCTTGGTGACCTCATCTTCCAACATTAAAAGTTCTAAATTACCCATTTTCCCATGGCAGAGACAATCCGCATTGAGTGCACCGTCTTTTAGTACTGTCTTTTTAGCCATATTAAAGTCCTCTTTAAGCACCTCATTCTTTAGCATTTGTGCTTCCCGATATCTCGTCATTCCAATGCCCGAAGCCCCATGACACCAATAAATAGGCTCTGGAATATTTAACTGCTGTCGTCTCTCCCTATTACGGAAGTCTATCCAATTTCCGTCTGCTATCCTTGTATTTTCAAATTTAATAGCAGAAACAGCTAATTGGTAGTACAGATGATTTTGTGTAACCCTCCAGGATTGCAGTAAAGCATAGGCTATACCTGATATCCCGTGAGAAAATCCATTCAATACTTCTGTCTCGTCAAGATCGGAAATCCAAAAGGTTTCTCCTTCCCGGTTGATAGCCTTGCTGGCGATAAGGTCTGAGATATTTACCAATAACTCATAACTATCATGTGCTTTTTCCCGTTCATAGATATGGCACAGGACGACCAGTAAGCCAGCTAATCCCGAAAGAAAGTCTAGATTGTGGTTCTCTAAAGCTATGTCTTTAAGGTCTGCTATTATTTTAAAGGATAGGTAGCGATAGTGCTCATCTTTGAGAACCAGCCACAAGCTGTAATAGAGATAGAGAAGACCTCCTCTGCCTGTAAAAACCGAAAGACTATCTGTCATAAAAAGCTCTTTCGTATTTTCTATAGTAGATAAGATTTTTTTCAAAACAGAATAATAGTGTTTGTCCTTAGTGACCTGGTAAGCATAAAGGTAGCAGAGAGCGTTTCCTATTAAGCCAGTATATAGAGTTATATCCTGAGGAGAGAGTACCCACTGCTTTGATTCGGTAATATCAATATTTAACCAAGTCATTTCTGAAGCTGAAGAAAAACTCTTTTGCTCAGCTTGCTCCAGTATCTCCTTGGCACTGGAAAGAAGTAATCCTTCAGCGTTTGTGTTTACTTGCTCTTTTATAAAATGATAATCTTCCCCTGATAGCCGTTCCCAGTGTTTATAAGGTTTTTGAATGACAATCTGAATCAGCTGGGTCACAAAATTTAAGTTATCCAAATCCATCTTTTCTAACTTTTCATCAATCGAAGGATTGTCAGCCAGCTTTTCAATCAGATTCTCTTTAGAATTGTAGACTTTACCCTCGGTATCGGCCGTAAAATAGGGAATATCCCCATTCATCAGATCGTATATTTCATTTTCGATGATGGCAGCATCAATATTATCCTTGGCTTCATTTAAAAATGAAAACAGGCACTGTCTATCCTCCTCTGAGCTCAAATATCTAGGATTTGTAGCTGCCCGAAGGAACTTACCATAATCGTTGGTATTTCTGTAGAGCAGCCTTGTTTTTAAATTCCTGTATTGTTTCAAAATAGCCTGGATACTTGTTTTATTTTCCATGAAAAAGCGATAGCAAGTTCTAAAGCCATCTATAATGTAAGAGCTGTAATCTTGAGGTTCTACAGCCTTACCATTAATCCTAGGAATGTTAAAACAATCTTCGCGGAAATAATCCGCCTTAACCAGTCTCATATCGCCTCTGCCTTTGTTGAGCAATTCATATTTTCCCTTTGCAACAGTACCGCCAGAACCGCAAATACCTGAGATATTAAAAGATTCGGTCTTTTGGTATTGTACCGGAAATAGACCGCTGGATAGGACAGTGCCCGAAATTTTTTGATACAGCTGATTAGTGATATTGTTTGGGCCACTCTGTTTATAAATTTTTCTCTGAAAGAAAGTCTCTAAATCAATCAGATAAAGATTCCCCCCAGATACAATGATATTTTCCATGTGTAAATCAGTAATAGAAAACACTTCTGCAATACAAGCCAGAGTGCCAAACTGAGCATATATGCCCTCCACTTCATTCAACGTTGAGTCTTGGCTCTCAACTCCTAGCTGCCAACAGTAATCTCCTTTGCTCAAGATAGCAGGCAACTGAAAGGTTGGAATATCATGTTCCTCCAAGAAGCCGAGAATATCTGACAGCAAAGCAAAAGATTCATAATGTTTCGGCTTATAATAAATTGTTTTATCATGAAAGTCTAACCGGATAACTGTCTGCTTACCTGAATGACTGTCTCCCTGAGAAAACTGTACAGTCTTTAGTACCCCCGAGATCTCAAATTTGTTTTTTAACTCTTCAAAATCAGTGATAAATCTCTTGATAAAGATGTTATAATCTTCGATAACTAAAGATAGTTCTCTTTTTAATTGCTGCAACAAAAATGGATAGCGGCTGAAAAAATCGCTTATTCCTTCTTTGCTACTTAAGTAAGCAGTATAATCTTTGTAGGCTTCTTCTTGATTGTCCTTGTCCTGAGACATATAGTTGATATCAAAAACGAGTGTCTTGAGAGACAGATACATCACTGTTTCAAATGTATGGTTCCACAGAGCTACTTTAAATGCTTGATTTACTGAATCAGATTGACTGTCAAATTGATAAAATTTCTCAGGTAAAACCTTATATTCAATTATAGACACAAAATAGTTATAGAACTGATGATTTAAGTACTCTTTTTTTAATTGTTCCACCATAATTAACCTCTCATCATTTATTAAAATACCTTTCCTAGAACAAAACCTCTAACACAAGATAATTCATCCAGGAAAGTTTATTCCATTACCTAGTAAACAGTGCAAATCACCTTAGATACTCAGCTACAACTGCGCCTCTCATCTTATATATCCTTAGTTTTCTGCTAAGATGTTTCTTCAATAGCAGTCATCAAAAATATTTGGTATTTTTATAAAAAACAATCTATTTTTTCATTGTCGCAATAAATTAAATTCTACACCTATACATCTTTAAACTAGACCCCTTTTGAAATAAAACTAAATCTTTGACGCCTAAAAACTCCTGCCTAGAGGTCACCCTAAGCAGGAGCATACATAGAGTAAAATACCCTATCTGACTTAACAACAGACAAATACTGAATTTGGACACTCATCTGTAATGGTGAAGCTCCAACCATACCAACGTCCACCTGCTGTATCTTTAAGTTCTTGTTCTGATACCTCCTCAATTGTTGTTTCTAAAAGTGTTTTTGCATCTTTCATAATTTAAATCCTCCTTTTTAAAAGATGTTATTGTAAACACGATTCTTAGCTAGCATAAATCAGTTATTACAATAATCAATAAAGCCCTTTGTAAGATATTTAAACTAAACATCTTACAATACCATCTTACTCCCTAAATTATTGATTTTTAGAATTTAGCAAATCTGATTTTTTTTAACTTTTTAATTTCATATTTGCGAATATGGACGTTTCACTAAACTAACTAGTAGAATAAGATAAGAAGGAGGTTCCGTTATGTTTAAAAGATTAGCTACTCTTACTCTATGTTTACCAATATTGTTTTTGCCATTATTGTAATTAATAGAGTAGATATGAAAACTTTACTTTTTTAAGGGCTGGGTAAAAGCTAGCTCTAAACAAAAAACACAGCGGAAACTCTCTTGTTATCGGTACTGAAAGTTTCCGCTGTGTTTTTTACTTCCTTAGAACCTATTCCCCAAATCTTGGCTAGTTTGATAAGAATTCATGCTCATAAAGAAGGGATCTAACTCTGTTTAGGTATATAATTCCCTCTAACATGAGCACAACGTATAAGTATCTCCCATCCAGTCAAAAATAATTTCAATATCGGTCTTGCGTTTGATATAAGCAAGACCAGATTATTCTGGAGCATCTCTTTAGCCTTTTCTTTGAAATAAATCTAGCTGGCGGGAAGTTAATAGATTTGCTTCTGACACCCTTAGCGGTCTTAGCTGATCTTCTTATCTTAGAACTAGCTTTAATTTATAAATCTTGAAATCCCATTCAAATCCTTTCCCATATTTGTAGTGAAAATAGTGTTTAAAAGAATAGAGTCCTCATCTGATTGCTGCCACTAGTCAGTCTCCGCAAAACAAATTCAGCTGATTTAATTATTAGGATTGTTCTTATACTTATGAGTTCCCTCCTTTTGGTACAGATTACAAGAAATTAAAGAGGTATAGCTCATCAATAATATAAGTACAGTTCTTTTCGCTACCGTAGCTAGCATCTGTATTAGTTTTTGTGTAGAAATAAAGTTCCTATCTCGTTCATACTTTTTACTAACAAAAATGATTTTTCGTCTATAATACAATACAGTAAAACACCCCCTTTGTATGTAAACTTACTAGCTTTTTGTGTTCTGGTCTGAACTACTTGATCGTAACTCGTTTAGAGTTTTTTGTGACCTATCCTGCGATGAACACCCGTATAGCAGGCGGTTTCTTTGTTTTGTACCTGACGAAGTGAGACAAATTAAAGTCACTAAATGAAAAACGAGCAAATCCAGTAAGAAAATACCCGTTTTTTGGATGAAATAAGGTTAATTTCTTACCGTTCTAAAACTACTTATTACTGATAATCTGCTTTAAATTTGTTCTTAAATACATAACAAGTGTAGGATTATCTAATTGTTCAATCAATCTAATATAGTTTTCTATATCGCTCAAATCAGTTGTTTCTCCTTTAATGTAAGCCATGACCTTCTTTAAAAAGGTTAAAAAAATTCTTGCGAACATATCTTGATAAGTTAATATTTTTTCAAGATTCTCAACAAAATAGGAAGCGTGGTAAAAATTGCGATGTTCCAATAGAATTAGAATCAGGTTTAATAATACAAGCTCAGCCCGATTTTTATGAGCAGGGAGATTCCTGTAAAGTTTATCTCTATCAACAAAGGCCTTACCTAAAAATACTAAATCATCATCGGATAAAATAAATAAAGTATTGCCAAAAAGATAAAGCTCATATTCCGTCCATTCTTCAATCGCATAAAGATACGAAGTCAGAAATTCCTTTTCTTCAATAGTAATTTCAAAACTTTGATCCAAAGTATAGATTGCTGCTTTAATTACTAACTTATTAAGACGATTATAAATTGCATAAGATTCAGTCCCTTCATAATTATCTAAAATTTTCTTTAGTCCATCAATATCATTTTGAGACTGTAGTTCCATCAATCGCTTACCTGTTTTAAAAAAATCACTTTCCTGATATTGAGTCAAAGCATAGCCAAACTCCGAAAAGGTCATGTGAATCCCTTGAATCGCTAAAAGCATTTTATCAGCTGCTAACATAGTTTGGCCGTTTTCAAACTTTGACAGTTGAGAAATAGACAAGTTATCCTTAGCAACATCTTTTAGCTTTAAACCTCTGGCTATTCGCAATTCTTTATAAAATTCACCAAGTTCGAGAGATTTACCTAACATGTGATACCTCCTAGTAAAAAACAACTTTATAGCACCATAGCCCACGAAATACTCTATCAGTGCTAATTCTAACCTAGTCTCAACTCCTTATAGGTCCTTCGATTCCAACTCTCATTAGCTAACCATTGGCTATGGGAAACTTGAAGAGTCTCTTTTCTGATTAGGTCAGAAAACTTATCTTTGAGCCTCAGTACATGATAGCTGTTGCTGGCTAGCATAAAGAGTTGCTTGAGGGTACAATCAGACAAACCGAGGAAAGCTTTTAAGATCTTAGTCGTTAGTAAAATTCATAACTTGGTAGCCGATTCCTAGCCCATCACCCTTTTATACAATCATTACAACACTACTATTCGTCTTTAGCTTAACAAAAACATGTTACAATTTTATTAAAGCGTTAATATAGATGTTAGTGGTTTGGGAGGTATGATAAACAACATAGCATAAATGTTTCGGTTTCTTTATGCTGAACATTCAATTTATTTAGCAGAGTATCAACAATAACTGATAAAACCTTGCTAATAGCCTTTCTGAATATAGACTTATCCATTTCTTTTGAATCAGCTGCCTTTAATGATAAGGAACCATCTTTTTTGATGGGGTTGATTAGAATCACTTCTTCCGCTTTCAGAAATTTTGCTACAGTCTTTGTTGGCAGCATTATTGTTCTCAGAAGCTGCCGGCTGTTGTAATGATATTACTGCCGCCCTGTCTTTGATTGCTATTTCCTGCGTTGATGATTCAGAATCTTGTTTTATGTTCCTGTATAATTGATTATACAAGTCTTGAGAGGTAATTCCGCTGCCTACCCAGCCAGAGATAATCTGTCCTTTATCAATATACAAAGTTGTCGGAATCGCAAACATTTTTGTCTTTTTCGTTAGAAAGTTTTTTGCTGCCGGAGTAAAATCTTGCCTGTCAGTATTGTAATAATAGAGCTGAGAGCCTGTTAAAGCATTAAATTCTTTTAAAGCAAGAGAAAAATCACGGCAATAATGACAGGTTGGACGGCCAATATAAAGTGTATAGCTGTTTTCGGTATCGTCAAACATATGGTAAACGTCAGCCATACTTACTGCCTTAAAATCAGCAACATTGGCTTCGTACTCTTGGGCTGTCATTGCCCCCTGCTTGATTATTGTCTTCAGCAGAATTGGTCGATTGAGTTACGTCCGGAGTTGATACAGTTTCAGAGGATTCCTGCGTAGTTACAACTGTCTCATCTTTTGTTTTCTCTCTATTACTAGGTGTTTCTTCCGATAGAGCATCATGATTATCTACATTGTTTTGTGATTGAGTGGCAGCGGTAGAATTACTCTCCTCGGCAGCAGGATTAGTTTGTTGATTTTGTCCGCTGCTAACATCATTAAGTTGAACCTGAGTTGTCATTTCAGATTGTTCAATTGTCTGCTGCGTGCCCTGTTCATCTGCATAAGAAACTCCTCCTACCAGTAGCAATAATGAGGATGAAAATAAGAAAAGTGATTTTTTAAATTTCATAATAAATAGTCCTCCTTTTTATAACTATTAAGCAATAATCAATTAACTCTTCCTAACAAAAACATTACATTAAAGTATTTTTGGAAGCTGACGGATAACTCCATAACTAAGTGGTCAATACTGGGACAGGTATGCGGAAGATAGTAAATTCTGCCTCCAACAATACCAGCGAGCATTTCTTTAGGAATCTTGTCATACAATGCTGATGTTTTTGAATCCATATAAACATTTCTTTCTTTGTTATTGGTTATTTAGTTTAAACGGTGTAAAATTAGTACACTTATTTTTAACTTCTGTATGCTAAAACTATAAGTATAAAAATCTGTTGTAAATGGTAGAAAAATTTTTTACTGTCTTTCTTCAATTGAAAGACAGTAAAAAATAATTTGATTTATGATAACTCACTCCTCTGCTTATTTACGAATTTTTTGCTTAAAATAAAAAGAAGTATCACTAACTTCCCTTTATCTTATTTTCCGACAAAGCGATCTTACCTATTAATATTCAATTTTTTAGCTTGCAGATAAGTTCCCACATAAAGAGCCGAATAAACAGCTAAAGCTATCAAACTAATAATATTAAATACGATAAAAAGGCTAACAATATAAAGAGCAATGAGAATACCACCTAGATAGTAGGGCAGATAGCTAAGATCCTCCTTGTTTTTTAATGCACGGTTATTCTTAATAGCTAATATTAA
This sequence comes from Streptococcus sp. 'caviae', assembly GCF_001937065.1. GTDB lineage: Bacteria > Bacillota > Bacilli > Lactobacillales > Streptococcaceae > Streptococcus. The sequence continues at coordinate 336,971 of NZ_MOWR01000001.1, forward strand.
AATGATGATACCAAATACTAAGAAAATAAGACTGTTAACAAGCACCCAAGGCGTAGTCGCCCTTCGGACAGCTTCAATCTGTTCGGCAGTTAGACCGCCTCTTTCAAAAGTTCCATTTTCTAAATTGATCTTATTTATATAGTAGCCGAAAGCACTAAGCAACCCTCCAATAATGTGAAAGCACTCCATAACAATAATAATCGTATTAAGTGATTTGACAGTATTTTTTAGTTTTTCAATTGAAATCATAGAGTACTCCTAAAATTTTATTTTGTTCCCTATTCTATTATAGTAATAAGATATTTGACCAATACAGTATAAGACGATACAAATTAATAGTAATCTAAAATATTATTGGAAGACAATAAAGCATTGTCACCAAGAAAACTAAGATTAGCATAATCTTCAATATTTTCTTAAGAATTTATCCACAGCATCCAACTACTACAGCGGTAATACAAATAAACTTGGTCTTACTGTTAGCAATTTTCTCATTTAGTATAACAACAAATTTCTATGTCATTTCTCTAAAAAATAGGATAAGATATTGACAGCTGAAAACACTGTAAAACCTATAACTGCCAGAATTTTTGAAATAGGCCACAGTACCCAGGCAAGCATAAAGGCAGCTGGCCTAAGTACCAAAGCCTGTCGTCTGTGATTTCCTTTTTTCATTTTTAAACTCGCTCCATTCTTTAAAGATACCTATCATCCCAAACAAGGGTAAAGAGTGGCTTAGCATCAACTACCGCAGATGCTAAGCAAGCTCTCGTACCACCGCCGGCAATTCCAGAAATTATATCCTTATCCATGACTTCAAACGATTTAAATGCTTGTGTTTTCATAATATTTAATTTTAACTGCTTGGCTAACTGATGATATTACCCTAATTTTCAAACCATGCCCTCCTGTGTCATGACTGGTCGTTATTTTGTCGTGAACAGTAAAAGAGAGCAGGACAAACAGATATAATGGCTGTCTGTCCTAGATTCTAAGATATTGAGTATTGTACAATACAAACTTACTTTTTCTTCCAAAATTTTACTACTAGACCAGCTAAATACAGTAATATACCAATAACTGCAAGCGCTATTTACCATAAATAATTTGAAGTCATTAAAACTGTGGCACCTAGAAACAGGATTATCAACGTACATAGAACGGTGATATTATCCTAATTGTATAAATACCTTACTCTATAAATGTTATTATAAGCTCAAATAAGTAATAGCTAAATAATATCATGAATAAAACAACAACAAACGAATAGAATTGTTTATCATTGAACCATTTTCTTTTTTTTAAACAAACTGAAATTAATAAAAAGAAGAAAAAGATAATAACTTTAATAATAAGTTCCATAGAAGTTAGTTATAGTCCTAGAAAAAAGATTCTACAATACCTACTGCGCATCCTGCTGCCATGCCAGCAGGTCCGCCCCATGCCCCAAGCAAGGCATCGCCAGCTTTTCCTGCTAGATATACTACTGGTTAACATTCTCAAAAAATCAGCCCTCTTCTTAAACATTTTACGGCATTTGAGAATCAATCCAACCCGCATAAACTCCTGCACCCGCTGCACATGCTAATGTCACATACGGAGTAGCTGCCGCACAAGCTGATGCACCTTCTACAGCGCCAGCCATGCCTGCCGTAATATGTCTGTACAATCTTTGATTTCCGCCTTGGATGACCTCCAAATCTACCATATTAAGATTATCAAATTTTTTAATACTCCGAAATTCATACATAATAACACCTAATCTTTCTTTATCTTAATGAAACTTAGTATAGCTAATATTGAGAAAAAAACTACTGTAAAATGGATATATAAATAAATTAAAATATCTGAATAGCTTCCCTGACTAATATTAACAATAGGAGAAATACTAGTTATCGCGATAACAACCAATGTTCTCCTGGAAAACAAATAGCTGAGAAAATTAAGAGAAAAATCAATCCATCTCATATTTTCAACTTTATCTTTGATAATAGCTAAAAATAATAGATAAATCATAAACTCAAATATAACACTTCCTATAATTAGAACTAAACTTTTTTCAATCTTAATATCAAGGAACAAGCCATTTAAAAAATTTAAAATCGTTGATATACAAATTACAGTGAGTAACTTAAAGATTTTTTTATTCTGCATAATCTTACTGTGCCAATGCCCAAAGCGCTGCTGCCCCACAATACTGAGCACCTAAAATAGCTCCAGGGAGGAAACCGGCGCCACCAGTAGCAAATCCACCAATAGCTGCACCTTGTATAGCACAGCCACCGATAGCTGTTGCTGCTTGCCCAAATGAAACCTTACCTCCCCCTTCAACAGCAGAAAGCACTTCCTTATCCATGACTTCAAATTGTTCAAATGCTTGTGTATACATAATAAATCCCCTTTTTTCATATTTATTTTGTCTGCTTGGCCAACCGATGATATTAGTATACCCTAATTTTTAAGCTGTGCACGTCTATGTCATGAACAGTTGTTATTTTGTCGTGAACGGTCATTTTGGGTTTATTTACAGAATTTTTAATAAGTATTATTTAATGTAGAAAGAAATTGACCGTGTATAAAATATTACTGCCGCATCTGCCATTATCTCTGTTTTGGGCTTGTATTAGGTGGTAAGATGTTAATAAAAAGATGCGATTGCTATTATCCCCTAGCAATCGCACCATTTGTTATAAACTTACCCTATCTCCAAAGTTTGCTGAAAGCGGCCATGTTTGATACTTGTTTTAAGATTCATATGAGGATAATCATTCAGTATCTCTCTAACATTAGCCAACCCCCACCCTCTGTCAAGTCCTTTAGAAGATTTGCCGCGCTCGTAAAGATCTGTCAGGCTAATATCCTGATGAAGCATGCTGTTTGCAATGATGAGAACAGTCTGTTCCTGATGTTTAAAGTAGGATACCTGTAATTTTCTATCATTAGACTCGGCAGCTCCTTCTATAGCATTGTCCAATAAAATAGAAAGCAGCCGGATAAAATCAAGGAGAGTTAGATTAGGCCTGCCAATTTCCTCAGGAATCTCCACTTTTACCTGAATTCCATATTCGGCAGCCTGAGACAGTTTGGCTGAGAAAATACTCTTAATCGCATCATCTCTGATAAGTGAAAGGTTGCCGATTTCAAAGTGGTCTGACTGCAAAAATCCAGCAGATCCTGCTGCCACCTCTTCAAAGGTTTGACGGACACTGGCCATATCATTGTGCTCAATACCATAGCGAAGACTGGCTAAAACATTAGCATAATCATGACGAAAAGAGCGGATATCTCTGTACAGGTGCTCTATCTCATGACTGTAATTTGTTAGATATCTTAATTCTTTTTCTTTCTGCTTTAACAGAACCAGCTCAAGGTGACTGGTCATTTTTTGATTTAAAGAAGCTATAAAGACAGGCACCGAAATCATAAAGACTAAACTCAGATACTTTCGAATATCCATAGCTGATTCTTCTGAAGTTAGACCAAGGTAGCTGAGGTTGTAGGACAGCCACTGAATGAAAGAATATAAGCTCAGCGTCATAATCGTTGGTTTGATAATGGAAACAGTAACTGATTGGTCTGCAATCTTAAAAAGGCTCTTAAAATCTACCTTCATTACACGTATAATTACTTCATTAATAAAAATAGCCCCCAGACATTGTAAACACGTTATTAAATTTACTGCCAATCCGCTACTACTGCTTGCTATATCAGGATAAAAGATATTAAAAATGTTAAAGACCAAAAAACGTGCGAGAATTTCAAATATAACCTTAGGATAAAGAGCACAGAACCATCTTAACCAACTTTTTTTAGAAAGATTCCCAAACTTTGCTGCTAAAACATAAAGCAGACCGATATCCAGCAGATAATCTGAGTAAAATAACATTCTTGCAGGAAAGTAACCCAAAACTCCTGTAGATAAAACACCAAATCTATATTTAGCAGGTATTTTGATATGAGTTATTCTCTCAAATATTATTAGGATAGTCATTAAAATAGCCGTACGAGAAATGCTATAACTTAAAAAAACAGACAAAGTATTGTCAAGCACTATTACTTTCCTCCATGCAAAGCTTCCATTGCTCTGATTAATTCTTTTATTTTTGATCTGGCAACGATGCAAGTCTCACCATTTGGAAAATAAGCTACACGCTGACTATAATCTAATTTTGTGACATTCATCGGATTAACAGCATAGGAACGATGAGCCCTCAAAAAATGTGGGTCTCCTTCCATTTCAGCCAGAGTTCCATAAAACTCCATATAATCATACTGACCGTGAAGAATCAGTTTATGAGGGGTAGCTGACACTTCAATATAATAAATGTCCTTATAAGGCATCTGAATGCGAGAATAGTCATTTTCAAGAAGAAAAGTCTGGCCGGCAGCAGGCTGATTCAAGTTGCCAACCACATAATCCAAGGCCGCCTTTATCCGCTCAGCAAATTTTTCTGTCGAAACATTTTTATCAATAAAATCAAAAGCCGATACTTGATACTGAAAGGTGAGGGGCATCAGCTCAGAGTGCGTCGTTACAAAAACGATAACCGCCTGATTGTCTTTTTCGCGGATGCGGCGCGCTATTTCCAGTCCTTTCTTTTCCTCATTTTTAATTTCAATATCTAAGAAAAAGATTTGATGATTGCCTTTTTCTTTAACCTCAGCTAATAGCTGATCAGGTTTTCCATGAAGTGAAATCCTGCTCCCTAAGATATGCTGCTCGTGCAGATAATGAGTAATGATGTTTTCTATACGTGACTGCTGCTGAAACTCATCTTCTAAAACATAAACCTGTATCACTAATTTACTCCTGTCCTTTGAATTGAATGTCTATCAGAGAGTTAGCACTGATGAAAATTCAGCACCCATCCAAAGATAGACTCTCCTGCAGATTTCCAAGCTATGAATCACCAGAAACCTTTTCTCCAGCTCTTGCTAATTTAAAATCGACTGTTTTATTTCACTGCTGCTGCAATAATATAATTTTCATTTTAACAAAGGCGTGTTACAGCTTTATTAAGAGGCGCTTGGATGCAGAGTCAGCTGCTAAAAGCGAAAAAGTACTCTCATCGTGTTTCACAAAGACTATTCGTAATTTATCATAAGCGTCTTTTCGCAATGACCTTATATAAAACAGCAAGAAAATATGACTAAATATTTTCTGACATCCAATAACCAATCACGGCTTCTCTGTCCACTATTTACATAAAATTGACAATATCAAGATAAAAATCATACAAAGTTTAGCTATAATCAAAGTGAACTTAATATAATGTTGGGGGAATTTATGAAGTCAAACTCTAAATCAGTGAAACGTTTTGGAATTGCTCTGGCAGCTTCGGCTATTTTGTTTGGTGCCTGCACCCAGTCAGGTTCGATCAAGTTAAATACTGATGCGGTCAACAGTTCAGCTGCAGCTAAAAAAACCGCAAACGGTAAAGATGTTGCTATGTATGACACCAAGCGGCCCAAGACAGAAGATTATTCCAAAGTCAATGAAAATCAGACTAAATATGTCTTTCTTTTCATTGGAGACGGCATGGGTGTTACTCCTGTCACAGCCGCTGAAAATTACTTGGGCATCAGCAAAACAAACAAGGGTGAGGTCTATCCTGATCGCATGAACTTTACAGAGATGCCGGTGATTGGTCTAAAGACCCAGTATGACTGCCACTCCTTTATTCCGGATTCGGCTTCAACAGCAACAGCTTTTGGTACAGGAATTAAAACACAGACAGACACATTGGGACTTTCAGGAGATTTTTCAAAGTCTGCCGATTCGATTGCTGAAAAGGCTAAACGCGCTGGCAAATCAGTTGGAATCCTGTCCTCTGTAACGCTCAACCATGCGACACCGGCGGCTTTTTATGCCAACGAAGAATCCAGGGATTCTTATTATGATATCGGGCTGCAGATGGCTAAAACGAATTTTGATTACTTTGCAGGAGGCTCTTTAAAGGACCGAACGGGAGAAAATGAGGATCAAAAAGATCTCTACAAGGTCTTAAAGGAAAACGGCTATACAATAGCAGACACCAAGAAAAAAGCTAAAAAGATTGATGCGGACTCTAAAAAAGTATACTTGGTTGCTGAAGACCTGCAGGATGATGGTGCCATGACCTATAAAATTGACCAGAAAAAAGGCGATCAAGACTTAAATGATATGGTCAAAAAAGGTATTGAAGTCATGGAAGACGACCCGGAAGGATTCTTCATGATGGCAGAATCCGGAAAAATCGACTGGGCCGAGCATGCTAACGATGCTGCAACAACGCTTAATGAGGTCATCGGTTTTCAGGATTCCATTCAGACTGCTATTCGCTTTTATAAGGAGCACCCTGATGATACCTTGATTATTGTGACAGCTGACCATGCGACGGGAGGATTTACCATCGGCAATGAATCAACCGGCTATGAAACTTATCTTGAGCAGCTGACCCATCAAAAAGGATCGCAGGTCGAATTTGATAAGATTGTGACAGAAGCTCTTGAGAAAAATCCTAACTTGACCTTCGAAGAATTTGCTCCGAAAATTCAAGATTTCTTTGGCTTAAAGCTAAAGGCTGACGCCCCTTCTGAAACAATAACCAATGCTCAGGAAGAAGATTACCTGAAACAGCAAGCCAAGGACCGGCTGCTTTGCTCCAAAGAAGAATACAACAACTTGAAAAAGGCCTTTGAGGACTCCAAGAAAGAATCCGATCAGCAGGATACCAACTACGGCGGCTATATCCCAATTTCGATTACAGCCACAAGAATCTTAAACAAAAAATCAGGTCTGGCTTGGACCACCACAGACCATTCCGGAGACAAGGTACCTGTCTATGCCATGGGATCCGGGGCTTACATGTTTGACGGTGAATTTGATGATACCGATGTAGCTGTTCGTATCGGCGAGGCAATGGGATTCAACGGCAAACCTGCCGGCCCTAAAGATGAGATGGAAAAGAAAACGAAAAAGCCTACAGGCGTAGGACAAAAACCGCCTAAGGCTAAAGAATAACAGTCTCTCTCATTTACTGATAAAAAAAGGGGTAATCGCACATTGCCCCTTCTTTCATAATGGAACACGGCTACGACACTGTGCAAAAAGATAGTTTCTCCCAGAGTCCTGCGACTCTTGGTCTTAAATTCGTCGTAGACGTCTGAACTCTCTGCGCCATGCAGGCATTGAGAGTTCTAGTCGTCCTGACGAGGGTGCGTCAACGAAATCTCAGATTTCTGACTTACCGCTTATTTTGCTGTGTGTCGCTTACGCCTTTGCGACACTATGTTTGGTTAGTCGATTTTACTAACCAAATATAGTTAGCGGGAGAGGCAGCCAATTCACTGTGGTGATTGGCGTTTGTTATCAAGTGCAGAGCACTTAGATAACAATCCTCTGCCGTATCTTAAGTAAAGGAGAACACATGAAAAAATATGCACTGCCTTTGCTGCTCCTTCCTCTGCTTTTTGTGATCTTTGGCAGCAGCAGGGCAAAAAGCGAAACACGTTTACTAAAAACAGAGCCGCGGCTGCAGAAAAAATTTGATGCAGACACTGTCAAAATGCCTGAACAGAAGTTTAACCGCAGCAAACTAAATACCTACAGCGAAATATACAGCTATCTGAAATCAACATTTGGCAAGCCAATCAAAAGCGAAAATACTCAAACCGGTGATGGTATTTTTTTAAAGGCTGATTATTTTAAAGATAAGATCAGCGGCAATCAGTACTTTGTGGCAAGCAACACCATTCCGGACTATTCTCAAAGTCAATTTGTTTATTACGGCATTATCGCTTATTCTCAAAAAGCCCTGGATATCGGGCTGAAAACAACAGACTACTATTATCAAAAAAAGAAAATTTTGCTGAGCAGCCGCTACGATCCTTACATTATGGGTGATGTTGCTATTTCTTACCGTGAAATCCCAGTCACTAAAAAACAGAAAGCTTACGGCATTTCTATTTTCAATACGAAAGAATATAAAACATTCCAAGAAGCTGTTTTAAGCAAAACGGAATAGAAAGAAGACGATGAAATCAATTAAAAATGTTAGCAAAGTTCTTATCATTTGCAGCCTTGCCGCCTTTGCCGTTGTTTTCCTGCTGCTGTTTCAAACAGAGCAGGCAGCTGCCCGGCAAAATTTTGAGCAGATAAACTGCCAGCCGGTTTTTCATAATAGGAAGGAATTCCGCAGCCAATTGCTAAAAGAAGAGCACGGTCATCAGCATGACCATCACGAACCGCAAACAGAAAAGCAGACTGTTTGGAATCTGCAGAAAGCAGACCGTTTAAGACAGAAGATGATGGTTTACCGACCGTCAAATCAGGGGCGTTTCAGAGAATACTGGGTGGGAACATCCCTTAAATGGAAAGGCGTCAGCCTGCCCAACCAGGTTATCAGCAATGTCAAAAATAAGCAGACATTTCATGTCAGCATTGACGGGAAGGACCGCCAGCTGCAGTATTCAAAAACCGGCGAGCAGGCCGGCTGGAATGTTGTTGCCGTTTTTTCCAATCAAAACGATGCAAAGGCCAGTAAAAAACACACTTACTTTTTTATCATAAACGATAGGAAAGAAGCGCTAATTATTGAGCCTGTCTCGCTTAACCGTAAGCATATAGCATTTACAAGCAAGGTCAGCCGCCAGCTGCTTTCTGTTTTTACCAGCATTCTTGCTGAACACTAAAGCAAAAGAAAAGCTCTGCCGGACTGCCTTTACAGGCCTTTAATGCTGGAGAAAGTCATGGGCAGTCGTCAAATCGGTTTTCCTCATTTGCTATCGGCAAATTCAGGCAGAAAGCGGGGCAAACAGCCCCATCATTTGAGGCTGCTCAGCTGCTTTCTCGCTCCACCAATACAGAACTGTACACCAAGTGTCTGGCACTTGGTTTTCTCGTTTTTGAACCAATGTCTTCAAGGTTCATCACAGCGGCTTTTTCTCCCAGCTCTTTAGCCGGAATTTCCATGGCTGTCATTGACGTCTCCAGCATAGCTCCGATCGCCTGACCGGTTAAGCTGATAAGCCTGACTTGGTCGGGTACTCTGATAGACTTTTCTTTCAAGGCTCTCAGGGCTCCAATTCCTTGCGTATCAACCGCCGCCACAATAGCATCTAATGCGGGATTGCGTCTTAATAGTTCCATGGTGCAGTCATAACCGTAAGCCATTGTATTAACAGGATTGTCAAATTCAGCAGTCGTCTCACTCAGTCCCAATTCTGTCAAAGCCTTTTGATAGCCCTGATACCGCTCTTTATAAGGCGCTAATTTCATACTGCCATTGATTAAGCCGATATTTTCGCAGCCCTTAGCTGCAAAATATTTGGTTGCCTCGTAGGCACTGGTTTTATAGCCCACAGTAACGCTGCTGATTTCAGGATCCTGCTTGCGAATAATCTGTGTCACCGCAAGACCGCTGACCTGAATATCTCTCAGCAGCTTTTTATTGCTCCCTGTACCGGCAATGATAATCCCATCAACAAAACCATTTCTCAGGCGGTTCAGATATTCTTTTTCAATAGCAGGATCATCCCCGGTATTGCAAATGAGGGTGGCATAGCCCGCCTTTGTTGCCTCTTCTTCTATTCCTTGGGTAATCTCAGCAAAGGTTGTCATATGCAGATGTGGAATTACAACACCGATAGTATGGCGTTTGCCTTCTCTGAGGCCCTTGGCCAGCACATTGGGCTGGTAACTCAGCTCTTTAACTGCTTCCATGATTCGCGCCTTTGTTTCAGGATGGACATAGGCTGAATTGTTAAGAGCTCTGGAAACCGTACTGACATCAACACAGGCCAGCTTTGCTACATCTTTTAACGTTACCATCTGCTGTTTCCTTTCTGCAAACGATTGTATTTTTACTCTTATTATAAGCCTGAAAGATGGAAAACGCAAGCCGCTTCCTATTTTTAAATTCCTGATAACCATTCCAATAACGATTATAAACAAAGCCATTTTATACAATTTTTTGCAGAAATAGCTCATAATATTGACAGCGTTTTCAGTCAAGAATATAATGTGTTTTGTAAACAAACGTTTGTACAAAAATCATTTTTAAAGGAGTATTTCTCATGACTAAAGTTAAAAACTTCAAAACAATCTTCCCTGCTGTTTCTGTTCCGCTCAACGACGATTACTCTATTAATGAACCAGAATTTCGCTCTTACCTTCGCTGGATCAAAACTTTTTACGGCAAGGGAATGGATGGCCTAGTCTGTAACGGCCACACCGGTGAAATTACCGGACTGACCCGTGAAGAACGCAAGCGTGTCGTTGAAATCTGTGCAGAAGAGTGCGGTGATGTCATGACAATCGTTTCAGGTATTAACTGTGAAAATACAGCTGAAAGCATTGAAATGGCCAGCGAAGCCAAAGAAGCCGGCGCTGATGCTATCCTTTTGATGCCGCCGCACATGTGGCTGCGCTTCGGTATGCACCCTGATGCACCGTTCGAATATGTTAAAGATGTTGCCGAAGGTGCGGACATTGATATTGTTATCCACCTTTACCCCGCAACCAGCAAGGCCTTCTATCCTGTCGAAACCCTGATTAAGATGTGCAAGGAAATTGATCACGTCAAATGTATCAAGATGGGAACGCGCGTAACGTCCATCTATGAACATGATGTCCGCCTGCTGCGTCAGGAATGTCCTGATATTTCCCTCATTACCTGTCACGACGAAACGCTCTGTGTCAGCTGGTTCCCAGGCATGGATGGTGCCCTTATTGGATTTGCAGGATGCGTTCCGGAAATCATCTGCCCGGCACGGGAAGTCTTCGCAAATCCTGACAAGCATACATTGAAGGAAGCACAAGATTGGTCAGACCGTATCTTCCATATTTCACAAGCAATTTACGGCGGCGGACAGCCTTCCGGCGAAGCCCATGCCCGTTTGAAAGAAGCACTGGTACAGCGCGGTATCTTCAGCTCAGGATTAATGAGAAAACCTGTACTGCCGCTCAATCAAGAAGAAAAAGACTGGATCGCGCTCGGTTTGAAACGCAGCGACCTGCCTGCTGTTGATATGACTCCATTCAAATAATTGTATCTACAGAAATGGAGTCGCTTATGACTGATAAAGATAATCAAAATACTGACTTGTCATCTGTTAAAAAGCTCGGTTTTCGGGAAATTTTAAAACGAATCGGTCCCGGTTTGATTTTAACAGGTGTTGTTATCGGTCCTGGAAATATCACGGCGTCTGCCATGATGGGAGCAAACTATGGTTATCGGCTGATCTGGCTGGTAATCCCCATCATTTTTATGGGAGTTACCTTCATGCTGACGTCTTACCGGATTTCCATGTTAACCGGCATGCCTATCCTACACGCCATCAGGCATTATTACGGCGGAATTGCTTCGGGCTTTGTCGGCTGTGCCCTCTTTTTATCCTGTCTCTTCTTTACCTTGGGAAATATTAGCGGTACCGGCGCTGGGATGAATTTGATTTTTGGTATCAACTGGAAATTAGGTGCGCTCATCATGCTTGCTGTGCTGATGTACTGTTATTTTTCTAAGGGCGTTTACTCGAAGGTTGAAAAAGGTATTTTAATCTGTATCATTGGCATGATTCTTGCTTTTTATGCCACTCTGATTGCTTCCGGCGGACCCGATTGGGGTGCCCTTGGCAAGGGACTGGTTCTGTGGAAGGTGCCCAAGGGCAGCCTGAGCACAGCACTGGCTTATATCAGTACCAATGCTGCGGTTACAGCCGGTATCTACGGGACCTATCTGGGAGTTGAGAAAAAATGGAAAAAAGAAGATCTGTTTAACGGTGCCATGTTCTGGGATGCTATAGCGCATGTCATTACCGTTGTCTTGATTTCAGGAGCCATTATTCTGGTGGGAGCCATCGTCTTGCATCCCCAGCATATTGCTATTCAAAACCCATCACAATTAGCCGACCTGCTTGTGCCATTTTTGGGCAAGGCTGCTAAATTTGTCATGGGAGTTGCCCTGCTGGGTGCAGGGTTCTCATCGCTTCTCGGCAACACGCAGCGCGGTATGGTTCTTCTGGGAGCAGGATTTGACAAAGATGTTGCCCTTGAATCGAAATTTATTCGCTGGGGCTGTCTTATCTGTCTTGTATTTGCCTGCATCGTCTGCTTTTCTTACAATGGTTCTCCTACCCAATTGATTTTTATTGCAAATGTAGCAACTGCTATCGCAACACCTGTCGCCGGGCTCTTTGTTATGCTGATTCTGTGGAAGCCGGAAATTCATAAGGGCTATAAAATCCCCAGAATTTTACAAATCTCCATGACTATTAGCTATATTTTCGTTCTGGCAATGACTGTCTCTGCTCTGGGCGTTTATATACCGCAATTGATTGAGTCTTTAGGAGGCTAAAACCGTAAAAAAGCCGCTTGTGCTTTTAAGCATCTTAGAGCTGTATGCTCTTTATGTTTATCAGCCGGCGGCTTTTTCCTTTTACAAAGAATATAGTATAATAAAGATAACTATTTTTTAAATCACTAGATAAGGAGTATATCATGGAAAATGTCAGAAAAATCGGCATTACCGATACTGTTCTGCGGGACGCCCATCAATCCTTGATGGCTACCAGAATGCCTCTGGCTGATATGGAACCGATCATCCCTTTGCTGGATCAAGTCGGCTATGCCTCGCTTGAGTGCTGGGGCGGAGCAACCTTTGACGCCTGCATTCGCTTTTTAAATGAAGATCCTTGGGAACGCCTGCGCACCATCAAAAGACTGGCTCCCAACACCCCTTTGCAGATGCTGCTGCGCGGGCAGAACTTATTGGGCTACCGCCACTATGCCGATGATGTTGTTGAAAAATTTATTAGGCTTTCTGCTGAAAACGGGATTGATATCTTTCGGATTTTCGATGCCTTAAATGATGTCAGAAATTTAAAAACGGCTCTTCAGGCTGTTAAAAAGACCGGAAAAGAGGCTCAGCTAACCATCTGTTATACCATCAGTGATGTCCATACCGTTCCTTATTATGTTTCACTTGCTCAAAAGATGCAGGATATGGGAGCAGATTCCCTGTGTATCAAAGACATGGCCGGTATTTTAACGCCGGCAAAAGGGAAAGAGCTGGTTTCTGCTCTGACTGAAGTCATCAGCATTCCGATTGTCGTTCATACGCACTGTACCAGCGGTATTGCTCCTTTGACTTATCAGGCTGTCTTAGAAGCTGGGGCCGATCGTATTGACACGGCTATCTCGCCTTTTAGTGAAGGAACCAGCCAACCGGCTACGGAGTCTATGGCTATTGTTCTTGAAGAATTAGGATATGACCACGGCCTGAACATGGACCTGCTTAAAGAAGCTGCCGATTATTTCAGACCTTTAAAAGACCGTTATCTCAAGGAAGGGCTCTTAGACCCGAAAATGCTGACGCCTGATCCGCGCTCGCTCATTTATCAGGTGCCGGGCGGCATGCTGTCAAACATGTATTCCCAATTAAAGCAGGCTGGTGCCATTGACAAATACGAAGAGGTTCTAAAAGAAATTCCCCGTGTCCGCAGGAATCTTGGCTATCCGCCGCTGGTAACGCCGCTCAGTCAGATGGTGGGAACACAGGCAACGATGAATGTTGTAGCCGGAAGCGCCTATAAAATGGTGCCCAGCGAAATCAAGGCCTATCTTATGGGCCAATACGGCCGCTCCCCTGTGCCTATAGATGAAGATTTCCGCACTCAGCTGATTGAGGATGAAGAGGTGATTACCGACCGCCCGGCTGATCACTTGGATCCTGAATTTGACAGCTTGGCTAAGAAGGTGTCAGGCCTTGCACAATCCGATGAAGATGTCCTGATTTACGCCCTCTTTCCCAAGGTTGGAAAAGACTTTTTGACACAGAAGTACCGGCCGGCAGAACCCCAAACAGACCTTATCAAGGTGTCAGGAAGATTTTAAAAGGAAGGAAATATCATTATGACATTAACCGATATGTTTATTATAACCTTGGCATCGATGGGGTTGGTTTTTCTTATTCTGACCGGTTTGATGTATGTTATCCAGCTGACGGCTGTTCTGGTCAATGCTTCTGACAAAAGGGCAGAACCTGCGGCCTTATCAGTACCGGCGCAAGCAGCCAGACCGCTGACAGGTCAGGAGCTAGTTGACAAAGACAAGCATGCAAAGATAGCTGTTATTACAGCGCTAGCCATTGCCAGCAAAGAAGAAAATAAACAGTTTAAAATCGAAAAAGTTGAAAAAGTAGGGAGTCAAAAATGAAAACATATGAAGTAAACGTTAATGGCGATATCTATATTGTCAGCCTGAGAGAACTTGATGCGGCAGAGGCATCTGCTCCTTTGAAACAAACAGCGGCACCGACACCGGCACCGGCGGCTGCCGACAGTTCAGACGGCTACGCTATTCAGGCACCGATGGCAGGAAAAATTCTGCAAATCCATAAGGCTGTCGGAGATACCGTCAAAGCCGGAGATATGCTGTTCACCTTAGAAGCTATGAAAATGGAAACACCTATTCAGGCGCCAAGAGACGGGGTTGTTGCTGCTATTGCTGTTTCAGCCAACCAAACCGTCAATACTGATGATCTGCTGATGACCATCTAACAAGGAGAATCGCTATGCAAATCATTCATCAATTGTTAGAAACATCCGGCTTTTATAATTTAACCTATCAGAACATCATTATGATTATGATTGCCTGCATTTTCCTCTACTTGGGCATCAAAAAAGGCTATGAACCTTATCTGATGATTCCGATTTCCTTTGGAATGCTGCTGGTGAATCTGCCGCTAGCTAATTTAATGGCCGGACCGACAAAAACGGAAGCCGGCGGGCTGCTCTACTATCTTTATCAGGGAACGCACCTGGGTATCTATCCGCCCTTAATTTTTCTCTGTCTGGGAGCATCAACAGACTTTGAACCCTTGCTGGCAAATCCCAAGACGATTTTGCTGGGAGGGGCTGCCCAGTTCGGTATTTTCGCGGCTTTCTTTCTGGCAGCCAGCTGGGGTATGTCTCCTCAGGAAGCAGCTTCTGTGGGAATTATCGGCGGTGCCGACGGTCCGACAGCGCTCTTTTTAACGTCGAAACTGGCGCCCCATCTGCTGTCCGCTATTGCTCTGGCAGCCTATTCTTATATGGCGCTTATCCCCATTATCCAGCCGCCTATCATAAAACTGCTGACAACCCAAAAAGAGCGCCGCATTGTTATGAAAGTCGGCAGAAAAGTCAGCCAGCGGGAAAAAATTATCTTCCCAATCGTGGTTACCATTTTTGTCAGCCTGCTGGTTCCCAGTGCAACGACCCTGATTAGCTGCCTCATGCTGGGCAACTTGGTCAAAGAATCCGGTGTTGTGCCAAACATTACTACCGTGCTGCAAAATGCTCTCATGTATGGTATTACTATTATTCTTGGCTTGACTGTCGGAGCAAAAGCTGACGGATCCTTGTTTTTGTCCGTCACAACTTTGAAAATCACGCTCCTCGGCCTCATTGCCTTTACAGTTGGTACCGCTTCAGGCGTGTTAATGGGCAAGCTCATGTGTTACCTGTCTAAGGGTAAAATCAATCCAATGATCGGTGCAGCCGGTGTATCAGCCGTGCCAATGGCTGCGCGTGTTGTCCATAAGGAAGGGCAAAAAGAAGATCCTGAAAACTTCCTGCTCATGCATGCCATGGGACCAAACGTTGCCGGCGTTATCGGCTCAGCTATTGCAGCTGGTATTTTACTGGCCTTCTTCTCATAAAATCATTTTGCTGACTATTAAAAAAAGCGAGATTCCCATCAGAGTCCTTAAGGAATTGATGGAAATCTCGCTTTTTCAATCTATGCAGTATCAACTGATTGATTCTTTATTGCTGTAAAATCGCCAGTGTTTGATAAGGTTTCAAGGTGATTTTTTCAGAAAGTTCGACATTATCATAATTACTGATTAACACTTTTCCTGCTTGATAATTTGCTGCCAGGTCAAGCTCTGCCTCAGCTGCCGAAAAATTATTGAGCACCAGCAGTTTTTGGCCTTCGTATTCTCTTTCAAAGGCATAAACCTGACTGCTGTCCCTGTAAGCTGCCTGATAATCCCCTTGGGCTATAATCGGCAAAGTCTTACGCAGGCGGATTAATTCCTGATAGAAAGGGAAAATCTTCCCTTTCTTTTCCTTGGCAACATTAATCTGCTGATAAGTTCTGCCGACTTTGAGCCAAGGCTCCGCTGTTGAAAAGCCTGCATTGTTACTGGCATCCCACTGCATGGGCGTGCGGGAATTGTCCCGCGACTTGGCCTTAATGATGGCAAATGCTTGTTCCTGTGTCTTGCCGGAAGCCAGCAATTCCTGATAGGCATTGAGAGACTCAACATCCACATAATCGTCCATGCTGTCATAGTCTGGATCGAGCATGCCGATTTCTTCACCCATGTAAATATACGGTGTTCCGCGCGACAGATGAATGCTGGCAGCCAGCATAGTCGCTCCTTCATTGCGAAAATGCTCAATATTAATAAAACGGTTGAGTGCACGCGGCTGGTCATGGTTATTCCAAAAGAGAGCGCTCCAGCCATTTCCCTCGCTCATGCCTTCGCCCCAAGTGTGGAAAAGATTTTTTAATTCTTCAAAATCAAAGGTCTTGAGTGTCCATTTTTGCCCATTTTCGTAGTCCACCTTAAGATGGTGAAAGTTGAAAACCATAGACAGCTCATGGCTGTCAGGATTGCTGTACTGAACACAGTTTGGAATGTCTGTAAAACTCATCTCGCCGACCGTCATGCCATCGCTGTCCTTGCCAAAGGTAGCTTGGTTGAGCATTTTTAAATAATCATGGTTAATCGGACGGTCCGTATATTCCGGCTTGCCGTCAAAGGCCGGATTGTCCTTTAATTCTTCATCCTTGCCAATCAGATTGATGACATCAAAACGAAAGCCCTTGACACCTTTGCTGCGCCAAAAATTAACTACCTTGAACAATTCTTCACGCACGTGCGGATTGCGCCAGTTAAGATCAGCCTGTGTCACGTCAAAGAGGTGGAGATAATACTTGCCGGTATTGCCAAAAGGCGCCCAGGCGCTGCCGCTAAACTTAGAAACCCAGTCTGTCGGTTTATCGCGTAAAATAAAGAAATCTTGATAGTAAGCATCACCGGCCAGAGCCTTTTGAAACCACTCATGGTCAGTCGAGCAGTGATTGAGCACCATATCCAGCATGATTTCAATGCCGTGCTCCTTGCCTTTGCGGGACAGTTCCTCAAAATCGTCCATAGTGCCAAACAGGGGGTTTACAGCCGTATAATCAGAAACATCATAACCATTATCCCGCTGCGGACTTGGGTAGAAAGGATTGAGCCAGATGACACCCACACCCAATTCTTCCAGATAGGGGAGCTTTTCAATAATCCCTCTTAAATCACCAATCCCATTGCCAGTTGTATCCTTATAAGACTTTGGATAAATTTGATAGACAACCTTTCTCTTGTCCAATGTCATACTATGCTCCTCACTAATAATAAGAGAGCAGGATAAAGGCTGCTTTCTCACGTCTAATATCCTACTCTGTTATCCATTATATCAATTTTTTCTAAATTTTACTTGCTGTCATCAATTCATCTCCCCGCTCGATATCATGCGGCAGCACTCCGACAGCATCCGGCTGATAATCATTTTGGTTTGTTACAATAACCGGTGTTTCAGTGACATAACCCGCTTTTTTAATCACATCCATATCAAAGCTGATGAGTTGATCCCCTGTTTTAACGCGGTCTCCTTGTTTAACAAAGGCTTTAAAACCTTTTCCTTCAAGGTTGACAGTATCCATACCGATATGCATGAGCAGCTCCAGCCCTTGGTCGGTCACAAGACCGACAGCATGGTTGGTTGGGAAAAGCACAGAGACAACACCGTCAACCGGCGATACGAGAAGACCTTCGCTTGGTTCAATCAAGACGCCTTGCCCCATGACTCCCTGAGCAAAGACAGGGTCTGTCGCTTCAGACAAAGGTTTAACCACTCCGGTTAAGGGGCTTTTAACGTTAACAAGAGTTCCTTTTTCAGCGACTGTGCTTTCTTCTGCTTCAGCAATGGCAGCCACTTGCGGAGCCTTTACTGTTTCATCTTCTGTTTTGGTAAAATAACCTGCTTTTCTAAAGAAAATGGTAACAGCAAACGGAATCACGATAGCTGCTGCCATACAGAGGAAGAAAGGCATCATGTATTTAACATTGATTGCCATAAAGCCTGGCAGGCCGCCAACACCGATGGAATTGGCCTGAACATTGAATGTTGTTGAGAGAAGACCGGCAACACTTGACCCGATCATTCCGGCTACAAATGGGTAAACGTATTTAAGGTTGACCCCAAAGAGAGCCGGTTCTGTTACACCCAGATAAGCTGAAATGGTTGCAGGCAGAGCAATCTGCGCTTCGCGTTCATTATGACGGTTCATCCAGTAGTAAGCAAATACGGCTGACCCCTGAGCGATATTAGACAGGGCAATCATTGGCCAAAGTCCCGTTGTCCGGCTGGCCGTATCCGCGATAAGCTGTGTATCAATGGCATTGGTCATGTGGTGCAGACCAGTGATAACAAGCGGTGCATAAAGAGCACCAAAGATTGCGCCAAAGAGCCATTTGACAGGTCCTGTCAAACCAGCAAGCACAACAAATGAGATTCCCTTACCAATGGTCCAGCCGATTGGTCCAAGAACGGTATGTGCCAAAATCAGAGCCGGCACCAAGGACAGGAATGGTACAAAAATCATGGACACGACTTCAGGAATAACCTTGCGCCAGAAGCGTTCAAGATAGGCCAGCGACAGCCCTGATAAAAGAGCTGGAATGACCTGTGCCTGATAGCCGATACGTCTAACAGTAAAGAAACCAAAGTCCCACACCCAGTTTTTAGCAATTTCAGCTGATGATGTACTGGCAACATTGTAAGCATTGAGGAGCTGCGGCGATACTAAGCAGATACCAAGAACGATCCCCAAAATTTGGCTGGTGCCCATTTTACGAGAAACCGACCAAACAATTCCTACAGGCAGGAAGTGGAAAATAGCTTCGCCGGGCAGCCATAGAAAGGCATTGACACCGCTCCAGAACTGAGAAACTTCTACAATGGTTTTGCCTCCCAGATTGGCAAACTCCACACCTTCCAGAATATTGCGGAAACCTAAAATAAGCCCTCCGACAATAATCGCTGGAATAATTGGCGTAAATATCTCTGCTAAGAGTGTCATCACGCGCTGAATTGGATTTTGATTTCCTTTAGCTGCTGATTTTGCTGCTTCTTTAGAAACCCCTTCAATGCCTGAGACAGCTGTAAAATCATTGTAGAAAATCGGTACGTCGTTTCCGATAATGACTTGGAACTGTCCTGCATTGGTAAAGGTTCCTTTGACAGCAGGAATTCCTTCAATTGTTTTGATGTCTGCTTTCTTGTCATCATTTAAGACAAAACGCATGCGCGTGGCACAGTGCGTCACAGCAGAAACATTCTCTTTACCGCCGATGGCATCCAGCAATACCTGGGCATCTTTTTCAAATTTTCCCATAGCTTTCTTCTAGGTCGCCCTAGACCTCCTTATTATGATAAAAACAAATATGTTTACAGTTTTATTGTAAACGGTAACAAATTTGTTTGCAAGTTGTTTGTGGAAAAAAGAAGATATTTTTGGTAAAATAAGAGAAGTTGTATGTCTTTTTTTAGACAAGTGAGGTGAAAACAAGGTCATGAAAAAATATGAAGTCATTTTCCAAGAACTGCAAAAGGCCATTGCTGACGGAAAATATCAGATTGGCGACTACCTGCCGACTGAGACCCAGCTCTGCCAAAACTACGCCTGCAGCCGCGATACCGTCAGAAAAGCTCTGCAGCTGCTGGTTAAGGCAGGACTTATCAATACACAGCAGGGGCGCGGCTCGCAAGTTATCAAGCATGAGCAGATTGACTTTCCCGTCTCTCAGCTGACCAGCTATCAAGAATTGGTTCAGCAGCTCCATATGAATTCTAAAACCAATGTTATCGCTATCGACAAGCTGATTGTTGATTCCAAGTTAGCCAAGCTGACCGGCTTTGCACCGCGCTGCCTTCTCTGGCGTATTACCAGACAGCGCGTGGTGGATGGCGTGGCCTCCGTTCTCGACACCGATTATCTGGATAAATCTCTAGTTCCTGATATGACTAGGGAAATTGCCGAGTACTCTATTTACAATTATCTTGAAAACAATCTTAAGTTAGATATCGCCTATGCCAAAAAAGAAATCACGATTGACCAGATTACAGAAAAAGATAAAATTTTGCTGGATATTGACTCAGAAAGCCATGTCGTTTCGGTCAAATCTAAAGTCTATCTGAGCGATGAGCGGCAGCTGCAGTTTACCGAAAGCCGGCACAAGCTTGAAAAATTCAAGTTTGTCGATTTTGCCAGACGCAAAAAAGCAACCGACAGCTATGTCGCTATTTATCCCACAGATGTTTAATTCCAAAACAAAAAGGCTTGCGATACGCTTAAGTGCAGGACTGTCATCCTTACTTAAGAAACGCAAGCCTTTTCCCCTTGCTTCACGCTGAGCGAGGTGCTGCAGCAATCAGCTGTATCACAGAGGGTGTTGTCTGTTATTTTTTGCTATCTAAAATAATGGTCACCGGTCCGTCATTCACCAAAGACACCTGCATGTCAGCTCCAAACACACCAGTTTCCACCGGAACAAACTGAGCCAGTTCCCTATTAAAACGCTGATAAAAGGCCTCAGCCATGTCCGGCGGAGCAGCTTTGGTAAAAGCAGGCCGATTGCCCTTTTTAGTATCAGCAAAAAGCGTAAACTGCGAAACAGAAAGAACGGAACCTTTAATATCCTGCACAGACAAATTCATCTTGCCTTCTGCATCAGAAAAAATCCGCATGTTGATAATTTTTCGGACAGCATACTCCAAATCTTTTTGGGTGTCATCCGGTCCGACTCCAACCAGTAACAGCAGCCCCGGACCAATGGCTGCTTTTGTTTGCTTTTCAATAGCCACACTGGCTTTTAAAACACGCTGTAGAACGATTCTCACGCTAAGCTCCTTTATAAACAGTTTATTTTTTGGGTCTTGAAAAGCACCTCTTTCAAGCAGAGCAAGCCCAGCATAGCCTGAGGGGTTTTCTCAGCTGCTCAATGAGCAGCAGCCCTATGAAAGAAGTGTCAATAATAGTATCATCCGTTGGTTCTCTTAACAGAATAAACATCCGGGATGATCTTAATTTTGTCAACGACAGCTGTCAAAAGTGCTAAATTAGGAATGCCAAAAGTGACATGAATATTAGCAAACTTCATATCCTTGGTCGGCTGGGCGTTGACTGTTGAGATGTTCTTGGTCTGATTGGACAGAATCTGCAGGACATCATTCAGCAGCCCTGAACGGTTGAGACCGTAAATATCAATCTCAGCCATGTATTCTTTTGTGGAATGTTCATCATCCCACTCAACCTCAATGAGGCGCTCTTCATAACCTTCCTGACTTTTGATGTTGTTGCAGTCAGCGCGGTGGATGGCTACCCCACGTCCTTTGGTCACATAGCCTTCAATCGGATCTCCCGGTACGGGATTGCAGCACTTGGCAATCCGCATGAGAAGATCAGACGAGCCCTGAATGATAACGCCGCCTTCGCTTTTGACCTTAAGCACTTCTTTTTTGTTGTCGTGCTTGACTTCGCCGCCCTTCATCAGTTCCTCGGCCTCTGCTTTGGCCTTAGCCCGCTCTTCTTCGCGGCGTTCTTTTTCAGTCAGTTTATTAAAAACATTGGCCGGTGAAATTTCCCCAAAACCGACAGCAGCGTAGAGAGCCTCTTCATTGCGGTAGTTGAGGCGGCTTAAAACAGCTTCAAGGTGTTTTTTATCTAGGTATTTATTGGCGACATAGCCATGCTCCTGAAAATAATCAATCAGCAGGTCACGCCCCTTGGTAATGGATAATTCCTTATCCTGATTTTTAAAGAACTGGCGGATTTTATTGCGGGCCTTGTTGGTCTTGACAATATTAATCCAGTCGCGGCTGGGACCAAAAGAATTTGAATTGGTGATGATTTCAACCACATCGCCGGTTTTCAGCTTAGCGGTTAGGGGAACCATACGGCCGTTAACCTTGGCTCCGGTGGCCTTTTCCCCCACCTGCGTGTGAATGGCATAGGCAAAATCAATAGGCCCAGAATCCTTGGGCAGCTCTTGAACGGCACCGTTCGGTGTAAAGACATAGATGCGCTCAGCGAAAATATCTTCCTTGACAGAATCCACAAAGTCTACTGCATTGCCGTTAGAAGCAGCCTGCAGCTCAACCAGCTCTTTAATCCAGTTCATACCCAGAGCAGACTCTTGGCTGTTGACCTTGCCCTTGATCCCCTTTTTGTAGGCCCAGTGAGCTGCAACCCCGTATTCAGCAACTTGATGCATTTCGTGTGTGCGAATCTGCACTTCGATCGGTCCCTTGGGACCATAGACCGTCGTGTGAATGGACTGGTAGCCGTTAGCCTTAGGATTGGCAATGTAATCCTTAAAGCGGCCGGGCATGGGGCGCCAAAGTTCGTGAATATAGCCCAGCATGGCATAAACATCGCTTTGGGTATCTAAAATACAGCGAATGGCAATCAAATCATAGATCTGGTCAAAACGTTTTTTCTTGTCGCGCATCTTGCGATAGATAGAATAGATATGCTTAGGACGGCCGTAAATATCGCCGTGCAGTCCCTGTTCTTCCGTATATGCTTTAATTTTATCGACAATGTCATTGACCAGCGCTTCACGTTCGCGGCGCTTTTCATTCATCAGGTGGGAAATCTTGTAAAACTCAACTTCATTCAGATAGCGAAAGGCCAAATCTTCCAATTCCCACTTAATGCGGCTGATCCCCAAGCGGTGCGCCAAAGGAGCGTAAATCTCCATCGTTTCCCGGGAAATACGCTCTTGCTTGTCTTTGCGCAGGTGTCTTAAGGTTCGCATATTGTGCAGACGGTCGGCCAGCTTAACCAGAATAACCCGAATATCCT
This sequence comes from Streptococcus sp. 'caviae', assembly GCF_001937065.1. GTDB lineage: Bacteria > Bacillota > Bacilli > Lactobacillales > Streptococcaceae > Streptococcus. The sequence continues at coordinate 359,916 of NZ_MOWR01000001.1, forward strand.
TGGACATGGCCATGAGCATCTTGCGGTGATTCTCAGCCAGCTGTTCTTCGTGCGATTTGTATTCGACCTTACCCAGCTTTGTCACCCCATCAACAATGTTTTTGACATCGCTGCCAAACTTGTTTTCCAAATTATCTAGGGTTGCTTCAGTATCTTCAATGACATCATGCAAAAAACCGCAGGAAACCGTGATAGCGTCCAGATGTAAGTCCGCTAAAATCCCTGCAACCTGAATAGGATGAATAATGTAGGGCTCTCCCGACTTACGAAATTGGCCGTTATGGCATTCTACTGCGTAGTCCAAAGCTTTTTGAACAAGGGCCACATCTGCCTCATTCATATAAGCAGAGCATATATCAATAACTTCCTGACCTGTTAAATTTGCATCTTTTGCCATGTTTGTCCTCTCTAAAAATATCTTATTCTTATTCTAACACTTTAAGACCAAAAGAAAAAGAAGATTGTCGCTCTCAAGCCCAATCTTCCTTCTTATTTATATACATGTTTTACATCCCATAGAAGAATCACTGCTCCTCAACAGCCTCGTCCAGATAGGCTTCACAGGCCAGACCGCAGTGATCACTGATCGAAGGGTACTGCTCCCCGTCAAGAACGACTGCTGATTTTTCTGTTCGCCATTGAGGACTCAGAAAAATATGGTCAACCTTGAGGGCTTCCTGATTGCCCTGCCAGCCATCAATCTCTTTTTGAATAGTTGCTGAACCATAAGCATCCTTAGCTGCTTTATGGCTGTCCTTAAGCTGAAGTCGGCTCTTTAAAATCAGATTGTAGCCGGGTCCATCTGTCGGATTGTTGAAATCACCCATGAGCAGCAAAGGACATTCTAGGGCTGATAAGGCAGTTGCCAGCTTTTCCCATTCTTCTTCAAACCCCTTATTCCACCAAGACAGATGCACACTGGCAACAGCCACTGTTTTCCCTTCAAAGGCAGTCCTTGCCAAAAGCACCCGCCTGGTATGATAATCCCTTTCATCATCTGTTTGGGATACTAAGAGCGTCTCGCTCCGAAGCGGCTCTTTTGATAAAATGGCAACACCTTCCTGAAAACGCCCATAACCAATATGGTTGTAAGCCCATGACCAGTAATAAGACTGCCCTTGAGCTGATAAAAGTTTGACCAGCTCAAGAGCATAATTATCCTCATGAATAGCAGGCGTTCCGGGTGCCTGACAATAGTTAAACAAAGCTTGTGAGGGCTGTGAAGTCACAAGCTGATTGACTTCCTGCAGACAGATGATATCATACTGCTCTTTAAGAATGGCTTGCGCTAAAATTTTTAATTTTTCTCGCGGATTTTCTTCCATCCAGCTGTGGGTATTGATGGTCAATAATTTCACTGGGATTCTCCTTTGTCACATAAGAAAGCCTAAAAATGGCAGCACTGTCTTTTTTAGTTAACCATAAAAAATAGAAAGAGGCAAGAGGGTCTGGTAAATAACCGCCTCTTCCTCTTTCCTTCAACTGCTACAGTTCTACTTTAGCAACCACTGTTTTGGCAGCTTGACGTCCTGTTTTGTCAAGACTGACAGCTTTTAGTTCTGCTGTGTTGGTAAAGGCAACAATAACGGTTGTTTCCCGGTCAGCAGATTTTATAGCTTCTAAGTCAGCAACCAAGAGCAAGTCGCCGGCTTCAACACGCTGACCGTCTTTTACCTTGGCTGAGAATGGCGCGCCGTTTAAGGCAACCGTATCTAAGCCCACGTGAATGAGCACTTCCAGACCTTGATCCGTTAAAAGTCCCAGAGCGTGTTTTGTTGGAAAGACGCTGGTAACTAAGCCCGATACAGGAGCATAGATATTGCCGTTTTCCGGTTCAACCGCAAAACCATCTCCCATCATCTTTTGTGAAAAGACTGGGTCGTGAACTTCCGTAATTGCTATGACTTCCCCGTCAGCAACAGTTGCTACTTCTTCTGTGACACCTTTAAAGACTGCTTCTGCCGGCTGTTCTTCTTCCAAAGCAGCCAGATCCGTTTTAGGAATTTCTGCACCTGAATCCAGTAAATCCTGAATATCAGATTTCAAGACATCAGCCTTAGGGCCGTAAACAGCCTGAACACCATTGCCCTTGACAATCAGTCCCATAGCACCGGCTTTCTTCCAGCTGGCTTCATCGCCCACTTTAGCAACATCAGCTACCGTAATCCGCAGGCGGGTCATGCAAGCGTCGACATCAGCAATATTTTCCTTGCCGCCTAAGAGGTTGATGATTTTGACAATTTGTGAATTGGCATCAGCAGCTCCTGCTTTGGCGCTGCCGCTTTCAGGCGCATCATCGCTGTCATCGTAGTTACCGTTGCGGCCCGAGGTGGCAAGATTGAATTTCTTAATCATGAAATTAGCAATAAAGTACATGGCACAGCCAAAGACAACAGACACCCAAACAAAGTTGATCAAATCAATAGCCAGACCTGCTTTGATAGCCATTGGTGTTCTGGTCAAAAGCTCGATATTACCAAATGAATGAATCCGTAAAGGAACCAGGTCTGCCATAGCAAAAGCAAGACCTTGCATCACAGCATAAACAAGATAAAGAGGCAGCGCTGCAAACATAAACATGTATTCAAGCGGTTCGGTGACCCCTGTCAAAAAGACTGCCACAGCTGCAGAGATGAACATCCCTTTGTATTTTTCTTTTTTATCCGGATCAACATTGCGGTACATGGCAAAAGTAAGTCCCATGAGAATACCGCTGGCACCAATCATTTGCCCAACCTTGAAACGAGCCGGCGTTACTGTTGAGAGCAAGTGACGGTACTGTTCCATATGACCGGCACCTTTAAGGTTAATCAGATCAGTCACCCAAGCCAGCCAGAGCGGATCCTGTCCAAATACCTGAGCTCCCTTGCTGGCACCTGTCAGAACAACATAGGTACCGCCCAGTGAAGTATAGTTCATTGGAATAGTCAGCATGTGGTGCAGACCAAACGGCAAGAGCAGACGCTCCAAAGTACCATAAAGGAAAGGAGCTAAAAACGGTGCTGAATTTTGCGAAGATGCAATCCACATACCAAAGCCGTTGATACCAGACTGAATAACCGGCCAAACAACTGACAGGATCAGAGCTACAATGGTTGAGCGAACAATAACAACAAAAGGCACAAAACGTTTCCCGTTGAAGAAAGATAAAACGTCGGGCAGTTTGCGGAAATTGTAGTATTTATTATAGGCTGTCGCGCCGACAAAACCGGAAATAATACCGACAAAGACACCCATGTTCAAGGCAGGCTGGCCGAGAACATTGATAAAGTAGTCAGACACGTGCATTTTCCCGCCAAAGATATTGTGAACATAGCTGGATTTATCAGCAATCATATCTAAGGAAACTCCGTAAAAATTCCCTGTGATAAGATTGATCAGGATAAAAGCAATAGCTGCGGCAAAAGCACCGCCGGCACGTTCCTTAGCCCAGCTGCCGCCGATTGCCAGCGCAAATAAGATATGAAGGTTATTGATAACGCCCCAGCCGATTTGAGCAATGATATTTGCAACCGTCACCAAGATAGTTGATTTGGGATCGATCAAGGCTAAAGAATTACCAATCGAAACCATTAAACCTGCAGCAGGCATAACAGCAATAACAACCATTAAACATTTTCCGAACTTTTGCCAGAATTCAAAAGTGAAAAGCTGTTTATAATTTTTCATTTTTACCTCCCACGCAAACGTTTTATGCAAACGTTTGCAAATTGATACTATTATTATATCATGAAATATTTTTTTGTAAAGACCTTTTTAAAAATTAAGCAAAAAAAGAAAGCCTGCTTAGCAGCCAATTACTTGCCAAAGCTAAGCAGACGTCTTGGATTAATTCTCACGAACGGAGAACATTCACTCTTTACGATTGGACCGGGTTGAGTCCCTTTCAATAATCTGATGGGGAATCGTCAGCGAGCTTTCCCCTTCTGCCTTACCCAAAATCAGCTCTGCGGCCTTGCTTCCCAACTGATAAGGAAAGATATCAACCGAGGTCAGCGCAGGCGTCGCCAGTTCACTGACGATGGAGTTGTTAAAGCTGATCATGGCAAAGGAATCCCCAGGAAGATCCAGCTTTTTAAACAGGCGCTGCAGCCGGATGGCCATAATATCATCACAGGCCACAAAAGCTTCCAGACAGGGATTTTTTGCTAAAAAGGAACTTAAAACCGCAAGATTGGCGCTGTCATCAATTCTTGACAGGTGCAGCTTCCTGGTTTTTTGCCCCTGCTCTTTCATGACCTTGGCATAGCCCAGATAACGGCTGGCCTGCACCAGCTCATCCATGTCCGTATAGGCATAAGCAATGTTATGATACCCCTTATCAACAAGAAACCGGGCAGCATCCTGACCTGCTAAAGTATTGTTATTATCCACAAATTGAATGCCCTTTTGCGCAGCATTATAAGATTCCCCCACAACCACACAGGATACTTGGACTTTTTGCACAAATTGAAAAACCTTATCATTGGCCTTTGAATAGAGAAAGATGAATTTAGCAATATTGCCGCTGCGAATCAGAGTTTCGATATTGGCAATTAATTCATCTTCTGTCCGCCCTGTTGCCAAGCTGACCATGTAATGGTTATCTGTACAGACTCCTGATATGCCTTGAATAATCTGCATGAAGAAGGGATTGTTGCCCAGCGATTCTTGGCTTTCGCGAACAGGCAGAACAACTCCGATTGTGTTGGAGCGCCGTTTAACCAAATTTTGGGCTGAGTAATTGGGAGAATAATTCAGCTCTTTCATCGCCCTGCGGACACGTTCCTTGGTTGCCTGACTGATCATATCATTGTCATGCATGGCACGGGATGCTGTCGAAGCTGAAACGCCTGCTAATTTTGCGACATCTTTAATAGTTGCCATAGGTCTTCTTTCTAATCTTTTTGTTAATTCTAGAATAGTCATTTTTCAGTGGCGTGTCAAGAGAAAGTGAGATGTTAAAAATTATTCACTTTTTAATTGACAAAGGCCTTCGATAGTGATATATTTATAACAGAAACAGTTATAAATAATTAACATTTCGATAAAGAAAGAAGGTCTGTTTTATGAAAAACCGTGTCTGCAAATGGATTATTCTCATTTGGCTGATGACAATGTTCGGGCTTTGGTTTTTAACGCCGTCGACTGAAAACCCTTGGCTAAAAAATACCGTCTTTCTCATCACCCTAGCTGTCCAAGCAATCGTCTTTCTAGCCGTAAGCAAAATACCTCAAACCAAAAAAGAAGACCGCTATTTCGGGCTGACTGAAAAACTTTACAGCCTGACCATCTTTGCAGCTATGGGCATTTATATAAAGGGCGTTTGGGCCATTACCCCCAATACCACTCCCGTCTGGATAAAGCATGTCTTTTTAGGCTTGGTTCTGTTGGTTCTAGCTATTTTCTTTCTCTACTTTATTTTCAAAAAAGTGGAGGAAAAACCTGATGAACGTTTCTATGCTGACTTAGCCAAGGCTGCCTGCCTTACCTTAAGTTTGATCTTAGCCTGCTTGATGATTTTGAGCATCGTCACCTTCTTTTTCCCATTTACCCTAACAGCCGGTATGATCCTAATCTTCGGAGCAGCTATGATTTTGGCTTTTGATATTGCTTTTTTCCTCTTTGAGAAAAGGGGTGCTTAGTATGGCTAATATTACGACTAAGCTCAAAGAACTGCGCAAGGCCAAAAAAATGAGCCAGCAGGAACTGGCACAATTAGTCGGCGTGCGCCGCGAAACCATTGTTCACCTGGAAAACAACCGTTATAATCCCTCTCTTGAAATGGCTCTCAAAATCGCCGAGATTTTCCAGCTGCCCGTGGAAGATATTTTTCAACTGAATAAGGAGGAAGACTCATGAACACACAAACCTGCCCTTACTGTGGGGAAAATCAATTTGTCACAGCCAAGCAAAATAAAGGCTATGCTGGCATTTCACGTTCAGGCAATGCCTCTGGTCTGGGGCAATCGCTCTGCCTAGAAATCTGCAAAAACTGTGGAACGGTTGTTCGATTTTTTGTGGAAAATCCTGAAAAATTAAGTTAGATTACACAAAGAAGCTGTCCAGTACAAACAGCTTCTTTTTTACTTCATCAATTCTAAGGCGTAAGACACTGCACTTAAAGCATACAGCGGAGCGGTTTCTGTCCGCATGATACGGGGACCAAGTCCAACTTTGACAGCCCCTGCTTGCTCAAAGGCTTGGATTTCAGCAGGTGAAATGCCGCCCTCTGGACCAAAGATGAAAAGAAATTTCTGCCCCTCTTCAGCAAGCGCCAATTCACGCGCCAAGGCAGCAGTTTCCCCTTCTTTGGCAGATTCTTCATAGGCAAGCAGAATTTTATCAAAATGGGCCAGCTGAGCCAGAAAATCAGCTTTCTTCTCGAAGAGTTTAACCTGAGGAATGGCATTGCGTTTGGATTGCTCAGCTGCTCCTTGAACAATCTTGGCCAATTTATCAGCTTTCTTAGCCAGTTTTTTGCTGTCCCATTTGGCCACAGACCAGTCAGCCGGAAAGGCCCAGAGAGCATGCGTCCCCAGTTCGGTCGTCTTTTGCGCCAGAAATTCTAATTTATCCCCCTTGGGAAAACCTGAAGCGATAGTCACTTGCACCGGCATTTCCACATTGTCTGACAGCTCCTCTGTGATTTCAAACCTGTGTGCCTGGGCATCGGTCACACGCGCTAACCGTTTGATTCCATCATCAAAAACCAGCACCGCCTCATCACCCTCGGTCAAACGCATGACCTGAAACATGTGCTTGATGGTATCCTTATCGGTAATGGTCACAAACTTATCCGCTCTGCCATTTACAAAATACTGCTGCATCTAGCCTCCTATTATACCTAAAATATCGTCTGTCTTCCTAAACACCAAAGCGTTCCACTCCCCCTGAACCATGTGGGTCTCAAGGAAAAAGCCTGCGCTGTAAGCCGCTTCGAGCACCATATCCAACTTCTCGCTAATAATGCCGGACATAATGAGGTAGCCTTCATCCTTGATTAGACGGTAGGCATCCTCTGTCAGATTGACCAGAATATCTGCCAAAATATTAGCCACAATGACATCCGCCTCCTGAGTCACGCCTTTCAGTAAATCGCCCGCTGCCACATGGATATTGCCCGTCCCAGCATTGAGATCAATATTTTCCTGAGCCACACGCACCGCCACATCATCGAGGTCGTAAGCGTAAATGTCCTTGGCGCCCAGAAGAGAGCTGGCTATGGAGAGTACTCCTGACCCTGTGCCCACATCAAGCACCGTCTCGCCGCCGCGCAGAACCTGCTCCAGCGCAAAGAGACTCATCTTGGTTGTTGGGTGTGTTCCAGTCCCAAAGGCCATACCAGGATCCAAGCGAATAATCTTTTCTTCGCCGGCTGCTTCATAGACCGTCCAAGACGGTACGATAGTCAAATCATGGGTGATGCGGGCAGGCTCATAGTATTTCTTCCAGTTTTCTGCCCAGTCTTCCTCAGCTAGTTCCTGAGTGAAGAGCTCCACCCGACCTGTCTCCAGACCAAAATCAGAAAGCTTGGCCAAGCGCTGGCTGACGTCTCTTTCGATGTCTTCCATATTGACCGTCTCAGGATAATAGGCAGTGATTTTGACCGTTTCAACCTGCTCAACTTCCGGAAAAAGCTCGCCGTATTTGCCGACGCCGCCAAGATAGTCCGCACTGTCATCAATCGCAACCCCTTGGCTGCCGGATTCGATTAAAATATTAGAGGCCGCTTCTTCTGCCTCACGATTCACACGAATAGTTAGTTCTTGCCAGTTGTTCATAATTTAAGATACCAAGCCCGTAAAACACAAAGTCAAAATAGGAAGCCTCCGACCATGCTGGCATCTAGGAGAGCTTTATTTTTTGGCTCAGTGCTTAGGGCGGGTTCAGTTAGCCCTGCTAACCAAACTTCCTTTCTATGTATTTTTCCTTGTCTAATACCTCGGATAAGGGTAAAATTCCCTTTCTTTGAGTTCTGCTCTGCCCTGGTCAAAAGCTGCGCTGTCCCAAGCAATAGCAAAGTCTTCTGCCTCATCATCTGCCAGAAAATCCATCAAATCACTCAAGCCCTCTGAAGCAGTTTCATTTAAAAATTGGGCAAAATAGGCCAAGAATTCGCGCGATAAGCCCTTCTTGGGCTCATAGGGAATGCTCACCAAGTAATCTTCCGCAGTAAACTGCGATTTTTCGGGATTGTAAAAGAGGACATAATCCTCAAAAACAATATCTTCACTGGAAACCTCGCCCCTGTCGTCAATAGTTTCCACGCTGTCAGCGTTCTGCGCCTCCAAAATAAAGGTGACCTCTACTGCATGATTTTTCTTTTGCCAATCCATAGCAAAGTCAAAATCCAAATGTTTGTCTAACTCTTCTTCCAGCACTGATAAAAAGCCGTATTTCGCCATCAGTTTCTCCATCTAATGTCATTTTCTTCCATTATAACATATAAGATTTTCATAAGAGCTCCGAGAACAAATTTTTGCACCGGCAGCAAGTTTGCAAACCATCAGCAGCAAACAGTTTGTAAGTTCAAGCATACCCGCTGTCCTGCAAAAACATCTTTTTGACAAAATGTGTTACAATAGTGCTAAAAAGCCGAGGTGTCAACATGCTGATTAAACCTATGGAACTAATGGAACTTGACCAAGTTATTGCACTGGAAAATGCGGTTTGGTCAAGCGAAAATACGCCTGTTTCCTTACCTCTTGCCAGTAAGGATAAACTGATTAAAAGTTTTGAAAAGGGCAGGCATTTCTTAGTGGCTAAAGAAAAGGACCGCATTCTGGCTGTCCTTGATTACGGTTCGCTCTATTCCTTTCCAAGCGGCAGCCATGTTGTTAGCTTTGGTATCGCAGTTGATAGCAGCCAGCGCAGAAAAGGTATTGGCAAGAAACTGATTCAGGCTTTTCTAGACACTGTCAAAAATGATTATCAAATCGTTATCATTCATGTGCTGTCTACTAATTGCCCTGCTATTGCTTTTTATGAAAGCTTGGGCTTTTGCCTAGAAGCACGTTTAAAGCGGCAGTTCTTTCTTCGCAGTCAGTATGTTGACGATCTTATTTTTAGTTTTGACCTGAAAGAACGCCCTGCAGCCTAACTGCTGTAAAAAAACAAAGAAAGGAAATTCATGATTAATAATCTAGCTTTGCGCATGCGTCCGCGGGATATTGCTGAAGTAATCGGGCAGCAGCATTTGGTCGGTGAGGGGAAAATCATTTCGCGCATGGTCGCAGCCAATCGCCTGTCATCAATGATTCTTTACGGACCGCCCGGTATCGGCAAAACATCTATCGCTGCTGCTATTGCCGGAACCACAAAATATGCTTTTCGTACATTCAACGCGACGACAGATACCAAAAAACGTCTGCAGGAAATTGCCGAAGAGGCTAAATTCTCAGGCGGTCTGGTGCTTCTTTTAGATGAAATCCATCGTCTGGACAAAACGAAACAGGACTTTTTGCTACCGCTTTTAGAAAACGGCCAAATCATTATGATTGGGGCAACAACTGAGAATCCCTTCTTTTCAGTGACACCTGCCATCAGAAGCCGGGTTCAGATTTTCGAGCTGGAACCACTGGCCGCTGATGACATCAAACAAGCCCTCAAATCTGCCCTTGCTGACAAAGAACGGGGCTTTGATTTTGAGGTAAAGCTGGATGAGGATGCCCTTGATTTTATTGCTCTGGCAACCAACGGCGATTTGCGTTCGGCTTATAACTCACTTGACTTAGCCGTCATGTCTACCCGGCCTGATGACAGCGGCTTGCGCCATATCACCTTAGATACTGTCGAAAACAGTCTGCAGCGCAGCTATATTACCATGGATAAAGACGGAGACGGTCATTACGACGTCCTGTCTGCCCTGCAAAAGTCCATTCGCGGTTCAGACGTCAATGCCAGCCTGCACTATGCAGCCCGACTGATTGAGGCGGGAGATCTGCCCAGCTTAGCCAGACGGCTGATTGTCATTGCTTATGAAGATATCGGGCTGGCTAATCCCGACGCCCAAATTCATACCGTAACAGCACTTGAAGCTGCCAAACAGATTGGTTTTCCTGAGGCCAGAATCCTAATTGCCAATGTCGTGATTGATCTGGCTTTGTCTCCCAAGTCCAATTCTGCCTATGAAGCTATTGATGCGGCTCTGGCTGACCTTAGGCAAAATGGAAATCTTCCCATACCCCGCCATCTGCGTGACGGACATTACGCGGGCAGCAAGGAACTGGGCAATGCCCAAGGTTATAAATACCCGCATGCCTATCCTGAAAAATGGGTCAAACAGCAATACCTCCCCGATAAAATCAAAGGAGCTGACTATTTCACAGCCAATCAAACCGGCAAATATGAACGAGCTCTGGGAGCTAACAAGGACAAAATCGATGAACTCCTAAAGTAAGGCGACCAGAAAAAATTAAATTTTTAGCTTGAAATTTTTGAACAATATGGTATCATAATTAGAGAAGATTGCTGTGGCATACGAATTCACATCCAAGTGTTGACCGACTATTTTTTTGTATTATCGGGAAACAGAAGTCATTCTCCAGTATGCAGGCCGTTCCACGCGGAAGCAACTAAAGGAGAAGCGAGTTGCCCACCTGCTTTAAGTGTGCGGGTTCAATACAAAACGTGAATCATCGGTGCCAATACAGCATTTTGCCTCCTTAGCTCAGTTGGTAGAGCAGTGGACTCTTAATCCATGGGTCACAGGTTCGAGCCCTGTAGGGGGTATCTAACTCAACAGAGAAAAGCCTGTCATATCGGGCTTTTCTTTATGCTTTTTTGGCTCTGGCTCATGCTTTGGTCCATGCTCTTTTCTCGCTCAAACCATTCATCCCGTATCTCCTCCAACAAATGGAAATAGGCTTTTCGCAATGTCGTCATATCCTTAAAAAGTTCTATCAAAAATAAACAAAAATTGACAAAATCAATATAAACAGATACAGTGATGGGGCGAATGAGGAAGTTCGTACCTATAAGAAAAGCCCTAGCTTGGCAGAGCTAAGGCTTTTTTTGACCAGCTTTTTCATAACAGCTGCTTTTCTTAAGCTTTGCATCAGGAGTTTCCAAACGGGAAATTCCTTTTACTATATGTATCTAGATTGGAACTTTAATTTCTATAGAAGATACCATATAATTAAAGGCAAGGAGGGCCTTATGAACATTGGTCAAAATATCTATTTAAACCGGACTAGGATCAATTTTACACAGGAACAGCTGAGTGAATACTTACATTTAACAAAGGCAACCATTTCTAAGTGGGAAAACAATCAGGCTACCCCTGATATTCACTATCTTGTCTTAATGGCTAATTTATTTAATATCAGTGTCGATGATTTAATTGGCCACAAAAAGATCCTTTCATCACAGGAACGCAGTCAACTGTTTAATGATTTGAAAAATAACAAAAAGAAATTCACAGCTGATCAAAGCCTGGCCAATATTGAAAAGCTGTCTAAGCAGTATTTAAATGATTACAAGACTCTGCTCATGCTCGTTCAGTTTATGGTCAACTCTTTTTTAGACAATAAAGGCTTAAAAGACCGGACTGCACAACTGGCTTTGGCTCTGCTGAACAAGATTATCAGCCATGCTTCGGCAGAAACTGAAATTCAGTCGGCAATCATGCTAAAAGTGATTATCCTCTTCCAAAATGAAAAATACGATGACATTATAGAAATCTATCATAACAGGCCTTATAAACTTGGCGAGGAACTGATACTGGCTAACAGTTATGCCCTAAAAGGTGATATTGAAAAAGCTAAGGAAGTCCTGCAGGTAGAGCTTTATCAGCAAATTTTATTAATGGTTGAGTCTCTGTCCACTTTAATCAGTTATGAGACCAAGGAAAACAGCCATGAAATCATCAGGCGAATGACTGGTCTCATAGAGCTTTTTAAACTGGAAGAGCTGCATCCTAACTCTGCCATCAAATGCTACTATACTCTAGCCCTTTATTACATTGATTCGGAGGAAGAAAAAGCAATAACTTTTTTAGGTAAGCTGCTGCAGTGCTGCAAAAATCTGCTCAAGCAATTTCAGCTGCATGGGGATTCCTTCTTTTATACGATAGACGACTGGCTGGAATCTCTGCCAATGGGAACCCTTCCGCCTACCAATAAAAAACTGCTGATTAATCAAATGGAAGAGACCTTTAATACACCAGTCTTTGCTAAACTAAACAGCCATCCACAATTCCAATCTTTTATCAAAGACATTCAAGAACTGAAAAAGGAGCTGCAGCATGAACCTTACGATTCCTAGTACCTATCTTCCCTTCCTCATTCCTCTTTTTGCACTGCAGCTGATTTTAATCATCATAGCATTTGTAAAACTGAAAAGAATCAAACAGACAAATTACCTCAGTAAAGCAGCTTGGATGGTAATCATCTTATGTGCCAATATTCTGGGACCAATCCTATTTATCACGATTGAAGGAAAGAAACAATGAAGGCCATAACATTTGAGAAAGTCAGTAAATCTTTTAAAGATAAGCACATTTTAAATCAGGTGTCTTTAGAACTGACTGACAATAAAATCTATGGATTTGTCGGTCCAAACGGCTCAGGAAAAACAACTACCCTCAAAATGATGCTTGGACTGACCAAGATTGATAGCGGTAATATCCAGATTTTTAATGAAAAAGTTACCTTTGGCAGCACCCCTACCAATAAACTCATCGGCTATCTGCCTGATGTGCCTGAATTTTACGACTATATGACTGCTGCAGAATACCTTAAATTATGCTCAGGATTTTCTCAGGGTAGACAGCCTCAGCGGGTGGAGGCTTTGCTGGAAGAGGTTGGTTTAAAAGACAGCAAGCAGCTGATCGCCACTTATTCCCGGGGTATGAAACAGCGCTTAGGCTTGGCTCAGGCTCTTATTCACAATCCTAAAATACTCATCTGCGATGAACCGACAAGCGCCCTTGATCCAAAAGGCAGACAGGATATTTTAAAACTCATTTCACATCTAAGAGGAAAAAAGACGGTTATCTTTTCAACGCATATACTGTCCGATGTTGAAAAAATCTGCGACGATGTGCTGGTGCTGAGCAAACATACGATTCAAAATCTCAGCCAATTAAAAGCTCGCAGCGCAGAAAAGGAGAAAGTCCTTTATACTGTTGTGCTGAAAGTCAAAAAAGAAGACCGCCCAATTTTGGAGCAGCACTTCCAGCTTGAAGAGGATGAAAACAAGATAAAAATTTATCTCCCTGCTAAAAAGAACGCCGCTAGCAGTGACATTTTAAAGGATTTCTATCAAAAACTGATGGAGCTAGGAGTCTTCCCTACCTTTATAGAGGCAGCAGATGAGTCCTTAGAACAGCTGTATTTAGAGGTTATATCATGAACTATTTATCAGTCATGCTCAAAAAAGAATGGTTGGAAAATATAAGAACTCACAAAAGCGCTGCAATGCTTATCTGCGGCATCTTTTTTGGAATTCTGGGACCCTTTACTGCTCTTATGATGCCGGATCTTATGGCCGGTCTGTTGCCCAAAAATTTGAGGCCAATCATTCCCGAGCCAACTTACATAGACTCCTATACCCAATACTTTAAGAATATCAACCAATTAGGACTTGTTATTCTCGTTTTCTTGTTTAGCGGGACACTTACTCAGGAACTAGCAAAAGGCACATTGATTAATTTGATCACCAAGGGACTGTCTAAAACATCAGTCATTGCAGCTAAGTTTAGTGTCCTGTCTTTCATCTGGAGCCTTACCTATCTTGCAGGGTCCGCTGTCCACTATGGCTATACCTTGTATTATTTTAATAATAAGGGGCTGCACAAAATAACCGCCTATCTGGGAAGCTGGCTATTTGGCCTTCTCTTGATTAGTTTGATTCTCTTATTTTCTTCTCTGCTCAAGAAAAACAGCGCTGTCCTGCTGGGAATTTTCACTGTAATCGTAGCTTTTTTCTTAATCAATGTCATGAAACCCATCAAAGATTTCAGTCCCCTGCTGCTTATCCAAAAGCAGTCAGACCTTTTGCTGGGACATTTTTCCCTACACCGTTACCAGCTGCTGTTCTTGCTGGTAATAGCTTTGATTCTGATGAACTTGGCAGCGGCAAATCTTGCCTTCAAAAGAAGCGAAATATAAAATCAAAGCGGAACGGCCCTTTAAAGGCACAGTCCCGCTTTTCTTATTCCATAAAAATCCTTTACCAGATGCCTAAAAAGTACTGCATGGCAAGACTGACTAAGGTAATGACTGCCCAGCAGGAAGCCCCCAGAGCAATCGCCTGTCCGCCTGTTTTAATCAGCTTGACAATATTTGTATTGAGCCCTATCGCACTCATGGCCATGACAATGCAGAATTTAGAGAGAGTTTTAAGCGATTCAAAGACAAGAGGATTAAAGCCCAGCCCCGTCAAAAGGGTTGTCAAAACAGAAGCCAAAATGAAATAAAGGATGAACATGGGAAAGACCTTCTTGATGGCGACAGTGTGCTCTTGAGTTTGTCCGCTTTTTTTAGCCTTGTAAACTTGGTAAAAAGACAGCCCCAAAGTGATGGGAATAATGGCCAAGGTTCGCGTCAGCTTAACAATTGTTGCGCCGTCCAGCGTATTGGAATGGTGCAGACCGTCCCAGGCTGCTGCCGTTGCTGTCACAGATGAAGTATCATTAACTGCTGTTCCTGCAAAAAGCGCAAAGCCGTGATTCGACAGTCCCAGCATATCTCCCAAGGTTGGAAAAATCAGAGCCGCCAAAATGTTAAAAAGAAAAATAACGGAAATAGATTTGGCGATTTCTTCATCATCAGCCTTGATAACAGGTGCTGTCGCGGCAATAGCAGAGCCTCCGCAAATGGAAGAGCCAACACCTACCAAGGTCGCTGTTCGCACATCCAGCTTAAACCACTTTTGTAAAAGAAAAGCCAGCAGCAAAGATGAGCTTATGGTTGCCAAAATAATGGGCAGCGAGGTCCTGCCGACTGACAGCACCTGCGATAAATTTAAACCGAAGCCCAGTAGAACAACTGCAAATTGTAAAATGTATTTAGAAGTAAAAGCAATTCCAGCTTCTGTCTTTTCTCGTCTGTGATAAAAAGCAGCCAGCAGCATGCCCAGAAAGATAGCAAATACAGGCGCCCCAACGATTGGAAAGAGCTGCCCCAGCCACCAGGCTGGCAAAGCAATGACCAGGCAAAGGACAATTCCTGGTAATTTAAGCATGAAACGATTCGTCATAAAATCTCCTTATCAGTATTTGATTGCTTTCATTATAACGATTTCTAATCATGATGTAAAATTATGATTTATTATGTTATAATAACAAAAAGGAATGATAAAATGTTAGATTACCGTGTTAAAACCTTTATTACTGTCTGCCAAACCTTAAATTTCACCAAAGCTGCAAACGAATTGCACATCACACAGCCGGCAGTAAGCAAACATATCAAAGCTTTAGAAGCGGAATACGGCTGCACTTTATTTGTTTTTAAGGGCAAGCAGTGCCGGATGACCGCTGAAGCCGAAAAGCTTTTTTTGATGCTCACTTCCATGGCTCACGATATTAAACACTTTAAAAAATCGGTTCATGAAACACCGACACAGCTTTATTTCGGTGCTACAATGACCATCGGTGAGTACGTTTTGCCCGAGCCGCTGTCACAGCTGATGAAGGCTCGGCCTCGGCTGGAATTAAAAATGACTATCGGCAATACGCAAAAACTGCTGAAAGAGCTTGATAAAGGAACTATTGACTTTGCCATTATCGAGGGATTCTTTTCCCAAGAACGCTATGATAGTTCTGTTTACAGGCATGAACCCTTTATCGCAGCAGCTTCACCTTCCTATCCTTTAACAGCAAAAAGGCCAAAGCTGACCGATTTGCTGCAGGAATCTTTGATTGTCAGGGAAGAGGGCTCCGGCACGCGCGAAGTTTTAGATACCGTGTTAAAAGCGAAAAATTTGGCCATAAGCGATTTTCAGAAGGTCAGTGAAATCAGCAACCTCAACACCATCAAACAGCTGGTCATGCGCAGGCGCGGCATTTCTTTTTTCTACCGCAGTGTCGTTGACAAAGAACTAAAAAACGGAAAACTGATCGAAATACCGCTGGAAGATTTCCCAGTCTACCATGATTTTACCTTTGTTTGGAACAAAAACAGCTTTTTCCAAGAGCAGTACAAAGAGATTTTAAACTTTATCAAAACGCATTCTTAGCTATTTTATTGCCTTATTAGGAGACCTCACCAGTGTCTTGTTTTCACATTCCTTCTACTGTTCCAGCTTTTATTTTAAGTGCCTGTCAGCTCAAGGCAGAAATTGCCAAAAAGGCTGCTGAATTGGGCGGAACCATGAAACTTACCTCTGCTCATATATTCTTACTTTATCTTCATAACTTAATTTCATCAAAAAGCACCCCAATCGTTAGATTTTCTGTCTAACTTTTGGAGTGCAGTTTATGATGGCTGCCAGCGTATAGGCTTTTTCTTTCCAAAATGCATTTGCCAAGGATTTCATGCCAGCTGCCTAGCTTTCTTAGGCCAGCTGCTGGCGCAGCGTCTCCCAGCCTCCCTGCTGACTTTTCAAGATGAGCAAAGAAGCTGCTACAGCCGTTAGATTTTTACTAATAGGCTTAGCAGCAAGCCTTACAGAAGAGACAGAATTTCTCAGTCAAATTCTTCATCAAAGTCCTCTTCTTCCGCCAGTTTCTTTTGACGGCGGCTTTTTTGCAGGATACTGATGGATAAAACAGCTGAGAACAGGGTTACAAGTCCGCCTAAGATTAATCCTTGCGGAACATAGTAGAGGTCGATGCGGTGCTTGCCTGCAGGTAATTTAAAGGCCAGCATGGCATTCCAAACTTCTTGACTTTTGACGCGTTTGCCATCAACTTTCACGCGCCAGCCGGAATTATAAGGAATAGAGGTCAGTAAATAATCCTTGCCCTCAGCTTGTGTCACTGTCCCAGAAAGCGATTTTGACGTCACCTTGCTGGGGTTCCACTTAGCAATTTTTTTCTGATTTACAAAGGTCTGAAAACTGTCATCATTAAAGCGGTAAAGCTTCAAATCAGCAATATCCAGCGGATTATTATCTGTCAGCTGAATTTCAAAAGTCTGCTCCTGACCTTTGCTGTCAGCTGCCAAATTCCACAGCTGAGGATGGCGGTAACGGTCAAAGACTGTATAGGCCCGTCCATTTACAGACAGTTTGATGTGAGACAGGTTGCCTGAGCTGATCCTCGCAGAATACAGGTAATAGGCATTGCTGTCCGCAGGAGTCCACTTGAAACGGATAATCCCAGGACGTTCAGACGACTGGCGTCTGTAGATTTGCTGACCATTTTCGCCGTTGATTAAGGTGACATTATCCAGTGTCATATCCGTCCGATAAGGCTCTAAAAGGTTTTCCATACTGTCCGAAAGACCGTGGTAAATCTTATTTTGATTAGCCGCGACATCTTTATCGTCCAGTTTGGTTTTGAGCATAGCCGCATCACCTGAAAAGCCTAAACCAAACACTGTTTTATTCTCTAACAAGCTTGCATTTTTAAGATGCTGAACAGGCTGATAATACTTGCCCAAGTCTTTTCGGGCTGAATAGCTCCAGATGCCGTTATCCACAAAATAACGCAGATTAAACAGCGCATCTGTCAGCGGTGTGCCACCCGCATACATCGCAATAGCCGTTGAGGAAGGGAGTCCCAGATTTCCTAAAAATTCCAGATTTTTGTATTCGACACTGGACGTAAAATGATTGATACCGTAATAATTATAGGTCAGTGAATCATTCCAGGTATTGGCACTGCTTTTCTCCATACGTACCAATGTTGATTTAGGCAGTTTTAGCTTGTGATAGAAAGCTTCCTGCTTGCTTTCTGCCTGCAAAACCGAGCTGGGACTGTGCCATAGATTTCTCTCGATTGTAAACTTAGCATTAATGCCCATATCAGCCATACTTAAAAGCAGCAGCAGACAAAGCTGCCAATTCTTAGCAGAACGCCATGAAAAGAGCAGGACAATCAGAACTGCAAGCACAAGCATAGCAAGTTGCTGCCAAATAGTGACCAAAGTATAGGATTTCTCCTGCACTGCAAAATACACATAAACATTAGCCAAAAGCACCAAAACAAGGGTGAGCGACAGCTGCAGGCGGCTCCACGAGCTGATCTTTTGAAAAGCTTGGTAGGTGATAAGCAGGAAAACAAAGCTCAACAGCCAGGCATTGCGGTAATAAAAGCCGACCGGCATCTGCCCCATGTGCCAAAGCCGAATGGCAGCAGCATTGGAAAAGGCAAGCAGTAAAAAGGCCAGCAAGACAAAACTGCTGATTTTCTTTCGCAAATCGATGGTCTTTGTCCAAAAGAAATTAAACAGACCGATAAAGCCAAGCACACCAACGTAGAAATTGGGCAGGGTATTGAAATCTCCCCACTCTTCTCCGCTGGCAGCACCCGGAACAAATTTGATGAGCAGTTTGAGAGGATTGTAGAGAAAGGTGAAGACCCAAGGATACTGCTCCCCTCCTGCTACTTTGGTATCCAGCAAACCATAAAAAACCGGCAGCAGCCAGACGGCACTCAGGCCAACTCCCAAAAGGGAATACAGGAAAAGCCGAAAGAGCTGTTTGATCTTGAAAATAAAGGCAGCTTTCTTGGCCAAGAGATAGTAAAAGCTATAAAAGACAACAAAGAGCGCTGCCATATAAGCCGTGTAGAACTGGGTGATAAACATGGCAGCCAAGACCAAAGAATACTTAAGACTGCCCTTCCCATCGAGAATCTTTTCTAATCCAATAATTAACAGCGGCAGTAAGATGAGATTGTCCAAAAAGTTAGGATTGACCTGATGCACAATCAAAAAACCGCTCAAGCCATAAACCGCAGCAATACAGACGGAGAGTAACCGATTGCCATAAGCCTCATAGCGCTTGTGAAGGAAATAATAGAAACTAAGGCCCGCAAATCCCTGACGCAGCACGGTTACCAGAAAAACAGCCAGATTAAGGAATTTAGCCGGAGTCAAACCAATGGCCAAACTAAAGAGACTGAGGCTGTTAAATCCCCAGACAGGCGGCATCACACCGCCCATTCCCTTATGCCAGGACCAGAAAAGAGCGCCGATATCGAGGTGTTTAAAAGCATGTCCCAAGGCACGGTAAAGCGGAATGTACTGCAAGGTGTAATCACCGCTCATGATCGTCTTTGTGCCAAAAGGATAGAGCTTCATCACAGCAAAAACAATCACCATCACCAAAATCGGCAGACTAAAGGCTGCTAAAAAGCTCAGCGTATCTTTAAGAGGGGACTTCTCCGCGGGTTCTTTGCCATCATCATGCCGGCTGAGCTCTTTTTGCTGCCTGGATCTGCGCTGCGAGCGGCTGAAGGTTTTCGATAGCTGCTGCGGGGACTCCTGAGAAATTTCGGTTCCCTGAACCATCTTTGTATCTTCTTCTTTTCTTGCTACCATCGTATCTCCATTTTTACTTTTCACTCATTATTCTCATTGTATCATAATTCAAAATCATTGTTAACGCTTCTTTTAAGGCTCATCAGGCTTTAAAAAGAAGAGCATGGGTGTTGTCCCACGCCTCCTAATTAATTACCTCTAAACAGCGAGAATGGCAGACCTCAGACTGTTATTCTGCAAAGCCGTTAGGATGCTTAGTCTGCCAGCGCCAAGCATCTTGACACATACGTTTGAGATCATATTCTGCCTGCCAGTTGAGCTCCTGTTTAGCCTTTGTGACGTCAGCATAAGAAACTGCAATATCCCCAGGGCGTCTGTCAGCAATTTCATAAGATATGGGGTGACCGACAGCTCCTTCCATTTCCTTAATTACCTCTAAGACAGATGAGCCTTTTCCAGTTCCCAAATTGTAGACGGAAAGACCCGAGTGAGGTTTCAGTTTCTGGATGGCGGCAGCATGGCCGCGCGCCAAATCAACAACATGAATGTAATCACGAACCCCGGTTCCGTCCTTGGTATCATAATGACTGCCAAAGACTTGAACCTTCTCCAGCTTTCCCAGTGCAACCTGAGTCACATAAGGCATCAGGTTGTTGGGTCTGCCTTTAGGATCCTCTCCCAAATCACCCGAAGGGTGAGCACCGACAGGATTGAAATACCGCAGAATAACAATATTCCAGGCAGCATCTGAAGCCGCCAAATCCGTCAGCACATCTTCAATAATCAATTTTGTCCGTCCATAAGGCGTCAGGCTTGAACGCGGCGAATCCTCGGGCACCGGTACCGGAGCATCATTACCGTAAACACTGGCAGACGATGAAAAAATCAGATTTTTGCAGCCAAAAGTCTTCATCACCTGCAAAAGTGTCACCGTTCCTGAAACATTATTATCATAATAATCCAAAGGCATGCTGCTGGATTCATTGACGACCTTGAGACCGGCAAAATGAATAACAGCATCAACCTTTTCTGCTTCAAAAATGGCAGTCAGTTTTTCTTGATCTCTGATATCAGCCTGATAAAAGCTGAGCGGCTTGCCGGTAATAGCCTCAATAACCTTCAGGCTCTTGGAATTTGAACGGAGTAAATTATCAACAACAACAAGGTCATAACCTTGATTCAGTAATTCAACACAGGTGTGAGAGCCGATAAAGCCGGCTCCCCCAGTCACCAAAATCTTTTTAATCAGCATAATTCTTCCTAACCAGACAAATTATTGTTAAAATAACTCATTGTTTCCTGTTCTGTTATCGTACCACTTTAAGAAACCAATGAGAGCCAGAGAGAAGATGGAGACGGCAATTCCTGTCAGCAGTCCCTGCGGCAGGAAGGTCATTTCAATTTGATGTTTCCCGCTTGTAATCGGGAAGGACAGCAGGCTTTCCCAAGCTTCACTGGTCTGTACTTTCTTGCCGTCTACTTTGACTGTCCAGCCCGGATTGTAAGGAATGCTTGTCATCATGACATTGCTCTTATCTGTAATCGTGACATGCCCCTTAACCAAGGTATTCGTCCACTTAGTAACCGTCATATTTTGCTTCAGGCGTTCCTTGATAACCTTCCTGATAGCCTTTTGGTCGGCCCGGACCAGTGCCATGTTGGTCAAATCAATCTGATCATCCTGAGAGGTTTGCAGCTGCAGAACCATTTCCTGACCCGGTGTTCTATCCGTCAGATTCCAAAGCTGAACTTGGTCATAGCTTTGCGAATAGTGATACCACTGGTTATTGAGCATGATGGAAATATTTCCCATGGACTTGCGCAGGCTGTAAGGCGCTTGGAAATAGTAGGTAAAGTCAGTCTGAGGCGTAAAGATGATTCTAACCGTGCCGGGCTGCTTCTTATCAATGCGTTTGAAAATCCGTTGGCCGTTTTCATTGACTTCCTGCATATTGAACAGTTCAATTTTAGGAATGCCGACATATTCAAAATATTTCTGCTCAACACCAGACATTGATGAGAGGATAATATTTTGGTTGGACACAGGGTTATTAAGGCCAAACTTAATATTTCGCGTCAGCGTATTGGTTCCAAAAGCCGCAGAAAAGACATCGGGGTTTTCATAAATGATAAATCGCTTATTTTCATAGATCGGTTTGTAGTAAGCTGTAAGGTCTGAACGCGTAGAATTACGGTTAAAGAACTGCCAGTTAGGATGCCGCTCCATATCTGTCACCGTGTATTCCTTGCGGTCAATATAGTAGCGAACGCCATAAAGAGCGTCTGTCAAAGCCGTTCCGTTGGCATAGAAAGTTGCCGCATTGCCCCCGACATCTCCCATCGAATTGAAAAGATTGATGGTTGATTTTTCCATGTTGGAACTAAAGCTGCTTAAACCGGGGTAAGAAACGAGGAAAGGATCATTTTTGGAATAAAGAAAACTTGATCCTACCCGATAGAAGCCAGCCTTATTTTTCTTTTTGATAACATCGACCAGCTCTTTCATATTCTTAGTAACGTCTGTAAACTTATACGCATCGGCGTAGGCCATGGTAACCTGTGAAAGATAGGCATTGTAGCCCAATTCAAGCGCAGTAATCAGCGCCAAGGCAGACCAAACGAGCTTGCTCTTTGGACGCAGAGCAAAATACATCAAGATTAAAAGCCAGCTGATAAGGGTCAAAGATACCTGAGTCAGCAAGAAACCCTTGCTCAGCAGGAAAAAGGACACAACCATAGCAAAGAGGCTGGCTGCAACAGCGCACAGTCTGGCTTCTTTGTAACGGCTGAGACGTTGCCAAGAAAGAGCCGCCAAACCGCCAAACACAGCCACTATCAACAGTCCTGTCAATATACTGTGATGGTTGACAAAACTTGTAACAGCCTTGGGCTGACTTTTAGCAATGTAAGTATAACTATGATTAATGACATAATAAGCCGAAGCAAAACTCAGGACAAGGCCTGTCACCAGTCCCTTCCAGCCCAGATACTTGTCTTCTCTGATGGCCTGATAAGCAAGGAGCACCATAAAGAAAGAAACAATCCATGAAAACCGATAGAAGAAACCGGCCGGATTTTGCCCCATGTGCCAGATCTTGCTGGCAAATTCATTAACGATAGAAACAAAGAAAATGAAACTGATAAGGCCGGCTGCAATCTTGCGAAACTTATGAGCCTTGGCCTGTACAAAGTAAAGAAAGAAGCCGACCAGAGCCAAAGCCCCC
This sequence comes from Streptococcus sp. 'caviae', assembly GCF_001937065.1. Taxonomy (GTDB): domain Bacteria; phylum Bacillota; class Bacilli; order Lactobacillales; family Streptococcaceae; genus Streptococcus. The sequence continues at coordinate 382,492 of NZ_MOWR01000001.1, forward strand.
ACGTAAATATTAGGCAGATTAGGCCCGGCTGCCCAAGAAGATTCATTGTCAAAACCGCCAATCATCAGCTTTGATAAAATATCCAAAGGATTGATCTGCAGGGCAAAGCTAAAGGTCATCGGGCTGTCATAAGCCCCTTTACTGCGCAGAAGGTTTAAAAAGATGGGATAAAGCAGAAAGAAGACCGACGCTATTCCCAGAACAGACGCATAAACAACGCGCCAGACAGGCATAAAGAAGGCTCCCAATTTCACCTTCCAGTCCCCTTTTTCTGCCAAGCGGGGCGCTGCATAATAGCAGGTATAAAGGGCAATAAAGAGACAGATCATGTAGCCCATGTAAAAATGCAGCAGCATGGTCAAAGCCAAGAGAAAGATGTATTTAAAAGGCTTCTTGCCGTCAATCACTTCTTCCAGACATACGATCAGCAAGGGCAGCATGATCATGGCATCGTAAAAGATCGGATTCATCTGATAAGAAACGATCATGCCTGACAGAGCGTAGGCGGCAGCCATAAGAGGCGGCAGCCACAGATTATAATCCATGGCCTTGTAACGCTTGATCAAAAGATAGGCAAAACTCAGTCCCATCGCTCCGTAGCGCAGCCAAATGGTCAGAAAGACAGCCCACTTGAATTGGGTCAGCGGCAGCAAAATGTACAAAAGATTAAAAGGACTGATGAGATTGAAACCCCAGACCCCAATCATAGCTCCGCCAATAGACTTGGAAAAGGAATAGAAAAGCCCCGACCAGTCTCCACTTAAAACAGTGGTCTTTAAGAAGCCATACAAGCCAATATACTGCTGGCCAAAGTCAACAGCCATCAAGGTATTTCTGCCAAAAGGAAAAACCCCCATGAAAAACCAGACCACAAGCATAATCAGCATGGGAAGAAGCGCGCTCAAAAGGAGCACCTGCGCCTTTTTATTTGCTTTGAAAGGCAGTCTTTGCTTTTTTTCTTTACGTGTTGCGTGACTCATCCGACTAGATCCTCTTTTGCTTTCTCAATATTAGTCTCATCCACAATATAATGCGGACGCCGTTTCACTTCATAGTAAATCTTACCAATGTATTCGCCCAGAATGCCTATCGAAATCAGCTGTACGCCGCTAAAAAGAATGATGGCTGCCAAAGTCGTAAAATAACCGCTGACGAGAATCTCCGGTTTGACAAAATAAGCAATAAACATCACCAGCAAATACAGCAAAGCAAAACCAATGCAGGCAAAACCAAACTGAATGCAGATACGCAAAGGTTTATCATTAAAGGAGATAATGCCCTGAAAGGCATAGTTCATGGAACGTCTGAAACCAAACTTACTCTCACCGGCTTCTCGGATATGATTTTTGTAAGGAATAACCTTTTCTTTAAAGCCAATCCACGAGAAGATTCCCTTGGAAAAACGATTGTACTCCGGCAAGGACAAAATAGTATTGACAGCTTTCCGGCTGAACAGTTTAAATTCTGAAATCCCGTCGGTCAGCTGTACATCCATCAGATGATTAGAGAAACGGTAAAACAGTCTGGCAAAAAAGGTACTCTGTCTTGATTCTCCCTGACGGTCTCGCTGCCCGCTGACTACATCGTAACCTTCTTTAAAGGCCGCTACAAAATCCGGAATCAGTGCGGGCGGGTGCTGCAAATCACCATCCATAAGCATGACAGCTTCGCCAGTTGCATACCTCAAGCCGGATAAAATAGCACCCTCACGTCCAAAATTGCGGCTGAAGCTGATAAATCTGACCCGCTGATCCTGATCTGCAATTCTCCTCATCAAGGTTAAGGTCTTATCTTTGCTGCCATCGTTGACATAAACCAATTCATAGTCATCAATACTAGCTTGTGCCAGCATCTCCTGCAGCTGCTTGGAAATCTCGCTATGTGTTTTTTCAATCATTTTTTCTTCATTGTAAAAAGCAACGACGATTGATAATTTCATACAAACCCTTCCTCGTTAATCTTGCTGTTTTTGTCCAAAAACAGCATTATACCAATTGTATTCTATCATAATTCAAAAGACTTTTCGAGGTCTTTTATTCCCATCCTCAAATCGTCCGTCTCAAAAAACGTTCTTTTTCTCAGCTGAAAAGCCTTATTTAGGGTGAACAGAACCTGTTCTAAACTATTTTTAAGAACACAAAGAGGCAAAGACTGTTGTCCCTGCCTCTTTCATCCTATTTTTAATCAATATCAATTATGATGTTTACGGTAATAGAATAGACCAGTCATTGAGACAGCTGCAAGACCGAGAAGTGACAAAACAGTGCCGCTTTCTTCGCCTGTGCTTGGAAGTCCCTTAGCACCAGCATTTTGTTTGCCTGATGGCTTATTAGGTTTGTTTGAAGTTTTACCTGCTGGAGCTGTTGTCGTTGTTTTTTCCGGTTCCTTAACTTCAGTAGTCTTTTCTTCAGCTTTTGTTGTTTCTGAAGATGCTTCTGTCGTTGCTGGAGCCTCTGTAGTTGTTGGAGCTTCCGTCGTCGTTGGAGCCTCTGTAGTTGGCTCTTCTGTTGTCGGTGCTTCCGTAGTGGTTGGAGCTTCCGTTGTCGGTGCTTCCGTAGTAGTTGGAGCTTCCGTTGTAGTCGTTGGCTCTTCCGTTACCGGAGCTTCTGTGGTTGTTTCCCCTTCAGTCGTTGGAGCTTCTGTTGTGGTTGGAGCCTCTGTAGTTGTTGGAGCTTCCGTTGTGGTTGGAGCCTCAGTTGTAGTCGTCGGCTCTTCCGTAGTAGTTGTTGGTTCCTCAGTTGTAGTCGTCGGCTCTTCTGTAGTGGTTGTTGGTTCCTCAGTTGTAGTCGTCGGCTCTTCCGTAGTAGTTGTTGGTTCCTCAGTTGTAGTCGTCGGCTCTTCTGTAGTGGTTGTTGGTTCTTCAGTTGTAGTCGTTGGCTCTTCTGTAGTGGTTGTATTTCCATCTACACCGCCGGCCGCATTAACATTAGCTACAGAATGGTTAAATTCTTTACCCTCAACAGCTTCTTTCCCATTTTCCTTGTACCAAGCTTTACTGTTGTTTTCAAAAGTTTTTTGCTTAGGATTATCAACTTTAGTCAAGTACATGATGCTAAAGCTGTTCAAAGAAGCATAGCCTCGAGGAATGTTAACACTGATATGACCGCTAGCCGGATCCGCTGAAATGGTTGCTCCATATCTTTGGGTAAGCTGATTAATACCTTCTTGGCCGCGGTAAGATTCACTGCCATTTACAGTAATCTCAAAACTGTCCATATCCAATGTCTGACCTGACTGAATATCATCTTCAATACGAACATCAGTATCTACATAGGCTCTTTCATTGTTGATATTCAAGAACCAGCGCACGTGATCAGTGTCATCTGTCTGCATATCCCCAGTCTTGTAGTAGAAAACGCCGGTAGTTCCCGCAGCAGATTTAACGACGCTGACTTCAGCTGTCTGGCCGCCGCTGGTAACTCTGAAGCTGCCAGTATGTGCTTCGGTGGTGTCCGTTAAATTCCGGCCTTCGATTTCAAATTCACCCCAGCCGGTGATGTTGTGCAAGCCAGTGATCCCGTCATTGAAGGTAACGACCGCTTTGTCTTGCGTCACTACCAAATCACCGACATACTGGCCTTGAACTGTCAGCTGAACGGTTTTACTATAACCAGATCCTTTGATTGTTCCTGAATTCTCCCAGTTAACAGTTATGGTATCGCCAGCCTTAATCTTTTGAGCATGCTCATCAAATTCAAAGCGAACAGTGGTTTTGCCGCCGTCATTGATTTGAGTCGGTGATACCGTCAACGATGAAATGTTACTGCTGACATCACTTGCCTGAGCCTTAGTTAGGGCTATAAAAAACATTGGCAAAATGATGGCAACGGTTCCAAAAAACTTTAATAGTTTTAATAAACCTTTTCTTTTCATTTTTTTAGTCCTTTCTGCAACAAAATTGTTACAAGGACATTATAGACGTTTTTCACTTTTTTGTCAATAATAAATTTTCGATTAAAAACAAATAATAAAAAAGAAGATCTTTTCCAATCTTCTTTTTTAATTATTAGGCTTTATCCTATTTGCAGCGGAGAAATCCACCGCAGGGCTTACAGAAATTTTTCTAGACTCAAAAGTCCCATATGACCTACAATAATAAGAGACCAAACCATCATTAGAAAGCGTCATATGGAACATATTTATAATACCACAAAATCGGTCAGAATTAAAGATAAAAATGTCATATTGCTGCTTTCTCTTGTTTCATACTATCATTTTTTTTAAGAGAAAAACAAAAAATATAGGATAAATTTATCCTATAAATTATTAGAATATTTTATAGCAATTGAAATTAAATAGTATTATATCTAAAACCCCAACAGAAATCTTATTCTGCTGGGTCTTTTTCTATACCGGCGGCCGGGGTCGAACCGGCACGTCCTTGCGGACACTGGATTTTGAGTTCTATGAATACATTTTTTTAATCTTATAACCTTGATATAATAGAGTTTTAAAACTTTTAAATCTTGCAAAATGGACTCATTTTTCAAATTTTAGTAACTTTTTGGTAACTCAGTCATAGCATTATTAAAAAAAATATTTATTCCAAGTATTCTATCTTTTAAATAGACCACCAAAGTACTTAATTAAATCCTGTAAGTTATCACGTTTTTTCAAATCACTTATATACTTAACTAAAATCGTTTGAGTATAATTTTTATCTGTTTTTAAAAAATTACTAATACTAGTAGTATTCCCTTTTTCAAATTCTGTTTTATATGTTTCTGTTAAAAATTCAACCAATTCAAAAATTAATTTTTCAATCAATTTATCGACATCATCATCAACATAGTTTGAAATAAATTTACCATATTCAAAAAATTCGAGATCTTCCTCGACTTTTTGAGTGTCAAGTTTAAAATCTTGGTTAACAAGTCTGTATATAAAACCCATTAAAGCAAAAATGGCTAATTTAGAATTATTTAGAACATTTAGTTGTTCTATATTTAAATTAGAATAAGCTTCATTATTCTTAAATTTAGAAATGGAATTATCTACTCTCTTATTCAATTGAATTAAATCAACTAAAAAGTCGACCTGATTTGGATTCTTTCCATATTTTTGACGAAAAATTTGTTTATAATGAGTATTATTTGAAAATAGTGATTTTTTATTTGATCTAGCTGTTCCAGGTTTTTGGGAAACAAAGGAATATATTAGCTGAGCTAGCTCCTCATTTTTGATCTTGTTATCCCCATATTTTCTTGGAGCTACAACCCCTCTCTTTATTTCTAAGAAATATCCTTTTTCATCTAATAGTCTTTGAAGCTGAAGCATCTCTGGTGCGTTTGATTTCAGATCTCGAGGTTGTATTGGCTTTTGCGAATTTGTTGCTTCTGCGATTTCATTGAAAAAATTCATAGTTTCCGAGCTCCCAAGCTCTTCAACGCTTTTAATAATTTTTGCCATCACATAAAAATCATCTGATACTGATTTTAGATGTTTAGCTATCAATGTAGTAGTTTGTCCACCGTTTACGATTGAAAAATCATATATCTTTACAGTATTCCCATCTAGTATATAATCCTTACAAGCTATCGTAAGACCATTATTTCTGAACCAAAAGTCATCTTTATCATGATTTATTGTATTAATTATTCCATCATCGACACTTTTCGATTTAATATATCTCCTAATATTCAAATTAAATAGACCTTTGCTCTCATATTTATCATAGGCTTTCTTTAAACTGTTTGCGCTAATGTTCAAAACACTGCCTTCAAAATTATTAGAGCGATACTCTAGAACATTTTTAGATTGATCTATATCAAATTTAAATTCCTCAACAACATTAAGTGCTGTTTGTAAATCTTCGATAATTTTTTCAATTTCATTCTCACTATAAAATAATAGCTCTGAATATTGAGAGTTATGTTCAACTCTTGATTCAACTTTAGCTATATTAAACGAGGATAAGGATGCAAATACTATTTCTATATTTCCCTCATTTTCGTCATTTAAACGATCAATAACATTAAGATATCTTTCCTTTAAAATTTTACTATAGTTGGATGTATTATTATTTTTAAAGTTTCTTATAGTGGAGTTGATTTTATCAATTTCTGACACCACTCCGTTGACATCACAATTCTTAGAATATTTATTTTGACCTATTATAACTTTAGAGTTTTCATCATCATAAAATACAAAATCAATACCACCATCATTTGCCCCATCAGTTATATTTTGGTTTATTATTTCATACCAATATTTACTGTAGTCCAAAGAATTATAACATGTCAATGCACATACTAGAAAATCAAAAGCTCTTTCTTCAGTAAGCTCTTCCCCTCTAATTTTAGCTAATTCCATAATTTTCTTTATTTCGTTTTCAATAATTGCACTCATTTGAATTTCCCCCAAATTAATTTTCCCAATATGTTTTTACTTCTTCAAAAATAGTATCTAAAAGCTCTTTATCCTTTCCTGATAAATCATATTTTTCAATTATACTATCTTTTAATTTCAACGACTTAATTTTATTTTTTGTCACCTCAACTGCTATAGAATGTTTTAAAATATCAAATTCTTTTTTTGAAAAATTAGCAATATTAGAAATATCTATCTGCTCTAACGGTATACTGTCAATTACTGAATAAGGTGTTTGTCCTAGTAAATAATCAGTCGTAGTCTCAAATAAATTAGCTAATTTTACTACATATTCTAATCCAGGTTCTAGAGTACCATTCTCCCAACGAGAATAAGTTCCTTGTTGAACACCGATTAATTCTGAAATTTGTACTTGAGTTAGTTTCTTTGATTTTCTTAGACTTTTTAATCTATCTGAAAAACTATAATCCTTTAAATACATAAACCCCTCTTTAAAATATTCTAATTCGAATATTTTTTCTTGACAAAATATTCTAAACGGTATAAAATAGAATTATTCCATAAGGAATATTTCTTTTGAGATTAAATATTCCATTGAGAATATTATAGCATAAAAGGAGGTAAAAGCGTATGTAATTAGTAGTCGATTTAAAAAATTTTAATAAAGGAGGTAAGATTCGACAAAATAAAAAAATCTTGAAACAAATGTGCCGTTCGTTCCAAGATCAAAACATATTATGTAACAATTATACCACAGAAAACTCCTCAGTTGCACAAAAAATTTCGGAGGTTTCACAAAAAAATGACCAATAAAGAGTTAGTCAATCAAATTTCTGGCCTAAACTCTACCTCTACTCTTAAAAATTGGATTGAACTGATTAAAGAGATAAGTGGCAAGGAATTTAAGAAAATTAAAATTCCTATCAGTAGAAATTCCAGAACTCATCAATTAAGTTACACAGTTGCCTATGACTTTACAGACGAAGACCTTAGACAATTTCAAAAGTTAGCTAATCTAAAACTTGAAATAGGTCTAAAAGAGGCTATACAAAAAGTATTTGGGAGTCTAGCAGACAATGAGCAAGAACTCCTAAACCACCAAGTAATAGATGAGCTCTATGATGAACTGAGCGCCTTAAAACAGGAATTTAAGCGAGAAATACGACTGATAAAAAATGATAATACCAATCTAAAAAAGAAAATCCAAGATATTGAAGAGTCGATGCAAACCGGTTTATTAGGGTTTGTTCAGAAGAGGTCAAAAAATAGGTTCGGCTAATAGCGAGTTTTCGGCTGAGCCATGAGGCAGAAAGCCGAAAATGAGCGTAGATGCGGACGGACCATTTTTGACCGTTAGGGTGTGTAGTAACACCACCCTCTGCAAGTTAGGTGTACCATCGAAAGAATTCAGTATTTCCAAGGGTTTCGGAGATTTTAAGGGTGGCAAAATTAGGCAAAAAGTTGAATCAAAATCTATGGCAAAAAATGAACATTTACGTTCTGTATTTGACTGGATTCAAATTCAGTTTGATAAGACTGAATTTTCGCCAAGAGAAATAATCGAAGATATTCTATTTCTTGACTATGACCTATTTATTGAGAATAAAGGGAGCCTTAAATACTATAACTATAATAGCCAGCTTCATTATGGGAATATCCGTATCTACTATGGAGTGAAAGAGTCGTCCTACATGCTTGTCATGTCAGGACAGGCACTCGAGTTCTATAGAGATATGGTATTAGATCCAAATAGTCTGTCCGAAAGACAGTTTCTGAACAACCTCTACTACAATTACAATCAATTTTCAGTAAGACGAATTGATATTGCAATAGATGATTTTAATGAAACACCCTATTTCACTCCTAATCAGCTTCTAAAAATTTGTCAGAAAAAACGCTTTATATATGGAAAAAGCACCTACTACAATACCTACGGAGATGAAACAATCGGCCAGACCTTATATTTAAGAAAACCCAATGATAATGAAAGACTTAGAATTTACGATAAACGCTTAGAACGAGCTGAGAAGCTCGGTATCAGCAAGCGATATATAGAAAATTGGATAAGAACTGAGTTAGAACTTAGGAAAGAAAAAGCTCACTACTTCATTCAAGAATGGTTGCATTCAGAAATAGATCTTCTCAACTTTACCAAGGGATATCTCAAAGAAAAAGTGAGGTTCTATAGTGATAGTCACTTCTCAAAACCTTTGAGATCTTGGGAAAAGTTTTTAGGTTACTCAAAACCTGTCTCTATCATTATTTCAAAACCAAAAACAGAACTAGAACAAAAATTAGAATGGTTTACCTATAAAGGTTCTGGAGCTATTCTAAAAGCGTATAAATTTCTATACGACAATAACTTACTGCATGAGTATGAGAAATATAACTATCTCGCACTCAACAATATGGAATATCCACCAGATTTAGCAAGTGGATTAATAGAAAGGGCACTTCTCTTTAAAAGAGAAGATTTGATCCCTATAATCAAAGAAAATATCAAAAGGAGAAATTAATTATGGCAAAAATGCTTTCACAAAATGACTGGAATTTTAATAACATTGGAACAAAATTTGAATTGGATGAAGTCATTCCAAAATTTGAAACGGAAGTCCGAGCAGATGCAAACGGAGAAATTATCAAAAACCGAGATGGTAGCGAAAGACGTTTTAATACCGATAAAATCATAGGTTGGAAATACAATGTAACGATCAAGGATGGACAATTCAAAAAGAAATCAACCCAAGTCTCAGTAGACAATCCAGATGCCTTGGTTGATAATGACTATATCCAAGCAATGGACGAGGTACCAGTTACATTTGACAATTTACAAGCTACTATGATTAGCACGACAATGTATTACAAGGCGGATGCTATCCATTTAGTAGATGTAAAACAAAAATAAGTATCAGACAAGGGGAGTTAATCCTCCCCTTACTTAATCTAATTAGAAAAGGAGATAACATGATTAAAACTGTAACAAAAGATGACCTTATCGAACTTGGATTTGCTCCAGGAACTGCAAGAAAGATTATCCACACCGGCAAATTACTATTTACTATTAGTAAATCGTGGTTTTAACATCTACGATAACAAACGGATTGGTACAATTCCAGCCAGTGTCGCTGAAGAACTATTAGGAATTCAACTCCAGAAAGAAGCATAATGAATGACTATTCGTAAAACTAAAAGTGGTAAATGGACCGTTGATGTTTCTAATGGTTTCCACCCAGTCACACAAAAAAGAATACGTATCATTCGAAAAGGATTAAAATCTAAAAAGGAAGCCCTAGAACTAGAACAACATATTCGAGTTGTAGAATTAAAAGAAAAACAATTTGACTTTGTAGTAACAACAGATATGTTATTCCAGTTGCTTGAAGAAGACGATTTGAAAAATGGCAGAAAAATAAGCTATACAAGTACACAAAGAAACAATTATGAGCGTCATATTAAACCATATTTTAAAAATACAAATTTAAATAAATTAACGTATGACCATATATTTGAATTTCGTGAATACCTAAAAACAAAACCTAAAAAACAAAATGAAAGAGAGACTTTAAGTTATAATACAATTAATAAAGTTCTAATTCTACTTAAAAAAATTTTTGATACTGGTATAAGAAAATCCCTCATTGATAAAAATCCTGTTGAGAATCTGAGAAAATTACCAATTAGGAAGCCCAATATCAAATTTTGGAGTATAGAAGAGTTCACGAGATTTAGAGAACTTATTCGAGATGATGAAATAAGCTATGACCTGTTTTTCGTAATTGCTTTCTTTACAGGGATGAGAATGGGAGAAATCCTCGCATTGAACTGGAATGATATAAATCTTTTAACAAATACGATTTACGTTACCAAAACGGTATACTTTGTCAATAATACAAGCTACATTAATATAACAAAAACACGATCAGGAACTAGAAATATAACAATCAATCAGAAATTAGCAGAAATGCTAAAAGAATGGAAGGTAAAACAAAAAGAAAAACTTGAGGAATTTACGAAAAATACAGACGAACTACAAATAATACAGAATACACCAATAACAATTACAAAAAATATGATTGATAAGAAGTTTAAGCAAATACTAGAAAGGGATAAAGATTTAAATAAAATAAGAATTCATGATTTGAGACACTCTCATGCATCATTACTAATAAATCAAGGAGAAGATTATCTTGTTGTTAAAGAAAGATTAGGACACGTATCAATAACAACAACAATAGATACTTATTCTCATTTGTACCCAAGCAAACAGAAATCATTGGCTAATAAACTTGACGATTTATTTTAAATTGGAAAAAAATGGTAACTCAACATACAACAGAGAAAAAAAGACAAGGTCCTAAAACCTTGTCTTTAATACTATACCGGCGGCCGGGGTCGAACCGGCACGTCCTTGCGGACACTGGATTTTGAGTCCAGCGCGTCTGCCAATTCCGCCACGCCGGCTAGTATCATTAAGAACTGGGGTAGCTGGATTCGAACCAGCGCGTCAGGGAGTCAAAGTCCCTTGCCTTACCGCTTGGCTATACCCCAATAATAGGCGAGTGATGGGGATCGAACCCACGCATGCCAGAGCCACAATCTGGTGTGTTAACCACTTCACCACACCCGCCAAAATACTATAAACACGGGCAGTAGGAATTGAACCCACACTGAAGGTTTTGGAGACCTTAGTTCTACCTTTAAACTATGCCCGTAATATGGAAGGGGAGGGATTCGAACCCCCGAACCCGAAGGAGCGGATTTACAGTCCGCCGCGTTTAGCCTCTTCGCTACCCTTCCTAAAATTATATACTATGGCGCGGGACGGAATCGAACCGCCGACACATGGAGCTTCAATCCATTGCTCTACCAACTGAGCTACCGAGCCTTTCTATTGCGGGAGCAGGATTTGAACCTACGACCTTCGGGTTATGAGCCCGACGAGCTACC
>NZ_MOWR01000020.1 GCF_001937065.1 Streptococcus sp. 'caviae'
TGAACCGCACCCCAAAAGTTAGACGTAAAATCTAACGATTGGGGTGCTATTTTTATGAAATTAAGCTATGAAAGCAAGATTCAAATCTATGAGTTACGACAAATCGGAGAGTCAATTAAATCCTTATCCAATAAATTTAGTATTGCAGAATCCGATCTCAAATACATGCTTCGCCTGATTGATAGGTATGGGATAGCCATTGTTCAAAAAGGTAAGAATCGTTATTATCCTCCAGAGCTGAAGCAAGAGATAATAGATAAAGTCCTGATTGGCGGCCACTCTCAGAAACAAACATCCTTAGATTATGCTTTACCAAATTCTAGTATGCTTTCAAGATGGATAGCGCAATACAAGAAAAACGGGTATACTATTCTTGAGAAACCAAGAGGAAGGATACCTAAAATGGGACGTAAACCAAAGAAAACTTGGGAAGAAATGACAGAACTGGAACGCCTTCAGGAAGAAAATGAACGTCTACGTACTGAGGTGGCCTTCCTAAAAAAGTTAAAGGAGCTAGAGGAAAGGGACGAGGCTCTAGCGCACGAACGTCAGAAACAATTAGAGAGATGGTTCAAGGAGGATACCGACTAGACCTCTTACTTGCGACAGCTAAAATGCCTCGTTCCACCTACTATTATCAGGTGAAGCAACTGGATAAAGCTGACAAGGACAAAGCTATCAAGTCCGAAATCCAAGCCATTTACGATGAGCACAAGGGAAATTATGGTTATCGTCGGATTTACTTGGAGCTTCGCAATCGTGGGTTCTGTGTGAATCACAAGAAGGTTCAACGTCTGATGAAAGAAATGGGATTGGCTGCTCGTATCCGTCGTAAACGCAAGTATTCTTCTTACAAAGGCGAGGTCGGCAAGAAAGCTGATAATCTGATTAAACGTCAGTTTGAAAGTTCTCAGCCTTATGAGAAGTGTTATACAGATGTAACTGAGTTTGCTCTACCAGAAGGAAAGCTCTATCTATCACCTGTTCTGGATGGTTATAATAGTGAGATTATTGACTTCACCTTATCGCGATCACCGGACTTAAGGCAAGTTCAAACCATGCTTGAGAAGGCATTTCCAGCTAATCATTATGAAGGAACTATTCTTCATAGTGACCAAGGATGGCAGTATCAACACCAGTCTTATCATCATTTTTTGGAATCTAAGGGCATTCATCCTTCCATGTCTCGTAAAGGTAATAGTCCTGACAACGGGATGATGGAATCCTTCTTTGGTATCCTTAAATCTGAGATGTTTTATGGTTATGAAAAGACCTTCAAATCGCTAGACCAGCTTGAACGAGCCATCACAGACTATATTTTTTATTACAATCACAAACGCATTAAGACAAAATTAAAAGGATTTAGCCCTGTTCAATACAGAACCAAATCCTTTCAATAATAGTTCTTGTCCAACTTTTTGGGGTCAGTACA
>NZ_MOWR01000021.1 GCF_001937065.1 Streptococcus sp. 'caviae'
GGCTCCTTGTCAACTGTAGTGGGTGACTTATAAGGAACAACGAGAGAGGACCAGATTGGTCTTCTCTTTTGTTAGGTTCAAAGCGAGATAAATCCGTTTTTTGAAGTTGTCAAAGTTTCGATAACCAAAAGCATTCCGCTTGATGTCTTTGATGAGTTTGTTAGTAGCTTCAAGTTTAGCGTTAGAATAAGGCAGTTCGATGGCGTTAGTAATGTCGTTTTTGTAGCGAATAAAGGTGTTCAAAGCCGTTTTAAAGGTGCGATTGAGATGAGGTAAAGCATCTTGAATTAAGCCCCAAAACTGCTTAGTATTTTTCTCTTGCAGGTGAAAGAGGATTAACTGGTACAGATCATAGTAATCTTTAAGCTCAGGAACTAGTTTGAACATCTTATTGAGACATTCTCTAGGCGTCAGAGTCTCTCTGAAAGTTCTAGAATAGAAAGCCTTAAGAGACAGTTTCCGACTATCTTTTTGAATGAGTTTCCAGTAGTACTTAAGAGCCCTGTATTCAAGAGATTTATGGTCAAATGGCTTCATGATTTGGATTCTTGTCTGATTAAGGGCACGACTCATGTGCTGGACAATGTGGAAGCGGTCGAGGACAATTTTAGCATTAGGGAATAATTTCTTAATGAGAGGGATATAGCTTCCAGACATGTCAACAGTGACGACTTTGACCTTGTTTCTGGCTTCTTTAGCATATTTAAAGAAATGATTTCGGATGGTTGTTTGTCTTCTGTTATCAAGGATGGTCATGATGTTCTTAGTGCTGAAATCCTGAGCAATGAAGGCAAGTTTACCCTTCTGGTAGGAGAATTCATCCCAGGAGAGTACCTCGGGCAACGAGGTGTAATCCTCATGGAATTGAAATTGCTTGAGCTTGCGATTGACGGTAGAGGTAGAGATGGCGAGCTTAGAAGCGATATGGGTTAAAGCTTCTCTGTTGAGCAATAGCTGAGCGATTTTCTGTCTAAGAAGTTCCGAGATTTGGCAATTTTTCTTAACGAGGGTAGTTTCAGATACGGTGACTTTTCGACAAGACTTACATTGGAACCTTCTCTTCTTTAGACGAATGAGGCTAGGGAAGCCCCCAATTTCGATAAAGGGGATTTTAGAAGGCTTTTGGAAGTCGTATTTAATCTGATTTCCCATGCAATGTTTACATTTAGGAGGATGATAGTCCAAGGTAGCGATGACTTCGATATGTGTGTCGTGTTGAATGGCTTTAGTCAAGGTAATATGTTTGTCTTTCATTCCGATGAGTAATGTGGTATTATTGAGATGTTCCATAAGATACTTTCTAATGAGATGGTTAGCGCTTTTCATTATAAGTCTTATGGGACTTTTTTGGTAGTCAAAAAGCCCTATAATCTCCAGAGTGGTTTTACCCACTACAGAAATTATAGAGCC
>NZ_MOWR01000022.1 GCF_001937065.1 Streptococcus sp. 'caviae'
ATCGGCTCCTAGTGCCTAGGCATCCACCGTGCGCCCTTACTAACTTAACCTTATTAAAAAACTCTTTCAATATGTTCTACAGCGTTTCGGTTTCTTTTTTTGTTGCGCTATTCAATTGTCAATGAGCCATCTCTAAGATACTAAGACCGTCCCAACTTGTTGGGCAGTTCTGTAGAAAAATAGGAAACTGACGCAAGTGTCATGATAGACACGAGGAAGTTTATCTTTTTTCCTAAGAAATGAGGTCGTGTTCAATTACGTGAACACTATCTTAGTCACTAGAATACAAAATGGTCCTCTTCCGAACATCTCTTTGTATCCTAGATATGGAGCCTAGCGGGATCGAACCGCTGACCTCCTGCGTGCAAAGCAGGCGCTCTCCCAGCTGAGCTAAGGCCCCACGTCCCTCTCAAAACTAAACAAGACTACCAAGTGCTTCCGTGTAAGTACAAAGGATACTGTACCGTAATTGTACTCGGGCTAAAAGCTTGTGATTTAGATAAACCATCTTGTATGCAAGCATACTGCGCTGGTTTCCTAAAATCAAGTCGCTTTTAGACGCCCTCTGTTACTTACTCATCCTTAGAAAGGAGGTGATCCAGCCGCACCTTCCGATACGGCTACCTTGTTACGACTTCACCCCAATCATCCATCCCACCTTAGGCGGCTGGCCCCTTAAAGGTTACCTCACCGACTTCGGGTGTTA
>NZ_MOWR01000023.1 GCF_001937065.1 Streptococcus sp. 'caviae'
TAACACCCGAAGTCGGTGAGGTAACCTTTAAGGGGCCAGCCGCCTAAGGTGGGATGGATGATTGGGGTGAAGTCGTAACAAGGTAGCCGTATCGGAAGGTGCGGCTGGATCACCTCCTTTCTAAGGAAATGTAAGTAACGGAGGGCGTCTCTGTACTTACAACGGAAGCACTTGGTAGTCTTGTTTAGTTTTGAGAGGGACGTGGGGCCTTAGCTCAGCTGGGAGAGCGCCTGCTTTGCACGCAGGAGGTCAGCGGTTCGATCCCGCTAGGCTCCATGAAACAGGATACTAACAGACGGTTCGCTTTAGCGAAAACTTCTGTAGAAAAATAGGAAATCGACGTGGTGTGCTTGCACACAAGGAGATTTATCTTTTTTCCTAAGAAGTTCGTCTGGGGTTCAACTCAGTATTTTGTTTAGGACAACGAAGTCATTAAAATAGGTAAGATTGCTCATTGACAATTGAATAGCGCAACAAAAAAAGAAACCGAAACGCTGTAGAACATATTGAAAGAGTTTTTTAATAAGGTTAAGTTAGTAAGGGCGCACGGTGGATGCCTAGGCACTAGGAGCCGAT
>NZ_MOWR01000024.1 GCF_001937065.1 Streptococcus sp. 'caviae'
ATTCAGCAGTTAAGTGACGATAGCCTAGGAGAGACACCTGTACCCATGCCGAACACAGCCGTTAAGCCCTAGCACGCCTGAAGTAGTTGGGGGTTGCCCCCTGTGAGATAGGGTAGTCGCTTAGCAAAATTCCGGCATAGCTCAGTTGGTAGTAGCGCATGACTGTTAATCATGATGTCGTAGGTTCGAGTCCTACTGCCGGAGTAAATAAACATTTTTAAACACCTCAATGAGGTGTTTCAGGTTGCAGACAAACTCTATAGTTAGCATTTCACAAGCATACACATCTTAGGATAATATCAATTCACAATCGATAAGAAAAATAGGCGAATTAAATGAGTCTGACTCAGATACTTTCCGCTGCAGCAAAAAACGAGAGTGGGACAAAAATCAGTAAATCGTGGCAAAATCACGATTTTGATTTTGTTGTCCCACCTCCGCACAGTTGATTAGGGATTGACATGAACTAACG
>NZ_MOWR01000025.1 GCF_001937065.1 Streptococcus sp. 'caviae'
CGCGACTCACGATTATGGTGTAGCAAGCTACGGTTTAATCGTGCGTTCCACTTGCATGTATTAGGCACGCCGCCAGCGTTCGTCCTGAGCCAGGATCAAACTCTCTTCATAGTTTGAGCTCTCACTCGTTCCTGTCCACTGACAGATTTATTGCTTTGACAGGTCGTATTCCTACAACCCGCACTTGGTTCGTCTTGTTCAGTTTTCAAAGGGCTTCCCTCGTATCGAGGCAACTACTATATTCTATCAACTCCTCTTACTTTTGTCAATACTTTTTTTCACCTTTTTTTTCACCTATCATTCGAAAGTGATAATGTCTTAGCTAGGTCGAATGTGAAAATGTCCCGTCTGTTAAACTAGAAAGATGAGGAAAATAGAACTAACTATGATAGAGTCAAAGAAATACCTAGTCATCAAAGCTG
>NZ_MOWR01000002.1 GCF_001937065.1 Streptococcus sp. 'caviae'
ATTCAGCAGTTAAGTGACGATAGCCTAGGAGAGACACCTGTACCCATGCCGAACACAGCCGTTAAGCCCTAGCACGCCTGAAGTAGTTGGGGGTTGCCCCCTGTGAGATAGGGTAGTCGCTTAGCAATAGGGAGTTTAGCTCAGCTGGGAGAGCATCTGCCTTACAAGCAGAGGGTCAGCGGTTCGATCCCGTTAACTCCCATACAAGATGTTACTAAGGACGTTAAGAAATCCGTATGAAAATAGGGGTCTGACAAGAAATCCTGATTTCTTAGTCAGAGCATCTTTTTCACTAGGATTTTAGTCCGAGTACAAATAGGTCCCGTGGTGTAGCGGTTATCACGTCGCCCTGTCACGGCGAAGATCGCGGGTTCAATTCCCGTCGGGACCGTAAAAGGAGGACTCGTTAGCTCAGTTGGTAGAGCATTTGACTTTTAATCAAAGGGTCACTGGTTCGAGCCCAGTACGGGTCATAGCGCATGCGGGTGTGGCGGAATTGGCAGACGCACCAGATTTAGGATCTGGCGCTTGAGGGCGTGGGGGTTCAAGTCCCTTCACCCGCATAGAGGATAAGCCGGCTTAGCTCAGTTGGTAGAGCATCTGATTTGTAATCAGAGGGTCGCGTGTTCAAGTCATGTAGCCGGCATTGTATCTGTTTAGTCAGTACAATATTTTATTTGATTTTATATTGAGTGCTTTGGGCGCGTAGCTCAGCTGGTTAGAGCACACGCCTGATAAGCGTGAGGTCGGTGGTTCGAGTCCACTCGTGCCCATAGGAATGGTCCGTTGGTCAAGGGGTTAAGACACCGCCTTTTCACGGCGGTAACACGGGTTCGAATCCCGTACGGACTATTGTGAATCTATTGATTAGATTCTTTTTTAATACAGCTGCATTTTTATTATCATTTTAAATAGCTTCAATACTCGTGATCCATGCTCACGGGTATTTTTTATTTTGCAAAGACTTTATCCGTTATTGTTAAAGACTGATACAAGCAGCAGAATTCTTTGTATTTGCAACTTTTCATACAGGGGCTGCGTGTGTTTATTTAATAGTGCATCTGTCCATGATACGTGAGTACAGATGTGCTCCAGAAGGTATTGAAAGCCTTGTAAGCATTTAAATTTTAAAAAAAGCCAGTCAAAAACCTCAGTCATAGGCGCGCAGATAAGTCTTCTGTATTCAGGATAGCAGAAAAATCAGTGTATAATATCGTATAAGAAAAAAGCATGACACGGGCATGACTCCTCTAACGAATTCATGTCAGTATCATACTTTTAACTGTTTAAACACCCCTTAGAGATTGGTGTCCAGCTCATGCGGCAGCAGAATCGTTTCTCTGCCGTTGTTGTCAACTATTTGGACGATTTCCGGATAAAAAGGATCATATTTAGCCGCATAATCAGACACGATAACTGTCTGACTGTATTTATCATAGTATTTGAAGCTCAGCTGGCCGTGATTGTTGAGCAGCCGAAAAGTTAATATATCATCCAGTGTGAAGACATCTTTTAGATTATTATCAAGAATTTCCCAGAAAACATCAATCAATTCTGGCGGCAGGCTGGTAACAACTCCAAAGCTTGCATACCGCCCTTTTGTATTTGCAAATGCCATAATATGAAGCCTCCTTTGCGGTTCTATAAAAAGAAAGCACCTTGCAGTGCTTAGTGCTTTTTTTGACAACCTTAACGATTCTTAAGTTCAAGATAACGTTTGTACCAAATATTGATATAGGATTGTGAAAAAGGTCCCTTACCATTGTTAATCCAATCAACTAAAATTTTAACATTTTCCTTTAAAATATAGTCAATATCGGCAGAATAGCCCATTTTTTGTTTGTGTGTCTCATATTCATCAACGTCCAGAAGTTTTTTTTCACCATCGGCAAAAACTTTAACATCTAAATCGTAATCGATATACTTTAATGCCTCCTGGTCCAATACATGGGGACTGGCCAGGTTGCAGTAGTAAGAAACGCCATTATCTCGGATCATTGCAATGATATTAAACCAAAATTTTTTATGAAAATAAACAATAGCCGGTTCACGGGTTACCCAGCGCCTGCCGTCGCTTTCAGTGACGAGGGTATGATCATTCACGCCAATAACAGCATTTTCTGTTGTTTTTAGTACCATAGTGTCGCGCCAAGTTCGGTGCAAACTACCATCATGCTTATAACTTTGAATTGTAATAAAGTCGCCTTCCTTAGGTAATTTCATTGCCTTACCAACTTCCTACAATTAAGTTTGTCTTTTACAGTTTATCATAATTTTTTGAAAAAATCACTCTTTCTGTCGTGAAGTTTACAAATACTCGCGAAGCGCGCTTTTAATCTGATCAAAGTCAAATCCTTTTCTGGCCAAACTCTGTGTCAGGCGCTGCTTGAGTTCGTAACCATCATATTTTTTACTGTACTTGCGGTACTGCTTATCCAGTTCTTTGTAAATCAGTTCCTCTTCATTTTCAGAAAAGTCTTCCAACTGGAATTCGTCTATGGCTGCCTTAGCTTCTTGGTAAGAAAAACCTTTATTTGTTAATGCCTGACTGAGCTTGTCCCGCAAGGCTCTTTGAGGAAGCTTGCCCTGGTATCTTTTTAAGATTTTTTCAGCCGTTTTTCTGCAAACAGTTGAAAAATCCGTGTTTTCCAAAGCAGAATCAATAAGTTTCCGATCAATCCCCTTTTGCAAAAGCTTTTGTTTCAGCACATAAGCTCCCTTGTCACCGGAATTAAGGTTTTGCTGAAGAACGGTTTTGGTGTATTGCAGGTCGTCGATCCACTTCTCTTTTTCAAGTTCCTTAATGACTTTTGCAATAATATCTTTATCAATGTCATGCTTTGTCAAATAGTCTCTAATTTCTTTTTCTGTGCGCTGTTTAAAAGACAGATAATAGAGAGCCAGATTTTTACCGTAAGAAAACTGGGCAAAAGCTTTGATTTGCTCCAGATCGTTTGATGTGATGTCTTTATCTTTGCTCAGCATGAAATGAACAATGGTATCTTCTGTGACATAGACTTTATCTCTTTCGTCAATTTCAAGCAGATAGAGTCTTTTTTTCTTTTCAATTTTGGTAATTTTCATGCCTTTATTATAGCAGAAAATGATAAAATAGTAGTATGAATTTACGTATGAAACAAAAGATTCCCTTGAAGATCAAGAGAATGGGAATTAACGGCGAAGGAATTGGCTTTTATAAGAGAACCTTGGTTTTTGTGCCGGGTGCCTTAAAGGGTGAGGATGTTTTTTGTCAGGTAACCCGTGTCAAAGCTAATTTTGCAGAGGCTAGGCTGCTTGTTATCAATAAAAAGTCGAAATTCCGCATCAAACCTCAATGTCCAATCTATGAGGAATGCGGCGGCTGTCAGATCATGCACTTGCGCTATGATAAGCAATTAGATTTTAAAGAAGATTTGCTCAGGCAGGCTTTGAAAAAATTTAAGCCGCAGGGCTATGAAATTTATGATATCCGGCCGACGATTGGGATGGATGAACCCAAGCATTACCGGGCAAAGCTGCAGTTTCAAACGCGCAGATTTGGCGGTGTGACTAAGGCCGGTCTCTTCCAGGAGGGGAGCCACCATTTAGTTGATATCAAAGATTGCTTGGTGCAGGATGAGCTGACGCAAAGCATTGTCAATCACGTCTGCCAGCTCTTGGATAAGTACAGCATTCCTATCTATGATGAACGCCGAAATGCCGGCATTAGAACCATTATGGTTCGAAAGGCACAGGCGACAGGACAGGTTCAGCTGATTTTTGTAAGCAGCAAGGAAGTCAATCTGGTGCCTGTTATCCGTGAGCTGACCGCAGATTTTTCAGAGATTAAGACCGTTGCGGTTAATTTTAATGCAAGCAAGTCCAGCAGTATTTATGGTGACAGGACAGAAATTCTTTGGGGGGCAGATACTATAGCTGAGAAAGTTTTGGATTATTCTTTTTCTCTGTCACCGCGCGCCTTCTATCAGCTCAATCCCAGACAAACGCAGGTTCTTTACAGCCAAGCGGTCAAAGCACTTGATGTCCATGAGAATGATGAGGTGATTGATGCCTATTGCGGGGTTGGTACCATCGGTTTTGCTTTTGCAGACAAAGTGAAATCAGTAAGAGGCATGGATATTATTCCTGAGGCTATTGCTGATGCTAAAGAAAATGCCAGACGTATGGGATATACCAATACGCATTACGAAACAGGCAAAGCAGAAGACATTATTCCTCAATGGTATAAAGAAGGCTATCGGGCAACAGCGCTTGTTGTTGATCCGCCGCGGACAGGGCTGGATGACAAACTGTTAAAAACAATCTGCCGTTATCAGCCCGAAAAAATGGTTTATGTCTCCTGCAATGTCTCCACACTGGCCAGAGACCTAGTCAAGCTGACTAAGAGCTATGACGTTGTCTACATTCAATCCGTTGATATGTTTCCGCACACAGCAAGGACCGAAGCTGTGGTGAAACTAGTCAAACGTCAGAAAGATTTATCGTAAAGGGGAAAAGATGACATCATCAATTACGTTAGTTTATATTAGTCTGAGCGGCAATACACACAGTTTTGTTAAACGCTTAAAAGCTTATTTGGAATCAAAGACAGTTCTGCCAATCAAGACTGTTAATGTTAAGGATTTGGTTAAAGAGCAAAAAGATTTTTTTGCCATGACAGATTACTTTGTGGCTTTTCTGCCGACCTATCTTGAAGGCGGCAACGGTCTGGACAGCGGCGATGTGGAAATATTGACAACACCGCTGCGGGATTTTATTGCTTTTGCTGATAATTATCGCTATTGTTATGGCGTTGTCGGCTCCGGCAATAAGAATTTCAATAATCAATACTGTCTGACAGCTAAGCAGTATTCTGAAACATTTGGTTTTCCCATGCTGGATGATTTTGAACTGCGCGGTCTAACCGATGATGTCGAACGTATTGGTGAGAAGATTTTGAAACTGTATGCGGCAGAATAAATGTTCAAATCAGAAGGAGAAACGTTTCTCTTTCTGATTTTTAGTGTGGTAACATTTTCTTTTTAAGCCGTCTAAAGCGAGTAAGTATAACAAAGAAAAAGCGCCATATCAACGCTTTCAAAATAATTATTTCAGTCTTTGTATTCGCTTATAAAAAATAATTTTTTGATGTATAATAGAGGCGAGATATTGTTTACAGGAGGTCTTTTGTATGAATTTAGTTGGTATTGTCGGAACCAATTCTGATCGGTCAACCAATCGAAAATTATTAAAATTCATGGCTGAGCACTTTGCGGACAAGGCTTATATTGAAGTGCTTGAAATCAAAGATTTACTAGCTTTCAACGAGCCGGAAGATAAGACGGCTCCGGCAAGTGTGGCAGCCTTTTCGGAAAAGATTGCTGCCGCTGATGGGGTTATTATTGCAACGCCCGAGTATGATCATACCATCCCGGCACCGCTGGCCAGTGCTTTGGAATGGATTGCCTACACCAGCCGTGCTCTCATTAACAAACCGACCATGATTGTCGGCTGTTCGCTGGGAGCTCTTGGAACATCTCGTGCCCAAGCACATTTGCGCCAGATTTTGGATGCACCGGAATTAAAAGCGCGTGTTATGCCGGGAAGCGAATTTTTCCTCGGCCATTCGGAACAAGTCTTGGACGATGACGGGAACCTCAATCATCCTGAGAAAGTGACAGAACTGGAAGACCATTTTGCAGAATTTCAAGACTTTGTGACCATCACACAGGAAATCGTCAAACAGGCTGATACAGACCGCAAGAGAGCATTCGCTTGGGAAGTGGGTGAATAAAATGAAATTAGTTGCTATTGTCGGAACCAATGCCAAGAAATCCTACAACCGCCTGCTGCTGCAGTTCATGCAGAAGCACTTTGCCAAAAAGGCAGCTATTGACATCATGGAAATCACGGATGTTCCCATGTTCAATGAAACAGATGACCAGACCAATTCACCGATTATTCAAGATTTCAACAGCAAAATCAGTGAAGCCGATGGGGTCATCATTGCCACACCCGAGCACAACCATACGATTCCATCCAGTCTAAACAGCCTTTTGGAATGGCTGTCTTTCAACCTGCATCCTCTTGATGGCAAGCCTGTGATGATTGTCGGAGCGTCCTATGATGTGCAAGGGTCATCCAGAGCTCAGCTGCACTTGCGCCAGATCCTTGATGCTCCGGGTGTCAATGCGACTGTTATGCCGGGCAGTGAATTCTTGCTTGGCTGTGCCCATCAAGCCTTTGATGACAATGGGGACTTGAAAGATGAAGGGACAGTGGATTTTCTGGACAGCTGTTTTTGGCGCTTCCTGCGCTTTGTGGCTGTAGCTAATCAGCTGAATCTGCCGGAGGAAGTTCACTTTGAACCGGGAACCTACCAGGTAACGACAGAAGGTCATAATGGCAAACTGCCAATGGCGGTTACCCTCTCCGAGGAAAAAATTGAGACCATTGATATTGACTCATCGGGAGAAACGTCTGGTATTTCCGATATTGTCTTCACCCGTATTCCTAATGAAATCATTGAAGGGCAGACGCTGAATGTCGATGCTGTTTCGGGTGCTTCGGTGACCAGCAACGGTGTACTTGATGGGGTTGCCCGTGCGGTGAAAATGGCCGGTGCCAATCCGGATGTTTTGCGCAAGCGTCCCAAGGCGCCATCAGCTCTGGACCATGAAGATAAGACCTATCACACAGATGTGGTTGTCGTAGGCGGAGGCGGCGCTGGTTTAGCAGCGGCAGCGACTGTTCTTCAGCAAGGTAAGACAGTAATCGTTGCTGAGAAATTCCCGGCACTTGGCGGCAATACGGTTCGTGCCGGCGGCCCAATCAATGCGCCTTGGCCTGAGTGGCAAAACAGCTTTGCGGCTCATCCTGGTGAAGCTCAGAATCTGCAAAATCTTCATGATACTGATGAAACTGATATTGATCCAGAATATCTGGAAGATTTCCGTGCCTTAAAGCTAGAGCTGGAAAGCTATCTCAAAGACCCAAGCTATCTTTTTGATTCAAAATTACTCTACCGCATTCAAACCTATCTTGGCGGTAAGCGGACAGACCTGCAAGGCCATGAAATCCACGGCAGCTATGACCTTGTCAAAATTTTAACGGAGCGGGCACTTGAATCTGTTAAGTGGCTGGAAGATGTTGGGGTTGACTTTGACCGCTCTGAAGTTACCATGCCGGTTGGTGCCCTCTGGCGCCGCGGTCACAAGCCAAAGATGCCAATGGGCTATGCCTATATCTCTGTACTGGATAAATATGTGCGTGACAAGGGCGGAACAATTTTGACAGATACCCCCGTCAAAGAATTAATCGTGGAAGACGGCAGTGTGCGCGGTGTTATTGCTGCTGGGCGCAACGGTCAAAAAATTACGATTCATGCTAAGGCAGTCGTCCTGACTTCCGGCGGTTTTGGGGCTAATACCAAGATGCTGCAGAAGTACAACACTTATTGGACAGAAATTGATGATGATATTAAGACATCTAACTCACCGGCAATTACAGGGGATGGCATTATCCTTGGGCAAAGTGTCGGAGCCGATCTTGTTGGTATGGGCTTTACTCAGATGATGCCTGTATCAGACCCGGAAACAGGAGCCCTCTTCTCAGGCCTTCAGGTGCCGCCGGCAAACTTTATCATGGTGAATAAGGAAGGCAAACGTTTTGTGGATGAGTACGGCAGCCGTGATAAATTGTCACAAGCTGCGATTGATAACGGCGGTCTCTTCTACCTGATTGCCGATGATAATATCAAAAAAACAGCTTACAATACCAGTGATGAGAAGATTGAAGCGCAGGTCGCAGCCGGCACGCTCTACCGGGCTGATACCTTGGAAGAATTGGCAGAACAAATTGGTGTGGATCCAAAGGTTTTGGTTGAAACCATTACAAATTATAACAGCTATGTCGATGCCGGGTTCGATCCTGAATTTAATAAAGGCAGCTTCGATCTTAAGTGTGAAAAAGCGCCGTTCTATGCAACGCCTCGCAAGCCGGCAGTTCACCACACCATGGGCGGTCTGAAGATTGATACTGCAGCGCATGTTATTAATGAAAGCGGTCAAGTCATCAAGGGACTCTTTGCGGCAGGCGAAGTCGCTGGCGGCCTCCATGCAGGCAACCGTCTGGGCGGTAATTCACTGACGGATATCTTTACTTTTGGCCGTATCGCAGCCGACACTGCCATTGAAGAATGCGTCAATTAAACTAATAAACTTCCTGTTATGTTGAGATGTAAAATCTCTGAAAAGATAAAAAGCGCGTGGGACAGACAGCACTTATGGCGGTCTGTCCCGCTTCTTTTTTCATGTGTAAGGCACAGCTGCTTTTAGCTATTGCCCAAAAGAATCAAAAAAGCCGGCCTAAGTCTTCTTAGGCTGGCTGACTTTCATGCCACCACCGAGAATCGAACTCGGAACGGAGCATTACCATTGCTCTATTATACCATTTAACTATAGCGGCGACTTTTATATAATACTATAAAATATAAAAGAATGCAAGCATGAAAGAAAAAAATAGCTGCTCTTCTTTCCCGTGAAGAGTCTCCCTTTTATTTTTGAAAGGAAAGAGTTATAATATAGGAAATTTCCAAGGAGAAAAAGTATGAAAGTTTTTGTCGCAGGAGCAACCGGACGTGTTGCCCAACGCTTAATTCAGAATTTAGCCGAGAATCATTCCGTCTATGCAGGTGCCAGAAAACCTGAAAAGGTCATTAAACATAAAAATATTACAGCAGTTCCTTTTGATCTTCATGATGACCTGCCAGTTTTGACGGAGCGTATCAAAGGTATGGATGCTGTTTATTTTACAGCAGGTTCCCGAGGTCAGGATCTGCTGCAGGTTGATGCTTTTGGAGCAGTCAAATTGGCTCAGGCTGCAGAACAGGCAGGCATCAAGCGTTTTATTCTTCTGAGCTCTATGTTTGCCTTAGAGCCGGATAAGTGGCATCTGCCCGGTTTAGATAAGCTGACCAATTATAACATTGCTAAATTCTTTGCGGATAATTATGTGGTTCATCAGACAGATCTAGACTATACGATTATTCAGCCGACCGGGCTGACAGAAGAAGCAGCCAGCGGTAAAATAGCTCTCAATCCCGCTAAACCCGGCACTAACAGCATTGCCGATGTCGCTCATGTTTTAGCAGCAGTTTTAGAACGTCCGAATACTTACGGCAAGGTCATTAAAATGTCTGCCGGTGATGAGGTAATCGAAACCGCCCTTGAGAGTCTTTGAGTTTTATAGATTTTTGGCTGTCTTTTGCCTGTCATCTTGAATTCCCTTGATTTTTAAGCTATAATGTTTACTGATTGATTAATGCCTTTTATTTAGGAGGGAAAATGTCTTACGAACAAGAGTTTTTAAAGGATTTTGAAACTTGGATTAATACACAGGTGACGGTTAATGAAATGGCCATGCAGCAAAGCCGAAAGATTGCCCGAGAGGGCGAAGATGAGCATGCAGCAGATGCTTACATTCGTTATGAGAGTAAGCTTGATGCTTATAAATTTATTCAGGGAAAATTTGAAAACTATAAAAATGGCAAGGGTTTTCATGATATGCCGGATGGTTTATTAGGTTCACGTGAGTATTAATGGGAAGAGGACAAAATGACAAAGAAAAAGAATCGTAAAAAAGCACTGAAATTACAAATGAAACGTCAAGGACTGCTGTCTAAGGCTAAACAAGCTGTTGCCAGTGTCGCAGAAACAGCCAAAACAGTTACAAAGGATGTCAAGGACTCGTTTAAAAAGCCAAGCTTAGAGGAATTCTCTGCACTGCCGGAGTTGGCTGATATCCGATCCAATCTGGCAGAAACACTGTACAATGAAGGCATTGTTTCAGTTCAGGATTTTGCTGACTGGACCGAAAAAGACCTGCTTGGTCTTAAGGGAATCGGTCCTGCAACTGTTAAGAAACTGCAGGAAAACGGCGTTAGCCTGAAGGCATAGGAAATGTAAGTTGCTTTGCAGCTGAAATTTTGCTAGAATGAAACCATTCAGAGGAATGCTGAAGTCTATCTGTTACAGAAAGCGGTGCTGCTGAGAAATCCGCACAGATATCAGTATGGGTTGCTGATGGTATTTAAAGAAAAATAGAGAGCAGCGGGTACAACATTTGGAATTTTTTGCTTCAGCTGGAGCGTTTTCCAAGACCCGAATGTGGGTGGTACCGCGGATTTAGAAGTAAGTTCGTCCCTGTCATTATTGACGGGGGCGTTTTTGTTTAGATAAATAGAAAAAGAGGGAATACCTATGAAAGATACATTTGATTGTCATCAGTTAGTTTGGACACGCCAGCCAAAATCTTATCAGATTTCAGATAAGGAAATTACTATTGAAACCTTACCTCATACTGACCTTTGGCAGAGGACATATTATCATTTTTGCAATGACAATGCGCCTGTCTTACAGATGACAACGAACGAGCAGTATTTCTCTTTTGTTGTGAAAACGACCTTTGATAGCCATCATCGTTTTGACCAATGTGGAGTGGTGGTTTATCTGGATAGCGATAACTGGATTAAGGGTTCAATTGAGTATGAAAATGAAGACTTTCAACATCTAGGCAGTGTTGTAACCAATCAAGGATATTCAGATTGGGCAACGGTAGAAATCCCTGCTGAAACCAACAGCATGTGCTATCGTCTCAGTCGTCGTGGTCAGGATTTTCGTATTGAGAATTCGCTAGACGGTGTAACCTTTAAGCAGATGAGGATTGCCCATTTGGCGAAGGCGGCTGATGAGATTTCCTTTGGTATTTACGCTTGTAGCCCAGAGAATTCCTCTTTCAAGGCAACCTTCACTAATTTTGAATTAATGGATTGTCAATGGCAGGCCCATGACGGGCAAGCACCAGATGAGGAGATAGAGTAGCTTTATGAAAATTCTAGGAAAAATTGAAAATAATATCTTGCCTGATATTGAGACAGATCGTCTCTATCTACGTCAACGGACAGTGGCGGATGCAGCAGATGTTTTTGCTTATGCCAGTTTGCCAGAAGTTACTTATCCTGCGGGTTTCCCGCCGGTTGAGACGGTTGAGGATGAAGCCTATTATTTGGAACATATCCTGCCTAAAAGTCAGGCGGAGCAGCAACTGCCTTCCGGCTATGGCATAAAGCTAAAAAGAGAGGATAAGGTCATTGGTTCTGTGGACTTTAACCACCGTCATGCTGACGATGTGCTGGAAATTGGCTATACCCTGCATCCGGATTATTGGGGACGAGGAATTGTTCCAGAGGCAGCAAGTGCCTTGATTGAACTCGGCTTTACCCTCCTCAAACTTCATAAGCTTGAATTAAATTGCTATGACACAAATAAGCAAAGTCAGCGTGTGGCAGAGAAATTGGGCTTTACCTTAGAAGCACGAATTCGAGATCGTAAAGATGTCCAGGGGAATCGCTGTGATGACTTAAGATATGGGCTGCTTAAGAGTGAATGGGAGGTTCAGCGTGGATAAGGAACAGATTCTCACCAACACGCACCAATTTGTGAAAGAAACTCTGTCAGGCGAGGCCAGCGGCCACGATTGGTGGCATATTGTGCGCGTGGCTAAGACTGCACTCACCATTGCTAAGTCTGAAGGTGCCGACCTCTTCATCTGTGAAATGGCTGCGCTGCTGCACGACATGGCTGACAGCAAGCTCTTTGATGAAGCTAAGGCTCTGGCTGAAGTGAAAGATTTTCTTTCTCAGCAGGGCTTGACAGCAGACCAAATCGATCAAATTACCAATATCATGATGGGCATTTCCTATAAGGGCGGCCACAACACCGCCCAGCTCAGTTTAGAAGGTCAGGTCGTTCAGGATGCTGACCGGCTGGATGCCATCGGCGCTATCGGTATCGCAAGGACCATGGCTTATTCTGGCAATAAAGGCAGACTGATCCACGATCCCAGTAAACAGCCGCGCGAAAACCTAACGCTTGAAGACTACCGCAAAGGCGAAGACACGGCCATCATGCATTTCTACGAAAAACTCCTCAAACTCAAAGACCTCATGAACACCAAAGAAGGCAAACACCTGGCTCAAGGACGCCATGAGTTTATGGGAAGCTACCTCCAGCAGTTCTACGCTGAGTGGGATGGGGAGAGGTAAGAAGGAGATTTAGGAACTTGTGCAAAATTTGCACAGGTTGAACTGTTCGGAAAAATTGGATAGTTTAGTGAGAGGGGAGAAAATAGAATGAAAAGAATAATTTTATACATGTTAGTATTACTACCTCTTGTGCCTATAGTTTCTCTGTTAATATCATCTATTATAATTTTTCCAATAACTTTACTTCCAAATAGCATTTTACCTGTTAATCCAGTATGGATTGCGGAGTTTATTTTAGGGGTATTACTGATTTTATTTGGCCTAAGATTAAATAAGTTTGTAGATAAAAAACTTTTTAAATATAGTTATTGGATTATTTTAATCATATTATTCCTAGTATTTTTGAAATCTAGGTTAGTAGTATTATTGTCGCAGCCGTTTTTACCTATATTCTATAGTGTTTCATTTGAACAAAGATATGAAAAAATAAAAAAATTTTTTCAAAAAAGTTTGAGTACACTTGCTTTTTTAAACTCTTTTGATACTATTTATATTTTTATTTTTATATTACTATTAAAAAATCATGTCAGTTATGTGGAAACTAAGTTCAATGTAATTTATGATATTTTTGAGGAATCTCACTTATCTCAAGAAATTATTGGTACTGTCATTGTAAGTTTAATGGTTTTACTGTTTTTGATGTGGCTACCTTTGTTAAGAGGGTGGATATCTGTTAAAATTTATAAAAAACAAAATAAGATTTCTGTACCACCAGGCAAGGTCCTTTTGAATTCATACTTAGAAGCATATTTTGGATCGGCTTTGTCTGCTTTAATGTATATCAGTTTATTGTTACAAATAGATAATTTATCATTTAGTGCTATATTAATCCTTTTTATGGCTGTGTCAATGAATATTTATTTTTGGACTTTGGCATATGAAAGCATTAATAAAGGCGGCGATGATAAAGAGGCAGAGATGTCAAAATGGATAATAGTCGGTGCAATAATAATTATATTATTTCTTTTAGATCAGATAAAAAGTGATTTAATTGGAATTTTCACATGGTTTTTACCTGTTTTATTACCAACTTTTATTGGGAAGATAAATTCTCAGAAAGTATTAGATGAAGATGACCATATTCCTGAACCTACTTCTAAAATGAAAGCTCATCTTTATTGGTTGCAGATAGTAAGTTTTAATACGTTAGCAATATTAAATGTATTATCATCATTGTTTACAGAAAAAAGGATAGAGAGGGGAAAACTTGTAGAAGTAGATATACTTAAAGATACTATTGTTAAAGCTATCAACAGTGTTATAAGTCAATCATCTTCATCAGATTTTCTTTCAGGTATTTTAGCTTCTGCTATCATAGTATTGATTTCATACTTTTTGGCGCAACTACTAAGTAAAATTATAATTTGGCTTTTGAGAGAGTATTACTTAGATTCGTCTAAAGGTTACTTTAATTAAAATATATAAGGAGAATTAAATGTCAACACAACTTTCACCAAAATACAATCCAGTTGAAGTAGAAGCTGGGCGCTATCAGAAATGGCTTGAGGAGGATGTTTTCAAGCCGTCTAGCGATAAGAAGGCCCATCCTTACTCTATCGTGATTCCACCACCAAATGTGACGGGAAAACTTCACTTGGGTCACGCTTGGGACACGACACTTCAAGATATTATTATCCGTCAGAAGCGCATGCAGGGGTTTGATACCCTTTGGCTGCCTGGCATGGACCACGCAGGGATTGCGACGCAGGCCAAGGTCGAAGCCCGCTTGGCAGAAGACGGCATTTCCCGCTACGACCTTGGTCGTGAAAAATTCCTGGATAAAGTCTGGGAATGGAAGGACGAATACGCGGCAACCATCAAGGAACAGTGGGGAAAGATGGGAATTTCTGTTGATTACTCACGCGAGCGCTTCACACTTGACGAGGGGCTTTCTAAGGCTGTTCGTAAAGTCTTTGTTGACCTCTACAAGAAGGGCTGGATCTACCGTGGTGAGTTCATCATCAACTGGGATCCTAAGGCTCGGACAGCCCTGTCTGACATCGAAGTGATCCACAAGGACGTGGAAGGTGCCTTCTACCACATGAACTACATGCTGGAAGATGGCTCGCGCAGCTTAGAAGTCGCAACCACACGTCCAGAGACCATGTTTGGAGATACGGCTGTCGCTGTCAATCCTGAAGACCCGCGTTACAAAGACCTGATTGGTAAAAATGTTATTCTGCCAATCGTTAACAAGCCAATCCCAATCGTGGCCGACGAACACGCTGATCCCGAGTTCGGAACGGGTGTCGTTAAAATTACGCCTGCCCATGACCCTAACGACTTTGCGGTCGGTCAGCGTCACAACCTGCCGCAAGTCAATGTCATGAACGATGACGGCACTATGAATGATCTGGCTGGCGAATTTGCTGGCATGGATCGGTTCCAAGCCCGCAAGGCAACGGTTGCCAAATTAGAGGAAATCGGCGCTCTTGTTAATATTGAAAAAATGACTCACTCGGTCGGTCACTCAGAACGTACCGGCGTTATGGTTGAACCTCGCTTGTCCACCCAATGGTTCGTGAAGATGGATGAGTTGGCTAAAAACGCCATTGCCAGTCAAGACACAGATGACCGTGTGGACTTTTACCCGCCGCGCTTTAACGACACCTTCCTTCAATGGATGGAAAACGTCCACGACTGGGTGATTTCCCGTCAGCTCTGGTGGGGACACCAAATCCCTGCCTGGTACAATGCGGATGGTGAGATGTATGTGGGTGAAGAAGCACCGGAAGGCGACGGCTGGACACAAGACGAAGACGTCCTTGATACTTGGTTCAGCTCTGCTCTCTGGCCTTTCTCAACCATGGGTTGGCCTGATACTGATAGCGAAGACTTCAAACGCTATTTTCCAACCTCAACCCTTGTCACAGGCTATGACATCATCTTTTTCTGGGTGTCCCGCATGATTTTCCAATCTCTGGAATTCACAGGCCGCCGTCCTTTCAAGAATGTCCTGATTCACGGCCTTATCCGTGATGAGCAGGGGCGCAAGATGTCAAAATCGCTCGGAAACGGAATTGACCCTATGGATGTTGTCGACAAATACGGTGCCGATGCCCTGCGCTGGTTCCTTTCAAACGGCTCTGCGCCAGGTCAGGATGTGCGTTTCAGCTATGAAAAAATGGACGCTGCTTGGAATTTCATTAACAAAATCTGGAACATCTCCCGCTATATCCTCATGAACAATGAAGGCCTGACTCTCGACCAAGCGACAGCCAATGTCGATAAGGTCGCTGCGGGCACAGCGGGTAATGTCACAGACCGCTGGATTCTCCATAATCTCAACGAAACCATTAGCAAGGTCACTGAAAATTTTGACAAGTTCGAGTTCGGTGTGGCTGGTCACATCCTCTACAACTTCATCTGGGATGAATTTGCCGACTGGTATGTTGAGCTGACTAAGGAAGTGCTTTACAGCGACAATGAAGATGAAAAAGTCATCACGCGCTCTGTCCTCCTCTACACTTTGGACAAAATCCTGCGTCTCCTCCACCCTATCATGCCGTTTGTGACGGAGGAAATCTTTGGACAATACGCTGAGGGCTCAATCGTGACCGCAGCTTATCCAACGGTTAATCCTGCTTTTGAAAATAAGGCTGCGCACAAAGGCGTGGAAAGTCTCAAAGACCTCATTCGTGCTGTACGTAATGCGCGTGCCGAAGTCAACGTAGCGCCAAGCAAACCAATCACTATCCTTGTCAAAACAAGCGACAGCGAGCTTGAAAACTTCTTTAACAGCAATGTCAACTACATCAAGCGGTTCACCAATCCTGAAAAACTGGAAATCAGTTCAACCATTGACACACCAGACCTTGCCATGTCAGCGGTCATCACAGGTGCAGAAATCTTCCTGCCACTGGCTGACTTGCTAAACGTGGAAGAAGAGCTAGAACGTCTCAACAAAGAACTGGCCAAATGGCAAAAAGAACTGGACATGGTGGCCCGCAAACTCAGTAACGAAAAATTCGTCGCCAACGCCAAACCCGAAATTGTCCAAAAAGAGCGCGACAAACAAGCCGACTACCAAGCCAAATACGATGCGACAGTAGAACGGATTAAAGAGATGGAGAGGTTGGGGGAATAAAATAGGATTATTAAAGAAAATTTTAAATAAAAAATTGTTAATACTACCGGTTATACACGATCTGATACAGGACTGTGCATGTCTACCTTAGGACCCACCCCAAGAATCAAGGGTTAGGGAAGAAGTTAACAAAAAGTATTATCAATGCGTTGAAAAAGTAAACGAAGCACAGCTGAAAGGCTGTGTTTTGGGTATAATGGATTTTATGATAAATAACTAAGGTGAATATAATGAATATAATTACTATGGAACTTAACTTTCTAGAAGTTAATGAAAAAGATTTAAAGTTTTTTGATTTTATTATAGATAGTAATGGGATACCTATAAAAGTCGATTTGTCTAAAAAATATTTTTCAAATCACAAGAAATTTTCAAAACAATTTAAAGAATATTTTGGTAGCATTAGATTAGAAGAATTCTTGAATAAATTATCTTTGATTGAAGAGATTAAATTTTCACATGGAGATAAATTAAAACATCAACAACTAGCTAATGAAGCCATAAAAAATCAAAAGATTAAAGAATTAGCTGATAGGATCTATGGCGAGTATCACTATGATTTGCAAATTAAAGCAGTCTCTTTATCAACTGCTATTTGGCTTTTAAAAGATTCTTGTGTACAATCGAATTTAGCTTATACAATTATAGAAAACGGGTATTCATCTGCTTCGAATTCTGATATGAATTATACAATGGCAAATGGAAGTCATCAACTTATTTCAGTTGATGACAGTGAAATCAAGAGTATTAAAGAATACTATGAATTAGTATTTCCGGTTATAAATTCTCGTATAGGAAACAAAGAAATTGAGACTATTAATATCACTAACCATTACAGCTTATTTGAAACTGATAAAATAGATAGAAGTAAATTTGCAAGTTATGCTAGAGCGCTTGTCTATTTACAAGAAGCACGCAAGAGCGGTTTAATAGCTTCTAAAATTGATAAATATATGCAAGTATTACAGTGCTTATATGCTTTTGAAGATGGTACGCGTAGGATGGGGAGAAAACTAAAGAATATTACAGCTAATTTATTGTCAGAGGAACCAACAGAAAAACAAAAGATTATTGATAATATTGCTATTGCATACAAGATAAGGTCACAACATACTCATGGGAATAGAATAAAATTTGGACAAAATGAGATTGAGCGCATCTCAATAGTTCTTGATGACTATGTCAGGGAAGTTTTAAAAAAGTTATTACCAAATAAAGAATTAAATTATTTAGATGAAGAAACAAGGCTTTTTGTTGAAAAACATATGCGACAATTCAATGAAGGAAAATTTTCAAACTTTTTTAAAAAAGTTTTTAATGTGAAATAAAACTAATTTCTGGAAAAAACTGTTTCAAAACTATTGCATTTTTTTATTCCTATCTTATCGCAAATAATTATAAAAAGTAATTTTACTTCTAACAGAAGTGTCCTATGATTATTAAGTAAATCATTACTTACTTATCAGACAACTGAAATAGAAAATTAAGACTATGGATAAATTTCTACAGTATTAATAAATAGTTCATTACACAGGTTTTGGCGAAAAAATTGAAAGATCTTTATGATGTCCAATAAGCTTATTTGGTTATAAAGAAGTGGCTTGTTTTAGTGAATTTCTTCCAAAATATTTTTAAAGCTACAATCCTATTC
The DNA here is from genome assembly GCF_001937065.1 of Streptococcus sp. 'caviae'. Classification (GTDB taxonomy): domain Bacteria; phylum Bacillota; class Bacilli; order Lactobacillales; family Streptococcaceae; genus Streptococcus. The sequence goes on from NZ_MOWR01000002.1 coordinate 17,821, forward strand.
AGGGGACAATAATTGTTCCCCTTTTTTGTTTATAAAGATATAAAATAGACTTAATCCAAGGCCGAGGAGAAAATAATGGAAAACAGACGTTTAAGTTTATTGTATAATTTGCAGAATTTATATCATTCCAGCGATATAGAAAGTGTGGCTTATCAGCTTTCCTGCTATTTGATTGATAATTATCAAGAGCTACAGTAAGATACTTTTGTCAACATTTAGGTTATGATAATTTAAAGAATTTCCATTGCTGCAAACCAAAAATCAACAAGCAATTCTGACTAATTTTGCTAAGACTGTAGTATAATAGAGGTAGTTAAAGTCGTCTGAAATAAAAATAAGTGATTGAAGAGTTTGATTTCTTCTATTATCTCAATTTCTCATTTTTAGGAAGGAGGTCACTCAAAGGAAAGTAGGAGGGTATGCTATTTTTATAAAGGAGAGGAGCTTGTTATGAAAAAGAAATTAGTAAACATTTTTTTGGCTTTATTGTCCATTTTGCTTTTGTCAGCTTGCCGCAGTAATAAGACAGAGACTTCGCAGAAAGCTTCCAGTCAAGCAAAATCTGAGCAGACTGAAAAAAAGACAGAAAAACAATCCACTTCAAGCAGTTCGTCCGAAGCAGTTACTGAAGCGGAAACGTCTGATGAGACTTCTTCCACTGATGTCAGTCAAAAAGATTTAAATATTGATGAGATTAATAACGGCAACTTTCAATCTTTGGTTGGTACTTGGAAAAACGGCAGGGGTGACACCTTAGAAATTACTTCTGACGGTACAGTAAACGGCAAGATGACCTTACAGGGAATTAAAGATTCTGCTAACAGAAACGGTATTCCTTATGCCAGCTTAAGAGCAGGGAATAATACGGGTGCGGCCTTGGCTTTGTTTAAGATTGGTTTTAAAAATCCTCAAGGGGATCAGTCAGATTCAAGCAAGCCTCGTATTTTGATAACGCAAAGTGATGGCAACTATCCTGCAGAGGACTATTATTATCGTCAATAGCAGCTGTCTAAGGCTATTCCAGTCGGATTATATGGTCCCTTAAAATTAAATATCTGAGACTTTTGAGCTGCACTCCAAGCCTTAGGCTAAAAATCTAAGGTTTGGGGTGCTTTTTATATTCTCTTTGTCACAGGTTTTTGAGGTTGCCATATTATGTTTTAAAAATAAAAAACTTATAAAAACTTAAAAAGACTTATCTTTGCTTAAAATGTGTTATAATAGATTTAAGCAAAGGAGGGGTGTTATGTACCGGGAAAAACGACTGCAGGAAATCCTGAGGCTGGTTGAAGAAAGAGGGGAGCTGTCTTCCAAAGATGCGCGTGCGCTGCTGAATGTTTCTCGCGATACGGTGCGGCGGGATTTTGCTTTTCTAGCGGCTGATAAGCAGGTTATTCGGACTCATGGCGGGATTTTGCCCCTGCAGAAATCGCAGAACGTTCTGTCTTTTGAAGAGCGTCTGCATCGTCTGACTGAAAGCAAAGATGCCATAGCTCAAAAGGCTTATCAGCTGATAGCACCGGGGCAGCTCTACTTTTTTGATGTGTCAACGTCGGTGCTGCGCTTAGCGCAGCTGATTGATAAGGACGTGACCATCTATTCGCATTCTTTGGATAATGCCATTGTTCTGGCTCAGCATGAAACGGTTGATTTTCACCTTCTGGGCGGCCAGTTTCAGCCTAAGAACCGCTTTTATTATGCTTTAAATGAAGCAGAGCTGCTCAAGGATATTCATTTTGATGCAGCTATCATTGCAGCTGCAGGTCTAAAGAAAGGACAAGTGTCTTTTGAAGATGCGGCCGATACCTACCTGAAGAAATTGGTTTTGAAAAATGCCAAGACCAAGATACTGCTGGCCGAGGAAGATAAATTTGAAAAAGAAGCCAATTATGTGCTGGCTGATATTAACGACTTTGATTATTTTATTACGGATAAAAAACCGACAAAAGCTATCCAAAAACTGCTGTCGCAAGATTTGAAACTTATTTTTTAGGAGGTTACTATGGCAGAAGCGATTCGATTGATTTTAAGTGATATCGACGGGACTATTTTAGATGACAAGCATCAGCTTGACTCTGAACTGAGTGAGACTGTAGCTGCTTTGAAGGCAAAGAACATTCCTTTTGTGCTGGCTTCTGCCAGATCGCCTCACGGCATGTTTCCCCTTGCCCGGGAGCTTCATCTAAGTGACAGTCCTCTTGCCTGCTATAACGGTGCACTTATTGTTGAGGGAAATCAAGAACATTTTCAAACCTTAATGGAACACAGTCTCGATAAAACAGATGTTAAAAGGGTTGTTGATGTGATGCGCAGGGAGTTTTCTCATATTGCTCTTAATGTGTATTCGGGCGGTGATTGGATTGTTGACAAGAGAGATAAATGGGTGGAGATTGAGGCTGATATTACCAAAGAAACGCCGCTTGTCGGTGAACTGGATAAGCTTTTGGCAGACAGCAAAAGACCCGTTCATAAACTTCTTTTGATTGCTGAGGCTGATGACATTAAAGAACTGCTTGCTCATCTCAAGACCCTGTCATTTGCGGATGCCTCCTTTTACCTGTCTAAGGCTAACTACTTAGAGGTCATCTCAAAATCAGTCTCCAAAGAAAATGCTCTCACGGAAATTGCCGGCTACTATCATGTGCCTCTGACAGCTGCTATGACAATTGGCGATAATTTCAATGATCTGCCTATGTTAAAAATAGCCGGTTTGGGAGTGGCCATGGGCAACGCACCGCAGGCTGTCAAAGACGAGGCCGACCAAGAAACAGCCTCTAACAACGATAACGGCGCTTCTAAGGCGATTAGGGACTATGTACTGAATTAATTTGTTTTGCATGTATATCTTGGAAAGGAAAATAGGATGTCTCTTGAATCAGATTTTTTTAAGAAGAAACGTGTGCTGTTTGACAAGCTTCTTCCTTATGGATTTTCAAAGGAAGGGGAAGCATATGTCTACAAAGAAAGCTTCATGAACGGTGATTTCGAGGCGCTGATAAGCATTTCTGCTGCCGGAGCGGTATCCGGCCGTGTGATCGATACTGATATTGGTGATGATTATCTTGCCCTGCGGGCAGAGCATCAAACAGGCAGCTTTGTCGGTCAGGTCAGAGAAGCTTATGCTGAGATTTTAGGAAAAATGGCCCATGCATGCTTTGAAGCGCAGCCTTTTATAGGGGAGCAGACCAACCGCTTGGCGCAGAGGCTGGAGCAGGTTTATGGAGATAAGTACGATCATCCCTTTAAAAAATATCCGGCTTTTTCTTCTTATCGCTATCCTCTTAACCGTAAATGGTATGGCCTCATCATGGCTATTGAACGCGGAAAGCTGGATTTGGGAGAAGAAAAGTGGAGCCAAGAAGAACTCAGGCAGCAGGTAGAAGTCATCAATCTCAAGGTCAAACCTGATGATCTGGCAGAGCTTCTGACTGTTCCGGGAATCTATCCTTCCTACCATATGAATAAGAAATCATGGATTTCAGTTGTGCTGGACGGCACTGTCACAGATGAACAGCTGTTTTCTTTGGTGAACAATAGCAGAGCTTTGGTCAGCGGTAAAAGTCTGGGAAATCCAGCTGGACCTGATTTTTGGATTATTCCGGCTAATCTTAAGTATTATGATATTGATGCCGAATTTGCTGCGCATAAAATCAATATCTGGCCGCAAAAGGCAAGCATTCAGACAGGGGATTACCTTTTTATTTACATTACGGCGCCGACACGCGCTCTGCGCTATGCCTGCAGGGTACTTGAGTCTGGAATTCAGCAGCCTCATGCGAAGCGAAAACAAATGAAACTGGAGCTGCTGAAAAAATATGATGACAGCGACTTTCCTATTGAGCGGCTTAAAGCGCACGGTGTTACCAATATCCGCGGACCGCGGCGGATGACTGCCAGCTTGATAGATGACATCAAATCAAGTTTAAAAGACAGCTCATCCTGACTGCTGCTATCAGAAAGGCTGTTGATATATAGGTTATGAGAAAGGCTCGGCCTCCTATATTTGGAGGTTGGTTTTTTTTGTTTGTTTCATAAGCTCTTAAGTTTTCCAGCAAAATAGTATTGCAGCTCCTCCTGTTAAAAAATCTTATGATCCTGCCTTGACAAATGATTTTCTTTTTAATATACTACACTATATAATAAATAGTGTAACACATTTAAGAGGAGGGATGCCCAATTAAACTGAATGACAGACAGTTAAAAATTATTGATATTGTTAAGGAAAATCAACCAATTACGGGAGAAAAAATAGGAGCCAAACTGCATGTCAGCAGAGCGACGCTGCGGGCGGACCTGTCCATTTTGACTATGTTTCATATTCTGGATGCCAGGCCCAAGGTTGGCTATTTCTATTTGGGGAAAGGGGATTTTGATTTACAGCTTAGTGCGGTCAGTGATTTACCAGTCTCTGATGTCATGACCCTTCCTGTGATCGCGAAGCAGCATGATAGGGTTTACGATTTAATTGTCAGATTGTTTTTGGAGGATTCGTCCAGCATTTATGTCTTAGATGATGAAGATTATTTATGCGGACTAGTGTCCCGCAAGGACCTGTTAAAGGTTACCATGGGCGGTGCAGATGTCAGCCATTTGCCCATTGCTGCGGTAATGACAAGAATGCCTAACATTTTGACAATCACAGAGGATACATTAGTTCCTCAGGCGGCTGCTCTTTTGGTCCGAAATGAAATTGACAGTTTGCCAGTTGTGCGAACCGAAGATAATAGCGAGGGAAAGCTTAAAGTATTGGGGAAATTTTCAAAAACAATTGTTGCAAATTTATTTGTTGAAATCACACATCCTGAGTAAGTAGGAGGTCAAATGGCAGAAAATACGATTTTATATATTATATCAGACTCTTCTGGAGAGACGGCTCAGTCTATGGCCCAGGCTGGGATATGTCAGTTTCCCAGTCATAAAGACTGGGAGGTAAAACGCATCCCTTATGTTAATCATTTGGCAGCGCTAAAAGAGGCTTTGGAGGAAGCAAAATCCCGGCAAGCTATGGTTATGTTCAGTTTGGTAGATGAAAAGCTGGCTGATTTCGCCGGTCAGTACTGTCAAAAGGAAAAGCTATGCTTTGTAGATTTGATGAGTGACATGCTCAAGCAAATGAGTTGGCAGGCAGAAGAAGTTCCTTTGCGGGAAGCTGGAAAGATTCGTCAGCTGACGAAGTCGTATTTTGACCGCATCGAAGCTATCGAGTTTGCTGTTAAATACGATGATGGAAAAGACCCGCGAGGTTTTCTAAAAGCTGATTTAGTGCTGCTGGGCGTCTCCCGAACATCCAAAACACCTTTGAGCATCTATTTGGCCAACAAACAGCTAAAGGTGGCAAATCTGCCTTTGATCCCGGAAGTGCCCTTGCCTAAGGAAATTTTTGAAGTAGACCCTAAAAAAATTGTTGGGCTGACCAGTTCGGTCGAACGCTTAAATAAAATGAGAAGTCAAAGGCTTAAGGCAATGGGCTTGGACTCAACAGTCCATTATGCCCAGAAAAATCGTATTTTAGAGGAGTTGGATTATTTTTACAAAATAATGAAAGCGCTTAAATGTCCGGTCATTGATATCGAGCACCGTTCTATTGAAGAGACGGCCGGATTGATTATGACTAAGTTAAGCAATGCAGGTGCGAAGTAGCGTGGTGCATTGCCAATCGTTTTAGATCGAAAGTGCCACCTGTTTCATTTAGAACTAGGGGGCAATGAAAGGAGTTCCTATGTCAAAAAAATACGTTTACAGCTTTAATGAAGGTAACAAAGATATGCGTGATCTGCTTGGAGGTAAGGGAGCTAATCTGGCAGAAATGACACGGATTGGCCTGCCAGTTCCTCAAGGATTTACCATTACGACGGATGCTTGTAGAGACTATTACCAGCAAGATGAACAAATTAGTCAAGAGATTATCAGCCAAATTGATGTTCAAGTAACTCAGCTGGAAAAAGAGCAGGGTAAAAAATTAGGAGATAATCAGAATCCCTTGCTGGTTTCTATACGTTCTGGGGCAGTGTTTTCAATGCCTGGAATGATGGATACAATTTTAAATTTAGGCCTGACAGATGACAGTCTTCAAGGCTTGGCTCTTGCGACAGGGAATGACTGGTTTGCCTATGACAGCTATCGCCGTTTTATTCAAATGTTTTCGGATGTAGCCATGGGCATTTCCAAAGACAAATTTGAGGCTGTCCTCGATCGGTATAAGGAAGAAAACGGCTATCATGCAGATACCGAATTGACCCTTGAAAATCTGCAGGCAATTGTTCAGGAATTTAAAGCCATTTATCGGGAGGCCATCGGTCAGGATTTTCCGCAAACTCCCCGAGAACAGTTATACTTGGCTATTGAGGCAGTCTTTAAATCTTGGAATAATCCCAGAGCTATTGTTTACCGCAATTTAAATGAAATAGATCATCATTTGGGAACAGCGGTCAATGTTCAGTCGATGGTCTTTGGCAATATGGGAGATACTTCGGGAACCGGCGTCGCCTTTACCAGAAATCCCGCAACAGGGGAGCATCGTTTATTTGGTGAATACCTTATTAATGCTCAGGGAGAAGATGTGGTAGCAGGCATTCGGACGCCTCAAAGTATAGAAGTATTGAAAGAAGACATGCCAGCCATCTATCAGCAGTTTACAGAGCTCACCCAGCGTTTGGAAAATCACTACAGAGATATGCAGGATATTGAATTTACGATTGAAAGGGGTAAACTTTATCTTCTGCAGACACGCAGCGGCAAACGAACAGCCAAGGCTGCTATTCAGATAGTGACGGATTTGGCTGACCAAGGGCTGATTACTAAAGAAGAAGCCATAATGCGTGTTGAACCAAAGCAGTTAGAACAGTTACTGCATCCGACTTTTGATGAAAGCTCCTTAAAGCAAGCTAAGGTTCTTACTAAGGGGCTGCCGGCTTCTCCGGGAGCAGCAAGAGGGAAGGTTTGCTTTTCGGCAGAAGCAGCAACCCGACTCGCTAAAGAAGGAGAAGATGTCATCTTGGTGCGTCAGGAGACTTCCGCAGAAGATATCGAAGGAATGGCCAGCGCTAAAGGAATTCTGACTGCCCGCGGAGGTATGACCTCCCACGCTGCCGTAGTTGCGCGCGGCATGGGAAAATGCTGTGTGGCAGGCTGCAGTGATTTAAGAGTTAATGAGGTCAGCAAGACAATCACAGCTGGCGATTTACTGCTAAAAGAAGGCGATACCCTCTCACTTGACGGCAGCAGCGGCAATGTTTATCTCGGTCTTGTAGACATGGAATCTGCTGATGTCAGCGGCAGTTTTGAAACCTTTATGAACTGGGTCGATGATGTTCGCGATATGGGCGTCCTTGCCAATGCAGACAATCCTAAAGATGCTCAACAAGCAGTCGATTTCGGTGCCGAAGGCATAGGGCTTTGCCGCACGGAGCACATGTTCTTTGATGAAGAAAGAATTCCGGCTGTCAGACAAATGATATTAGCCGATAATGTAGAAGACAGACAAAGGGCACTGGAGAAAATTCTACCCTTCCAAAGAGATGACTTTTACCAGCTCTTTAAAGTGATGGATCAAAAATCAGTAACGATTCGTTTGCTGGATCCGCCCTTGCATGAATTTCTGCCTCATGACGAAGATACGCTGATCCGTTTGGCAGGAAAGTTGGGGCTGAGCCTTAGTGACATGCGCAAACGCGTGTCAGAACTGGCAGAATTTAATCCTATGCTTGGTCACAGAGGCTGCCGTTTAGCTGTTACCTATCCGGAAATCTTAATCATGCAGGTCAAGGCTATTGCCCAAGGTGCCAGTCTGGCTGCCAAAGAAGGGGCGCAAGTCAAGGCTGAGATTATGATTCCTCTGGTGGGAACCGCTCAGGAATTAGCTTATTTAAGACCGCTAGTTGACGCTGCCATGCAGGAAGAATGTGCGAAGACAAAGTGTTCAGTTGACTACAGGATTGGAACGATGATCGAAATTCCACGGGCCTGTATTACAGCGGATGAGATTGCGGCCTATGCTGACTTCTTCAGTTTTGGCACCAATGATTTGACACAATTAGGATTTGGCTATTCCCGAGACGATGCCGGCAAGTTTTTAGCAGAATATGTTGACAAGGGCATTCTTGAAAAAGATCCTTTCCAAGTGCTGGAACAAAAAGGAATCGGGCGTTTAATGGAAATAGGAGTTGACCTGGGCAGGCAAACAAAACCAGGCCTTAAAATGGGCATTTGCGGCGAACACGGCGGCGAGCCATCAAGTATTGCCTTCTGTTATGGCATTGGCCTAGACTATGTCTCTTGTTCTCCGTTTCGTGTTCCGATTGCAAAATTAGCGGCAGCACAAGCCAAGATCAAAGCGCAAGGGAAGACTGATTTTTTGGATAAATAAGGCTTGCTAATTGTTCATTTGCTGTTTTGGTGTAAAATCAAAAAAATTTTTGAAGGTAAATAATCCTTTGCGGACAATATCAATGAGTCAGCTCCACAAAAAGGAAACAAAAATAAGGCTCCTAGAAATGCTGATATGTCAGTGTTTCTGGGAGTTTTTGTTTGTCCTGCGGAAAGAAAAGTGGCTGAGCACAACAGCCTCTTTGGACAGTCCCTTCAATCTGGAATTGTATCTCCGTTTTTTTGTTTTTCCATCTTTTTTGATATAATGAAACACATGAGAATTGTTTCTGGTAGTTACGGCGGCCGTCCGTTAAAAACTTTGGAAGGGAAAACAACCCGTCCGACCTCAGACAAGGTGAGGGGAGCTGTTTTTAACATGATTGGTCCTTACTTTAGCGGCGGCCGAGTTTTAGATCTTTTTGCCGGCAGCGGCGGCCTTGCTATTGAAGCTGTTTCGCGGGGGATGAACTCTGCTGTCTTGGTAGAGAAAAACCGCAAGGCTCAGGCTATTGTTGAGGTCAATATAAAAATGACCAAGGAAGAAGACAAATTTCAGCTGTTAAAAATGGAAGCTGCGCGTGCTTTGGAGCGCCTGAGCGGGCAATTTGATCTGGTTTTTTTGGATCCTCCCTATGCTAAAGAAGAAATTGTCAAGAATATTGAAGAACTCTGCCGGCAACAGCTGCTGTCGGAAGATGTCATGGTTGTCTGTGAAACGGATAAATCAGTTGAGCTGCCGGAAGAAATTGCGGAGCTGGGCATCTGGAAACAAAAAATTTATGGAATATCAAAGGTGACGGTTTATGTCAGATAAAATTGGACTTTTTGCGGGGTCATTTGATCCTGTGACAAATGGGCATGTGGATATCATTGAGCGTGCCGGCAAACTGTTTGACAAGCTTTATGTCGGCATTTTTTATAACAAGGATAAGTCAGGGCTGTTCGATGTGGACAGCCGTCAGAGAATGCTGGAGGCAGCCTTGTCTGATTTGGACAATGTCTGTGTCATAAGGGCTCGAGACTCTCTGGCTGTTGATGTTGCCAGAGATCTAAAAGCGACTCATCTGGTTCGCGGCCTGCGCGGTTCTGAAGATTTGGAACACGAGGCTCGCCTGGATTTTTTTAATCGGGAATTGGCGCCGGAATTAGAGACAGTCTATCTGCTGACCAAGCTGGACATGAAGTATGTTAATTCAACACATGTGCGTGAGCTGATTTATTTTAAGTCCGATATTAAAAAATATGTACCGGCCAGTGTCGTCAAAGAAGTGGAGAAGAAGTTTGAAAACAATCAAAAAATATAAATGGTGGCTGGTCAGCTGCTTGGGCCTTCTTTTGGTTTTAGGCTGCTTTTTTATTCCCTTGCCCTACTATATGGAGATGCCGGGCGGTGCCTATGATATCCGTACGGTTCTAACTGTTAATGATCAAGAAGACAAGGAAAAAGGTTCCTACAATTTTGTTGCAGTCGGAGTGAGCAGGGCAACTGTTTTTCAAGTTGTTTATGCCTGGCTGACCCCCTTTACAGAAATTACCAGTGCTCAGGAAACAACCGGCGGTGTCAGTGATGCAGACTATATGCGGATTAACCAGTTTTACATGGAAACCTCGCAAAATGGAGCCATTTATGAAGCCCTTAATCTAGCGGATAAAAAAGCCAGTCTTGATTATATGGGAGTCTATGTCCTTAATGTCAGCAAGAATTCGACCTTTAAAGGAATTTTGAACATTGCCGATACTGTCACCGGTGTCAACGGACGGACCTTTTCCAGCTCCAAAGAACTGATCAAGTACGTTTCCGGTCAAAAGTTAGGCAGCAAGGTCAGTGTTCAGTACACTTCTGAAAATAAGAAGAAATCAGCCAAAGGCAAGATTGTCAAACTGTCAAACGGTAAAAATGGCATTGGTATCGGCTTGGTTGACCATACTAAGGTTGCTTCGGATGATAAGATTAAATTCAGTACCGACGGAGTCGGCGGTCCAAGTGCCGGGCTGATGTTTACATTGGATATTTATGATCAGCTTATTGATGAAGACCTCCGCAAAGGCCGTGTTATTGCTGGGACCGGAACTATTGAGGAAGACGGCAAGGTCGGAGATATTGGCGGCGCCGGCATGAAAGTTGCGGCGGCAGATAAGATTAATGCTGATATTTTCTTTGTTCCTAACAATCCTCTCGATAAGGCTGTTTTAAAAGAAAATCCGAAAGCCCTGACCAATTATCAGGAGGCTAAACGGGCCGCTAAAAAATTGAAAAGCAAAATGAAAATTGTTCCCGTTAAAAGCGTGGAAGATGCTGTTAAGTACCTAAGAGAACATGATTAAAAAGCGATGGGCGCAGGGTCTTTGCCTCTTGTTGCAGGTATAGCTGCCCGTTCTAGTTGTTCTGAGGTCTGCTCCTTATGGTTGAGCAGATCTTTTTTGGTCTTGCAGTGAGAGTGCAGATCAGTTCAGTGTGACTTATCTTTTTATATCCGCTGTGAAAGTGTTAAAATAAAGACATGAAAGAAAGTATCCGCATTCTGCATATCAATGATTTACATTCGCATTTTGAGGCTTATCCAAAGATCAAGTGTTTTTTTGACGAGCAGTCACAAACAGATAAGGAAGTGCTGAGATGCGATCTTGGCGACAATGTTGATAAGAGCCATCCTTTGACGGACGCGACAGCCGGAGCGGCCAATGTGGCATTGATGAATGATTTGAAGATTGATTTTGCGACAATTGGCAATAATGAAGGTATCGGCTTGGCCAAACCTGAAATCAATCAGCTCTACAGCAAGGCCAATTTTCAAGTGATTCTAGGCAATCTTACTGACAGGAATGGGCGCCCTGCTTGGGCTGAACCCTATGTCATTTATGAGACTGAGGCAGGGACGAAGATAGCTTTTTTAGCTTACACCTTTCCTTATTACCGGACTTACAAGCCAAACGGCTGGCAGGTTCATGATGCACTTTCCTGCCTCAAGCGGGACTTAAATCGGCCGGCTATTCAAGCAGCGGACTTTCGGATTTTACTCAGCCATCTGGGGATTCGTCTGGATGAGCAAATCGCGCGTGAAGTTCCTGCGATTGATTTGATTATCGGCGCCCACACCCATCATGTATTTGAAGAAGGAGAAGTTGTCAAGGGAACTTATCTGGCAGCAGCAGGACGTTACGGCGATCATGTCGGTCAGATAGAACTGGAGTTTGACAATCATCTTTTGACGGATATCAGTATTGAAGCTCTGCCGCTTAGCGACTTGGATGCTCAAAAAAATGATGCTGCTTTTGCAGCGAATTTAGTGAAAGAGGGACAGGAGCTGCTTGAAAAAAGCCTAGTCTGCCGTCTTTCGCGAAAGCCTACCCTTGAAGAATGTGCAGAAATGGTCATGGAAGCCATGGTTCAATCAGCTGGTGCAGATGCGGCCATTATTAATACCGGCTTAGTTGTTGAGCCTTTTGAGCAAACAGTGACCAAGGCTGGTCTTCACCGAGCTCTTCCCCATCAGATGCGTCTAGTAACCTTTCAGGTAAGCCGAGCAGAGCTTTTAGAAATCTGCCGGGATATTTTTTCTCAGGCTGATCTGCTGGCTAATCAGCAAATTCGCGGCATGGGCTTTCGCGGCCGTCAGTTTGGCCGGGTTGTAACGAGTGGTTTTACTTACAAAAATGGAAAAATAGTGTATAATAATAAGGTTACCAATAAAAAAGACAAATTGAGTCTTGTTTTAGTTGATCAGTACTATTTTGCCCCTTACTTCAGCAGCATTAATTCCCGTCAGGGCCGGCTGCTGTTTCCTGATTTGCTGAGACAGACAGTAGAAAAATATCTGAGAGGAGACCTATGAGAAAAGATATCTCTCCGGACATGTACAATTACAACAAATTTCCCGGGCCTCAGTTTATAACTTTTGACAATCATGTTAAGAGTGATGAGATAGACTTATTGATTTTAGAAAATGTCAAAAATGCTTTTAATGCGAAGGTTTTCAGCCAGCGTTTTTCAGAAATTCTGCTGAAATATGACTACATTGTCGGCGATTGGGGGAATGAACAGCTGCGGCTCAAAGGCTTCTACAAGGAAGACTCCAAGGCTAAAAACAGACACCCATATATCGGCCGTTTGGATGATTATCTCAAGGAATACTGCAATTTTGGCTGTGCCTATTTTGTTTTGGAAAATCCAAATCCTAAGGAAGTCAAAGCTGAAGAAGATAATTCGCAAAGGCGCAGGCGCCGCGATAACCGCAAGAAGAAACGCTTTAATAAAAACACGAAGATGAATCCGGACAGGATCCGCCAAGAAAAAACACAAGAATGTGAAGCGTTGCGGGAAATTCATGATGCCAAGAAAAATTTTGTCATTAGGAAAAAGGAAAAATAGAAAGGATAGGGAACCGGACAGGTACTTAGCTGCCAGAAAAATTTGTAGTGTTAAGTTTTCAAAAACTGGCTGAATTTTGGAAGGTTCTTGATAATATTTATGAAACCATCTATTTACGGTTTAACCCGTGATGAATTGATTGACTGGACAGTAGAACACGGGGAAAAGAAATTTCGGGCTGCGCAAATTTGGGATTGGCTCTACCGCAAGCGTGTCCAATCTTTTGAAGAAATGACCAATATTTCCAAAGATTTTATCGCCGTTTTAAATGACAATTTTTGCCTCAATCCGCTTAAGCAGCGCATTGTTCAAGAATCGGCTGACGGGACTGTCAAATACCTTTTTGAACTGCCCGACGGTATGCTGATTGAAACGGTGCTTATGCGCCAGCACTATGGACTTTCGGTCTGTGTCACCACACAGGTTGGCTGCAATATCGGCTGCACTTTCTGTGCCAGCGGCCTGATCAAAAAGCAGCGCGATCTCAACAATGGAGAAATCACTGCTCAAATTATGCTGGTGCAGAAATATTTTGATGAACGCGGTCAGGGCGAGCGTGTCAGCCATGTTGTGGTGATGGGAATTGGTGAGCCTTTTGACAATTACGACAATGTCATTAAATTCTTGCGGACCATCAATGATGACAACGGTCTTGCCATCGGTGCCCGTCATATTACGGTATCAACATCAGGATTGGCTCATAAAATCAGAGAATTTGCCAATGAAGGTGTCCAGGTCAATCTGGCGGTATCCCTCCATGCGCCCAACAATGAGCTGCGTTCCAGTATCATGCGAATCAACCGCTCTTTCCCATTGGAAAAGCTTTTTGCAGCTATAGAGTACTACATTGAAACAACCAACCGCCGTGTCACTTTTGAGTATATCATGTTAAATGGGGTCAATGATCATCCTGAAAATGCACAGGAGCTGGCTGACTTGACAAAGAAAATCCGCAAGCTTTCCTATGTCAACCTCATTCCTTACAACCCTGTGACTGAGCACGATCAATACAGCCGCAGTCCCAAGGAGCGCGTGGACGCTTTTTACGATGTGCTTAAGAAAAACGGGGTCAACTGTGTGGTCCGGCAGGAACACGGAACGGATATCGATGCAGCCTGCGGTCAGCTGCGCTCAAATACAATGAAGCGCGACCGTCAAAAGGCTGTTGCTGAGGCTGCTCAATAATGCCAAGATTTTGGGAGAAAGATGGCGACTTAACGCCTTTGGGCAAAACGGCGGTCAGATGGGCGCTCTGTCTTTATGCGCTTGCTATCTGTGCTATGTGCTTTCTGCCGCAGCCTTTTAGGCAGGTGAAAACGCCGGGGATTCAGCACTATGGGCGTCTTGTTGTTCTTTTAACTCCCTTTAATTCCTTGGTCAATTTTGGGAAAATCAACAGCTTTTGGCATCTGCTTTGGATTTTAGGACAAAATATCAGCAACATTTTGCTGCTCTATCCTCTTATTTTATCTTTGCTTTTGCTGAAAAAAGAACTCCGCAGTTTAAAAAGAACTGCGGTGCTTGGTTTTAGCATCAGCCTTTTTATCGAAGTCAGCCAGCTTCTTTTAGACTTCCTTTTCAATGTCAACCGTGTTTTTGAAATCGATGATTTATGGACCAATACCTTGGGCAGCATTCTGGCTTTTTACACCTGTCAGTGGCTGCAAAGAAAAATCACGAAGCAAAACGGCAGTCAGATTATTTGACTTAGAGTAAGCTCCAAGGTTTATAATAGTAATGTTATTTTCCCTCATTGCGGGGGATTTTTCTTATGATGATTAAAAGAAAGGGCAAAGATGTCTGTTATTAAAAATTTATGGTGGTTTTTTAAACTGGAAAAGCGCCGCTATTTGATTGGGATACTGGCTCTTAGCCTGGTCAGTGTTCTCAACCTGATTCCGCCCAAGGTCATGGGGCATGTTATTGACCATATTACCCGTAAAAGTCTGACGAGAGAAACGCTTTTGTGGGATCTTTTTTACTTGCTGCTGTCCGCCTTTGCCATGTATGGGCTGCGTTATGTCTGGCGCATTTATATTTTGGGAACTTCCTACCGTCTGGGGCAGATTATGCGGTCCCGCCTCTTTGAGCATTTTACAAAAATGTCTCCCTCTTTTTACCAGAAATACCGGACAGGGGATTTGATGGCGCATGCGACCAACGATATTAACTCCCTGACCCGTCTGGCGGGAGGCGGTGTCATGTCGGCTGTTGATGCTTCAATCACGGCCTTGGTTACCCTGATGACCATGTTTTTCAGTATTTCCTGGCAGATGACCTTGATTGCAGTGATTCCTCTGCCTCTGATGGCTTTTGCGACCAGCCGCTTGGGACGCAAGACACATGAGAGTTTCAAGCAGTCTCAAGCCGCTTTTTCGGAGCTCAATAACAAGGTTCAGGAAAGTGTTTCAGGTATCAAGGTAACCAAATCATTTGGTTATCAGGCAGATGAATTAGCTGCTTTTCAGGAAACTAACGAGATGACCTTTGCTAAAAACATGACGACCATGAAGTATGACAGCATGTTTGATCCCTTGGTGCTCTTGTTTGTAGGGGCTTCTTATACCTTAACGCTTTTGGTCGGTGCCTTTTTTGTCAAAAATAACCAAGTGACAGTCGGCAGTTTGGTTACTTTTGTGACGTATTTGGACATGCTGGTCTGGCCCTTGATGGCAATTGGTTTTCTCTTTAATATTGTGCAGCGCGGGGCGGTTTCCTATGAGCGTATCATGAGCCTCTTATCGCAGACATCTGACATTAAAGATCCGAAAAATCCTCTGCCAGACATTCACAATGGCCGTTTGGAATATGCTATTGAGCATTTTACCTATGATAATGAAGAGACACTCAGCAATATCCACTTTACTTTAGAAAAGGGGCAGACCTTGGGAATTGTCGGACAGACTGGTTCTGGTAAGACCAGCCTGCTTAAGCTTCTTTTGCGTGAGTACGATGTCAATCAGGGGGCTATCTCTCTCAACGGTCACGACATTCGGGACTACCGTCTGACAGACCTGCGCAGTCTCATTGGCTATGTGCCGCAGGATCAAGTTCTCTTTGCCATGTCTATTTTGGAGAATATCCGCTTTGGCAATCCTCAGCTGAGCATGGCAGCAGTTGAAAAAGCTGCTAAGCTGTCTCAGGTTTACGATGATATTGCAGCCATGCCTCAGGGATTTGAAACCATTATCGGTGAAAAGGGCGTCTCTTTGTCAGGCGGACAAAAGCAGCGGATTGCTATGAGCCGTGCCATGATTTTAAATCCAGATATTCTCATTCTGGATGACTCCCTGTCAGCGGTTGATGCCAAGACTGAACATGCGATCATTGATAATCTCAAGCAGACACGTAAGGATAAAACAACCCTCATAACAGCTCACCGGCTGAGTGCAGTGGTGCATGCTGATCTTATCTTAGTTTTGCAGGACGGTCGGATTATTGAGCGCGGCCGCCACGATGACCTTATTCAAACAGGAGGCTGGTATGCAAGAACCTATGAGGCTCAGCAATTAGAAATGAAAGGAGACAGTGATGAAGAATAACGACCACCAAGGCCGCGTGTTTCTGCGCTTGATGTCTTATCTGAAACCTTATAAATGGCTGACCTTTTTTGCCTTGTTCTTTCTCCTTTCAACGACGGTGATTAAAAGTGTCATTCCTTTAGTTGCCAGTTATTTTATTGACCATTTCCTGACAAATTTTAACCAGACAGCTGCTTCGCTTTTGCTGGGTTACTATCTCCTTTATGTTTTGCAGACTATTTTACAGTATCTGGGAAAGCTGCTTTTTGCCCGTGTTTCATTCAGCGTTGTGCGCGACATTCGTAAGGACGCTTTTGCCAATATGGAAAAGCTGGGAATGTCTTATTTTGATAAGACCCCGGCAGGCTCCATCGTATCGCGGCTGACCAATGACACAGAGAGCATCAGTGAAATGTTTTCAGGGATTCTGTCCAGTTTCATTTCGGCGATCTTTATTTTTAGCGTGACCCTCTATACCATGCTGATGCTTAATTATCGCCTGACCTTGCTTGTCATGCTCTTTCTTCCTTTTATTTTTATTTTGGTCAACCTCTATCGCAAAAAGTCTGTCAGTGTAATTGCCAAAACTCGCAGTCTGCTGAGTGATATTAATACCAACTTGTCGGAAAGCATTGAAGGTATCAGTATTATCCAGGCCTTTGGTCAGGAAGAACGTTTGAAAGCAGAATTTGAGACCATCAACGAAGAGCACTTTAACTATGCCAATCGCTCAATGGCATTAGACAGTCTTTTTCTGCGTCCGGCCATGTCTCTTTTGAAATTGCTGGCCTATGCCCTGCTGATGGCCTATTTCGGCTTTAACTGGCAGGCAATTGGGATTTCAGCTGGTATGATGTATGCCTTTATCCAGTATATTAACCGTCTGTTTGACCCCTTGATCGAAGTCACGCAAAATTTTTCGACCCTGCAAACATCTATGGTTTCAGCCGGCCGTGTTTTTGATCTGATTGATGAACAAGGCTATGAGCCTGTCCAAGATGAAAGCAATGCTGAAATTACTGCCGGAAATATTGAATTTAAAGATGTTTCCTTCTCTTATGACGGAGAAAATCAAATTTTAGACCGCATTTCATTTAAAGTCGGTCAAGGACAGACCATTGCCTTTGTCGGATCGACCGGTTCAGGAAAGTCATCTATTATCAATGTCTTTATGCGCTTCTATGAATTTCAAAAGGGTCAGGTCACCATTGACGGAACGGACATCCGAAAATACAGCCAGAAAGAATTGCGCAAAAATGTCGGTCTGGTTCTGCAGGAACCTTTTCTTTACCATGGAACCGTTAAATCCAATATCAAGATGTATCAGGATGTGAACGATGAAGACGTTAAAGCGGCGGCCCAGTTTGTCGATGCCGATCAGTTTATCCAAAAACTGCCGCAGAAGTATGATGAACCCGTCAGCGAACGCGGCTCCAGCTTTTCAACCGGTCAGCGGCAGCTTCTGGCCTTTGCCAGAACCGTTGCCAGCGCTCCTAAAATTTTGATTCTGGATGAAGCCACAGCCAATATTGACTCAGAAACCGAGCAGATTGTTCAGAATTCGCTGGCCAAAATGCGCCAAGGACGGACGACCATTGCCATTGCCCATCGCCTGTCAACAATTCAGGATGCAAACTGTATTTATGTCCTCGATAAGGGCAGAATCATCGAGTCAGGCACCCATGATGAACTGTTGGCCAAAGAAGGAACCTATCACAAAATGTATCAGCTGCAGGCAGGTATGATGGACTAGGGTAAGTCTGTTTGCAGCCGCATAGCAAAAAGAGTGAGAAAAATCGATTTCTGCCAAATCTCGATTGAATCTCACTCTTTTTTAATACTAGTTTAAAATCATCTGATGGATAGGATTATCCCGTTTCCACACAAGCTGGTTGGGATTGAGTAGCTAGGGAATCTTGAAACTGGGACAGACGCACATGATTGCTCAGCAATTATGGATGTCTGTCCCAGTTTTTATATGAATAAACAGCAGTTCAGACTAAAGACCTTTTGTGTTTTCTGTTTGTTTGATGGCCACCTGCATCCTGATAAACATATCTCTCTTATTTTGATTGAGACGCGGATGCTCGTGGATAACCTCACAGATATAATCGCCTGTAATATCATACCCCTTATTGATGATCATTTGATAAAAGAGATCGAGTTTTTCAATTTCCTCCTGAAAGGAAGTACAGTAGGTCAAGGCATAAAGACTGGAAGGGTAAGTCTTGATTGCAAAATTATCAGTCTCATCGTTTGAAAACATGAACATTTGATGAGATAGCCAGTTTCTGCATTTAAAATCTTTCTGAGCGATAATTGAGCCGACACGGGAAAAAATCGAATAGGAAAGCTTGCTTTTTTTCAGAGCTAATTTAAACTCTCGCAGGTGAAATTCATAGTCTTCATCAGTCATCTGATAAATATTCTGCTGCGTTTGATAAATAATCATCCTTCTGGCCGGCAGAGTAAGAATTTCTAAATCGCGGCAGTGCCTTTTATAATCATAAATCTGTGCACCGGTTTGGAAAGTATCTATTTCCTTTAAACGTTCTTCTAAGCGGTGTTTTTCAGAGAGGAGATGCTGCCGGTGTTCATTGATGAAATGGTTGATTTCGGTCAGATTTTCTTGAGTAGACAGGATAGCTCTTATTTCTTCTAGGGAAAAGTCAAGCTGGCGCAGATACTGAATCTCATCTACTATCTGCGACTGATTGATATGATAGTAGCGGTAGCCGGTCTCCTTATCAATAGAATAAGGACTTAGAAGGCCGATTTTATCATAATATCGCAGGGTCTGAATTGAGATATTATTAATACGGGAGAAATCTCCGATTTTTAAAATAAGATTCATGACTTTTCTCCTTGACTCTATAGTTACTATAGATATTATAATATAGTTGTGAAAAAAATAACAATAAAAGGAGGACAGGCACATGCGAAATGCAAAAATTCGAGCCATCCAATATGGCTGTGGTAAGATGTCCAAGGTCATTCTTAAAAATCTCTTAGATCACGGTGTTGAAATTGTCGGAGCTATCGACACGAATCCAGCAGTGGTAGGACAGGATATTGGAGATTTTGCCGATTTAGGTTATAAGACAGGCGTCATTATTTCTGATCAGGCTGATCAGGTCTTTCAAGACTGTGATGCTGATATTGCCATTGTAACTATCTTTTCTTACATGCCCGAAATGTACGTATTCTATGAAAAAGCTATCAAAAATGGAGTCAATGTTATCTCTACCTGTGAAGAAGCTATTTATCCTTGGACGACTTCCCCATCTGAAACTAACCGTTTGGATAAATTAGCCAAAAAATATGGTGTGACTATTATGGGTTCAGGCATGCAAGACATTTACTGGATTAATATGCCTTGTCTGGCAATGGCGGGGATGAACCGGATTAAAAAGGTTAAAGGAGCTGTTAGCTATAATGTTGAAGACTATGGTTTAGCTCTGGCCGAAGCTCATGGTGCTGGTTATGATATTGATCGTTTTGAGCGTGAAATTGCTTCTGCTGAAAGTTTACCATCTTATATGTGGAATGCCGCTGAGGCTATCTGCTCTAAGATGAATTGGACTATCCAGTCTATTGGTCAAAAGAGTGTTCCTTATGTTTTGGATGAAGCTATTTATTCTGAAACCTTAGAGCGTACCATTCCAGCTGGGCAGGTGACAGGTATGTCAGCAGTTACTCAAATAAAGACCCATCAAGGCATTGAATTGGAAGTTGAATGTATTGGTAAGGTCTATGGTCCAGATGATGGGGATATGTGTGACTGGGAAATAAGCGGAGATCCCAATCTTACGTTTTCAGTTGCTAAACCCGATACTGTTGCCTTAACTTGCGCGACTATTGTCAATCGCATTCCAAGCGTCCTTGACGCCCCCGCTGGCTATGTTACAGCGGAAAAAGCCCGTTTGCTGGCTTATCCGACTTATCCGCTTCATACTTATGTGGAAGGCTGGTCGTAAAAATTAATTTTAAAAAAGAGTGAGAAAAATCGATTTCTGCCAAATCTCGATTGAATCTCACTCTTTTTTGGTATTCTTATTGTTCTGCAACCTTAATAACAGGGTCAGCTGTGCTGTAATCTTGTAAATGTTCCATTAATTGAAGAAAATGCGGATTGGTGTTGTGCTGGTCGATTGCAGCTTGATTTTCCCATTCTTCAACCATGACAAATTGGTTGGGCAGATCCACCGCTTCATAGAGCTGATACGCATGGTTTCCATTCTCTGCACGCGATGATTCAATCAGAGGCGCGACGTCTGCTAAAAATGCTTGTCTTTTGTCCGCTTTAATAAAAAATACAGCATTGATTATTTTCATTGTAGGGCTCCTTTCGAAAGACATTTAAGAGACAATTGGTTTCGCTTACATTATATCATTTTAAAAGGCAGATTGATATTTTGGTCTGTTAAATAGTGAAAAATAAGAAAGCGGCAACTATCCAGTTGATATGCCATTGGAGCTCTCGCAATTGATTGCTCATATAAGGTGCTTAAACGAAGAAAGCCATTATGTCAATCAACGGCTTTGTTAATCTATTTGAAAAATAAAGGTCTGGGACGTTTTTGTCACAGACCTTTGCTGTTTAGTTTTTTACCTGTTAGAAGCAACAGGGAGTATAGGTTTGAACTTAGTTGGCGGGCAAGGCTGGGTTTATCTGGTCCTTGGCACTGTTATCGATTAGATTTTGGTAGAAAGCTGCAGTTGTTGTCTGTATATAAGGAATTAACCACAGATAACCGATACCGGCTGTTAAATTAGCTAGAATAGCCCAGCCAATAAAACTCAGATTAAGGACAAAGTACTCCCATTTGTGCCCCATCATTAACTGCCGGCTTTCAGTGATGGCCTGAGTGACGGTCATTGACTCGCCCTTTTCCAATTTATCTTTGAGGATATAATTAGTCATGCTATAACTGTAAGTTTTAATGATCCCGGGGATGACAAGGAGAAGCGACCATAGATATATAAAAATTATCATGACCAGATTAGTCGGGAAGAACTTTCCAAAGCGTCCTTCTTTTAAAAGGTAAGTGCCGGCTTCAGTATAGGTTGGTCTTTTTCCTCTGAAAAAGTCTAAAAATCCTAAAGTAATGCCAATGATCACAGTCAATGACCCGACAAACATGGCAAGACTAATAAGTATAAAAAGAGGTGCTCCTATTAAGGCAGCGACTTCTTCATCGATAGCAACAGCGAGTGATGCGACGAGTACAAAAACTATTAGTACACAGCCCCAAACAATTGCTGAGATAGTGAGAGCCGGCAGGGCATACAAGCCGACAGCATAGGCCCAGTTGCCCTGAAGGCGCTCTTTAGCCTGCATTTTTAATTGAGCTCTGGTTTTCGACATAGCAGAGAAACTCCTTAACAATTTAATATGAACTTAACTATAGCATATTTTGAGTAAGAAAACAATTTCATCAATCAAAGCAAAAGGTTGTCAAAACTTTTTTCAATATGAAAATTCTGATTTTTTTGGAAATTCAGTAAAAAGTCGCTCAAAAGGGCTTGCATTTGTTTTTTAGAAAGTGTATAATCGTAGACAAATCAGAAAAGTACCAGAATTTTATGTTTTCAGGGAGCTTGTGGTTATTGCGAACAAGCAGCAGAATTTTGGGAAGTGGGCTGATTTTCAATAAGGTGAAGATAAACAATATTCTTCAGGTGTGCACCCCTTACTGTGCGACTCCTTGTTGGAGGAGGTTGAGATGACGGGGAAAGACTATCCTATCCCGTTAACTGAGGTGGCACCGTGTTAGCTAGATGTAACGCCCTCATGCAGATTATTCTGTGTGAGGGCTTTTTGTATTTATGCCAAATTTTCCATGCAGGTGCAATTATGACAGATATCCAGAAGCTAAGAAATCAAATTGATCAGATCGATCATCAATTACTTGTTCTATTAGCCCAGCGGCAGCAAATGGTTGAGCATATTGGGCGGCTAAAGCCCGCTGGCAGTCAAGCAGCCGTCGCAGCCCCTGAGCGCGTGCGGCAGGTCCTTTTAAGCAGGCAGCGGGAGGCAGAGGAGCTGGGCTTATCACCAGATGTTGCGCTTGCTGTCTGGCAAGCTATGATTGAAGCCTTCACAGCTTTAGAGCTGCGTGTCAATAGCAATCATGAAATGAATAGAAAGTGAGCCTAAACATGAAAAAGATACTAAATGCTGATATTTTAACACCAATTCTTGCTTACATGCGCGTGCAGGGCGAACACAAGGTGATTCTGGAATCAATCCCGCGTGAAAAGGAAAATGCCCGTTTTTCAATTGTTGCTTACAATCCGGTTTTTGAAATCAAATTTGAAGATGGACGGCTGACAGAAAATAGCAAAGTTATTGACAGTGATCCTTTGGATTATCTCAGTCAACTGACGGTCAAGTCACAGGAATCTCAGGATTTGCCCTTTAACGGCGGTGCCATTGGTTTTGTCGGCTATGACATGATCAGCCTCTATGAAAGGATCGGCGAGATTCCTCAAGATACCATTGGAACGCCAGACATGCAGTTTTTTGTCTACGAATCTTACCTGATTTTCGACCATAAAAAAGAAAAAGTGGTTATTGTCGAAGATAATATTTACAGCGGCAGAAGCGAAGCTGCGCAGCAGGCGGCACTGGAGAAGGTTTTAGCTGATTTAAAGACCCAGTCTGATGATGAATTTTCAGAACGTGACCTGCACCAGCTGACCTTTAAGAATCACTTGGAAGAAAGTGAGTTTAGGGATATGGTCACTAAGGCCAAACAGCTCATTCGCCAGGGAGACATGTTCCAGTGCGTGCTCAGTCAGCGCTTCTCAGCAGATATTACCGGCAAGCCGCTGGACTTCTATCGTAATTTGCGTATCACCAATCCTTCCAATTATCTTTACTTCTATGATTTTGGCGATTATCAGATTATAGGTGCCAGCCCTGAAAGTTTAGTGTCTGTCAAAAATAGGGTGGTCACCACCAATCCTATCGCAGGCACGCGTCCTCGGGGAGCAGACGAACAAGAAGACCGGGCGCTGGCAGAGGACTTACAGTCAGATGTCAAAGAGACCGCAGAACACCGGATGCTGGTGGATCTGGGACGCAATGATATTGGCAAAATCGCTGAAATTGGAACGGTTAAAGTTACCAAGTACATGGAAGTCGAGTTTTTCCGCTATGTCATGCATTTGACCAGTGTGGTAAAGGGGCAGCTGTTATCAGAATTAAGCGCCATGGATGCTCTCAAATCAACACTGCCGGCGGGTACAGTATCCGGTGCTCCGAAAATCCGTGCCATGAATCGTATTTATGAACTCGAAAAGGAAAAGCGCGGTATTTACGCCGGCGCCATCGGCTATCTGTCAGCAACCGGCGATATGGACTTTGCCATTGCTATTCGGACGATGATTATTAAAGATCACAAGGCCTATGTTCAGGCCGGTGCAGGAATTGTGTATGACAGCATACCCGAAAATGAATACTATGAGACCATTAACAAGGCCAAAGCCATGACTAGAATAGGAGAAGTTCTATGATTTTACTGGTTGATAATTACGACTCTTTCACCTATAACCTAGCCCAGTACCTAGGACAGTTTACTCAGGTCAAAGTTCTTAGAAATGATGCAGTAGAGCTCTATGAAAGGGCAGATGAAGCTCACGCACTTGTTCTGTCCCCGGGTCCCGGCTGGCCGGCTGATGCTGGAAAAATGGAGCGTTTAATTAAAGATTTTGCAGGGAAGAAGCCGATTTTAGGTATTTGCTTAGGGCATCAGGCCATTGCTGAAAGTTTTGGCGGCCGATTGGGCTTGGCTCAACAGGTTATGCACGGCAAGCAAAGTCAGATGGTTCTTGAAGTTTCTTGTCCGATTTTTGATAGATTGCCAAATCAGCTTGATATTATGCGTTATCACTCTATTGCAGTTGAAGAGCTGCCGAAGGATTTTGAGGTCGTTGCAAGAACCTCAGACGACGCAGAAATCATGGCTATTCAGCACAAAACGCTGCCTATCTACGGTCTGCAGTATCATCCGGAATCAATCGGAACCCCCCAAGGTTTAAAGATGGTTGAAAATTTTGTCAAGATAGCGGGAAACATTTAGAAGGGAAATATCATGAAAGAAATCTTTGAAAAATTAGCTGTTCAAACAGATTTATCGGAAAGTCAGATGACAGGCGTTGCCGAAAAAATTTTAAAAGGTCAGCTGACAGAAGCGCAGATTGCAGCCTTTTTGATGGCTTTAAAAATCAAGGGTGAAACACCTGAAGAAATTTTAGGTTTGGTCAAGGCCATTAAAGAAAATGCTGTTTTGATTCCCAGTCAGGCAAAGAATGTCATGGATAACTGCGGTACGGGCGGTGACAAATCCTTTAGCTTTAATATTTCCACTACTTGCAGTTTTATCCTTGCCGGCGGCGGCATCCATGTCGCTAAGCATGGCAACCGCTCCATTTCTTCAAAATCAGGCTCTGCTGATGTCTTGGAGGCCTTAGGGATTACCGTTGATCTGGCTCCGGAAAAGCTGGGACAAATCTTAGATCAAACGGGCATTGCCTTTCTCTTTGCCCAGAAAATGCATCCGGCCATGCGCTATATTTCACCGGCCAGACAGGCACTGGGGATTCCGACTATTATGAATCTGATCGGTCCCTTAACCCATCCGATGGACTTGGAAACACAGCTTATGGGGCTCTATCAGGCTGATTTGCAGCAGGATCTGGCGCAGGTTTTAAAACTTCTCGGCCGCAGACGAGCTGTTGTTATCACAGGACCGGACAATATGGATGAGGCTGCGCTTTATGGCGTCAATCACTATACACTGCTCAATGAAGGGAAAATTTCACAAGGAAGCTTTACCTTTAACGATTTAGGCATGCCGGAAGTCGGTCTTGATGATATTAAAGGCGGGGATGCTCAGAAAAATGCCCAAATTCTCATCAGTGTTTTGAAGAATGAACCCAGTCCCTACCTAGAAACAGCTGTCCTTAATGCAGGTCTTGGTTTTTTTGCTAATGGCAAAGCAGATACTCTGGCAGAAGGGATTGATCTGGCACGGGAGATTATTGCATCAGGGAAAGCCTACGCTAAGCTGCAAGCATTACAGGAGGCACAAGTTGACTAAAGAATTTTTACCAACCATTTTGAAACAAAAAAAGGAAGAAGTAGCAAAACTGGCTATGCCGGATTTAAAGCCTCTGCGCAAAAGCTATCGGCTGTTTGACTTTTTAAGAGAGAACAGGCACCAGCTGCAGATCATTGCTGAAGTCAAAAAGGCCAGTCCCAGTATGGGGGATATCAATCTTGATGTGGATATCATCAAACAGGCAGCACTCTATGAAGCTGCCGGTGCCGCAATGATTTCTGTCCTGACAGATCAGGTCTTTTTCAAGGGAAATATTGATTACTTAGCTGATATTTCGCAAAAAGTGCAGATTCCTACACTGGCCAAAGACTTCATCATTGACGAAAAACAGATTGTCCGCAGCCGCAATGCCGGCGCAACAGTGATTCTGCTTATCGTTGCAGCTCTGCCCAAACAGCGTCTCAAGGAGCTCTATGATTTTGCGACTGGCTTGGGCTTGGAAGTTCTGGTGGAAACGCACAATTTGCCTGAATTAGAAATTGCTCACAAAATCGGTGCTCAGATTATTGGGGTCAACAACCGCAATTTAGTAACTTTTGAAGTTGATATCAATACAAGTCTGGAATTGTCAGCTCACTTTCGCGATGACCGTGTATATGTGTCAGAATCCGGTATTTTCAGTCGGCAGGACAGTGAGCTGCTTGCACCCTATTTCAATGCTATTCTTGTCGGAACAGCTTTGATGCAGACAGACAGCATTGCTGATAAGATGGAGGAATTGGCTGTTGACAAAGGTTAAAATTTGCGGCTTGTCCGATCGGGAGGCTGTGCTTACAGCAGTTAAAAGCGGAGCGGATTACATCGGTTTTGTTTTTGCTCCCAGCAAGCGTCAGGTCAGCCTTGAGAAGGCTAGCGAGTTAGCCAAAGATATTCCTGCGTCTGTTCAAACAGTCGGCGTCTTTGTCAGCCCCAGTTTGGAGGAGCTGGAGAAAGCTGTCAAAACAGTTCCGCTGGATCTGGTACAGGTGCACGGAGACTTTGATGAGGAGCTGATAAATCAGATTTCAGTGCCGATGATCCGTGCGATTCAAGTGACAGCAAAAGAGCCTGTTTTATCGAGCAAGGCCCAATACTTGCTCTTTGATGCTCCCATGGCCGGCAGCGGTGAGACTTTTGACTGGCAGCTGCTCCAGGATAAGTCTATTAAGCAGCCTTTCTTTATTGCAGGCGGTTTAAATGCAGACAATGTTAAGGAATGTATCCATCGTTTTTCTCCTTATGCTGTTGATGTGTCGTCAGGTGTGGAAACGGACGGTCAAAAAGACAGTCAGAAGATTATCAAATTTATAGAAAGTGTGAAAAAATGACTTATAATCAGCCAA
Source organism: Streptococcus sp. 'caviae' (assembly GCF_001937065.1). Lineage (GTDB taxonomy): Bacteria > Bacillota > Bacilli > Lactobacillales > Streptococcaceae > Streptococcus. Next base: position 44,528 of record NZ_MOWR01000002.1, read on the forward strand.
ATGAAAAAGGATTTTACGGAAATTTCGGAGGACAGTTTATTCCAGAAACCCTGATGACAGCGGCTATTGAGCTGGACGAAGCTTATCGCAAAGCCAAAGCGGATCCCAGTTTTCAAGAGGAATTAGCAGCTCTTCTTAAAGATTATGTGGGACGGGAAACCCCCTTATATTTTGCTAAACGTCTGACAGATCATATCGGTGGTGCCAAGATTTATCTGAAACGCGAAGACCTCAATCATACCGGTGCCCATAAAATCAACAATGCTCTCGGTCAAGTGCTGCTGGCCAAACGCATGGGAAAAAATAAAGTCATTGCCGAAACAGGTGCAGGCCAGCATGGGGTTGCTACGGCAACAGCCGCTGCGCTGTTTGATATGGAATGCACTATCTATATGGGAGAAGAAGATGTCAAACGTCAGGCACTCAATGTTTTTCGCATGGAGCTGCTTGGTGCCAAGGTTCATTCGGTGACAGACGGATCGCGTGTCCTTAAAGATGCGGTCAATGCTGCGCTGCGTTCGTGGGTGGCTAACATTGATGATACCCACTATATTATGGGATCAGCCCTAGGACCGGCTCCTTTCCCGGAAATTGTTCGAGATTTCCAATCCGTCATTGGCAAAGAAGCCAAACGTCAGTATGCCGATATTTCCGGCGGTCAGCTGCCGGATGCCGTCCTAGCCTGCATTGGCGGCGGTTCAAATGCTATCGGCCTCTTCTATCCTTTTGTCAATGATAAGTCTGTAGCGATGTATGGAGCGGAAGCTTCCGGACTTGGACTTGATACGGATAAGCACGCAGCAACTTTTGCCAAAGGCCGTCCGGGAGTTCTTCACGGCTCTCTCATGAATGTCCTTCAGGATGAACACGGTCAGATCATGGAAGCCTTCTCTATTTCAGCCGGACTCGACTATCCCGGTGTAGGGCCTGAACATTCCTACTTCAATGAAATCGGCAGGGCAACCTATGATTCTATTACCGATGATGAAGCCTTGGAAGCCTTTAAACTGCTGTCGCGCTTAGAAGGAATTATCCCAGCACTTGAATCCAGTCATGCTATCGCATTGGCGCAAAAAGTTGCTAAGGAACTGGGACCTGATAAATCTATTATTGTCTGTCTGTCAGGCCGCGGAGACAAGGATGTTATGCAGGTCAAAGAACGTTTTGAGCAGGAAGGAAAATAGAATCATGGCAAAGACATTAACAGCACATTTACAGGCAATCAAAGAAGAAGGCAAAGGGCTTTTTATTCCTTATATCATGGCGGGAGACCATCCCCAAGGTCTTGACGGTCTTTTTGAAACCATTTCTTTTCTGGAAGAACAAGGAGTATCAGCTATTGAAATAGGTATTCCTTGGTCTGACCCCGTAGCTGACGGTCCGGTCATTGAATTGGCCGGCCAGCGCAGCTTGGCCAAAGGAACTTCGCTGGCAGCTATTATCAGCCTGCTTCAAGAAAAAAAGACTGAGGTTCCGCTAGTCATTATGACTTACTTCAACCCCGTTTTTCAATATGGCCTTGAGCGCTTTGTTGAGGAACTAAAAAAGACTTCGGTTAAAGGCTTGATTATTCCTGATTTGCCTTATGAACAAAAAGATTTCATCGATCCCTATTTAGACAATACGGATTTAGCCTTGGTTCCGCTGGTTAGTTTAACAACCGGTTTGGATCGTCAAAAAGAGCTGATAGAAGATGCTCAAGGATTTATTTATGCTGTAGCCATCAACGGTGTGACAGGTAAAGCTGGCAGCTACCGTGATGATTTGGATCAGCATTTAAAGCGGCTGAGCAGCCTTTCTTCCATTCCCGTTCTGACCGGTTTTGGTGTCTCCAGTCTTACTGATATTGAACGCTTTAATAAGGTTTCAGACGGTGTTATCGTGGGTTCCAAAATTGTTAAAGCCCTGCATGAAGGGCAAAAGCAGGAAATAGCAGATTTTATTAAATCCGGCAGCCATTATCATAAATAAGAATCAAAAGCGGAACGAGCATTGATTGTGTTAAGATCATGTTTAGCTTCCGCTTTTTTTATGGACTTTCAAAATTTTAATAAAATAAGAAGTTTATTATCTTTTTCTCAGCTAAAAAAGATCAGAAGGCGTATAATAAATATGAAAGCGTTTTATTTTATTTAGAAAGGAAGTCGAAAACATGGTAGAAAAAACAGTTAAGGGCGCAGCTCTGGGATTTCACGGCCCATTAAATGTAGAGGTTGGTTTGGAAGATGGCAAAATCAAGTCTTTAGCCTGTGAACACAGCAGCAAAGCCCTGGTTGGAGACTTGGGAATTGCGCAAATGAAAGCATCCATGCTCGAAAAAGGCTCCGCTGATGTTGACGCTGTATCCGGTGCAACTTTTTCAAGTCTGGCTTTTAAGAATGCTGTTCAAAAAGCCTTGGCTGCCGATGCCGGCAAAATCGGTCAGGAAGAAGCTCTCAACCCTGAATCAGCAAATCCTTATGCCGTTCAGCCTGACGTTGATGCTGTGACCAGTCCGTCTTTGGCAGTTCTTCAGGACGTGAAGAACACCTCATCGGCTCAGCCTGTCATTCCTCTTGATCAGGTTTCAAAGTACGATGCCAGCTATGATTTAGTGATTGTCGGTTCAGGCGGTGCCGGGCTGTCGGCAGCAGTTGAGGCAGCGCGCGGCGGTTTATCCGTCCTGATTTGTGAGAAGGCCGGTATTGCCGGCGGCACAACTAATTATTCAGGCGGTGTGGTTCAGGCAGCAGGTACCCCTTATCAAAAAGCGCTCACTTCTTATCAGGAAGATACGCCTGAAAAACATGCAGAACTGTGGATTAAGGCGGGGGAAAATGTTTTAGACGCTGATTTAGTAAGGGATTTAGCCCAGGGTGCACCCCAAAATATCGAATGGCTCAGCCAAATGGGCATCAAGTGGACTTCTGTCTATGGACACAGTCATATTCCTTATGTAAAAGATGATATTTTTGCGGACCGCATCCATGTCTATGAGGATGGAGGGCAAGGCGGAGACGGTGTTATTCTGACTCAGGCACTCTTTAAAGAAGCTCTCAAGGCCGGTGCAAAGATAACATACAACACGACAGTAGTATCCTTGATTCAGGATCAAAAAACCAAGGCAATCCATGGTGTCGCTGCTCTTGCTGGCGGTGAGAAAAAGCTGATTGCTGCCAAGAAAGGCGTCCTTTTGGCAACAGCCAGTATTGATCATAATCCCGCTTTAGCCAAAGCTTACAATCCTCAGCAGTTCAACGATTTGGCCTTTAATACGGTTTTGACTGCAAAAACCAATACTGGTGACGGTATTTTGATGGGACTTTCTGCCGGTGCTGCAGTGACTGGCATGGGCGGCTGCATTGACTTTTGCGGCAAAACAGGCAATGCGACCAATAATCAGATTCCAACAATCCCTTTGATTTTTGTCAATGGTGCTGGTAAGCGTTTTGTTTGTGAAGATGCGACCTATGCCTATCAGTATCGGGCCATTTTCCAGCAGGAAAAGCAGTTTATGGCTCCTACTTACATGATTTTTGATGGTAATTCTATCAAGGAGCCCGGCAGCGCTTGGACAGCAGACAGCCTGACTGAAGATCTGGCTGCCGGACGTGTTCTTAAAGCTGATTCAATAGAAGAATTAGCGGATGCTATCCATGTTCCTAAGGACAGTCTTGCTGAAACCATTCAAGAATGGAATAAAACAATGGAAAGAGGGAGCGATCAGACATTCGGCCGCCGCACAGGTCTGAAAGCTCTGCAGGCTCCATTCTATGCCTATAAGAATTCTGCCAGCAATCTTGGCTCTATCGGCGGTCTCAAAATTAATGTTGACTGTCAGGTTCTGGATTTATTTGATAAAGTCATTCCGCATTTGTATGCAGCAGGTTTGAATGCCGGCGGCTGGATTGCCGGCTATTATCCAGGATCAGGTACAGCTATTTCTGGAATCGTGCATCAAGGACGCAAAGCAGCGCAGCATTTACTGAAAAGTTAAACTAAAATAATAGAGGGCAGCGAAACCAAGCGTCACAGTTCAAGCATAGACGCCTCGGCTTCGCTGCTTTTAGTGCTGTCAAATCTAGCTTACCTGACGCAGTAAAATAAGAGAACTGTAGGCTAGAAAAAGAAAGGGAACAAAGGGCAGCCTCTCCTTTTGTTTTTTGCGGAGCAAACAATAAGCGATTCCCGTTATGCTGGCAATTTGAATCAGCCAGATTACCTCCTGAAAACTAAGTGATAAGGACAGAGTCGCCAGATAAAGAAAATCACCGCTGCCGATATTGATATTTTTTAGAGCAGCAAAAATACCGAACAGAAAGAGGATGATGCTGATGAGATTGACAGGATAAAAGATCAGCAGGAAGATAGTAAAGCCTAACCATACAATAAAGGGATAGGTCTGTTCTTGTAGGTCATAAAGTGATAAAAGCATTCCCATTAAAAGCAGACACACCTGTGAAAATGTCACTAGGCTAAGTCCAAATCCTAGGCCGATGAGACCGCAGAAAAATTCTGTAAGAGCATATCTTAAAGGAATGCGACAGCCGCAAAAGCGGCAGCGGCTTTTATTGAACACTTGTGAAAAGATAGGAATCAAATCCCGCACTGCTAGGTAGCTGTGACAGTTACAGCAGTGGCTGCGCGGAAAAACGATGGATTTTTCTGGGAAACGGTCACAAACCAAGCCTAAAAAAGAACCCAGTGAAGCGCCCATCATAAAAAATAAAAAGAGTTTCATATCTAATTATTCGTCAAAAAGAAGACAAAATAGTTGCTTTTTAATTAGAATCATTCTAAAATATAAGTGTCAATAAGATTTACAAGGAGGACTTACTATGACTAACACACTCGTTGAAAATATCTATGCGTCTATCACGCATCAAGTTGAAAAGAAAGAAGCTTCAGGCAATGAAAAAACCAAGGCTGTGCTTAATCAGGCTGTAGCCGATTTGTCCAAGGCGGCATCTATTGTTCATCAAGTGCACTGGTACATGCGCGGAGCTGGTTTTCTTTACCTCCATCCTAAAATGGACGAATTGATGGATGGCTTAAATGGCCATCTGGATGAAATCAGTGAACGCTTGATCACTATTGGCGGCAGCCCGTTTTCAACTTTAAAGGAATTTGATGAAAATTCTAAGCTGGAAGAAACAGCAGGAAGCTGGGAAAAATCAATGGCTGATCATTTGAGCCGTCTTGTAGAAGTTTACAGCTATCTTTCCAGCCTTTATCAAGTAGGTCTTGATGTGACAGATGAAGAAGGGGATGCTGTTTCTAATGACATCTTTACCGCTGCTCAGACTGATGCGCAAAAGACGATTTGGATGCTGCAGGCAGAACTTGGCCAAGCACCGGGACTCTAAGCTGGTAATAGCTGGCTTGTAACGGTTTTATTCGGCAGCAAGCCGATTAATCAGCTGGGCAGTCTGGCTGATGCAGGTAAAAGAAGGGGAGCAATTAGTTTGCTCCCTTTTTTCTTTTGGTGAGAAGAGGCAAACGTTTGCAAAAATGTATTGAAAAGACAGGCTTTTTTTGGTAAAATTTGAGAGATGAAAACATTATATGATGTGCAGCAGCTGTTGAAACGGTTTGGCATTTATGTTTATTTGGGCAAACGGCTTTACGACATCGAAATGATGAAAATTGAGCTTGAGAGGCTCTATGAAAACGGGCTGATTTCTAAAGATGACTACTTACAGGCTGAGCTGGTTTTGCGCAGGGAGCACAGGATAGAAAAGGAAAAAGAAAATGAGTAAAAAGCTTTTAGGTATTGATCTTGGCGGAACAAGCATTAAATTCGGTATTCTGACCTTGGATGGCCAAGTGCAGGAAAAATGGGCGATTGAAACCAATATTTTGGAGGACGGCAAGCATATCGTTCCTGATATTATTGCTTCTATCAAACACCGTTTGGAACTGTATGGTTTATCAAAGGACGATTTTGCGGGTATTGGTATGGGTTCGCCGGGAGCAGTAGACCGTGCTCAAAAGACTGTTACAGGAGCTTTTAATCTTAATTGGGCTGAGACACAGGAAGTTGGAGCAGCTATCGAAGTAGAACTGGGCATTCCTTTTGCGATTGATAATGACGCCAATGTTGCAGCTCTCGGAGAACGCTGGGTTGGTGCTGGTGATAATAACCCGGATGTCGTTTTTGTGACCTTGGGAACAGGTGTTGGCGGCGGTATCATTGCTGATGGAAATCTTATTCATGGGGTTGCCGGAGCCGGCGGAGAAATCGGCCATATTATTGTTGAGCCGGAAGATGGTTTTGACTGTACCTGCGGCAATAAGGGCTGTCTTGAAACGGTTGCTTCAGCGACGGGAGTGGTTCGTCTGGGCCGCCAGCTGGCAGAAAATTATGAGGGTCCGTCAGCCATTAAAGCTGCCATTGATAATGGCGACAGCGTGACAAGCAAGGATATTTTTACGGCAGCGGCAGCTGGTGATGCATTTGCCGACTCTGTGGTTGAAAAGGTCGGATTTTACCTGGGACTTGCAACAGCCAATATCAGTAATATTTTGAATCCTGATTCTGTTATTGTTGGCGGCGGGGTATCCGCAGCCGGTGAATTTTTGCGGTTACGCATCGAGAATTACTTCCAAAAATTTGCCTTTCCGCAAGTCAAAAAATCTACGAAAATTAAAATCGCAGAACTGGGAAATGATGCCGGTATCATTGGAGCAGCCAGTCTTGCCCGTCAGTTTATTGAAGAATAAAGGAGTTATATGTCAACTGTAACGATTATTTTATGGATTATTGTTTTTGCCTTTCTTGCTTTCTTTGCGTGGAATTATCTCCGTGTCCGCCGTGCTGCTAAATATATTTCTAATGCAGAATTTGAAAATATGATGAGAGGAGCGCAGGTTGTGGACTTACGTTCTCCCGGTGAATTCCGCCGTAAGCATATTTTAGGGGCGCGCAATCTGCCGTCTGAACAATTTAAGGAGTCTGTATCAGCTCTTCGCAAGGACAAACCGGTTTTGCTTTATGATAATACCCGCGGACAGTTGGTTGCCCGTGCGGTTTTGACGCTCAGAAAAGCTGGTTATAAAGATCTTTATGTCTTAAAAAACGGTCTTGATTACTGGAATGGGAAAGTAAAAGAACAGGCCTGATTTTCTTGCGGCTTTAGTATCAAACATGCTTTCGGGCATGTTTTTTCTTATTTTAAACGTTTACAGCTATCTTTCCTGCGCTTTTTCTCAAAAATTATGCTATAATTGATAAGTTGAAATAAAATAATTGTAAGAGGAATCATGACAAAATTTAGAGAAGATATTAGAAATGTTGCTATTATTGCTCACGTTGACCACGGGAAAACAACCCTCGTTGATGAGCTTTTGAAGCAATCGCATACACTTGATGAACATAAGCAGCTAGAAGAACGGGCTATGGATTCCAACGATCTTGAAAAGGAACGCGGAATCACGATTCTGGCTAAAAATACAGCTGTCGCTTATAAGGGGACACGCATCAATATCATGGATACACCGGGGCACGCGGATTTTGGCGGTGAAGTTGAGCGTATCATGAAAATGGTTGATGGGGTTGTTCTGGTTGTTGATGCCTATGAAGGAACAATGCCGCAGACGCGTTTTGTTTTGAAAAAAGCCTTAGAGCAGAATTTAGTTCCAATCGTTGTTGTTAACAAGATTGATAAGCCGTCTGCCCGCCCGGAAGAAGTTGTTGATGAAGTGCTGGAGCTTTTCATTGAGCTTGGAGCAGATGATGATCAGCTGGAATTTCCGGTTGTATATGCGTCAGCGATTAACGGAACCTCATCACTTTCAGATGATCCGGCTGATCAAGAGCATACCATGGCACCGATTTTTGACACGATTATTAACCACATTCCGGCACCGGTGGATAATTCAGATGAGCCGCTGCAGTTCCAAGTGTCCCTCCTTGATTACAATGACTTTGTCGGACGTATCGGTATCGGCCGTGTTTTCCGCGGATCGGTAAAAGTTGGTGACCAAGTTACCCTTTCCAAACTCGATGGCACGACTAAAAACTTCCGTGTGACAAAACTTTTTGGTTTCTTTGGCCTTGAACGCCGTGAAATTAAAGAAGCTAAAGCTGGTGACTTGATTGCCGTTTCCGGTATGGAAGATATCTTTGTCGGGGAAACGATCACACCCACAGATGCCGTTGAACCACTACCAATCCTTCATATCGACGAACCGACACTTCAGATGACTTTTCTGGCAAATAATTCGCCTTTTGCAGGACGTGAAGGTAAATTTGTTACATCCCGCAAAGTGGAAGAACGGCTGTTAGCTGAGCTGCAGACTGATGTTTCGCTCCGTGTTGAGGCAACTGATTCTCCTGATAAATGGACAGTGTCAGGGCGTGGGGAGCTGCACCTGTCAATCCTCATTGAAACCATGCGCCGTGAAGGCTATGAGCTGCAGGTATCACGTCCCGAAGTTATCATCAAGGAAATTGACGGCGTGAAAATGGAACCTTTCGAGCGTGTGCAGATTGATACGCCGGAAGAATATCAGGGAGCGGTTATCCAATCGCTGTCAGAGCGCAAGGGTGAAATGCTTGATATGCAGTCAACCGGCAACGGTCAGACCCGTTTGATTTTCTTGGCACCGGCCCGCGGGCTTATCGGTTACCCGACAGAATTTCTGTCAATGACACGCGGTTACGGTATCATGAACCATACCTTTGATAAATACATGCCGGTTATCAATGCTGAAATCGGCGGCCGTCACCGCGGTGCCCTTGTTTCCATTGATACAGGTAAGGCAACGACTTACTCTATCATGTCTATTGAGGAACGCGGAACTATCTTTGTGAACCCGGGTACAGAAGTCTACGAAGGCATGATTATCGGAGAAAATTCGCGCGAGAATGATCTGACGGTAAACATTACCAAAGCTAAGCAAATGACCAATGTTCGTTCAGCTACCAAGGATCAAACAGCAGTTATTAAAACACCGCGTATTCTGACACTGGAAGAATCGCTTGAATTCCTCAATGATGATGAATACATGGAAGTAACGCCTGAGTCTATCCGTCTGCGCAAGCAAATTTTGGATAAGAATGCACGGGCCAAGGCTGCTAAAAAGAAAAAATCTACAGAAGAGTAAAAATTACCAGTCAAAGAGAAAGGAGAAAAAATGTTTTATGCTATCATCGCAATCCTGCTTTTAATGTATTACATTTTTATCGCTCCTAAGACGGTCAAAAATACCATGAATATGATTTCTGTGGTAGCTGTTGTGGCCTTTTTAATGGTGCTGGCTGGAATGACTTTTATCAGAATCATGCAGTCACCTCCCGAAATATTTGTTGGTATAGGAATGATTGCTGTTGGCTACTGTGCTCTAAAAGATGTGCTGCAGCTGACAGTCAGACCTAAAAATAAAAAAAATCATAACTAAAATAAGGAGGCCGGGACTTTGTTCCGGTCTCTTAGCTATGTTCAGCAGATTATTAAAGAAGCTCTTGCCGATAGCAAATATTATCATGCGGCTTTTTGATGAGAAAGAAAGTCCATGTCCTACTTTAAAATCTTGAAAAAGTCTTCTATTCAGGGTAAAATATTAAGGTATATAAGTTAATGAGAAAGTCAGAAATATCAAAATGAAACATGTTAAAACATTTGAAAATAAAAAAGTTCTGGTGCTGGGTTTAGCGCGATCGGGTGAAGCAGCTGCACGCCTCCTGGCAAAACTGGGTGCCATTGTAACGGTCAATGATGGCAAACCTTTTGATGAAAACCCTTCTGCACAGGCTCTCTTGGAAGAAGGCATCAAGGTCATCTGCGGCGGCCATCCTTTGGAACTTTTGGATGAGGAATTTGCTTACATGGTTAAAAATCCGGGAATTCCTTACACAAACGCTATGGTTGTCCGAGCATTGGAGAAGAAAATTCCTGTCCTTACAGAGGTTGAACTGGCCTACTTGATTTCTGAGGCGCCTATTATTGGCATTACAGGCTCTAATGGTAAAACAACGACAACGACCATGATTGCAGATGTTTTAAATCATGCCGGCCAGTCAGCTCTTTTATCAGGCAATATTGGTTATCCGGCCAGCGAAGTAGCGCAATCGGCAGTTTCAGATGATACGCTGGTGATGGAACTGTCCTCTTTTCAGCTGATGGGAATAGAAGAGTTTCACCCGCATATTGCTGTCATTACTAATCTGATGCCGACACATATTGATTACCATGGTTCTTTTGAAAATTATATTGAGGCCAAGTGGAATATCCAAAAAAATATGACGGCAGCTGACACCATTATCCTTAATTTTAATCAGGAACTTGCCAAGGATCTGGCTGCCAAAACCAGTGCTAAGGTTGTGCCTTTTTCAACAAAAGAAAAGGTTGACGGTGCTTATTTAGAAGACGGAATACTTTATTTTAAGGGCCAAGCAGTCATGAAAGCAGACGAGCTCGGTGTTCCGGGCAGCCATAATATTGAAAATGCTTTGGCAACAATCGCCGCGGCTAAATTATCCGGGGTGTCAGATGAGGCTATCAGAGAGACCTTGGCTCATTTTGGCGGAGTCAAACACCGTCTGCAATATTTGGGTGAAGTCAGCGGAGTTAAATTTTACAATGACAGTAAGTCAACTAATATATTGGCAACTCAGAAAGCCTTATCAGGCTTTGATAACCAAAAAGTTATTCTGATTGCAGGCGGTCTTGACCGCGGCAATGAATTTGATGAACTGGTTCCCGACCTTGTCGGTTTAAAGAAGATGGTGATTTTAGGAGAATCAGCTCCTAGGGTTAAGCGTGCTGCAGATAAGGCAAAGGTAGTCTATTTGGATGCTAAAGATGTAGCTGAGGCTGCAAAACTTGCTTTTGAAAATGCTGATGCTGGTGATGTTGTGCTTTTGAGTCCGGCAAATGCCAGCTGGGATATGTACAAGAACTTTGAAGTGCGCGGAGATGAATTTATTGCGGCTTTCGAAGCTATCAAGGGAGACTAGCATGGCGAAAAAGAAAATTGTTTTTACAGGCGGCGGAACTGTCGGTCATGTTACTCTCAATTTGATTCTTATTCCTAAATTTCTTAAAGACGGCTGGGAAGTGCACTACATTGGTGATAAGCACGGGATTGAACACGAGCAGATTAAGCAGTCCGGTCTTGATGTCAGCTTCCATTCGATTGCGACTGGCAAACTGCGGCGCTATTTTTCCTGGCAAAATCTGCTGGATGCTTTTAAGGTTGGCTGGGGCGTTTTGCAGTCTTTGGCTATAATTGCTAAAATTCGTCCGCGGCTGCTGTTTTCTAAAGGCGGCTTTGTATCGGTCCCGCCCGTGATTGCAGCTAAGCTTTTAAGGGTTCCGGTTTTCGTCCACGAATCAGATTTATCAATGGGGCTGGCCAATAAAATTGCTTATAAGTTTGCTACGACCATGTATACCACTTTTGAACAGGCAGATACCTTGGCTAAAACCAAGCATGTCGGCGCCATCACTAAAATTGACAAAAAAGACTTGAGCCAGGCGGCAGAGCAGCAGATTGAGGCTGTCAAAGAACAGTTTGATCCTGATTTGAAAACACTGCTTTTTATCGGAGGGTCAGCCGGCGCCAAGGTTTTTAACCGCTTTATTACGGATTCACCAGAATTATTGAAAGCTTATAATATCATCAATATTTCTGGCGATAAGGATCTAAACAGCCTGAGTCCGAATCTTTATCGGGTGGATTATGTAACGGATCTCTATCAGCCGCTCATGGATTTGGCAGACGTTGTCGTTACACGCGGCGGTTCCAATACTATTTTTGAGCTTCTGGCCATGAACAAACTGCATGTGATTGTTCCTTTGGGAAAGGAAGCCAGCCGCGGGGATCAGCTGGAAAACGCTGCTTATTTTGAAAAAAAGGGTTATGCTCAGCAATTGCCTGAAGAACATTTAAACGTTGTCAATCTGACTGAAAAAGTCGAAAACTTACTGGCCAATCAAGATTTTTATAAAAAGAATATGGCTTCATCAAACGAGATTACCTCTCCGGACAATTTTTACAGTCTTTTGTTAAAAGATATAGGAACTGAAAAAAAGGAACGTAATGGCAAAAGATAAAAAAGATACAGAAAAGCAGGAAATTCCTTTAACGGAATGGCAGCAGCGCAATTTGGAATTTCTCAGAAAAAAACAGGAAGAAAAGCTTGAAAAAGAAAAACTAAATGAAAAAAAGATAGCTGAAAAAAGAGCTCAGTTTCAGGCTGGCAAGGATGTTTCTAAAGAAGCTAAATCAAAGGCGAAAGAGCCGTCAGCTGCTGACAGAGATGCTAAGCAGGAAAAGCCAAAAGAAAAACAAGCGAAAGTTAAAAAGCCGAAGAAGAAAAAAACACGGGTCATTCCCCGCAAAGACTTCTGGCAGGCCTTTTTGGTAATCACCGTTTCGGTGCTGGTTTTGCTGCTTTCTTTGTTTATGATCAGCCCGTTCAGCCGCCAAAAAAAGATAAAGGTTTCAGGCAATAAAAATGCCATTGAAGCGCAGCTGATTGAACGCTCAGGCATTAAGGAATCAGATTATCTGACAGCTTTGATCTTTGAAAGGAGCCGTTTTGAGACTACCTTAAAAGCCAGGGATAAATGGATCAAAGAAGCCCATCTGCTTTACCGTTTTCCTAATAATTTTACGCTGAAAGTAAAAGAACGCAGCATCATCGCCTATACGCAGACTGACAATGGCTATATCCCTATTTTAGAAAACGGCGCGCGTGCCGATACAGTCAATGCTTCAGAACTGCCCCAATCTTTTATGACTATCAATCTTGATAAAGTGCGGGATGAGCAGGCACTCGTTAAAAAATTAGCAAAATTAGATCAAGCATTAGTTAAGGAAATTAAAACGATTTCCTCGGCTAATTCGAACTCTACCAAAGATTTGCTTTTGCTGGAAATGACAGACGGCCATACTGTCCGTGTTCCTCTGTCCGAAATTGACAGTAAACTGCCTTACTATCCTAAAATCAAGAAGAATCTGACAAACGGCAGCATTGTCGACATGGAAGTCGGTCTCTACAGTACCAATTCAGATATTGAAGCTGCGCTTGCTGAACACAAGTCATCTGCAACAAGCCAAAGCTCTTCTGAGGAAGAATCAAGTGAGCCGCCAGCGGATGGCAACTCGTCTTCTTCGTCTGCCGGGTCAGAAGAATCTGCTCAGCAGGTGACAGAAGCGACTGCTGCTCCATGATTTTTATGAGAATCAAGAAATTAAGTTTCTATAACAAAAAACGTAAAAAGCTTAACATTTTACGTTTTTTTATGGTATAATATTTCCTGAATAATTCTGTTTTTGACAGTAATAGAATGGAAAGATAGAGAGGTCGAGTGAATGGCTAGAGATGGCTTTTTTACAGGATTAGATATAGGAACAAGCTCGATTAAAGTTTTGGTTGCTGAATTTATTGACGGCAGTATGAACGTTATCGGTGTCAGTAATGTTAAAAGTTCGGGTGTAAAAGATGGTATTATCATTGATATAGACACTGCAGCAGACGCTATTAAAGCAGCGATTGAAGAAGCTGAAGAAAAAGCGGGGATGTCAATCAGCAAGGTGAATGTCGGTCTGCCGGCAAATCTGCTGCAGATTGAGCCTACCCAAGGAATGATTCCTGTCCCCAGCGAATCTAAAGAAATCAAAGACGAAGATGTTGACAGTGTGGTCCGCTCAGCCTTGACCAAGAGCATCACACCGGAACGTGAAGTTATTTCACTGATTCCGGAGGAGTTCATTGTAGATGGTTTTCAGGGCATCCGCGATCCTCGCGGAATGATGGGGATCCGTTTAGAAATGCGCGGTTTGATCTACACCGGGCCAAGCACGATTTTGCATAATCTTCGCAAAACAGTGGAGCGTGCAGGTATTGAGGTTGAAAATATCATTATTTCGCCTCTTGCTCTGGCAAAATCAGTTCTAAACGAAGGGGAACGCGAGTTTGGCGCTACTGTGATTGATATGGGGGGCGGTCAGACAACCGTTGCTTCAATGCGTGCCCAAGAACTGCAGTTTACAAATACCTATGCAGAGGGCGGCGATTACATCACCAAGGATATTTCCAAGGTTCTTAAAACATCGCACCAAGTTGCCGAAGCACTTAAATTCAATTTCGGAGAAGCCAATGTCTCTGAAGCCAGTTCAACAGAAACAGTGCAGGTGGAAGTTGTCGGTGAAAGAAATCCGATAGAGGTCACTGAACGTTACCTTTCGGAAATTATTTCAGCACGCGTCCGCCACTTGCTGGATCGAATCAAGCAAGATCTGGAACGCGGCAGACTGCTCGATCTGCCCGGCGGTATCGTTATCGTCGGCGGTGCTGCAATCATGCCCGGTGTTGTTGAGGTTGCTCAAGAAATCTTTGGTGCCAATGTCAAATTGCATGTTCCAAATCAAGTCGGTATCAGAAACCCTATGTTTGCCAACATTATCAGTATTGTTGAGTATGTAGGAACACTGACTGAGGTTGATATTTTGGCGCAGGGAGCTGTTTCTGGTGATGAAAAATTGAGAAGAAAACCAATTGATATTAAACCGACAGGTGTTGCTCCTAAAACTAGAAGTTTCGCTCAAACACAAGAATCTACCACTCTTGAGTCGCAGCTGGAAGAGCTTCCTCCTAAAAAAGGAGAAGCAGCCAAGCCAAAACAAAAGATGAGTGACCGCGTACGTGGTATCTTTGGCAGTATGTTTGATTAAAATTAAAGTGAGGAAAGATTAAAATGGCATTTTCATTCGATGCAGCATCTGTACAAGGTGCAGTAATTAAAGTAATTGGAGTCGGCGGCGGCGGCGGCAACGCCATCAACCGCATGATTGACGAAGGCGTTTCCGGTGTTGAATTCATCGCAGCCAATACCGATATCCAAGCTCTGAGCAGCTCCAAAGCTGAAACGGTGATTCAGCTCGGTCCTAAACTGACGCGCGGACTGGGTGCCGGCGGCCAGCCTGAAATCGGCCGCAAAGCCGCAGAGGAAAGCGAAGAAGCCTTAACAGAAGCTCTCAGTGGTGCTGATATGGTCTTTATCACTGCTGGTATGGGCGGCGGTTCCGGTACAGGAGCTGCTCCGGTTATTGCTCGTATTGCCAAAGGAGTTGGTGCCTTGACCGTTGCCGTTGTTACACGGCCGTTTGGTTTTGAAGGCAGCAAGCGCGGCAATTATGCAATTGAAGGTATTGATGAACTTCGCGATGAAGTAGATACCCTGCTTATTATTTCAAATAATAATTTGCTCGAAATTGTTGATAAGAAAACACCGCTTCTCGAAGCCCTCAGCGAAGCTGATAATGTGCTCCGCCAAGGTGTACAGGGGATTACCGATTTGATTACCAGTCCCGGTTTGATTAACCTCGACTTTGCTGATGTCAAAACTGTCATGGCAAATAAGGGAAATGCACTGATGGGAATTGGTGTCGGAACCGGGGAAGAGCGTGTGATTGAAGCTGCTCGAAAAGCGACTTACTCACCACTCCTTGAAACAACAATTGATGGTGCAGAAGATGTCATCGTCAATGTTACCGGCGGTCTTGATATGACGCTGACAGAAGCTGAAGAAGCTTCGGAAATTGTTAATCAGGCTGCAGGACACGGAGTAAATATTTGGCTCGGTACAGCAATTGATGAGTCGATGAAAGACGAGATTCGCGTAACTGTAGTTGCTACCGGTGTTCGTCCTGACCGTGTTGAGCAAGTGTCCGGCATTCGCCGTCAGTCACAGCCTTACAGTCAGCCAAGACCTCAGCAGCAAGCTCCATCTTCAAATCCTTCACAGCCAAATTTTGAACGCCGTCAAAATTTTGATTTTGATTTGAATGAATCCCATGAAATGCCAGCGGCAGAGCCAAGACAAACGCAATCAGAGGCGCAGCCTCAGCAGTCTGCTTTCGGTGACTGGGATCTTCGCCGTGAAAGCATTGCCCGTCCTACTGAAGGTGAAATTGACAGTCAGTTAAAAATGAGCAGTTTTTCAGCTGACTCAGACGATGATGATGAATTGGAAACACCTCCTTTCTTTAAAAACCGCTAACAATGAACTTACAAGCAAATAAAGATCGCATTTTTCAGGAAGTCGCTGCCTGTGCCCAGGCAGCCGGACGCAGTAAGGATGATGTCACTGTTATTGCAGTTACGAAATATGTTGACAGTGAAACGGCAGAAAAGCTTGTTCAAACAGGGGTTAAGCATATTGCTGAAAACAGGGTTGACAAGTTTCTCGACAAATATCAAGCTTTACAGGCCTATGATTTGACCTGGCACCTGATTGGCAGTTTACAGCGGCGGAAGGTTAAGGATGTTATCAACCTGGTTGATTATTTCCATGCCCTTGATTCTGTAAAGTTAGCTGCTGAAATTCAAAAACGTGCTGAACATGATATTAAATGCTTTTTGCAAGTTAATATTTCTGGCGAGGAAAGCAAACATGGTTTCAAAGTGTCAGAAGTAGATAATGCACTTGAAGAAATTCAAAAATTTGATAAGATTAAAGTTGTTGGTTTGATGACGATGGCGCCAATAGACGCTTCTGAGCAGGAATTGGCAAAAATTTTCAGCCAAACCAATGCATTGAGAAAAAATCTAAAAGAAAAAAACTTAAAGAATATGCCTTTGGATGAATTGAGCATGGGGATGAGCGGTGATTTTCCGCTTGCAGTTCAAAATGGTGCAACCTTTGTCCGTATAGGCAGTGCATTCTTTAAATGAAACGGAGATACCTATGGCACTTAGAGATAGCTTTAACAGAATTATTTCTTACTTTGACACTGATGAAGTCAGCGAAGTAGAAGAACCTGTTGCTGTACCGGCTCGACAGCAGGAATCTGCTAAACGTCCCGCTGCTCAGCAGACACAGCAAAACGCAAAGAAAAGTCACCAGCCTAACCAAGGGGCTTCGCGGCCCAGCCAAGGGCAGTCAGGACAGAATCGCCGTCCTGCCAGTGAAGAAAATATTCACCCGCTGCCAACCCGCCGCAACAATGCTCAGCAGTCTGCGCAGGAAAAAACAACAATTGCCCTTAAATTTCCTCGTAAATATGAGGATGCAGAGGAAATTGTTGATTTGCTGATTCGAAATGAGTGTGTGCTGATTGATTTCCAATACATGCTTGAAGCACAAGCTAGGCGCTGTTTAGACTTTATTGACGGGGCGAGTAAGGTGCTGGCCGGCAATCTGCAAAAGGTTGGCGCATCAATGTATCTGTTGACACCAATCAATGTTATTGTTGATATTGAAGAAATGAGTCTTGCTGCTAATGGTCAGGATGTCAGCTTTAATTACGACATGAAGAGACGTTAAACGATGTTAGCGTATATTGTGTTTATTCTGGCAAGAGCAATTGAAGTCTATTCTTTCTTGCTGGTGGTTTATGCTCTCTTATCATGGTTTCCTGATGCTTATCATACTTGGCTTGGGAGACTGTTGGTTGATATTGTGGAACCAGTCATAAAACCTTTCAGACGTTTCAATCTGCAGTTTGCAGGACTTGATTTTACAATTATTATCATTATTTTGCTTTTGAATTTATTAAAACAGTTTTTATTTAATCTTCTTATTTAACATGGCAAAACAAGAGATTTATCAGCACTTTAGGTTAGAAGAGCAAGAATTAATTGAAAAAGCTTATGATTTAATTAAACAGGCAGAAGATACCTACAGTTTTTGTCTTACGGATTTTTTAAATCCCAGAGAAATTGCAGTCATGAAGAGTATTGCAGGGCAGACAGATCTAAAGTGTTATGTCAGCTCGGATTTTATTCCTTCTGAATACGCTCGGCTGCTGATAGCGCCGGCTTACTACAGTTTGGATCTGACAGATTTTGGTATCAGCTTGCTGGAAATTAAATACAACAGTAAATTTAATCATTTAACACATGCTCAGATTATGGGAACCTTGATTAATAAATTAGGCATTGAACGTCATATCCTAGGTGATATTTTAGTTCAGGAAAACCGCGCGCAGGTTTTTGTTGAGAAAAGCATGGTTTCCTATTTAAGGACTCAGGTAAGCAAAATAGGAAGAGCAGCGGTTATTTTTGAAGAAATCCCCTTTGAAAAACAGCTGGAAAGTCAATCCGATACCAAAGAAGTTGATATCTTAGCATCAAGTATGCGATTAGATAAAATTATTGCAGCAGTTCTGAAAATTTCTCGGGGAACGGCAAGTAAGTTAATCGAAAGCGAAAAGGTGAAGCTGGATTACCTCATTCAGCCTAAGGTATCTCATCTGGTTGAAGTAGGCGATTTAATCAGCGTCAGAGGTTACGGAAGATTTACCGTAAAACGCGATAACGGTTTTTCAAAGCATGGAAAACATAAACTGACCATTGACCGAATCATACATAAATAAGGAGAATAAAATGGCAATTACAGCACTTGAAATTAAAGATAAAACTTTTGGAACGAAAATGTTTGGCTACAATACCCAGGAAGTTGAAGAGTTCTTGGATATTGTTGTTGATGACTATGAAGAGTTGGTACGCACCAATCGTGAAAAAGATAATCGTATCAAGGAATTAGAAGACAAACTTGGTTACTTTGATGAAATGAAAGAGTCACTCAGTCAGTCTGTCATTTTGGCTCAGGAAACAGCTGAGAAAGTTAAGGCATCAGCAAATACAGAGTCAACCAACATTTTAAATAAGGCGACTTATGAGTCTCAGCAATTGGTTGATGCAGCCAAAGCGAAGGCTAATGAAATTCTGCGTGATGCTACAGATGAAGCTAAGCGTATTGCTGTTGAAACAGAAGAGCTGAAACGCCAAAGCCGTGTGTTCCATCAGCATCTTTTATCTGTGGTAGAAGGTCAGCTGGCTCTTGCTAATTCTCCGGAATGGACAGAACTTTTGCAGCCGACAGCGGTTTATCTGCAAAATTCAGATGCAGCTTTCAAAGAAGTTGTTGAACAGGTTTTAGATGAACATGTACCGGATACTGCAGATACGGAACCTGTTGATGTCACCCGTCAGTTTACTCCGGAAGAGATGGAAGATCTGCACCGCCGTGTTGCTGAAAGCAATAAGAAATTGGAAGAAACACAAGCTGACAATGAACAGCCGATTATTATTGAAGCAACTCATGAAACGGCACCTGATACGCCTGAAGAGTTAAACTTAAACGAAACACAAACCTTTAAATTAAATATTAACGAATAACAAAAACACAAGCTTAATGAATAGATTCAGCGAGCAGGTGATGGTGGAAGACCTGCACTCTCTTGATTAAGCTTATCATTTTGTTCGTTTCTATCTGAATAACTAGGATAGAAGGCTTAGCTTGCCTTACAAGCCAAGAGGGATAGACAGCAGTCTGTCTGAACTAAGGTGGTACCACGAACTTTCGTCCTTTGATGAAGGTTCTTTTTTTGTTACTTTATTCAGGAACCAGCAAAGACTTAGCTCTTACAGCTCAGCTATCCCTTTACAAAAGAAGTGAAGAATAAATAAGGAGTTACAATGAAATTAAAAGAAACGCTTAACCTTGGTAAAACACCTTTTCCCATGCGTGCGGGACTGCCTAACAAAGAGCCGCAGTGGCAAAAACAATGGGATGAAGCCGACATTTATGCTAAACGTCAGGAATTAAATGCTAATAAACCATCCTTCTTCCTGCATGATGGACCTCCCTATGCTAATGGTAACATTCATTTGGGGCATGCTCTCAATAAAATTTCAAAGGATATTATTGTACGTTCCAAATCGATGTCTGGTTTCAGGGCACCCTATATTCCGGGATGGGATACCCACGGTCTGCCAATTGAACAGGTGCTTGCTAAAAAAGGTGTGAAGCGCAAGGAACTTG
Source organism: Streptococcus sp. 'caviae' (assembly GCF_001937065.1). Classification (GTDB taxonomy): domain Bacteria; phylum Bacillota; class Bacilli; order Lactobacillales; family Streptococcaceae; genus Streptococcus. The sequence goes on from NZ_MOWR01000002.1 coordinate 64,288, forward strand.
ATCTGGCTGAGTACTTGGAAATGTGCCGTGACTATGCTTTAAGTCAGGTTGATAAGCAGCGTGAGGACTTTAAGCGTTTGGGCGTATCCGGTGATTGGGACAATCCGTATGTGACCCTGGTTCCTGAATATGAAGCCGCTCAGATTCGCGTCTTTGGTGCCATGGCTGACAAGGGCTACATCTATCGCGGTGCTAAGCCGGTTTACTGGTCATGGTCATCAGAATCTGCCTTGGCAGAGGCTGAAATCGAGTATCATGACATTGAATCAACATCGCTTTACTATGCCAACCGCGTTAAGGACGGTAAGGGAGTTTTGGATACGGACACTTATATTGCCGTCTGGACAACAACACCATTTACCATTACAGCCTCTCGCGGTTTAACGGTTGGTCCGGATATGGACTATGTCGTGGTGAAACCGGCCAATGATGAGCGTAAATTTGTTGTGGCACAGGCTCTGCTTTCGGAATTATCGGAGCGTTTTGGCTGGGAAAATCCGGAAACTCTGGCAGTTTATAAGGGAATTGAGCTTGACCGCATCGTCACAGCCCATCCGTGGGACAATGATGTGGAAGAGCTGGTTATGAACGGCGACCATGTTACGCTTGATTCCGGTACGGGAATTGTCCATACAGCGCCTGGTTTTGGTGAGGATGACTACAATGTGGGTATCAAATACGGCCTTGAAGTAGCTGTTACTGTCAATGAGCGCGGTATCATGATGGAAAATGCCGGTCCTGATTTTCAAGGGCAGTTCTATGACAAGGTTCTGCCGACAGTCAAGGAAAAATTGGGCGATTTGCTGCTGGCTTCTGAAGTCATTACTCACTCCTATCCGTTTGACTGGCGAACGAAAAAGCCAATTATCTGGCGGGCAGTACCGCAGTGGTTTGCCTCGGTTTCTAAATTCCGTCAGGACATTCTTGATGAGATTGACAAGGTTCATTTCTATCCTTCCTGGGGCAAGACACGTCTTTACAATATGATTCGCGACCGCGGCGACTGGGTTATTTCCCGTCAGCGTGCCTGGGGAGTGCCGCTGCCAATCTTCTATGCGGAAGACGGAACAGCTATTATGACTAAGGAAGTTACAGATCATGTTGCTGATTTGTTTGCAGAACATGGGTCTGTTGTCTGGTGGCAGCGCGATGCCAAGGACTTGCTTCCTCAAGGATTTACGCATCCAAGATCGCCTAATGGAGAATTCACCAAAGAAACAGATATTATGGATGTGTGGTTTGATTCGGGTTCATCTTGGAACGGTGTCTTAAATACACGTCCGGAGCTGGCTTATCCTGCTGATCTTTATTTGGAAGGAAGCGATCAATACCGCGGCTGGTTCAACTCTTCCTTGATTACTTCCGTTGCGGTTAATGGCCATGCCCCTTATAAATCAGTTCTGTCTCAAGGTTTTGTGCTTGACGGCAAGGGTGAAAAGATGTCCAAATCCAAGGGCAATATTATCTCACCAAATGACGTTGCCAAACAATACGGTGCTGAAATTCTGCGCCTGTGGGTGGCTTCTGTTGATACTGACAGCGATGTCCGTGTATCTATGGAAATTTTAGGACAGGTATCAGAAACCTATCGTAAAATCAGAAATACCCTTCGTTTCTTGCTGGCTAATACAGCTGATTTTAACCCGCATACAGATAGGGTTGCCTTTGACAACCTTCGCTCTGTTGATAAGTACATGACCATTAAGTTTAACAAGCTGGTAGCTGCCATTAATCAAGCATACCGTGACTATGATTTTATGGCCATTTACAAGACTGTTGTTAATTTTGTGACGGTTGATTTGTCAGCTTTCTACCTTGATTTTGCCAAAGACGTGGTTTATATTGAAGCAGCAGATAGTTTGGCTCGGCGTCAGATGCAGACTGTTTTCTATGATATTTTAGTCAAGATTACAAAGCTGCTGACACCGATTCTGCCGCATACCAGCGAAGAAATCTGGTCGTATCTGGAGCATGAGGAAGAAGAGTTTGTACAGCTGGCAGAAATGCCTGAGGCTCAGAATTTTGCTAATCAGGATGAGATTTTGGACACATGGGACGCCTTCATGACGCTTCGCGATCAAGCGCAAAAGGCTCTTGAAGAAGCCCGCAATGCCAAGATTATCGGTAAATCGCTTGAAGCGCATCTGACGATCTATGCAAACGAGGAAGTTCAGACCCTTCTTACAGCTCTGGACAGCGATGTGGCTCAGCTGCTGATTGTATCGCAATTAACGGTGACACAAGAAGCAGCGCCAGAGTCAGCGCTTGCTTTTGAAGATGTTGCATTTGCTGTTGAGCATGCCAAAGGTCAGGTTTGTGACCGCTGCCGCCGCGTGGATGAAAGTGTTAAAGAACGCTCTTATAATGCTGTTATTTGCGATCACTGTGCAGCTATTCTGGAGGAGCATTTCCCAGAAGCTCTTGCTCAGGGATTTGAAAGTAAATAATCAAAAAGACTTGGAACTTATCTTCTTATCAAGTGAAGATGAGACCAAGTCTTTTTTGTCTAAAAGTGCTTTTGCAGCCAGTCGTAAAATGTCCAAGACCTGACAGGTTAAAGAAAAAAGTTAGGAAGGCAAGTTCCTAACTCTAGTTAATTGTCGGAATGGAGATTTCGATCAAATTTGCCGTATGCAAGGTTTTTAATTGATCTAAAAGAATAATATTTTTATCGATTTTACGCTTGAGGAAAAATTCTCGGATAGCTTCGATTTCACTGTCTTTAATAGCACGGTGTTTATTTGAAATTAAGAGTTCATAATGTTTAGGGGCTTGGGTAAAAATAACATCAGTATTGCCGGCTGAATAAGTTTCAATAAGTGTCGCATCTGTATGCTGCAGCTGGTTTTTTACCAGACGCTGGTGGCTGCTGGTCGTGTTGATCAATCGCATAACTTTCCTCCTGTAGTAGTGTCGTAATAATATTATAGCATGATTTAAGCAGAAATGCTGTCTGAATTTAGTTTTTCTGGTGCTCTTTTTGCCAGCATTCAATGCCCCATTTGTGGCTGCCGCGTTTTAATTTTTCCTTGGCTTCCGAAACAGAGAACCAGGCCAGATGATTGAAATCTTCAAGAGGCCTGCCAACTTTTGTAAAACTTGTTACCTCATAAATATAAGCAGGATTGTAAAAATACGTGTCCCTATGGCTGGAGTAAAAATATTCATCTGCCTGGCCGTAGTACTGGCCAATAGCAGCCGTAAAACCCAGTTCTTCAAGGAGTTCTCGCTCCAAGGCCTGCAGCTGATTTTCGCCTTTTTCAATTTCGCCGCCCGGCAGAAACCAGGCTCCGTTTGGTGCCTGAACAAGGATAATTTTCTCCAGACTGCTGTCGGGAATAACAGCATAGACACCAAAGCGCTCATTATAATCAATATTTGCTTCTTTGTGGCCAAAAGTTGGATGGTTCATGTCGTCTCCTTCACAATTATCTCAATAGTGCTTATTATTATACTAAAAAACAGTTTTCTTGCCTAGTGCAGTGTAAAAGCAGGATTATCTGCGGCTAAGGATAATCCTACCGTATGAAATCAGAACCGGCTGCAGCTAAAAAGTCAAAGCCGCCTCTGGACTGTTTGGGTTTGGGATACTGCTCTCAGTCCATCACCAGCATCATTGAAAAAAGGCCAAGACCTTTGTCTCAGCCTTCTTTACAGGTTTATTCTGCCTCTGAAGCTGTATTGGCTACTGTTTCAACCTTATGATTAGCAGCCTTGATACTGATATTTCCTTGGCTGGTCATGACAGCTTTTAAGTTCTTTTGATCAGGATTTTCAAGGTAGAAATCGGTAATGGCATCTTCAATATGATCTTGAATGGTTCTGCGAAGCGGTCTCGCACCCATTTTTGGATCATAACCCAGATCAACCAATTTTTCCTTAACCTTGTCCGTAACATCGAGATGAATGTCATTGACTGCCAAACGGTTATTAACGTCATCCAGCATGAGGTCAACAATTTTAAGCAGGTTGTCCTTGCTCAGTGCTTGGAACTCGATGATACCGTCAAAACGGTTCATGAATTCGGGACTGAAGAAGTTGCCTAATTCACCGAGAACAGAATTTGTCCGACCTTCTCGGCTGGCACCAAAACCAACGCTGGCTTCAGATGTTCCCGTACCGGCATTGGAAGTCATGATAATAATGGTATCCTTGAAGCTGACCGTGCGGCCCTGACCATCGGTCAGGCGGCCGTCATCCAAAACCTGCAGGAACATGTGCATGACATCCGGATGGGCTTTTTCAACCTCATCAAGTAAGATGAGAGAGTATGGATTGCGGCGGACTTTTTCCGTCAGCTGTCCAGCTTCTTCATAGCCGACATATCCCGGAGGGGCTCCGACAAGTTTAGCGACAGCATGTTTTTCCATATATTCACTCATGTCAAAGCGAATCATGCTGTCAGCAGAACCAAAGAGCTCGATGGCTAATTGCTTGGATAGTTCCGTCTTTCCGACACCGGTAGGTCCTACAAAGAGGAAGCTTCCGATTGGCCGGTTTGGTGTTCCCAGTCCGACACGGTTGCGGCGGATAGCCTTGGCAATTTTATCAACGGCTGCATCCTGTCCGATAACGTGCTGTTTTAAATCATCAGCCAGATGGATTAATTGAGACTGTTCTTTTTCTTTGAGCTCGCCAACCGGAATGTTGGTCTTTTGCTCAACGATAGCTTCAATATTCTTTTCTGTGATGATCGGTATATTTTGTTCATCGATCTTAGCCGACTGCATTTCCTTATATTTGGCAATCTGATCGCGGAAGTAGGCTGCCTTTTCGTAATCTTCATCGCGGGTTGCCTGAGCCTTTAGATTTTCGGCTTCAGCCAAGCGGTGATCAATTTCTTTAGGATCTACAAAGTTAAGCGTTAGATTCATCTTAGAGCCGGATTCGTCCAGCAGGTCAATGGCCTTGTCTGGCAGGAAGCGGTCCTGGATATAGCGGTTGGACAGGTTGGCAGCTGCTTCGATAGCTTCGTCCGTATATTTGACATGATGGTAATCTTCGTATTTAGGCTGAATACCTTTTAAAATAGTGATTGTTTCTTCAACGCTAGGCTCATCAACCTTGACCGGCTGCATCCGGCGTTCCAGAGCGGCATCTTTTTCAATGATTCGGTACTCATTGAGCGTCGTAGCACCAACCAGCTGGAGCTCTCCGCGGGCCAGAGCGGGCTTCAAAATGTTACCGGCATCCATGTTGCCGTCACCGGCAGAACCGGCACCGACAATTTCATGGATTTCATCAATGAAGAGGATGACATCCTTGCGCTGCCGAATTTCTTCCATCAGTTTTTGCATCCGTTCTTCAAACTGTCCTCTGATGCCTGTGCCTTGGACGAGGCTGACGACATCAAGACGAATGACATTTTTGCCTTGCAGTTTTTGAGGAACATCGTTGTCAACAATTTTTTGAGCAAGTCCTTCGACAACAGCCGTCTTACCAACACCGGGTTCTCCGATGAGAACAGGATTGTTTTTAGTTCGGCGGTTGAGAATTTCAATGACTCGGGTAATTTCTTCGTCACGGCCGATAACAGGGTCAATTTCTCCCTTGCGGGCGATATCTGTTAAATTGATACCAAATTCTTCCAGCAGACCGTTTGGTCTTTGAGGGCCCTGCTGACGAGGACCGCCGGGGCGCCGATTGTTTCCGCCGCCACCATTGCTGCCGCCCGACTGAGTTTGCGGGGAGTTTGGCAGATCTTGATTAAAGGCTCGGAAATTATTCAAATCCCCAAAGAAATCATCAAAGAAAGGATTGATAGATGAAGAATTTTGATGGGAAAGATTATTCAAAAAGCTGTTTTCAGGATCTGTTTTCATAATTTGATAGCAATTTTGGCAGAGATCAACCTGCTTTTGCTGACCGTTAACACTGGTATATAAGTGAATGGTCGCTTCATTTAAATTACAATTTTGACAGAGCATAATTACTACCTCTTTCGTCATAGAATACAAGATTTGAACATTAGATTATTTGGTCAATAATGGTCAAACTTTATAAGTTAATTATAGCACCATCTGCACATAAATCAAGTAAAAAGATTAGAAGTTAAACAGTTGAAAAAGTTTGGATAAGGTCTTGCAATATAAGGCAGCTGCTAAATTATTTGAAAAGACACTTGACAATCATGAATAAAAATGTAAAAATATAGTATAAAAATACAAGGAGATTGGAATGACAGCAGCAAAATCATTTTTAAAAGAGATAGATTATACGAAAGAAGAACTGGAAGCTCTGATTGATCTTTCTTTGCAGTTCAAAAAATTGAAGCAGGAAAGAATTCCTCATAAATATCTGGAAGGCTTAAATATTGCTCTTATTTTTGAGAAAACCTCTACCAGAACCAGAAGTGCCTTCACTGTTGCAGGGCAGGATCTGGGAATGAATGTGACCTACTTGGGCAGCAATGAAATACAATTAGGGAAAAAGGAATCTGTTGTTGATACGGCTAAAGTTCTCGGTTCCATGTTTGATGGTATCGAATACCGCGGCTTCAAGCAAGAAAGTGCGGAGCTGCTGGCTGAATTTTCAGGAGTTCCTGTGTGGAACGGCTTGACAGATATCTGGCATCCAACACAGATGATAGCTGATTTTATGACGGTCAAAGAACACTTTGGGAAATTAGAAGGACTGACACTGGCCTATTTGGGAGACGGCCGCAACAATGTAGCCAATTCTTTACTAGTGACTGCGGCTATTTTGGGAATTAATGTGAAAATTATTGCTCCCAAAGCCCTGCAGCCTGAAGAAGAGATTGTGGCTTTGGCTAAGCAGCACCAGACTGGCGGGAGGATTACCATTACAGAGGATACTGCTGCGGTAGAGGGAGCAGATATTTTGTACACAGATGTTTGGGTGTCAATGGGAGAAGAGGTGGATTTCAAGGAAAGAATCGACCTGCTGATGGCTTATCAGATTAATCAAGACCTGCTTGATCAGACGGCTAATTCTGAAGCTATCGTTTTGCATTGCCTGCCGGCCTTCCATGATACCAATACAGAAATAGGTCAAATGATTTATGAACAGTACGGTTATGCGGAACTTGAGATTACTGATGCTGTTTTCCAGAAACACAGTCAGTCTATTTTTCAGGAAGCAGAAAATCGTCTTCACTCCATTAAAGCAATTATGTATCAATCTCTAAAAAATCTCTAATAATGAATGATTTTACTGTTTTTTTGACTTATTTGTGTTAAAATAAGAAGAGTTAAAAAACGGATAGGAGAATACCATGGAATCACATTTAGTGAGAATTATTAATCGTTTAGAATTAATGACGACCGACAGCAGTAATTTAAAGCGTCATTTTGAACGTGACGGTGCTGTCGTTGCCGAAGTTTCATTTAATAATGATCCGGAAAACGGTCCTGTGTTTACACTGCGGGATGTTGCTGCGCGTGAGACTTATACTTTTGACAGTATCGATCTCATCGCTATGGAAATCTACGATTTACTCTACTAGCATCAAATGGTTATAGGAGGTTGGGATGAAAATTCCAACCTTTTTCTTATGAGACGTCAGCTCGTCTTGTTCCCATAGGTGCGAGATGAGCTAAAGCACCCGTCTGTCAGACATTGTTTTTGTTTACAGTTTTTTTATACCGTGTCTGTTACCCATGTTTTATCAATGGTCAAGCCTAGTAAAAGACTGATAAAGATAGCTTGTATTTTTATTCAAATTATAATATAATATTTCATATCATTTCAGAGGAGCAGTTTATGGACTTTTCATTTTTATCTAAATATTGGGCTTATTTTAATTATGGGGTGCTAGTTACCATCATGATTTCGGCCTGCGTGGTGTTTTTCGGGACTATTATTGGTGTTCTGGTGGCCTTGATTAAACGCAGCAATATCAAATTCTTAAACTGGCTGGTGTCATTTTATGTATGGATATTCCGCGGAACGCCTATGGTCGTTCAGATCATGATTTCCTTCGTTGTTCTGCATTTTGCCAATATGCCCATTGTTAAATTCGGTGTTTTGGACCTGGATTTTTCACGGCTTCTGCCCGGAATTATTGTTTTGTCGCTCAACAGCGGTGCCTACATTTCAGAAATTGTCCGTGCCGGTATTGAAGCTGTTCCTAAGGGGCAGCTGGAAGCTGCCTATTCATTAGGAATTAAGCCTGCCAATGCCATGCGTTATGTTATTTTGCCGCAGGCCTTTAAAAATATCCTGCCTGCTCTGGGCAATGAATTTATCACCATTATCAAGGACAGCTCACTCTTACAGACCATCGGTGTTATGGAGCTGTGGAACGGTGCTCAGTCAGTTGTCACGGCAACCTACCTGCCTTTGACCCCGCTGTTATTTGGTGCCTTTTATTATTTGATGGTGACGACGCTGATGTCAGCACTGGTCAAATCACTTGAAAACCGTTTTGGTAAAGGAGACAGCTAATGTCAGAAACACTTATCAGTATTAAAAACCTGCACAAATATTTTGGTAAAAATGAGGTACTTAAAGGAATTGATCTTGATATCAAGCAAGGAGAGGTTCTGGTAATTATCGGGCCGTCAGGTTCAGGAAAATCAACCTTTTTGCGGACGATGAATCTCTTGGAAGTGCCGACCAAAGGAAGCATTACTTTTGAGGGTGTGGATATTACCGATAAATCCAATGATATTTTTAAAATGCGTGAGAAGATGGGAATGGTCTTTCAGCAATTCAACCTCTTTCCCAATATGACCGTTTTAGGAAATATTACACTTTCGCCTATCAAAACCAAGGGGCTCACTAAAGCTGAAGCTGAAGAGAAGGCCTATCAGCTCTTGGATAAGGTCGGTTTGCGAGATAAGGCAGACGCTTATCCTTCCAGTCTGTCGGGAGGCCAGCAGCAGCGTATTGCGATTGCACGCGGTTTGGCTATGGATCCGGACGTTCTTTTATTTGATGAACCGACTTCCGCCCTTGACCCGGAAATGGTTGGAGAAGTGCTGGGTGTCATGCAGGATCTGGCTAAATCAGGGATGACCATGGCGATTGTGACCCATGAAATGGGCTTTGCGCGTGAAGTTGCTGACCGTGTCATCTTTATGGATGACGGGATCATTGTTGAAGAAGGAACGCCTGAGGAGGTTTTCGAAAATACCAAAGAAGAAAGAACCAAGGATTTCTTAGGAAAAGTCTTGTAAAGAAAGGTGACCAACATTTGCGTCTTGCTTCTTTGTCAGAGAGAAAATTGTGCCAGGGATTTCGTTTTGCAGTGTGTAGAACGAAGTGAGAACAGAACATATAACCTGCTTAAAAAAGGAAGATTGGATAAGTTGATAATTTGTAGTTTGCACAGATAAGAAAATTAAAAGTTGTGGAGGTAATCGCAGTGAATGAATTTAACGAATATGCTCGTGAAGTTTTTTCCGCAGCAGGCGATATTGTCATAAAATCCATGATGGGTGGATACCTTGTATATTTTAACGGTAAGCTGATTGGTGACATTTGCAATAATGAACTGTTTTTAAAGAGGACGCCGACATCGAACAGACTGCTTGCAGATTCTGAACTGCGTTATCCGTATGAAGGCTCAAAGACACTGATGCATGTATTTGATAGATTTGAAGATACGGCACTTGTTCTGGAACTTCTGGATGGCATGTATGCGGAACTGCCCGAAAAGAAACCAAAGAAAGTCAAATAAGACTGGCAAATTCCAGTTTGTCTAATTGAATAGAGCAATTTTGAAACAGTAAATCAAAAGGATTTGCTGTTTTTTTCTTTGCTCAAAATGAGAATAATAGTATCCATAAATATAAAAGGAACTTGACAAAAGGCTTCATATCAGGCTGTCTGAACGGCAGCCTTTAAGCTTTCCAGCGACTAACTGTTTTATATCTTTTCAAAAGCATAGAATCTCTTGTATGTTACAGGGATAAGGAACATTTGATAGTTAGGTTTGTTCCTTGTCTGAAACAAAAGACGATTTCTGGGATATTTGAGGTTTTTGGAATGATTCCAATCTTTGAAAACCGCTTAAATCAAGGCTTTTTATATGCTATAATGAGGACAGGAAAGTCTTAGTCTGACCAATGAAAAGGAGAGTGCAGCAGTGATATTACAAGAAGCAAAGACAAACACCCCCTATAAAATTGTCAGTATCAATCTGCCGGAAGCCAGCATAAGGCATCTTTCTAATCTGGGCTTAAAGGTTGGCGGCCGTGTTGAATTGATTTCAAAGACGAAATCCAGTGCTATTGTCATGTTAAAATCAAGCCGTCTTGCTTTTGATGACTCCATTTTAGCTAAAATAGATGTCGGTGAAGATAAGGAAAATGAAGAAGTACTTCCTTTATCAGAGCTGCCGGTCGGCGAATTTGCTTATATTGACAATATATTTGCTGTCAATGAGGCTAAACGCCGTTTAATGGATATGGGGCTGACACGTCATACCAAGGTTTATCTTCGCAAGGTTGCTCCTTTGGGGGATCCAATAGAGATTAGCCTGCGCGGCTATGAGCTGACGCTTAGAAAATCTGAAGCGCAAATGATCAGTGTTGTAAAGATAGATAGGTAGGAAAAAATGACAGAAATTGCTTTGATTGGAAATCCCAACAGCGGAAAAACCAGTCTTTTTAATTTACTGACAGGTACCCGCCAGCATGTTGGGAACTGGCCCGGTGTAACTGTTGAACGCAAAAGCGGCCAAGTCAGAAAACTAAAGGGAGTCAATGTGCAGGATTTACCGGGAATTTATTCCATGTCTCCTTACAGCCCGGAAGAGAAGGTGGCGCGTGATTATCTGCTCAGCAATCATGTAGATGCTATTTTAAATGTGGTTGATGCCACCAACTTAGAGAGAAATCTGTATTTGACGACCCAGTTGATTGAGACTGGCATTCCTGTAACGATTGCTCTTAATATGAGTGATGTTTTAAAAAGTCAGGGGAAAATCATCAATGCTGAAAAGCTGGCTTACCAGATGGGAGTCCCGGTTGTTGCTACCAGTGCTTTGAAAAATACTGGAATTGACAAGGCTGTTAAAAAGGCCAGCCAAACAACGAAAGCCAGTGTTGACAGCGTCCAGTATCCGGTTTATGATGCCAAATTTGAAGCAGCCATTGCTCAGATTACAGAAGTCCTCGGTCAGACGGTTCCGGAGCGTTCTCAGCGCTTTTACGCGATAAAGTTATTTGAACGCGACCGCTTAGTTGAAGAAGAGTTGGATTTATCTGCTTTTCAGAAGAAAGAGATTGAAGATATTATCCATATTACGGAGGAAATCTTTACAGAGGACTCAGAATCGATTGTTATCAATCAGCGCTACGCCTTCATTGAGCGGGTCAGCCAAATGGCACAGGGTCAAGACAGTGACTTTAAGATGTCCATATCTGATAAGATTGATAAGGTTGTAACCAACCGGATATTGGCACTGCCAATCTTTGCAGGAGTCATGTTTTTGGTTTATTATCTGTCCATTCAAACGGTAGGAACTATCGGTACCGATTGGGTTAATGATGTCCTTTTCGGCAAATATGTTCCTGATTTTGTGACAGGGATTTTGGAGAGTTTAAAAGTAGCGCCTTGGCTGCAGTCGCTGATTATTGATGGCATTGTGGCTGGTGTTGGGACAGTGCTTGGCTTTTTGCCGCAGATTTTTGTCCTCTTTGTCTGTCTGGGAATTTTGGAAGATATTGGTTATATGAGCCGGATTGCCTTTGTCATGGACCGGATTTTCAGACGTTTCGGACTTTCAGGCAAATCTTTTATTCCCATGTTAATTTCGACAGGCTGCGGTGTTCCTGGAATTATGGCCAGCCGGACCATTGAAAATGAGCGCGATCGGCGCATCACTATTATGACAGCAACCTTCATGCCTTGTTCGGCCAAGCTGTCCATCATTGCTTTGATTGCAGGAGCCTTCTTCCCGCATAATCCTTGGATTGCTCCCAGTGCTTATTTTATGGGGATGACTGCTATTGTTTTATCAGGAATTGCCCTTAAGAAAACGAGTTTTCTTGGCGGCTATACCAGTCCTTTCATCATGGAGCTGCCAAGCTACCATCTGCCAAAAGCTGATGCAGTCCTGCGTTATGCCTTTGGTAAGGCTATGAGCTTTGTCAAGCGTGCAGGAACCATTATTTTCAGTTTAACTGTTTTAATCTGGTTTATGAGTTCTTATAACTTTGCCCTTCAGGCCGTTGATACAGAAAACAGTATCTTGGCCGGCCTCGGTCATTTGCTGGCCTGGATTTTCGCACCGCTTGGCTTTGGCAACTGGAAGGCAACCGTAGCGGCAATTACCGGCCTTGCTGCTAAGGAAACGGTTGTTGCGACCTTTGGCATTCTCTATCATAATCCCAATGCGACAGAAACCACGCATTCGCTGTGGGCCAGTCTTCAGGGAGATTACAGTGCTTTAGCGGCCTATTCCTTTTTAACCTTTAATCTGCTCTGTGCACCGTGTTTTGCGGCTATTGGAGCCATCAAGCGGGAAATGGGGAATCTCAAATGGACTCTGGCAGCAATCGGTTTTCAAACCGGTCTTGCCTATCTGGTCAGTCTCCTTATTTACCAGGTGGGTCTTGTGGCTCTGTATGGCAGGCCCTTCTCCTTTTGGACAGGAGTAGCTGTTGCCGTGCTGATAGCAATGCTTTATTTCATTGTGAGAAAACCGCGTCAGATTAAGGAAGAGGTCATTACTTTGGATAATTTAGGTCTCATACGCGAGTGATAAAGGAGAAATAGATGTCAACAATTATTATTGCCCTGCTGATTGCCGTCTGTGTTTTTTTGGGCATGCGCCATTATCTCAAACAAAAGGGTTCCTGCGGAGATTGCAGCTGTGCCTGTCCAATCAAAGAGGAAATCAAAAAATCAGCTAAAACAGACTAGAAAGCAGACTGTTTGCTGGAAAGAGCAATCTTTTGAACTGTCTGTAGCATTTAAATATAAGAAACGTTTAGATAAACACTTGACGCTGTGGTTGGGAGTAAGACTTGCTGGCTAAGCCAAGAAGTCTTACCCCTGCACAGTTTATCAGGTGCTTTAGCAGCAATGAACCACTGCTGGCTGCTTTTCCTTTTGTCGCAAGGATAAAGTGCAAAGTCCAGTCAACTGTGCGGGAGCGGGAAAGAAGCAAAACTTAAAATTTTTGCTTCTTTCCCGCTCTTTTTTGATATAATAGATTTAGTTTTATTTCAGGAGAGACACATGGCAGAAATTATTGATGGTAAAGCACTGGCACAGAAGATGCAGGCTCAGCTGGCTGAGAAAGTTGCACGCATGCAAGAAAAATACAATCTTGTTCCGGGATTAGCGGTCATTTTGGTGGGAGATAATCCGGCCAGTCAGGTTTATGTCCGCAATAAAGAGCGCGCAGCTAAGAAAGCAGGCTTCAAAAGCGAGACAGTGCGCCTGTCAGATGCCATCAGTGAAGAAGAATTAATTGATGTGATCGAAAGCTATAATCAAGACCCATCTATTCACGGTATTTTGGTGCAGCTGCCTCTTCCCGCTCATATTAATGATAAAAAAATTATTCTGGCTATTGATCCCCATAAGGATGTTGATGGTTTTCACCCTATGAATACAGGACATTTGTGGAGCGGCAGACCAGTCATGGTTCCCTGCACGCCGGCCGGCATCATGGAAATGCTGAGTGCTTATCAGGTGGATCTTGAAGGCAAGCATGCGGTTATTATTGGCCGCTCCAACATTGTCGGCAAGCCCATGGCGCAGTTACTGCTCGATAAAAATGCAACAGTTACTTTAACGCATTCACGGACGCGCCAGCTTCCTCAGGTAGCCAAACAGGCTGATGTGCTTATTGTTGCAATCGGTCAGGGACATTTTGTAACCAAAGACTTTGTCAAGGAAGGTGCTGTTGTTATCGACGTTGGCATGAACCGTGACGATGATGGCAAGTTGATTGGCGATGTCAAATTTGACGAAGTTGCCACAGTCGCAAGTCTCATCACCCCTGTTCCGGGAGGTGTCGGTCCCATGACTATTACCATGCTTCTGGAACAAACCTATCAAGCAGCTTTAAGAAGTGTGATCAAATGATTATTGATGAAATTTTAGCTCAAAAAATTATTCAGCCGCGTCCTCTTGAAAGTCACAAGGGGACTTTTGGCCGTGTTCTTTTAATTGGCGGCAACTATCCTTACGGCGGTGCTATTATCATGGCTGCTTTGGCCTGTGTTAACAGCGGAGCAGGTTTGGTGACAGTTGCTACCCATAAAGACAATATCACAGCCCTGCACAGCCAGCTGCCTGAGGCCATGGCTTTTGATATGGCAGAAAAAGACCGCCTGTCCGAACAGACGGCAGCGGCTGATGTCATTCTTATTGGACCGGGCTTGGCTGAAGATGAATTAGCTCAAAAGACCTTTGATGCGGTGTGGAAATCAATCAGGACAAGGCAGACTTTAATCATTGACGGCTCTGCTCTAAATCTGCTGGCTAAAAAAACCGGCATTCAATGGCTAACTAAAAACATTATCCTCACTCCCCACCAAAAAGAGTGGGAAAGGCTGTCCGGTCTTGCGATTTCAGAGCAGACTGAGGATAAAACAAAAAAAGCGCTGGCCCATTTTCCTAAAGGAACGGTGCTAGTCGCTAAATCGCATCGCACTAAAATTTATCAAGGCAATCGTGTCGGAGAACTTCGCGTAGGCGGTCCCTATCAGGCAACCGGCGGCATGGGCGATACTCTGGCCGGTATGATAGCCGGTTTTACCGCCCAGTTTAAATCAGATCTTTTTGAAACAGCTGCCGCGGCTGCCTATCTTCACTCTGCTATTGCTCAAACATTAGCGCAAAGGGCTTATGTGGTTTTACCCACAAGAATCAGTCAGGAACTGCCAAAGTGGATGAAAGAAATGAGCGAGGAGTCTCTGTCACAGTAAAAATACTGTAGCCAACAGCCTAGTCTTTCAGATACTGGTAAAGGTCACTGTAGTCCGTAATTAGCTGATCAGCTGCACTTAGATCCTGAGCGGGGTAGTCTGGATTAGCAAAACCAAAACAATACATATTCGCAGCCTTAGCGGCGCGGGTGCCGTTTTTGGTGTCTTCTATGACAATACAGTCAGCCGGTTGGGCCTGTAAGAGCTGAGCGGCGTATAAGAAAACATCGGGAGCCGGTTTTGAACGGGGAACCTCTTCGCTGGTTACCATATAATCAAAACAGTCTGCCAGCTCAAGTTCTGTTAAAGCGCGTTTAATCTCTTGTAAGGGAGAAGATGATGCTACTGCTAAGCGGTAGCCATGGTCTTTGAGCCAGTGGATTAAGGTTTTAACGCCTTTGATGGGCCTTACGCCGTCCCGTGCCATCAAGGCATCCCGACGCGCATTCATATCGGCTATGTATTCGGCCACTGATTTTGGCAGGTTAAATTCATCTTTCATTTGCTGCCACATGAATTCAAAAGTAGTTCCCATGTATTGATACTGATGAGATTCATCTGCGTCAATTCCTTCATCGCGCAGTATCTGTGTTTTGGTTTCAAAAAAGGTGTATTCTGAGTCAACAATGACACCGTCCATATCAAAAATAATAACTTTTTCCATATAACCATCCATTTCTATTCTATCTTATATTGTAAACGTATTCTTTTCTGTTTTCAAGCGCAATTTGCTGAAGCTGACAATTAAGA
Organism: Streptococcus sp. 'caviae'; assembly: GCF_001937065.1. Classification (GTDB taxonomy): domain Bacteria; phylum Bacillota; class Bacilli; order Lactobacillales; family Streptococcaceae; genus Streptococcus. The sequence goes on from NZ_MOWR01000002.1 coordinate 79,890, forward strand.
ACAAGGATAGCTGTAAAATTTCAGTTGGTTCTTTATCAGCAGAATAACTTTTTATATACACAGAGCTGCCGCAGTGTTTTTGGGGCAGCTTTTTTCCTGTCTAAGGTCTGCTAAATTCTGTATTTTTTGCTATAATTGTATTACTATGCAGTTTGGATAGCTGAGGCAATCCAAGACCTGATAACCTAGGAAAGGAGTTCCATGGCTGAGTATTTATCGGTGTCATCTTTGACTAAATATTTGAAGCTGAAATTTGACCGTGATCCTTATTTGGAGCGGGTTTATCTGACAGGTCAGGTTTCTAATTTTAGAAAACGGCCTAAACATCAATATTTTTCGCTCAAAGATGAAAAAGCTGTCATTCAGGCGACCATGTGGAGCGGTATTTACCAAAAACTTGGTTTTGAGTTGGAAGAAGGCATAAAGATCAATGTCATCGGGCGCGTACAGCTTTATGAGCCCAGCGGTTCTTATTCCATCATCATTGAAAAAGCAGAGCCGGATGGCATTGGTGCCTTGGCGGTTCAGTTTGAACAGCTCAAGAAAAAGCTGGCTGAGGCCGGTTATTTTGATGAGCGCCATAAGCAGCCTCTGCCGCGTTTTGTCAAAAAGATTGGTGTTGTCACCAGTCCTAGCGGTGCGGTTATCAGAGATATTATCACTACGGTCTCGCGCCGTTTCCCCGGAGTTAATATCTTGCTTTTTCCAACCAAGGTACAGGGCGAAGGAGCCGCGCAGGAAGTGGCTGACAACATTGGTTTGGCCAATGAGCGTGATGATTTAGACCTGCTCATTGTCGGCCGCGGCGGCGGTTCTATTGAGGACCTCTGGGCTTTCAATGAGGAAATCGTGGTGCAGGCTATTTTTGATTCACAGCTGCCCATTATTTCCAGTGTCGGGCATGAAACAGATACAACCTTGGCTGATTTTACGGCAGATCGCAGAGCAGCAACGCCAACGGCAGCAGCCGAATTGGCGACACCTGTGACCAAGGCTGATTTGCTGGCCTTTCTTCAGGAAAGGCAGATGCGGTCTTATCAGGCTGTCATGCGCTTGATTCGGCAAAAGGATGAGCAGCTTAAGAAACTGCAGCATTCTGTTATTTTTAGGCAGCCGGAAAGGCTCTATGATGCTTATGTTCAAAAGCTGGACCATCTGAGGACACGTTTGCTGACCAGAGTGCAGCAGACCTACGATGTCCATGACCGAGAAGAAAAACTTTTAAGGCAGCGTTTGCTGTCTCTGGATCTGTCGGGAACGATAAAACGATACCAAGAACAATTAAAGCAGACCCAGCGTCTGCTCCTAAGCCACATGACCAGCCAGTACGACAGTAAATTAGCTCGCTTTGAAAAGGCACAGGATGCGCTGCTGTCACTGGATACAAAGCGAATTGTCGCACGGGGCTATGCTATTGTCCAAAAGGACGGTCAGATTATTCAGTCAGCCAAGGACCTTAAAAAAGGCGACCGTCTCAGTCTGGCCATGAAGGACGGACACGTTCAAGCGGAGGTAGAAAATGTCGAACAAGAAGAAAACATTTGAAGAAAATTTACAGGAATTAGAGGAAATTGTCGGGAAACTCGAAAACGGTGATGTTCCTCTGGAAGAAGCCATTGCTGAATTTCAAAAGGGCATGGTGCTCTCTAAGGATTTGCAGAAGACTCTGGAATCAGCCGAGAAGACCCTGGTAAAGGTTATGCAGGCTGATGGCAGCGAAGCGGAAATGGACTGATTGTGGATAAGAAGATTACAAAAATTGACCAAGCTCTGCAGGACTACTATGCTCAAGAGGCCGTTTCCAAAGATCTTATTGATGCTGTCTTGTATTCCATTCATGCGGGTGGCAAGCGGATCAGACCCTTATTGTTTCTGGAAGTGCTGCAGGGGTTTGGGTTGAGCTTAACAGAAGCTCACTATCAAGTGGCGGCAAGTCTGGAGATGGTTCACACAGGCAGTCTCATTCATGATGATCTGCCTGCTATGGATAATGATGACTACCGGCGGGGACAGCTGACCAATCATAAAAAATTTGACGAAGCAACAGCGATTCTGGCGGGTGACAGTCTTTTTCTGGACCCTTTTGGTTTGCTGGCCAAGGCTGACTTAGCAGATAAGATCAAAATACGCTTGGTAGCCGAATTGTCGGAAGCTTCAGGAACCTATGGCATGGTTGGCGGTCAGATGCTGGATATTAAAGGTGAGCACGTTCAGCTGGATTTGACTGATTTAGCCAAGATTCATGCCAATAAGACAGGAAAACTTTTGACTTTTCCTTTTGTGGCTGCGGGAATTACAGCAGAGCTGCCGGAAAAAGCCATCGGTCAGCTTCGTCGAGCGGGAGAATTGGTTGGCTTAGCCTTTCAGGTACGTGATGATATTTTGGATGTAACAGCGGATTTTGCTGAAATAGGTAAGACACCGCAAAAGGATTTGGCTGCTGAAAAATCAACCTATCCCAGCCTTTTGGGGCTGGATGAATCGTATGCTGTTTTAAACGATGCCCTTAATCAGGCCAAGGTCATTTTTCAAACATTTGCCTCAGACGGCTCCTTTGACAGCAGTGCTATTGAAATGATGATAGAAAGGTTGCGCCTCCATGCCTAAGGAAAGAGTGGATGTTTTAGCTTATAAACAAGGCCTCTTTGATACCAGAGAACAGGCTAAACGGGGAGTGATGGCCGGTTTGGTTGTCAATGTCATCAATGGGGAACGTTATGATAAACCCGGCGAAAAAATTGATGCGGCAACTGAATTAAAATTAAAGGGCGAAAAGTTAAAATATGTCAGCCGCGGCGGACTCAAGCTGGAAAAGGCTTTAGATGTTTTTTCCATTTCGGTGGACAATCTGATAACCCTTGATATTGGCGCCTCAACAGGCGGTTTTACGGACGTCATGCTGAAAAATGGTGCCAAGTTTGTTTATGCGGTTGATGTCGGAACCAATCAGTTAGTCTGGAAACTGCGTCAGGATGAGCGCGTGCTGAGCATGGAGCAGTACAACTTTCGCTATGCAGAGCCTAAGGATTTTAAGCAGGGTCAGCCGGCCTTTGCCTCTATTGATGTCAGTTTCATTTCACTGTCCTTGATACTGCCGGCGCTCTTTAAGGTCTTAAAGGACCAAGGACAGGTTGTTGCACTGATTAAACCTCAGTTTGAGGCCGGCCGAGAACTGATTGGCAAACATGGGGTTGTTAAGGACAGGCAGGTTCATAAAAACGTCTTGAAAGACGTGACAGCTTTTGCAACAGATTGCGGATTTACAGTTAAGGGGCTGGATTTTTCACCCATTCAGGGCGGGCACGGCAATATTGAATTTTTAGCCCATTTAGAAAAATCGGACCAGCCTGAAAATAAGGCTGCAGCAAGTATTGAGACTGTTGTTGACCAAGCACACGAGGAATTTAAAAAGAATGAAAAAGCGTGAACGTTTAGAGTTAATCAAAAAGATTGTTTTAGAAAATGACATCGAAACCCAAAATGAATTGGTTGGGCTTTTAGAAAAAGAAGGTCTGCAGGCAACACAGGCGACTATTTCCCGTGATATTAATGAAGTGGGGATTATTAAGGTGCCGACTGCAAACGGCCGGTATATCTATGGTCTGTCTAAAGGAAACAGCCGCAAAGAAGCTTCTGCGCCTAAACCTGCAGAAAGTTCTGTTAAAGCTGTCTCCGATGAAGTTTCCGGTTTGGAAAATTTCCTTCATATTGATGTTGTGCCGGGAACCAGCTACCTGCTTAAACGTTTCTTGCTCGAACGGTTTGAAGGGCTTATCTTTAGTCTGATTGCCGATGATGACAGTCTGCTTTTGCTGGCTAAAAGTCCTAAGGACAGTAACAGAATCCGTCGGGAAATAAAGACTTGGATGAAAGATTAGACTGAAAAGGAGGGAGCATGCTTTTAGAAATTGCCATAAAAAACTTTGCCATAATCAAAGAAATCTCACTGAGCTTTGAGCAGGGGATGACTGTTTTGACTGGTGAGACAGGTGCCGGGAAATCTATTATCATCGATGCCATGAATATGATGCTGGGAAGCAGAGCCAGCACTGATGTCATTCGCCACGGCAGTTCTAAGGCAGAGATTGAAGGCTTCTTCTCCATCGATGCCAATCCGTTTTTGGAGCAGCTGCTGCAGGATAATGGCATCGAGTATTCCGATGAACTGATTATTCGCCGGGAGATTCTGCAAAACGGCCGCAGTATCAGCCGTATCAATGGTCAGATGGTTAATTTGAGCACTTTGCGTGCTGTCGGTCAATATTTAGTGGATATTCACGGTCAGCATGACCAAGAAGAGCTCATGCGTCCGCAAAAACACATCCAGCTGTTAGATGCATTTGGCGATGAGGATTTTCAAACAGTCAAAGAGACCTATCAGGAGCTGTTTGACCGCTATAAAAGCCTGCGCAAACGTGTCCTTGATCAGCGCAAGAACGAAAAAGAACACCAGGCACGCATTGAGATGCTGGAGTATCAGATAGCTGAGATTGAAGCAGCCGCCCTTAAATCAGGCGAAGACCTGAAACTGCAAAAAGAGCGCGATAAGCTTATGAATCACAAGCTTATTGTGGACACCCTGACCAATGCCTATGTTCTGCTGGATAATGACGATTTTTCCAGCCTGGCAAATGTCCGCTCTGCCATGAACGATCTGCAAAGTCTGGAAGAATACGATACTGACTACAAGGAATTGTCCGACAGTCTCAGCGAATCTTATTATATTTTGGAAGATGTCAGCAAGCGTTTGGGAGATATTCTGGACAGTCTGGATTTTGATGCCAATGCCCTAGCCCAGATTGAGGCGCGGATAGATACGATCAATACGATTACCCGCAAATACGGCGGTTCAGCAGATGATGTCTTGGATTACTTTGCCAATATCACCAAGGAATATGATCATTTAACAGGAAATGATCTGTCTTTGGACGGTATTGAAAAAGACTTAAAATCGCTGGAGCAGTCTTTACTGGCATCAGCGGCAGAGCTCAGCCAAAAGCGCCATGCCATTGCGGATCACCTGTCCAAAGAAATCAAGCAGGAATTAAAAGAGCTTTACATGGATAAGGCCGATTTCAAAGTGGTTTTCACCAAGGGAAAGTTCAACCGTGAGGGAAATGAAAACGTTGAGTTTTATATTTCAGCAAATCCGGGAGAAGGCTTCAAACCTTTGGTTAAGGTAGCTTCCGGCGGAGAACTGTCTCGCTTGATGCTGGCCATTAAATCGACCTTTTCCCGCCGTGAGGATAAGACCAGCATTGTTTTTGATGAGGTTGATACCGGTGTATCAGGCCGCGTGGCGCAGGCCATAGCTCAAAAGATTTATAAGATTGGCCGACACGGTCAAGTTCTGGCTATTTCACACCTCCCTCAGGTTATTGCCATCAGTGATTATCAATATTTCATTGAAAAGCAAAGCGATGAGGACTCTACTGTTTCAACTGTCCATCTTCTGAGCCCGGATGAACGAGTTGAAGAAATTGCCAAGATGCTGGCAGGAGACAATGTCACCCCAGCTGCCCGTCAGCAGGCCAGAGAATTGCTGAGTAAATGAGTAAGCAGTGTAAAAAATAGCTCTCAGATGTGGCAGTGTCATCCTTGTAAAAGGGTAAAGAAAGTCGCTTTTACTGATAAATAAGCCCGGTACCTATCGAAGAAATTCCTTTTAGTCAAGAATCTTAAAAGGCTGCAGTGCCTTTAGACTTTTTCTTCTGCAAAATTTCCCCTAAAAGGTGATTATTTGGTATAATAAAAGCGATACTATAAAATTAGAAAGCTAAATGAAACAGGATCAAAAATGAGCAAAATTAAAATTGTCACCGATTCGTCGATTACGATCGAGCCTGAGTTGGTTAAGGAATTGGATATTACGGTGGTTCCCTTAACTGTTATGGTTGACGGTGTGGTTTATTCCGATAATAATCTTAAGGAGGAAGGTCAGTTTCGCGCCCTGGCTAAAAACAGCAAGACGCTTCCTAAGACCAGCCAGCCGCCTGTGGGATTATTTGCTGAAACCTATGAGCACCTTCTCAAAGAAGGCGCAGAGCAGATTGTTGCCATCCATATTACCCATGCTTTATCAGGAACGGTTGAAGCCTCGCGTCAGGGAGCCAATATTGCTGGGGCCAATGTTACTGTTTTGGACTCTTCTTTTACGGATCAGGCCATGAAATTTCAAGTTGTTGCAGCTGCTCGGGCAGCTAAGAACGGCAGCAGTTTGGAAGAGGTTTTAGCCAAGATTGAAGAAGTAAAACAGAAAACGGAACTGTTCATTGGCGTTTCAACCTTGGAAAATCTGGTTAAAGGCGGACGGATTGGCCGTGTCACAGGGCTTATCAGTTCTTTGCTTAATATCAGAGTGGTCATGGAACTCAAAGACCACGTCTTAAATCCCGTTACAAAAGGGCGGGGCAATAAGACTTTCAATAAATGGCTGGACAGCTTTATTGCTCACATCAAAGATCGGAAAATTGCTGAGATTGGTATTTCTTATGCGGGTACTGCAGAACTTGCCAAGGGTCTCAGAGATAAATTACAGGCCTATGTTGAAAAAGAAATTGCTGTTTTTGAAACAGGGTCAGTCATTCAGACTCACACAGGTGAAGGAGCTTTTGCGGTGATGGTGCACTATGAATAAAAAACTTCCTAAAGGACTTGCTTTTTTTCTTGCAGGCCTTCTTATTTTCAGTCTCTTATTTTACTTTTTAATTCCGGTCAGAGAGTCCGGCCTGAAGCACTTGGGGCAGAAGCTGTCGATAAAGAAATCAGCGACCTTTAATTATGTTGCAATCGGAGATTCCCTGACAGAGGGTGTTGGGGACACAACAGAGCAGGGCGGTTTTATTCCGCTGCTGTCACAGGAACTGCAGACAAGCTACCATTATGATGTAGCCAGCAATAATTACGGGGTTTCAGGCAATACCAGCCAGCAGATTCTGACACGGATGTCTGAAGAAAAAAAGATTCAAAAAAGTCTTACAAGGGCTAATCTGATGACGCTGACAGTCGGCGGCAACGATGTTATGGCTGTTATCCGAAAAGATTTGACCAATTTGAAGGCATCTTCTTTTACAAAACCAGCTCAGGTTTATCAGAAACATCTGAGAGAAATTATCGAACTGGCCAGACAAAAAAATAAGAACCTGCCTATCTATGTGGTTGGTATCTACAATCCCTATTATTTAAATTTTCCTGATTTGACGCAGATGCAGGAAATTATTGACAAGTGGAACCAAGGAACACAGAAGGTTACCGCAGAATATGAGAATGTTTATTTTGTATCGATTAATGAATTGCTTTATAAGGGAACTGACAGCGGTCAGACAGCTGTTGAAACTCCGAGCAGTGAAAGTGATTCTGGCCAGATAACCAACAATGTCCTTTCCGAGGATGATCGCTTTCATCCCAATAATGTCGGTTATCAGATCATGTCAAAAGCAGTAATGGAGAAAATCAGTGAAACAAAAAAGAATTGGAACTAAAAGAAACTGGTGGAAGTGGGGGTTCTTGCTTTTATTAGCCCTCAACATTGCTTTTTGGGGAGTTATTATCAGTCGAGTAATGGGAGGCTCTGCAGATGCTTCTAAGAGCAGCCAGACGATAACAAATCCGGTTAAGGTCGGCACCGTTACTACAACTAAGGAAGAGCTCAATCAAACCCTGGCAAGCTACTTAAATGACTATCAGTCTAAAGATATGAACTACAATGTGCGCCTGACATCAACGAACATTGAATTTCAGGGAAGTTATAAGCTTCTGGGATCTCAGGTGCCGCTCTACATCTATTTTGAGCCTTACCACCTAAAAAGCGGAGCCATTCAGCTGAAAGTGACCTCAATGTCAGTAGGCAATCTGCCCTTGCCGGAAGCTGAGGTGCTCAGCTACATCAGATCCAGCTACAAGCTGCCAAGTTTTGTTGAAATTCTCCCCAAGAAGTCTGTTGTTAATATCAATTTGCAAAATATTGACAATGACAGCGGCCTTTATTTGAAATCTACAGCTATCAATTTGGCAACTGATGAAATAAACTTTGATATTTTAAAGAAAAACCGTTAAAACGGCATTAAATACTTGACCTATCTAAGTTTTTTAGGTATGATAGAATCTGTTAAAGCCTATAAGGCTTATAAAATTATTGGAGGATTTGTTAAATGGCTAACAAACAAGATTTAATTGCAAAAGTTGCAGAAGCTACTGAATTGACTAAGAAAGATTCAGCTGCAGCGGTTGATGCTGTATTTTCAGCAGTATCTGAATACCTTGCCAAAGGTGAAAAAGTGCAACTTATCGGTTTTGGTAACTTTGAAGTTCGCGAACGTGCAGCACGCAAAGGTCGCAACCCTCAAACAGGTGAAGAAATCGAAATTAAAGCTTCTAAAGTTCCAGCATTCAAAGCTGGTAAAGCTCTTAAAGACGCTGTAAAATAATTATAGGACAGTCTAAAAATCCTGCTTTATGAGCAGGGTTTTTGTTATGCTTTAATCTTACGGACAAAAGACAAACTTACTGGATTATACTGTTAAAATAAGCCAAGACTGAACTGTTCTTTTACCATTTAAGCCTTCTTTTACGCCTTTAAGTAAAAATAGTGTATAATAGAAAAAGATAAATAGAAAGGAGCTGGGACTAAGAATGGTACTGCATGTCTATGACAATGATCCAAAACAGGCCGTCTACAATCATGTGTTGACGCACCTTAAGAGAAAGCATATTCGTATTACGGAGACCCGCAAGGCAGTTATTGCTTATATGATTAATGCTCACCATCATCCGAGTGCAGAGCAGATTTACCGCGACCTTCTTCCTCAATATCCCAGCATGAGTTTAGCGACCGTTTATAACAATCTCAAAGTTTTGATAGATGAAGGCTTTGTTGTAGAGCTCAAACTCAGCAATGATAATACAGCATATTTTGATTTTATGGGTGATGAGCATCTGCATATTGTTTGCGAGTCCTGCGGTAAGATTACGGATTTTGCAGATGCCGATATTTCTTCAATTGAGGAGGAGGTACGCCAGCAAACCGGCTATGACGTCACACGGACGCAGCTTCTGATATATGGCCTTTGTCCGGAATGCCAAAAGAGAGAAAAAAAGATATAAAGGCTTAAACGAACCAGATGATTTGCCGCCATTTGCGCTTGAAGAAATCTAGGAGAGCCGCTTCTTACATGTACTTATAGCCAAAGGAGAAAGATCTGTTATGGAAAAATTGTTTCTCGTTTTTCTCATTGTCTTTTCACTTGCCAAAATGATCAGTGTTATTTTTGTCAGTAAAACAATGGAAGCTTCTGACTTAAAAGCGCAACATCAGTCTGAGACGGACAGGGATAGTAAAGACGATTTTTCATAAAAGAAAGCACCCGCAGCAAATAACTGTAGGTGCTTTTCATTTTATTTGACCTGTCCGCGTTCATAGGAATTATTGTAAACCTTAAACTGGTGGTCGTGCAAAATTGCTGCAGCGTCTGCCAGCCAATTAACATTTCGAATCAGACCGCGTCCGATTTCAATCAGGTCAGCCTGCTGGGTTTGCAAGAGGTATTCATCTAATTCTGGAGAATTTAGCAGACCGACAGCAGTAGCAGGAATGGACACAGCTTCTTTCATGCGGCTGGTGTAAGGTGCCTGATAGCCGCCGTAAACGGGAATGTTTGGACGGACATCGAGCAGGCCGCCAGTTGAAACATCAATACAGTCAATGCCGTCGCGTTCCAGCCAGCGTCCGATATTTTGCCAGTCTTCAATGGTATTTTGTGTGCCGCTCTCATCATAAGCCGTTAATGATAAGCGAATCCAGACAGACCCCTTAAAATTAGCCTTAATGTGAGGCAGCATTTCCTGAACAAAGCGGTAGCGATTTTTCAGACTGCCGCCGTAACTGTCCTTGCGGTGATTGGTCAGAGGTTCTAAAAATTGATTGATGAGATAGCCGTGAGCTCCATGCAGTTCAATCAAGTCAAAGCCGGCTTCCTGGGCGCGTTTGGCTGCCGCTGCGAAAGAATTTTGAACTCGCTTAATATCTGCCGCCGTCATTTCGCGCGGCTTTCCGTACTCTTGATTATAGGCAATAGGACTCGGGGCAATTTTATCGATAGCGTCAGCGGCTTTTCGACCGCCATGGCCCAGCTGTACACCGACTTTGGCACCAAAAGCATGCAGCTCATCCACCAAAGATTTCAGTCCCGCAATATGGTCATCACTCCAGATACCTAAGTCATTATTTGTTAAACGGCCGTCCGGTTCTACGGCTGTTGCCTCTAAAATAATCAAGCCAACCTGGCCGATAGCGCGGGAACCGTAATGTGTATGGTGAAAGGGTGTGACTTTTCCATCTTCTTTTTCAACAGCGTACATGCACATGGGCGGCATAACCACTCGGTTTTTTAGTGAAAGCCCTGCGACTTGGGCAGGTGATAATAATGTTGACATCTAACTCCTCCTTTTGATTCTTGCTTTCATTATAGCAGAAGTACTGCTGAAAGAGGAAAATAAAGAACCGCCTTCTTTAAGGAAGCCGGTTCTTATAAAGGTCAGTCTATATAGTTCAGCTGGCCGCGGAAATCTTCCAGACTGTCATAACCTTTAGCTGTCATGATATCTTTTAATTCTTTGGTGATGCGCTCGAAAACTTGCGGGCCTTCTTGGTGGAGCGCTGTTCCGATTTGGACCATGCTGGCACCGCAGAGAATATGTTCAAAAGCATCGCGGCCTGTTTTGACACCGCCTGTACCGATAATTTGAATTGACGGATTGAGATGCTTGTAAAATGCGTGAACATTGGCCAGAGCTGTTGGTTTGACATAGTCACCGCCAAGTCCGCCAAAGCCGTTTTTGGGTTTAATAACGACTGTTTCATCCTCAATGACCAATCCATTGCCGATGGAGTTAATGCAGTTAACAAAGGTGAGAGGGTATTTATTGAAAATCGCGGCTGCCTGATCAAAATGCACAATATCAAAATACGGCGGCAGCTTAACACCGAGAGGCTTGGTGAAGTATGAAAAAACTTCTGCAAGAATCTGATCGGTTGTCTCAAAATCATAGGCAATCTGCGGTTTGCCGGGAACATTGGGGCAGGAAAGATTGAGTTCGACCAGGCCCTGGTAGCTGCTGGCTTCAACCTCTTTTAAAATTGTATGGGTCTCTTCCGGTGACATACCAACGAGCGAGAGAAAATGATTTTTGCTGCCCGGCTGATCTTGCAGCTCAATGACATAGTCCAGATAATATTGGAACCCTTTATTGGGAAGCCCCATTGAGTTGATAGAACCTAGAACCGTATCGGCATAGCGCGGTTCAGGATTGCCTGCACGCTCTTCAAGAGTGCCGGTTTTAGTCACAAATGACCCTGCCGCAGACTGTTCAATAGCGTCTAATTCTTCACGCGTCATGCAATAGACACCGGCAGCATTCATCAGACAATTATCAAAATCAAAAGAGCCGATTGTTGTGTGAGTTGAAACCATGTGACCTCCAAAAAGTTAAATTTTTTCTATTGTAACACTAGATATACGCAGCCGCAAGCTTATTTGAGAATCTTCTTATGATTTTATGGCTTCCTTATGGGTGTCGGTTTCTTTTTATTACCATATTTTTTCGGAAAATTTACGTTTTTTCATAGAATATACAGTTATGTTAAATTCGGTCAAATAGTATTGATTTAGAAACATCAAATGTTAAAATAATTTTCAAATACTAAATTAACGCTTCAAGAGCTTGCTGCAAGCTGATAGAAGTTTAGACAAAGAACACAATAAATGGCCTTTGACAACTTTGAGGCAGCAGATATGGCTGTTCTTTCGGATGCTGAAGGGGAAGGTTTGTTACTAGGCCTTGCGGGAGCCGCTTTTGAATTCATTGGCGGAGCGGCTGTAGGTGCAGGGCTTGGTACGGTAACTGTGCCTGTCTTTGGAACAGTATCTGGAGCAGGAGCTGTAGGTGCGAGTACTGGCTTTGCCTGTATGATGGCCGGATTAAGTTATGATAAATGTGGGCCATTGATTTAATAGGATTGCTTATGTTTTTAGAGAAATATCGACGCTATATATTTTTAAGTTATATATTCCTAGCTTTATTGTGTGTATTGATTCCCAACAATGACGCCAAGTTAATTATATTTACTTTGCTCATATTGCAATCTCTTTTTGTTATTGTCATATACTTAAAAAGTAATAGGTGAATGAAATTTTTAATAAGATAGGCTTATAAATATGGAATATTATATTATTGGAGCCATTGGAGGCCTTGTTTTCATAATGCTTCTAAGTCTAATGAATTGTAAAAAATAATAAAAAGATGATGTTAGTTTATGGACATAATTCGATTTATCTTAGTATTGCTTGTTTTGTGTATACTAGCACTGGTTTCTTACCGCAGTAAAAACATTATGATTTCATTTATCTGTGCCATCGTTTTGATGGCTTTATTTGCTTATTCTCTTTTGCATTAATATTTTAGAGTTTAAATGGTTACTTTTTGATCTGATGTCATTTTAGAACTTTCGTTTTGCTTTTGAAACAGAAGATTTCAATCTTTTTAGAAAATGCAGTAGATTTTTTCACGATATTTTTGTAAAATAAAACAGTAAACTATTTGACATTGGTCAAAAATAAAGGAGAACATTAATGGTAAAATTAGTATTTGCTCGTCACGGTGAATCAGAATGGAACAAGGCTAACCTTTTCACTGGCTGGGCTGATGTTGACCTTTCAGATAAAGGAACCCAGCAGGCGATTGATGCCGGCAAATTGATCAAGGAAGCAGGAATTGAATTTGACCTTGCCTTCACATCAGTTTTGACACGTGCCATCAAAACAACTAACTTAGCTCTTGAATATTCTGATCAGCTTTGGGTGCCGGTTGAAAAATCATGGCGCTTGAATGAACGCCACTATGGTGGTTTGACTGGTAAAAATAAGGCTGAAGCTGCTGAACAATTCGGTGATGAACAAGTTCACATTTGGCGTCGTTCTTATGATGTTTTGCCTCCGGCTATGGCTAAAGACGACCAATACTCTGCCCATACAGACCGCCGTTATGCAAATCTTGACGATACTGTCGTTCCGGATGCGGAAAACCTGAAGGTAACGCTTGAACGTGCTCTTCCATTCTGGGAAGATAAGATTGCTCCGGCACTTAAAGACGGTAAAAATGTTTTCGTTGGTGCACACGGTAATTCGATCCGTGCCCTTGTTAAGCACATCAAACAATTATCAGATGATGAAATTATGGGTGTTGAAATTCCTAATTTCCCACCATTGGTATTTGAATTTGACGAAAATCTGAACGTGACTGCTGAGTACTACCTCGGAGAATAATTTTTAGATTGTTTGTTTAAAGAAAAAGAAATGAGATTGGCTGAGTTCCAATCTCATTTTCTATAGCAAACCAAAGCCTCTTTGCCGGCAGCTGTATAAGTAAGACAGGGATGATAAGATTAGTTTTACTGAGTTCCTGTCTTGCTTTTTCTTTGCAGGAATTTTGCTCTGTTTGAAGAAAAGTCACAAGTTTTCATCTAAATTATGATAAAATAAAAGACGTAGTTTCATAAAAAATAGGAGGAAAAATGGTACGTAAACTCAAGAAACCTAAGAAGAATCAGTCCAGAACCTTTGTTCTTATCTCAAACAGAATCAATCTCCTATTTTTCTTTATTGTAGCTCTGTTTACAATCTTGCTGTTACGATTAGCACAGATGCAGATTTACGACGCTAAATTTTACAAGGCCAAGTTAACAGAATCAACGAATTATACGATCAAGACGTCAAGTCCCAGAGGTCAGATTTATGACGCTAAGGGCGTTCCTTTGGTTGAAAATGAGGTCAAAGAAGTTGTTGCTTTCACCAGAAGCAACACGATGACTGCTGAGGATATTAAAAAGAATGCCCAGAAATTAGCAGGCATGGTCACTTTGACTGAAAACAAGGTCACCAAGCGTCAGAAAAAAGATTATTATTTGGCGGATCCTAAGATCTATCAAAAAGTGGTTAAGAAGCTGCCGGATAAGAAAAAATATGATAATTTCGGCAACAATCTGAAGGAATCAGATATCTATGCCAATGCGGTCAAGGCTGTTCCGGACAGTGCAATTAATTATTCTGAAGATGAAGAAAAAATCATTTATATTTTCAGTCAGATGAATGCGACATCGGTCTTTAACACGGCCTCCTTGACAACGGGAGATTTGACGGCCGAACAAATTGCTGTGCTGGCAACCAGCAAGTCAGATTTGGAAGGTATTTCTGTGAAGACGGACTGGGAGCGTAAGGCCGATAAGAATTCAATTACCTCCATTATCGGTAAGGTTTCCAGCCAGAAAACGGGCCTTCCTGCTGAGGAAGCAAGTGACTATGTCAAAAAGGGTTATTCGCTGAATGACCGCGTCGGAACTTCTTACTTAGAGAAACAATACGAGGATTACCTGCAGGGCAGCCGAACTATTCAGTCCATTAAAGTTAATAAAGAAGGAAAGATTGTCAGCAATAAAACCACCGCCAAAGGAACCAAAGGCAAAAATTTGAAGCTGACGATTGATCTTGAGTTTCAAAAGGGTGTTGAACAGATTCTCAACCAATACTTTAAGTCAGAATTAGCAGCCGGAAACACCAAGTATTCCGAAGGTGTCTATGCTGTTGTCTTAAATCCCAATACAGGCGCTGTTTTGTCTATGGCCGGCCTTGAGCACGACCTGAAATCAGGAGAGGTTTCCTCCAATGCGCTGGGCACCATTACAGAAGTTTTCACCCCCGGTTCTGTGGTTAAAGGAGCTACCTTAACGGCCGGCTGGGAAAATGGTGTCTTGTCAGGCAATCAGGTCATCAATGACCAAGCCATCCAGTTTGCAGGCTCTAACCCGATCAAATCATGGTTTACCAATGGCTCAATCCCGCTGACTGCCAGCCAGTCCTTGGAATATTCGTCCAATACTTACATGGTTCAGCTGGCCTTAAAGCTGATGGGACAGGATTACCACAGCGGTATGACGCTGTCGTCAGAGGGCTATGAGAGTGCCATGGAAAAACTGCGAACGGCTTATGCTCAGTACGGCCTCGGTGTGGCAACTGAGATTGACCTTCCGGGAGAATCCAAAGGCTACACACCGGATAAGTTTGATGTTGCCAATGTTCTGACAGAATCATTCGGTCAGTTTGACAACTATACGGCCATGCAGCTGGCTCAGTATGCTGCTACTGTAGCTAACGGCGGCAAGCGCATCGCTCCCCATTTGGTGGAAGGAATTTATGATAACAACAAGACCGGCGGTTTGGGCAAGCTGGTTCAGTCTGTTGATACCAAGGTCTTAAATGAGGTGCCGATTTCCAGTGATAACATGGCTATCATCAAAGATGGTTTCTATAATGTTGTTAATGGCGGCAGCTATGCGACAGGGAAAACTCTTGCCAACGGTGCCAGCGTTCCTATTTCTGCTAAAACCGGAACGGCCGAAGCCTATGTGACCGGTGAAGACGGTAAATCTGTCTACACATCCAACCTGAATGTTGTCGCCTATGCTCCCAGCAATAATCCGCAGGTCGCTGTAGCTGTCGTCCTGCCGCATGAAACGGACTTGCACGGGACAACCAGCCATGCCATTACCCGCGATATTATCAACCTTTATCATAAAATGAATCCGATGAAACAGTGAGGAAAATAGAATGCTTTACCCAACTCCCATAGCGAAATTGATTGAAAGCTTTACCAAGCTGCCCGGAATTGGGATTAAAACGGCGACACGTCTGGCCTTCTATACAATTGGCATGAGCGATGAAGATGTTAATGATTTTGCCAAAAATCTTCTGGCTGCTAAGCGGGAGCTGACCTATTGTTCAGTCTGCGGCAATCTGACCGATGATGATCCTTGCAGCATTTGTACAGATGACAGCAGAGATGATTCGACCATTCTCGTGGTGGAAGACAGCAAGGATGTGTCGGCCATGGAAAAAATCCAGGAATATCATGGCCTCTATCATGTTTTGCATGGGCTTATCTCTCCCATGAACGGTATTGGTCCGGATGATATTAATCTGAAAAGCCTTTTGACGCGCTTGCGGGATAATAGTGACATTACTGAAGTTATTATCGCCACCAATGCAACAGCGGATGGAGAAGCAACGGCTATGTATATCTCCAGAGTGCTAAAACCAGCTGGAATCAAGGTCACGCGGCTGGCCCGCGGGCTGGCAGTCGGTTCTGATATTGAATACGCTGACGAAGTAACCCTCCTGCGTGCCATCGAAAACAGAACAGAATTATAGTGGCGCCTTTTTCCGGCAGATTTTTGCTTGGTCAATTGCTAAAAAGAACCTTCAGCTTGCAGACAAACTCTATAGTTAGCATTTCACAAGCACACACATCTTAGGATAGTATCAACTCACAATCTATAAGAAAAATAGGCGAATTGAACACAGGCTGCGGATTGTGGCAAAAAGATGAGTCCGCCTAGAATCTTAACGATTCCGCGGCGTACTCCCTATTTTGCCTTTATCCGCAGGCGCCCTTTGTATCTTGAACTTAGGTATGAAATTCCAAAGGAAGTTGCTGCGACGATTGCCGCTAGAAATCGATACTATTTCTAACGGCAGTCTAATGCAAAACCTAGTCAAAAGCTATAGCGTTGGCGTTTGGTTTTGCCGTCCGTGCTACCTAAGGAAAGTATCATAACACAATAGTTCTTTTGATAAAAATTGACTTTTTCTTCAATCTGACCTTTTCAATATTTTTTGAAAAGGTTCTTTTTTTATGATATGATAAATGAAAAATGAGAAAATAGAAAAGGTAATTTATGTCAAAAGAAACACTGATTTTGTTATATGGCGGCCGTTCTGCTGAGCGTGATGTCTCGGTACTCTCAGCCGAGAGCGTTATGCGGGCAGTGAATTATGATAAATTTCTGGTCAAAACTTACTTCATCACTCAAAAAGGTGATTTTATAAAGACTCAGGAATTCAGCAGTCAGCCCTCAGATTCAGAAAAATTAATGACCAATGACACTCTTGTTCTTTCTCAAAAAATCAAGCCTAGTGATATTTATGAAGAAGGAGCTGTCGTTTTTCCTGTTCTTCATGGACCGATGGGGGAAGATGGTTCAGTTCAAGGTTTCTTGGAAGTTTTAAAGATGCCTTATGTGGGGACCAATGTGCTGACTTCCAGCCTAGCCATGGACAAGATTACAACCAAGCAAGTCTTAGAAAGTGTCTCTATTCCTCAGGTGGCCTATGTGACCTTTATTGAAGGAGAAGATGTAGAGGCTAAGCTGGCTGAGGCCGAAGCTAAACTGACTTATCCAGTCTTTGTCAAGCCGGCTAATATGGGCTCAAGCGTGGGCATTTCTAAGGCCAGTCATCAAGCAAAACTGAGGGCAGCAATTGAACTTGCGTTGAAATATGACAGCCGCATTTTGATTGAACAAGGTGTCAATGCGCGTGAAATCGAAGTCGGTATTCTGGGAAATAAGGATGTTCAGACAACCTTGCCTGGAGAAGTGGTCAAAGATGTTGCTTTTTATGATTACGAAGCTAAGTATATTGACAATAAAATTACCATGGCTATTCCGGCAGATGTTGATGACAGCACGGCCGCAAAAATGCGCTCATACGCTGCGGCAGCTTTCAAGGCTTTAGGAGGCTGCGGCTTATCGCGCTGTGATTTCTTTTTGACAGCTGAGGGAGATATTTTTCTCAATGAACTAAATACCATGCCCGGCTTTACCCAGTGGTCCATGTACCCATTGCTTTGGGAAAATATGGGACTTACTTATCCGAAGTTAATTGAAACATTAGTCCAGCTGGCAAAAGAAATGTTTGCCAAGCGAGAAAGCCATTTAATTTAGGCGGAGTAAAATAAAAAATCAGAGATGGGATGGTTCTCTGATTTTTATTTTTATAATTATGTTTTATGCATTAGTTTTTGTAGTTCAGGAATTCGCTGCAGCTGCGGAATAACAGCCATAATCACGAGGACACGAATGGGAATCTCAAAGATTTTTAACCAGCGGCCAGCGATAAACTGAGCAATAATGGGTACACCGTAGTAAATTTGGATGAGCAATGGTGTAAAAATGAAGCTTCCGACGAGCATGATAGCAGTCGTTGCCAGACTGACATGAAACCAGTCTTTCCGAGAAATCCAGCTTAGGGATTTTCCATAGAAAAAAAGGCCGTACAGCAGACCTTGAAAGGCTTCTACAAGAGTCCACCAGATGATAAAATTGCCGGCATTGCCTGAGAGAGTGTCCACAATGTCAAGCAGTCCCAGAGCTATGAAACTCCAAACAGGCCCGGCAATCATTCCGATAATCGTATTGGGAATGAAGGTCAGGCTGATTGCCAGCTGCTGGGGGATAATGGGAATGGATAGTTTTCCCATGATAAAGGACAAGGCAATAGCCATAGCAAGGGTGACCAGACGCTGAACAGTTAGTTGGGGAAGTTTGAAAAATGATAACATAGTTGCTCCTTAATATAAATGGAGCTGTTCATCAAGTAAACTTGAAAACAGCGGATGCAATGATTTACCGCGCGTTAGCTTCGTTGTGTGACAACATCCCATTCACACACACTTGACGCAAACCATCTACTCTGTGCAAATTACTTTGCTTGTTTATCCAGTCAGAAAGTGATTGCCTCAGCCCAAAAAAATCCAGAAACAAGGGCTGATTCTGATTTTTAGATTGGCTGCAGCATACTGCCGCATAGGCAATGAACATTCACTTAATCAGCGGATAATATAATATTATATCATAAAGATATTTGTTGGCCAGTATTTATGGTATAATGGGCGTAGTGATTTTAGAATTTTCCTAAAAAGGATTTATAAATGAAATTAAGTTTATATGAGGCCGCCAAAGCTGTTGGCGCCAAAAATGATGTGACCCATTTTGAAGACCTTGCTCTTCATCAGATTGAATTTGACAGCCGGAAAATTGCGCCAGGCGATCTTTTTTTGCCGCTTAAGGGCGCACGTGACGGCCATGATTTTATTGACACCGCCTTTGCAAACGGCGCTGCTGCCGTTTTTTCAGAAAAAGACTTGGCTGACACAAAGCCCTACATTTTGGTTGATGACTGCTTAAAAGCTTTTCAGGATTTGGCTCAGTATTATCTGGAAAAAATGCGTGTTGATGTGATTGCTGTGACAGGTTCAAACGGCAAGACAACGACCAAGGACATGATTGCAGATATTTTGGCCAGCACCTATAAAACTTATAAGACCCAAGGCAATTACAATAACGAAATCGGTCTTCCCTATACGGTTTTGCACATGCCGGATGATACCGAAAAAATCGTTCTTGAAATGGGACAGGACCACCTTGGTGATATTGCACTCTTGTCTAATCTGGCTCATCCGCACATCGCTGTGGTGACACTGATTGGTGAGGCGCACTTAGAATTCTTCGGCAGCCGGGAAAAGATTGCCCAAGGAAAAATGCAGATTACACAAGGAATGGACGGCCATGGTATTTTGATTGCACCGGCCGACAAGATTATCAATCAATTCCTGCCGGATAATCAAAAGGTTATTCGTTTTGGCTCTGACGCAGATATTTATGTGACAGAATTAGAAGAGCACAAAGATTTTCTGACCTTTAGCACTAACTTCTTGGAGCAGAGGATCACCTTGCCTGTTACCGGCAAGTACAATGCCGCCAATGCTATGATTGCCGCCTATGTGGGCAAGCTGCTGAATGTGCCGGAAAAAAAGATTGTTGCTGCCTTGTCTGAACTGCAGCTGACCCGCAACCGTACCGAGTGGAAAAAAGCTGCCAACGGTGCCGACATTCTTTCAGATGTCTACAATGCTAATCCGACGGCTATGCGCTTGATTTTGGAAACTTTTTCGGCGATTCCAAGTAATGAAGGCGGTAAAAAAATCACCGTTCTGGCAGATATGAAAGAGCTGGGTCCGGACTCTGTTCAGATGCATACCAATTTGATTACCAGTCTGAATCCGGATGTTTTGGATACTGTGATTTTTTACGGGGACGATATTGCTGATTTGGCCCAGTTAGCCAGTCAGATATTTCCGTTGGGCAAGGTTTATTATTTCAAAAAGACAAAAGATCAGAATCAATTTGAAGAGCTGCTCAAACGGATTAAAGAAGTCTTGCAGCCTGAGGATCAAATCTTGCTTAAAGGGTCAAATTCAATGAACTTAGGCAAGGTCGTAGAATTTTTGGAAACAGATTAGCTGCTGCTTAACTTCATTTTCAGGCGGCAGTCCAGTTTGATGATAGAAGGCTTTTTTGGAGAAAAAAATGAATTTAATAAAAGAAGAGTGGCGCTTTTTCTTAGAAAATAAAAATAAGGTTTACCAATGTTTTTATACAATTGCACTCATAGCTGTCGTTTATACATACTCTTTTAAACGTTATATGGTAGATGATACTTATGTAGAATTTACCTTGTTTTCTCTGCTGCTCAGCCTTGTGACCTTTATCTGGCATCTTTATTTGCATAAGTGGTCAAAGGAAAGCTTATTTGCCGTAATTGCAGTAGGTATCTGTTTGGTCTTGCTGCCTTCTGAATTTTATTTGATAGATTTTGCTCCGGATTTTTCCTTACTGTCTTTTTTCCTGCTGTCCGTTTCGGTTGATCCCAAGCAGTCCAATCTTGTTACCATTATTTTTTATGCCAAAATTCTGTTAGCTATCGGAATTTTGCTGTTTTACATCAATGGCAAAATACCAGATGTTACCCTTTATAGGCCTGCAAAGCACCTGGTTCGCCACTCTTATGGATTTATGCATCCCAATTCCCTAAGCATGTTTATCATAAGTTTGTTTTATGATTTTTCGCTCATGCGTAAAAAAATAGTGCCAATATCTGAAATTCTATGGCTGATTGTTTTGGGACTTCTGGTTTTTTCAATTACAGATTCACGGACAGGTCTTCTTATTTTTGCAGTGATCTTGGTTACTTCCCTCTTTAAAAAGCAGCTGCTGGCTTACAAGATATCAGGAAAATTTGTCTTTCAATCAATTGTCGCGGTCTTTGTGCTTGGTACTCTGATTTCCTATTTTTACCAAGCTAAGTCGTCTGTTTTTGATTTTTTAAATTCAATACTGTCCGGCCGTCCGAAAAATGCTCATGCTTATATCAAGGCTTACGGTTTCAAGTTTTTACCTAGACGGGTTCCGGATTTGCACTATGCAAACGGAGCTAGAATTTTTAATGAGAATTATTATGTTGATTCTCTCATGCGTCAGGGAATACTTGTTTATCTGCTGTTTCCAATTATGATCGGCCTTCAGACCCTAAAGAAACGTTTCACCCTCTATCATTTCATCTTGATTCTGTCCGCTTTTCTGATAGCGATGATCGAAGATTACGGTGTCAGTCTTGGCATCTGCACGATTTTACTGTTTAATTACTTTGCAGTTCCTGAGGAAACATCGTATAGCATCGAAGAAAATCAAGATCTGAAGCAGCAGAATTTGAGAGCGTAAGCCCAGCTGCTCATAAAAATGAAAAGAAAGTTTATGATGAAGGCATTTATTACCTCCCAGCAGACACAGCCGCCTGAGATTTCCCTCTTGTGGTATCTGGTGATGATGGCTGCACTGCTTTTATTGATTTATACTTCTGCCAAATATTACCAAAATCCTGTTTATGTCAGAACCTTTAAATTCTTTCAGGCTTTTCAGCTGACAGCGCTCTATGCTTGGTATTGGTTTGCAGCTATTCCTCTTTCTAACAGTCTGCCCTTCTATCATTGCAGGCTGGCTATGTTTGCTCTTTTGCTGCTGCCTGACGGGACCAAGCTCAAGCAGTACTTTGCTTTGATGGGGGCAAGCGGGGCCATCTTTGCTCTAGGCTATCCCATTATGGATGCCTACACTTTTCCTCATATCACAGCTTTTTCGTTTATTATCGGCCATTATGTTCTTTTGGTCAATGGTTTGGTTTATCTGTTCAATCACTATGAGAGCCGTCTGCTCAGCCGGCGCAGCATAACTGTTTATACCTTGGGGCTCAATCTTTTTTTGGTTTTTATCAACAAAATAACCGGCGGCAACTATGGACTCCTGCGCTATCCCCCTTTTATCAGCCAAAGCGCTTTATGGGTGAGGTATTTAGCTGTTTCCTTGGTTTTAATAGCCATGCTGCTGCTGATTGATGAGATTTTTAAAAGGATTAGGAAAAAGAGACTGGTGTTTTAAAGCTTTTATAGGCAGAAGAGTCCGTTAAAGATGCTCTTCTGTTTTTTATAGCAGCAGAAGGCTTGAAGATGATTGAAAAAAAGCTGAAAATTAAGTATACTAATAGGGTTGGTATGCTGAAATAACAGAGATCATCATTAGATAATTCCATCTCTGCTAAGCATCAAAGAATTGTATACGATAAATGTAAAAAGAGGACCTATGAATTTACAAGACGAAATTAAAAAACGCCGCACTTTTGCTATTATCAGTCACCCGGATGCCGGAAAGACGACCATTACTGAGCAGCTGCTCTATTTTGGCGGCGAAATCCGTGAAGCAGGAACGGTCAAAGGGAAAAAAACAGGCACCTTTGCTAAATCAGACTGGATGGATATCGAAAAGCAGCGCGGCATTTCCGTGACCTCATCTGTGATGCAGTTTGATTATGCGGGCAAGCGCGTTAATATCCTTGATACACCGGGGCACGAAGACTTTTCAGAAGATACCTACCGAACCCTCATGGCAGTGGATGCCGCAGTCATGGTTGTGGATTCGGCTAAGGGGATTGAAGCACAGACCAAAAAACTGTTTGAGGTCGTTAAACATCGCGGAATTCCCGTCTTTACCTTCATGAACAAATTGGACCGCGACGGCCGGGAACCGCTTGATCTTCTGGAAGAACTCGAAGAAGTGCTTGGTATCGCCAGCTACCCTATGAACTGGCCTATTGGTATGGGAAAAGCTTTTGAAGGTCTCTATGATTTGTATAATAAGCGCTTAGAGCTCTATAAGGGTGATGAGCGTTTTGCGGATTTTGCTAAAGGTGCAGAACTTTTTGCCAACAATCCTTTTTATGAGCAGGTCTTAGAAGATGTCGAATTGCTGCAGGAAGCCGGCAATGAATTTTCAAAAGAAGCTATTCTAAAAGGAGAACTGACGCCCGTTTTCTTTGGCTCTGCCCTGACTAATTTCGGCGTTCAGACATTCTTGGATTCCTTCTTGGAATTTGCACCAGAACCGCATGGGCATCAAACGACTGAAGGAACGACGATCGATCCGCTCAACAAAGATTTTTCTGGTTTTGTCTTTAAAATTCAAGCCAACATGGACCCCAGACACCGTGACCGGATTGCCTTTGTCCGCATTGTGTCGGGTGAATTTGAGCGCGGCATGTCAGTGAATCTGAGCAGAACCGGCAAGAGTGTCAAACTGTCAAACGTCACTCAGTTCATGGCCGAAAGCCGGGAAAATGTCAGCAATGCTGTTGCCGGCGACATTATCGGGGTTTATGATACAGGAACCTATCAGGTTGGAGATACGCTTACAGTTGGTAAAAACAAGTTTGAGTTCGAACCTCTGCCGACCTTTACCCCAGAATTGTTTATGAAAGTCGCCGCTAAAAATGTCATGAAGCAAAAGTCCTTCCATAAAGGCATTGAACAGCTGGTGCAGGAAGGTGCTATTCAGCTTTATACAAATTATCAAACGGGCGAATACATGCTGGGAGCTGTCGGCCAGCTGCAGTTTGAAGTTTTTAAACATCGCATGGAGAATGAATATAATGCAGAAGTGGTCATGACTTCAATGGGCAAAAAGACTGTCCGCTGGATTAAGGAAGAAGACCTCGATGAGCGCATGTCCTCCAGCCGTAATATCTTGGCGCGTGATCGTTTTGATCAGCCCGTCTTTCTCTTTGAAAATGATTTTGCCTTGCGCTGGTTTGCGGATAAATATCCAGATGTTGAATTGGAAGAAAAAATGTAAACCAATCTTCTAAGGATAAAATTTCTTTTGTTAAGATTAATATTTGCTGCTCAGCCATTCTGTTAAGAACTGATTGTTTCAGTTCTTTTTCTTGTTGGCAGGACAGGCTTTGAAGGCTTTCCTTGAAGAGCGCAAATGTTTCTCTTTTAGCCATCTTATGCAGCAATAGTGATGAGAGCAGGGCTTCTTATATCTTATAGATGTACCTTTAATACATACAACTTTTTGGGCTTTTATGGTATAATAATTCAAGAAAAAAATAATTTTAGAAAGGGGTAAAATGAAACAGTCAGTACAATTCAGTGATGCCATTCATATCATGGTTTATGTGTCCTGTACCAGCAATCCTGATTTTTTAAAAAGCGAAATGATTGCGGCCAGTATTCAAACCAATGCTTCCAATGTTCGTAAAATCATGAGCAATTTGAGAAGAGCCGGCTTAATCATCAGCCAGCGCGGTAAGGCTCAGCCGCGCTTGGCAAAAGACAGTTCAGAGATTACCCTGTTAGATATTTTTGAAAGCCTGCCGTCCCATAACACTTTGCTGCAGGTAGACAGAAATACCAATGCCGACTGTATCATCGCAAGCGGTGTTAAAGAGGTTTTAACTGCTAGATATCAAGAAATACAAGAAGCAGCTGAAAAGGCCATGGCCCAGATCAGCTTATCAGATATTATGGCTGATTTTTCACAGATTGCTGTGCAAAGATACCCTCAATTCGCTGAGGAATTAAGCCGATTTCTGCCTGATTAAGCAGCGACGTTGAGATGGTTTACAGCTTCATAGCTGCATTTTGACCCGAAAAAAGAAGCAGCCTTAAATATAAAAAGAAACCGGTATAGTTTTTGCTATGCCGGTTTTCTGGCTCTGGGTGTTATGCTTGAAAAGCCTTATTTTTCATTTAAGGTGAGAATGCAGCTGTCTCTTGATGCATTGAGGCAGTTTGCTGCTCTTGCTTAGTATTTACGCTATCTAACCATTTCATAAGGGCAGCCAAGGCCTTAGATATTTTTTTAATGAGCAGCACCCAATGAATTTGTTCCTGCTTGATTTTTTTGTTACAATAAAAGCGGTATAAAAACACATTGCAGTTGGTAGTCTGCAAGCATCATCAGATGTCAGTAACCTTCCCTCCAAGGTCGTCCCATACCAAATATATATCATTGAACAAGGGCTAAATTTCCTTGTTTCTTAGTTTGGAGGGACTGGCATGAAAATGACAGTTTATTTTGACGGTGCCTTTTGGGCGGCCTTGGTGGAATATACTGATACCAAGGGTCGGTACAAGGCCTTTCGCTATGTCTTTGGCAAGGAACCCAAAGACGAGGATATCCTTGCTTTTATTTATGGAGATTTGGGAAAATGGCAGAGCAGATATGCTCATATTGACACACATATTGAGGCAGACAGCTCAGCTCTTTCGCCAAAGAAAAGCAATCCCAAGCGCATGCAGCGAGAAATTAATAAGGCTAAAAGAAAACCGATTGCTTCGACCAAAGCGCAAGTGGCCATGCAGGAAATTCACGACAGCCTGAAAAAAGAACGCAGGTCTCAAAGCAGGCAGGAGCGTGAAGCGGCCAAAGAGCTTAGGTATCGGCAAAAGCAGGAGAAGCGCCGTCAAAAGAAGAAGGGACACTAATGTGTCTTAGACAAAGACCTTTTTCAATGCAAACATGCTTTGAAGCTCTTCAAATATCAATTAAATGGCTTTGGTTTACGAGCGAAGCGAGCCTTAATCCGAGATTTCCGCCGTGATAAAAGTGGTAGACCTCCCTTGTTTCTGCCACTCGGAAGATTTGAGACCTTAGGCTCAAATCTTAACTGAACACGGGCTGCGGATGGTGGCAAAAAGATGAGTTCGCCTAGAATCTTAACGATTCCATGTCGTACTCCCTATTTTGCCTTTATCCGCTGACGTCCTTTGCATCTTGGACTTAGGCATGGAATTCCGAAGGAAGTCGCTGCGACGATTGCAGTTAGAAATCGATACTATTTCTAACTGTAATCTAATGCAAAACCTAGTCAAGAGCCATAGCGTTGGCGTTTGGTTTTGCCGTCCGCATCACCTAAGGAAAGTCTCATAAAAGACTTTGTCTTCAAGTTGAGACCGGAACATAAGTTCCGGCCTTTTGTTCATTTAGCTGTCAGTGAAAGTATAATTATAGTCCACGAACGATGTGAAGCAGGGCATCGTGAGAATGCTGGCAGCAAGGTTGAGGCAGCTGCTTTTTCTTATTGGTGAGATTAGGTCAAACAATATTTCGTTTTCATTACAATTACATTGCATTATATTTCTTTTATGTTACAATAAAGATGTAAAAAGTCATCTAAAACCTGTTTACTTTAAAAAATCAGTCGGGCGGTTTTACTAACCAACAGCTGTTTCTGCTGAAACACAGGGAGATAGAAGGAGAAAATCATGAAAAGAAATTATTTAGATCATCAGGCACAACGTTTTTCAATTCGTAAATATTCATTTGGAGCAGCTTCTGTTCTGATTGGCTGTCTCTTGTTTCTAGGTGCTCAAAATATTTCTGCCGATGAAGTAACAAATCCGCTCCCAGCAGCTAAAACGACAGTTGCTCAGCCAGCTGTTTCTGAAAACACAGCTAATCAAGGCGACAGCACAGCATCATCTGTTGCCGCTCAGCCTGTAAGTGAAGCTGTCCAAGCTGTCCAGCCGGCTGAAGCAAAAAGCAGCACGCAGCCAGCCACTGCAGATAAGAAGAGCGCTGCTCTCAATCAGCCGCTTGGAGCCCCTTCCGCTGTCTCTGAAAAATCAGTCAGCAGTGTAAAAACTCCTGCTGTTAGCGATAAGCTTCAGTCAGCTGCTCAGCCCATAGAAAAAACTGCTCCTGCGAGCAGCAAACCTGCGGTCAGCACACAAGACCGCACCGCCAGCAGCAAGGTCGGTGTAAAGGCTGTCCAGTCTCGTGTTTCAGCACAGTCAGTTCAAAAGAAGACGACCGCTTCAGCAGTTTCTCTTGCGCCCCAAGGCAACTATACTTTTAAAAAGCAGACGCCTGTCAAAAATGAACCTAAAATGGCCAGTGCAACCCAATTCTCCTTTTATGCCGGAGATAAGGTATATTATGATAAAGTTCTGGATACTGACGGGCACCAATGGATAAGTTATATTTCCTACAGCGGCATCCGCCGTTATGCTCCGATTGGAGTAACGGTTTCCGTCCCCGCAGCGCCAAAGCCAACAGCGGCAAAATCCTCTCTTCCGGCTTCCGGAACTTATCATTTTACCAAGCAGGCAGATGTTAAAAATCAGCCTAAAATGTCCAGCCCGACCCAATTTTCCTTTTACAAGGGGGATCAGGTTTATTATGATAAGGTCTTGAATGCAGATAACCATCAATGGATCAGCTACATTTCCTACAGCGGCATCCGCCGCTATGTGGTTATCGCTTCACTGGGCACACCAGCAAAACCACAGCCAAAACCAGCAGCTCCGAAAGCAGCTGGCAGCATCAGCATTCAAAATAAGACCAGTCAGCAATTTGATGTTCTGATTTCTAAGGTTTCAAGCAATCAAACCATTAAAGAAGTCAGAGTTCCGGTTTGGTCCGATCAAAATGGTCAGGATGATATTGTGTGGTATAAAGCTGACAAGAAGGCAGGCGGCAATTATCAGGTAACGGTGAAAATCAGTGAACACAAAAATAATACTGGTAAGTACCATGTCCACCTTTACTATCTGATGAGCAGCGGTCAGCAGCTTGGTATCGGATCTGCCGAAACAACTGTTGAAAGGTCTAAGCCAGCTCCAGCAGTACCTGCTAAGAAGAACCTTCCAGCTTCTGGAACCTACACCTTCACAGGTAAGACGGATGTCAAAAATGCAGCTAAGATGTCCAGCCCAACTCAGTTCTTCTTTAACAAAGGGGATAAGGTCTTCTATGACAAGGTCTTAGAAACAGATGGCCGTCAATGGATCAGCTATGTATCTTACAGCGGTATCCGCCGCTATGCTCCTATAGCCGTGCTTGCGCAAAAGAGCGGCAGCAGTTCCGGTCAGACGGTTCCGGCAGCACCAGCAAAACCCAAACTTCCGGCTCAGGGAACTTATACCTTTACCAAGGAACTCAGTGTTAAAAATGCAGCTAAAACGTCCAGCCCGACCCAATTCACATTCAGAGCAGGTGAAACCATTCATTACGATAAGGTTCTGACGGCCGACGGCCATCAATGGATCAGCTACATTTCCTACAGCGGCATCCGCCGCTATGTTCTCTTTGCTTAACAACAAACCTCCGGAAAGTTCCGCTGGCTTTACAGCACTTCTTCTGGAGGCTTTTTATGTTGAAAGCGTGTTATGGTTCTATTCTAAAATAAAAAACTATCAATTTGCGCTATTTATGTTATAATGGTTAGGTTGCACATACTAATAAGTTTAATAAAGCAGCTTCGCACTGCTTTTTAGAAAGAGAAAACATTGAAATTTACAGAATTAAACCTAACAGAAGACATTCTTTCTGCCGTTGAAAAAGCAGGCTTTACTGAGCCGTCACCTATCCAAGAATTAACCATTCCTTTGGCCTTGGAAGGCAAAGATGTTATCGGTCAGGCTCAGACAGGAACCGGGAAAACAGCAGCCTTTGGCCTGCCAACCTTAAATAAAATTAATATCGCCAGCAATCTGGTGCAGGCACTTGTGATTGCTCCTACGCGTGAATTGGCTGTTCAAAGTCAGGAAGAGCTGTTCCGTTTTGGCCGTGAAAAGGGAGTTAAGGTTCGTTCGGTTTACGGCGGATCCAGTATTGAAAAACAAATCAAGGCTTTGAAATCAGGCGCTCATATTGTTGTCGGAACGCCGGGCCGCCTGCTTGACTTGATCAAACGCAAAGCGCTTAAACTTAACCATGTGGAAACTTTAATTCTTGATGAAGCCGATGAAATGCTTAACATGGGCTTTTTAGAGGATATTGAAGCGATTATTTCACGCGTGCCTGAAAGCCGTCAAACGCTGCTCTTTTCAGCTACCATGCCTGATGCTATCAAAAATATCGGTGTGAAATTCATGAAGGAGCCAGAGCATGTCAGAATTGCAGCTAAAGAACTGACAACGGATTTGGTTGATCAATATTATGTCCGCGTCAAGGAACATGAAAAATTTGACACCATGACCCGCCTTATAGATGTAGAGCAGCCGGATCTTGCCATTGTTTTTGGCCGCACCAAGCGCCGGGTAGATGAGCTGACTCGCGGCTTAAAACTGCGCGGCTACCGTGCAGAAGGAATCCATGGGGATTTGGATCAGGGCAAACGCCTGCGTGTGCTCCGTGATTTTAAAAATGACAATCTTGATATCTTGGTTGCAACAGACGTGGCTGCACGCGGTCTCGACATTTCAGGTGTGACCCACGTTTACAATTATGATATTCCGCAGGATCCAGAAAGCTATGTTCACCGGATCGGCCGCACGGGCCGTGCCGGCAAGCATGGTCAGTCCATCACTTTTGTTTCTCCAAATGAAATGGGCTATCTGCAAATCATTGAAAATCTGACCAAGAAACGTATGAAAGGAATGAAACCGGCAACTGCCGAGGAAGCCTTTCATGCTACTAAAAAAGTCGCTCTTAAGAAAATTGAACGTGACTTTGAGGATGATAAGATCCGTTCCAATTTTGAAAAGTTCACTGATGATGCTAAGAAATTAGCTGCTGAATTTTCATCGGAAGAGCTGGCACAGTATATTCTGACTCTGACAGTTCAGGATCCGGAAATGATGCCTAAGGTCGAAATTGCCCGTGAGAAGCCGCTGCCCTTTAAATTTGCCGGCAGCAAGGGAAGCGGCGGGCGCCGCCGTGATAACCGCCGCGGCAGCCGTCGTGATCACGGTGACGGCCGCAATCGTGACAGAAGCCGCCGTGAATTCAAGCGGGTATCCAACAAGAACCGCAAGGATTTTGAAAACAAGGGCAATAAACGTCCTCACCGCACTTCCAGCGAAAAGAAAAACGGCTTCACCATTCGCAACAAAGGTGACAGATAAGCAGTCAAACTCTCTTGAAACGTGTATTTCGGGAGAGTTTTTTGATAAATTTCAAATTAAGTTAATAGCTTAAGAAAATAGTCTGAAAATTTGCTCTTTTTTTATGGTTTATTATCGATTTCATTAAATGAACAGAATTGCCCTTGAATCAGCAAAAAGTAGGGGTTAAAATGAACATGTAGTTTTTGAAAACTTTTAGAAACATCTCCTGCTCCATTAGGAATCTTGTGAAATTTTAGGAAGATTTTATGAACACAGTAACATTAGAGTCACTGGGCCTTTGATAATTTTGAAGTAGCGGATGCAGCTTATTTGGCTGCTGTAGAAGGTGAGGGTTTTGTCTCGGCTGTTGCTGAAGGGTTTGTGGGAGCTTGTACAGGTGCTACCGCTGCTTATAGACCTGCTAAGTGGTTATGGAATATTCCGACAGTAGGGCCCTACCTAGCCTTAGGGACTGAAGCAATCGGTATCGTTTCGGGTGCCTATGCTGGTGCCAAAAACGGTTGGGGAGACGGTGGCTTCTGGTGATGTATCGTTTTTTGATTCAATTCGCTCCGTCTTATTGTAATGGTTATACTAGCTTATTAAGTAAAACAGACTTAGAAAAGGAAGGATAATGTCATGGAAAGATTTTCTGGACTTCTATTGATGCTGGTTCTCTGTGCTTTAGCAGTTATTTCTTACCGCAGTAAACATATTATTGTCTCGTTTATTTGCCTGTTTCTTTTTCTCGGCCTTTGTATCTACAGCATTTTACATTAAAAAACAGAAGCAGCAGGTATTATTAACGGTGCCGTTGCAAGCGGAAGTTGGTATTTAATAACGGGAGGCGATTGAGATTAATTATGAAGTATATTGTGCTTATAATCATCGGTGCTATATCAGCAATTGTAGGACGAATTATTTTGAATAAAATAAATAAAAAGTAACAAAGTGATGAATTCTCCTATCAGAGGTTTTGTCAGTATTTCCTTGATGATTTTGTGGCAGTGGATATCGCTTATCTTTTTGAATCAGACGGAGGTGGTTTGATACTTGGTCTTACGAGTGCTATCGCAGGTGGTGTAATTCGTGCTGTGTTTCTGGCAGATTTGCCGGACTTGCAATCACAGCCCCTAGTTTACCAGTTTAAATGAATAAGAGATTGGAGATGCTCAGAATGCAATCTATAATTTTGGGTTTAGTTGAACTGGTTTTTGGAGCTTTAGGAGTTGGTCTGCTATGCTATAGTTTGTCAGGCAGCTAGATGGGGACTCGGCGGTGCTTATTTACTTACATGTGCTGCTGCAGGTGGAATGATAGGTTACGGTGCAGCAACATTAGATTAAAATGATTTGATGATAGTATTTTCAATCATTTGAGGTATAGATAATGACAAAAAAATGGTCGTTTATTTTTTGTTCATCTTTAAATGTTATAGTTAATTTATTAATGATTTGGCCATTCAATAATGGAGAAGAAACATTTTCTAATTTATTTTTGATTATTACTACTTTACTGCTGCTTCCTAGTTTTTTACGAACAGTTGACAATAAACTGACTTCCCTGATTAGAATTGAATCCTCGCTGCTGATTATACTTACAGTCGTTTCAATTATGCAGTTGCTATATAGAATTGATGCTATATCTGGGACAGTTGCCAGTACAGCAGCACTTATAGCTTGTGGTTTAATAACAGTATTGCTGGTTGCTGGTATTGTCAGGTGGATAAAGACAGATAAATAGTCAAACTCTCTTGAAACATGTGTTTCAGGAGATTTTTTTATGTTTGGACTATCTTGTTAAGCGCTTCAGTCTGGATTTTTGATGGTTTGAAAATTTAGGCTGGCGAAACTCGTTCACATTTAGCCCTTTGATTTTGTGAGTGCATTTTTTCTAAAATTTTTCTGGAAAAGATGTACCCAATTAAGAAAGAAACAGGCGTAGTGCGCCTGTTCTAGTCTTATTTAGTATGTTTTGCGATATAATCCAGCTTTTCCTGACGTGTTTTTTGTTTAAATTTTGCTTCGGCACTCATGGCAGCATTTTTATGGTTAAAAGTTTCAACATAGACCAATTCAACCGGCAGTCTGGCTTTGGTATATTTGGCGCCCTTGCCTGCCTGATGGGCGGCCAAACGTTTGTCAATATCGGTCGTATAACCAGTGTAGAGGCTGCCGTCAGCACATTTGAGAACATACATATAGGCCTTGTAATCCTTGCCAAAGTAAATATCGTGAATCTCGTCGGTATAATCATCATTATCCTTATGAACAATCAAAGGCGGCAGAAACTTCATACCGTCAGGAGAACCGTCTTTAATCGCTTCAATCAGCAGCATATTGGCCTCTTTATTAGCCTTAGGATAGACAAACTGCACTCTCTTAGGAGCCAGTTTATACTGCTTCAAAGTGTCAATTATCTCTAAAAAACGCTCAGGCCGATGCACCATAGCCAAGCGTCCCTTGGTTTTCAGTGCCTGCTGACTGATCTGACAGATTTCGTCAAGGTTGGTTGTGATTTCGTGCCGAGCCAAAAGATAGTGCTGACTGGCATTTTTCTTAGATGTCTCTGTCGCTTTAAAATAAGGCGGATTGCAAAGAATGAGATCAACACGTGATCTGGGTGCGTGCTTCATAAGGTTTTTTAAATCATCATGAACCATAGAAACCTGCCCGCTTAAACCATTGAGTTCAATAGACCGCCTTCCCATATCAGCCAGCCGTTCCTGAATTTCAATCTCAATGATCTTGGCTTTGGTTTTAGTTGAGGCAAACAGCCCGACGGCTCCGTTGCCGGAGCAAAGGTCAACAATCAGCCCCTTGCTGGGGAATTTTGGAAAACGCGAAAGCAAGACACTGTCAATCGAATAAGAAAAGACATCCTTATTTTGAATAATTTTAACATCAGTTGAAAAGAGCTGGTCAATTCGCTCTTTCTTTTTTAAAAGAGAATTTTTCATAAGCATTATTATAACAAAAAGGCAAGGGAAATAACCACATATAAATGTTCCCTGGCATAGGATACCACTTGCTGCGGCTGATTAAAATCAAACACTTTTATTATACACTAAAGAGCAGTTCTGTCATATTTCTTCTGTTAAAAACGTTAAATTTTTAGTATAATGAAATCATTATCATGTAATCAAAATTGAACACGGGCTAAAATCCTGGTAAAAAAGATAAACTTCCTTGTGTCTTGGGGACACAGCGTCAGTTTCCTATTTTATACGGATTTGAAACGCTCTTTGTATCTTAATTAAAGGAGAATTGACAGTGTTTTACACTTACCTGCGCTCTTTGCTTGTCTTTTTAATTTGGGCTGCCAATGGCAATATTCATTATCACCATCGAAAGAAGCTCTTACCTCAAGATGAAAACTATGTTTTGGTAGCTCCCCACCGTACTCTCTGGGATCCAATTTTTCTAGCATTTGCAGCTCGGCCTAAGCAATTTATCTTTATGGCTAAGAAGGAACTTTTTGGCAACCGTGCCTTTGGCTGGTGGATTCGCATGTGCGGAGCTTTTCCTATAGACCGGGAAAACCCAGGAACTGAAGCGATCCGCTATCCTGTAAACATGCTTAGAAAGGGCGACCGTTCTCTCATTATGTTTCCAAGCGGCAGCCGCCACTCTTCTGATGTTAAAGGAGGTGTTGCTGTTATCGCTAAAACCAGTAAGGTCAAAATCATGCCGGCCGCCTATGCGGGTCCTACTTCAATTAAGGGCCTTCTCAAGCACGATAGGATTGATGTGACCTTTGGAAATCCGATTGATATTTCAGATATTAAGCGCATGAATGACGACGGTATTGAAAAAGTTTCGCATCGTATTGAAGAGGAATTTGCTCAGATGGATGCAGAAATTGCGACCTTTAAAGATGATAGCCGTCCGAGCTGGTGGAGCTTAATTTACCGCATACCAGCTATGATTCTGGTGGCTATTGTGCTGGGCCTAACCTATATCTTTTCGTGGTTTGCCAGCTTTGTCTGGAACCCTGAAAAACATCGGGAAAAGAAGTTAAATTAAATGATATTTAAAGAAAATTGTTGGAAAAGCTGAACGAAATGCTCAGCCTTTCTAACGATTTTTTATTTTTGCCTACAGGCGGAAAAAGAGCTGTTTGATAAAATCTTTTTTTATCAAACAGCTTTTTCGTTGGTTTACGAATGAATAGGTGTAAGGAGGATTATATGATAGAAGAAATCCTGGATAAATGTAGAGAAAACAAACGGCTCCTTATTGCAGTCGCTGTTTTTGCTGCCTTGGGACTGGGTTTTTATCTTTTGTTTTCCAATGGAAAAGAGGAACAGAATCATTTGGAGCGCTCACAAGAACAGTACTTTTCATCAGCAGCTTTATCTGCCCATTCGGAAAAATCAAAGAAAACTCAAGCCGTTTCAACAATAATGGTTGATGTCAAAGGTGCAGTGAAAAAAGAAGGCGTGTACAGTCTGCCGGCTGGCAGCCGTGTCAACGAGCTTATTGAGAAAGCCGGCGGTTTTTCTGAAAAGGCAGACCATAAATCAGTTAATCTTGCGCAAAAACTGCAGGATGAGGCTGTTATTTACGTAGCATCTATCGGAGAAGATATCAGTGTTGTCGATAATTCTCAAAAAGCGGCAGTTAATCAAAGCAGCAGTTCTCAGACAGCGGTACAGGATAAGATTAACCTAAATACGGCCAGCCTTGCTGATCTCCAAACAATATCGGGCATCGGAGAAAAAAGGGCACAGGATATTATTGACTACCGTGAAGCAAACGGTGGCTTTCAGTCAGTAGACGATTTGGAAAATATTTCCGGCATTGGTGAAAAAACAGTTGAAAAGCTGAAAGATTTGGTGAGTATTGATTAAGATGCTGCTGTTAAGACCCATTTATCTGGCCTTTTTAACGATTTTGATTTATTTTTTAATCTATCGCTTTTCCTTCCTAACTGTTTTCTTGGTCTTTTTAA
The DNA here is from genome assembly GCF_001937065.1 of Streptococcus sp. 'caviae'. Classification (GTDB taxonomy): domain Bacteria; phylum Bacillota; class Bacilli; order Lactobacillales; family Streptococcaceae; genus Streptococcus. The sequence goes on from NZ_MOWR01000002.1 coordinate 114,735, forward strand.
GTTTTATCTTTCTTCTTGCTCAGTATGATCAAAAAACCTGCCTAAAAACATTCGTATTCCTGCTGCTTTTTGGACTTTATTTTTACCTTTCCTACCAAAAGATAGAATCTGACTATCAAAATGCCCCCAAGCAGGTCGAGGAACTGAGAATTATTCCGGATACTGTCAGTGTTAATGGTGACAGCCTTAGTTTTCAGGGCAAGTCAGGTCACCGCATTTATCAAGCTTTTTACACCTTAAAATCTCAAAAAGAGAAGCATTATTTTGAGAATCTCTGGGAAACAAGCCGTATAAAGGTATCTGCTGATTTGACTGAAGCCGACAGTCAGCGGAATTTTGGCGGTTTTGATTATCGAAGCTATTTAAAAGCACAAAAGATCTACCGCCTAGCCAATGTTAGGAAGATAGAAAGAGCAGTGCCTGAGCAAGACATCTCTTTTTTTGAGAGACTGCATGAATGGCGGCGCCGAGCCCTGGTGTTTGTCAATCGAAAGTTTCCGGCTCCTATGCGCCATTACATGACCGGCTTGCTTTTTGGCTATTTAGACAAGTCCTTTGATGAAATGAGTGATATTTATTCCAGCTTGGGCATCATTCATCTTTTTGCTCTCTCGGGCATGCAGGTTGGCTTTTTTATAGGTAATTTTCGCTATTTGGGCTTGCGTTTAGGGGTGAGGCGGGATTATATGAATTGGCTGCAGCTGCCTTTTTCCTTGGTTTATGCTGGTTTAACAGGCTTTTCAGTATCTGTTGTCCGCAGCCTGCTGCAGAAGAATCTGTCTAATTTTGGTCTTACAAAGATGGACAATTTTGCAGTGACCCTGTTTACTATGTTTTTTATCATGCCGCATTTTCTCTTAACAGCAGGCGGAGTGCTCAGTTTTGCCTATGCGTTTATTTTAGGCATGGCTGATTTTCAGCGTCTATCTCAGCCAAAGCGATGGTGTGCTCAGATGCTGGCCCTGACTTTAGGTATCCTGCCTCTTCTGATGTGGTATTTTAGCAGTTTTCAGCCTTTGTCTGTCTTTCTAACAGCGCTTTTTTCCCTTATTTTTGACGGTCTTATCCTGCCGGTTTTGACAATTGCTTTCTTCCTATCGCCTTTTATCTTATTGACAAATGTTAATTTATTTTTCATCGTTTTAGAGCGGCTTATTGTTCATATTAATCAGATTTTCAGCCGTCCTTTTGTTTTGGGTAAACCGTCTTTGTGGATATTAGTGCTTATTTTGCTGGCTCTGGCACTGCTCTACGATTATCGGAAGAAAGGATTGCTGGCTGCTGTGCTTAGTGTTTTTCTTGTTCTTCTGTTTTTGGTAACAAAAAATCCCCCGACCAATGAGGTTACCGTGGTTGATGTTGGACAGGGGGACAGTATTTTTCTACGAGATATCAAGGGAAAAACAATTCTCATTGATGTGGGAGGACGGGTGCTTTTTTCTAAATCAGCAGAGTGGCAGCGGCGCATGAGCGACGCCAATGCTGAGAAAACTCTGATTCCTTATTTGAAAAGCCGCGGCGTCAGTAAAATTGATCAAATGGTTCTCACGCACACAGATGCTGACCATATAGGAGATATGGAAGCTGTCGCAAAGGCTTTTAAAATCGGACAAGTCTTAGTCAGTTCCGGCAGTCTGACCGATACAGATTTTGCAGCCAGACTAAAAAAGCTGCAGGTGAAAATAAGTGTTCTTAAGGCTGGAGACAGGCTGCCTATCATGGGCAGTCAGCTGCAGGTGCTTTATCCTTTTAAAACCGGAGATGGTAGCAATGATGATTCTGTGGTTCTCTATGGCAGGCTTCTGAATTTGAGCTTTCTTTTTACAGGTGATTTGGAAAAAGAAGGAGAGGACAAGCTGATGGCAGCCTACCCTAATCTAAAAACCGATGTTTTAAAAGCAGGACATCATGGGTCTAAAGGCGCTTCCTCTGCTAAGTTTTTAAGGCAGATTCAGCCTCAAGCAACCCTTATTTCTGCAGGGAAAAATAACCGATACAGGCACCCGCATCAAGAAACGTTGAAACGTTTAATTAAGATTAGAAGCCAGATTTATCGGACGGATCAGCAAGGTGCCCTTCGCTTTACAGGAATTAAAAATTGGACACTTGAAACAGTGAACTAAGAGAAGATGGTTGCCAGTGCTGCACCATTGTTTGAACTGACTGCGGTCAGTTCAGTCTGTAAATGTACTTGATTAGCTTTTTTGCTAAGGACTGTTTCCCCTGTAGGGAGAGCAGGCAAGAGCCGATTTTTGAAAAGTATATGACAAGAACCTGCCATACTGCTGGGGCAGCAAGCGGGAAATAGAAGCGTTCTTGTTTTCCTGCGGAAATTGTGGTATTCTGATAGAGTAAAAAATAGTAAGGGAGTTTATCTATGTTTACAGCTTATAAAAAATTCTGGACAAATTATGTTAACTTTACAGGCCGAACCAATCGAGCGGATTATTGGTGGACAGTTCTGTGCAATGCCTTGATTGTGTTGCCTTTCATGTCTGCGATTACATCCATTTATTATTTAAATTATTATGAATATATAGGAAAGGTTTACAATGGAGACATTGGAGACATTGAGTCCTTAGTGGTTGATACGACACCAAATCTTTTTACTGTTGATATTATTATTCTTTCAATTCTTGTTCTTCTCTTTTATTTGGCAATTTTAGTGCCGAACCTAGCTATTTCTGTTCGCCGCTTGCGTGATGCCGGATTCCATTGGTCACTTATCTTTGTTCCGATAGGAGCAATACTCTTCTCATTCCTGTTACTTGTGCCTTTCCTACGTGCTATTGTATTTGTTCTTGTTGGGTTCGCAGAGATTTTCTATACCATTTTGCTGTGTCAGCCAACAAAACCTTATCAGGCACCCGTACAGCCAGCTCAGCCGATGCAAGCGCCTAATCCTTATCAAGGACAGGCTCCGCAGCAGCCAGCAGCACAGCCTACTGCACCTGTTCAGTCGCAGACACCAACTAATCAGCAAGCTGCGCCTGTACAGCCGCAAACACCAACGAATCAGCAATAATAATGATTAGGATTTCTCATAAGAGTTTGTGACAGAAGTCCAATGTTATTAATTAAAACGTCTCACCAGACAATAGTATTCAATTTAACCGAGTTACCTGAAATAAGGTAGCTCTTTTTAGTTTTTTGGACATAGAGCTTTTTGTGCTTGCCTTTATTTGAATACCATACTCTCAATAAAATTCTGTTATAATAAGAATATGATTGCTATAGAAATGATTGAAAGCTTAAAAAAGGATAAGCTGCCTCCGATTACTGTTTTAACGGGGGAAGATTTGGGACAGTACAGCCAGATGAAAGAGCTTTTTTTGAATCAGATCGGCTTTGACCCCAGTGATTTGAATTATTCTTATTTTGATATGGCTGAAACAGCTTATCAGGATGCTGAAATGGATTTGGAGAGCCTGCCTTTTTTTGCTGATGAGAAAATAGTCATTTTTGATAATATTGCTGATATCACGACGGCTAAAAAATCTTATCTCGATGATAAAGAATTGAAGCGTCTGGAAGCTTATTTAGCAAATCCTCTGACAAGTACAAAGCTAATCCTTTGTGCTTCTGGGAAATTGGACGGCAAGAGACGCTTGGTTAAATTACTGAAGCGAGATGCTCAGATTTTTGAAGCCAATCTTTTAAAGGAAGCGGAGCTTCGAACCTATTTTCAAAAGCTTGCTCACAGGGAAGGTCTGGTTTTTGAGGCTGGCGCTTTTGACGAACTGCTTGCTAAGTCAGGTTTTGATTTTAGTGAGGTCAATAAAAATCTAAGCTTCTTAAAGTCCTATAAGGCTGGCGGTCAGGTGACAGGCCAGGATATTCATAAGGCCATTCCTAAAACGCTGCAGGATAATATTTTTGATCTGACGCAGCTGGTTTTATTGGGAAAGGTGGATGAGGCGCGTGATCTAATCCGTGATTTGCGGCTGCAGGGAGAAGATGAAATCAAATTGATTGCTGTTATGCTAGGGCAGTTTCGCATGTTTACCCAAGTTAAACTGCTGGGCAGTCAAGGAAAAACAGAGCAGCAAATAGTGGCAGCACTGTCTGATATGATAGGCCGAAGAGTCAACCCCTATCAAGTTAAATTTGCTGTCAGAGACAGCCGTAGCCTGTCCCTGCCTTTTCTTAAGAAGGCCATGGTTTATCTTGTTGATGCGGATTATCAAATAAAAAGAGGCGTCTATGATAAGGACTATTTGTTTGATATGGCCATCTTGAAGATGGCACATGAAAGACAATGAGCAGAATAGTTGTAAGCTCTATGTTTTTACGATATGATGATGATGTATAAAAAAGAAAAGAGGTAATTGACATGGCAATTATTTTACCAGATCTTCCTTATGCTTACGATGCTTTGGAACCTTATATTGATGCAGAAACAATGACCCTTCATCATGATAAACACCATGCTACCTATGTGGCAAATGCTAATGCAGCTCTTGAAAAACATCCGGAAATTGGTGAAAATTTAGAAGTGCTCTTGGCTGATGTTCAGCAAATTCCAGAAGATATTCGTCAGGCTCTTATTAACAACGGCGGCGGACACCTTAACCATGCGCTTTTCTGGGAACTTCTGTCACCAGAAAAAACAGAAATTACTAAAGAAGTAGCCGCAGCAATTGATGAAGCTTTTGGCTCATTTGAAGCATTTAAGACAGCTTTCACTCAGGCAGCAACAACTCGCTTTGGCTCAGGCTGGGCTTGGTTAGTTGTCAACGCAGAAGGCAAGCTTGAAGTAATGTCAACAGCTAATCAAGATACACCGATTTCACAAGGTTTGAAGCCAATCTTAGCTCTTGACGTTTGGGAACATGCTTACTATCTGAAATACCGCAATGTTCGTCCGGACTATATCAAAGCTTTCTTTGACATCATTAACTGGAACAAGGTGGCTAACCTTTATGCAGAAGCTACTGCAAAATAATTCTGAACAGGTGAATTGGCGACACTGCAAAAGGGGAACGATACTTTCACCTTTTGCAGTTAGTCAGTCCTCTAGGAAAATGCAATAGTATTTTCCGTGTGACATTGAGCGGCTAGCCGATGGCACGGAGGAGTGAAACAAAGTTGCTGACCTCTATGCAGCAGCCAAATAAATAATTTTTCCGCCATCATTTAGTAGGGATCTGGGCATTTTGCCTAGGTCCCTGTTTTTCTGATCACAGTTGGATAGAATGGGTCTCTTGCTTGATTAAAAGCAGCTGAAATATTAAAGAAACTTTTTTAATAGACTTGTCATTTTGCTGCCAGTCCTTTATAATGGTAAGCAGGAGAAAATTGTGAATAGAAAAAAATTAATAATATCGGTGGTATTAGGACTTGTTTTTGCTTTGGCAGTGCTGACAGGCATCTTTCTTTTACAGCCTAAAAATATTATCAAGCAAAACGGGTCTTCATCGGCAAAAACCTCGTCCAGTCTCAGTGAAACCAGTACCATACAAAATGACCATAGGAGCAAGAAAACTCCCCCTCAGGCAGTTGAAAAAACAGCAGAAGAAAAACAAGCTGTCATGGAGGCTGATGCAGCGACCATGGATGCTATCGGACTGCACTATGATTATGCTAATTTGACTCTTCCTCAGGTCGTTCAGACTTATCTGGATGAAATGGGAATTGACCATTCCTGCATTGCTTTTTCTTACAAGAATACAAAGACCGGTGAAGTGATTGCAATGAATGAGACGCAGCCAATGACGGCAGGATCAACCTATAAACTGCCTTTGAATATGCTGGCGGTAGATGCTGTAGAGAAAGGCAAACTTTCCTTGGAAGAGCCTTATGACATTACGGATCTTGAATATGAATATATCGGCGAATATCAGGCTTACCGCAACCAGTTTGGTGATGATATGACCATTCCTGAGATGCAGGAATATTCACTGATCTATTCTGAAAATACTCCCGCCTATGCTATGGCTAAGGCTCTGGGCGGTTTTGACAAGGTTTATCCCATGTTTAAACGCTACGGTCAGTCCAAAGGCGACATTAAGACAATTGACCAAAATGGCAATAAAACGACGACGGACTATTACATTCAGGTGCTGGACCATCTTTGGAAACATCAAGATAAATACGCTGACATCCTTAACTATTTGGGGCAGTCTTTTCCGGGGCTTTACTATGAAACGTACCTTCCCGATATAGACATCCGCCAAAAACCGGGTTATGTCCGTGAAGCGCTCAATATTGATGCCGTTGTCTATGAACAAACACCTTATTTGATTGCACTTTATACAGCAGGCTTGGGCGGCGTGACATCTGAAAATGATGAGGTCAATGGGGTGGGCTATTCACAGCTGTGCCAGCTTACCTATGTTATCAATGAATGGCATCGCGTCAACCGCAATTAACGGATAAAACTTGATTGATATGTTCAGTCAAGTTTATTTTTTGGCCATTTATAGGTCTGATAGCCGCTATTAAATATTTGAATAGAGCAAGATTATGTCTGACACGAATGATTCTTGGCAAAAGACGCTTGCATTTTTCAAGAAATATTTAGAGGAGGAGACGAGCTAAGGATGAAATAGTGCCGACGGCTGTCTCCTTCTTGTTTTGAAGGGTAATAAAAGTTCTGGGGCGGCTGTTGATAAAATGGGGGATTAATTTTTAGAGTGTAAAAAAGCCTGCCATATGCGATTATTGATTGAGTCTTAGCTGCTAAAATGATAAACTTAATGTGAAAACGTATACAATGTGCAGAGAAAGGAGGGAAACTATTTTACAAAGCGCACATTCATAAGATTTTGGCAGGAGGTGAAGTTTATGAAAATAAAAGCTGTCGTAACACACCGGCAAGGTGAAACCTTGCGGATTGAAGACGCAGAACTGAGAGAACCTAGGGAAGATGAAGTTTTAGTCAAAATCGTAGCTACCGGTGTCTGTCACACAGATGTCTTGGGAAGAGACATTGGCATGACACCTTATCCGGTTGTGCTGGGACATGAAGGCGCCGGTATTGTGGAAAAGACGGGTGAGTTTGTCACAAGTGTTGAGCCAGGCGACCATGTGGTTTTATCGTTTGCCTACTGCAATCACTGTGTTAACTGTCTCAAGGGGCACCCGGCCAATTGTGTCAGCAGCGGCTCCTTAAATTTTGGCGGGCGTTTTGCAGATCAGACGACACCTTTGAGGCAGGGGGACCAAGAATTATCGACTTTCTTTGGACAAGCTTCTTTTGCCACCTATTCTGTTGTCAAAGAAACCAGTGTTGTAAAGGTGGATAAGGATGTGGACCTCACTTTACTGGGAGGTTTGGGCTGCGGCTTGCAAACAGGCAGCGGTACGGTTTTAAATCGCTTGAAGCCTGAGTTTGGAACGTCTATCGTTATTTACGGAGCGGGAGCTGTAGGCTTATCCGCCATTATGGGAGCCAAATTAACAGGCTGTGCCAATATTATTGCGGTGGATATCCATGATAACCGCCTGGCCCTGGCCAAGGAACTTGGCGCAACTCATACCATTAACAGCCAAACAGAAGATATTGAAGAGCGGATCAAGGAAATCACAGGTGGCGGTGCCGAATACGGACTTGATAGCACAGGCGTGCCATCCGTTGTGCGTGCTGCTTTACGGGCTCTAATTCCTATGGGAACACTGGCTGTGGTAGGCTTAACACCTGAGATGCCTATTGATATTCACGCTGAAATTATGTCTGTCAGTAAATCTCTGATTGGCGTGGTTGAGGGCGATTCTGTTCCGCAGCTGTTTATTCCGCGCCTAGTATCTTTCTACAAGCAAGGCCGCTTCCCAATTGACAAACTCGTTAAACATTATGATTTTGAAGACATCAATCAAGCTTTTGCGGATTCTGCCAATGGTTCTGTGATTAAACCAGTCGTTAAAATTGGTTAAAATTATTCTTTATTATATTGAAAGGATTGATTATTATGGCTCAGTTAAAATCAGGGACTTATCAGGTAATTGCTCAAGGTTATGAAGGCAACACAACACCCTATGAAGTTGTGATTAAAGATGATAAAATTACAGCGATTAATCCTCAAAAGGACATTATTGCGGATAGTTTAGAAGATACAGTTATCAAGCGTCTGACCAAGCAAATGATTGATGAGCAGACACTGGATGTTGATGCGATTTCCGGTGCTACCTCTACCTCAAAAGGTCTGATTAAAGCTGTCAGCGATGTTATCACTGAAGCTGGGGGAAATGCGGCTGATTTTCATTATTCCGCAGCTACTAAGGACACAGCTGATGAGCAGCCTTCAGCAAAAGCTGGCCTTTCACAGAATGATTACAGTGAGTGGCGTGCAGTTCCTGAAAAAATTGATCAGGAAATGGAAACGGACTTTCTCATTATTGGAGCAGGTATTTCCGGTCTGGCAGCAGCTGTGCAGGCAGCAGAGCTTGGCTTAAAGACAACGGTTCTTGAAAAAATGCCTTTTGTAGCCGGAAACGGTGGCGGTGTTGAAGGCATCTTTGGTATTAATACCAAGATGCAAAAGGCAGCAGGCATTCACGCCAATAAAGAAGAAATCATTGCGCGGGAGGCTGAACTTGGACAGTATCGTGTAGATGGATCCTTCTGGGTTGATTTGGTTAATAATTCTGCTGATAACATTGATTGGCTGGTGGATCACGGTGTTCAGCTGACTTCAGTAGACGATTATCACGGCACCTGTCAATTTCCGACCTTCCACTGGTACAAGGGCGGCTTTGCCTCCATTGGTTATGTTCCTTACATGAAGAAATGTGCCGATGACTTGGGAGTTGAATTTCTTTTGGAAACAAGTGCCCAAGCTTTGATCTATGAGGATGGCAAAGTCCTAGGAGCTTATGCTAAAAATAAGGACGGAATTCTAAAAATCAAGGCTAAGGCTACCTTAATTGCTACTGGCGGAGTGGGCCACAGTGAAGAACTGATTGCCAAACAAGGCTGGCAGACTGAAAATCTTCATTACTGCTCTATGCCAAGCAATACCGGTGATGGCTACAAGATGGCCATGTCACTGGGTGCCAAAGACATGCTTTTGGAATCACCGGAATTCATGATGAACTACATTATGGCTCTTCCGCATGAAGGTGTTCACCTTTACATTGATCCTATCAATGGCTTTATGGCTCTGCCTTCAGGAGGCCCGGTCGTCTGGGTTAATCAGGAAGGGGTACGCTTGGTCAATGAAAATGTCAAGAAGTACAATCTGCTTTATCAAAGAATGGCCATTCAGTCTACCAAGAATACCTACCAGATCTTTAATCAGGCTATTTACGATCAGATTACTGAGGATATTGAAAATGCCGGAGAAATTCTGCAGGAAGCGGTTAGGACAAATGACGGCGACTCTTTGTATAAAGAGGACCGCATTGAAGATTTGGCTCAGCACTTCAATCTTCCTAAGGAAACCTTTATTGACACCATGAAGCGTTACAACAGCTATTGCCATCAAGGCAAGGATGAAGAATTCAACAAAGATGCAGATATGCTGATTCCGATTGAAGAAGGACCGTTTTACATTGCCCGGCTTGATCCGTCAAATCTGATTGGTATCGGCGGTGTCGGTTCCAACCGAAAATTTGAAGTCATTGATGATCATTTTGATAAAATTCCTGGCCTTTACATCTCAGGAATGGACAGCACCATGCAGTACCGAAACGTTTACACAATAACTTTGGGCGGTTCAGCCTGCGCTCACAATGTCAATTCGGGCCGCCATGCTGCCATGAATGCTAAAGATTATATCAGCAAGGAATTGTAGAAGCTAAGAAAAAGGAGAGAGGCCGAAATAACAATTCTGCCTCTTTTCGACTAGGCTAGGACCAGCGGCGGAGATGACTAAGACTCTTTGAAAATCAAAATACCAGGTCGTTGCGCTGATGCTGCTAGTTATTACTAGAAGGTGGGACTGTAAGATCGCTTTCTGCGAAATCACAATTAAGCATTGTTTTCATTTTTAGTTTTGGGGGTTATGATGAAAAAAAGTCACAAGGTTCACACTGTCCTGAGGCTGAGCTTCTTAATAATTGGCTTACAGTTATTAAGTGTGGCAGTCAGCATCAATTTTGGACGAACGGTGAACACTCAAAGAATACTGTTTATTTGTCTTTTTATTTTGGTATGGGTTTTTATGATAGTCCTCTTGCGGAAATATCCAAAGCTCATTGCGACAAAAACATTTATTGCAGTTACTGTACTCGTTTATGCCATGGTTTACGGCAGTCTGTTTATGAACATGAAGAAGTCTGACTTGTCAGCCCAACCTATCCAAGGCAATAATCAGGCAACAATGACTTATACCAAAGACTTTTTTGCCAAAGGCTATCCTACGCTGGAAGATGTTCTCAAAAAAGTAAAGGTGTCTTCGGGCAGTTACAAAGAAATCTACCGTTTTGAAAACAAAGATTCAGCCTGTGTCATATTCTACGCTCCTGCTCCAAAATCGGTTAAAAAGGACTCCTATCAGGCAAAGAATAAGTTCTATTTATGCCCGAAATTGGAAAGCATCGAAATGTATAAAAAGAATGGAAAATATTACTATATTGGGAAGAGAAATCTGATGTGCGCCTTTTCTAAGGACCGCTCCGATGAAAAGACACTGCGGTCAGATTTGCAGGAATCTCTGAAAAAGAAGGGGACATTTCCCGAATTTAAATCGGTTTATGCCTGGGGCTGCTCTGCTTATCCGAATATGGAAAAGGTTTCGGTAGCAGGAAAAAAATGCAGGAAGGTCATTCCGCTGACTATGAATGATGGAAGCCGTCTCTATTTTTGGCTGATTGATGACATCAGTGTTAAGACCAAACCGGCTTCCGTGGCTATTCGGGGTATGAATTAAGCTGTTTATGTAAAATTATCATAACTCCCCAACATCTGCATAAACACTGCCTATCAAGGATAAAAGCAGTTAAGGGACTGCTAATTGACTGCCTATAATGAGCTTTGGCGGACGATTGGCACTGAAAGGCGAAGAGTAAAAAGACACTTCCAATGCAAATTAACTGTTCACAGAAACAGGCACTCCAAAAATGAAGTGCCTGTTTTTTATCTAATGTTGGAAGGTTGGGATTATCATGAAAAAAGAGAACAGCCTGAGGATGTTGAAGCGCTGAAGAAATTTCTTGAAAACAAGGGGAGAATAGAAAAAAAGACAGGACCAATCGGGGTCCTGTCTGGCTTAGTTTTTTATTACCCATTGTACTTGACAAAGTGTGCCCAAATAACTGATATTATTGTCAGTTATTCTTCACAGAAATTATAACCAGGAAATAGGGGTGTGAATAGAATATCCAGCAAATCCGGCTAAAAGTCCGCCAATTATGGCGCCGCCGATTGTCATCATCCAGCTGCCTGAAAAACTATAGCATAGCAGACCAAGTCCTAATGCTCCAAAAACTAGTCCAATCAATCCTAAAATTACAGATTGCATTCTGATCATCTCCGATCCAATTAAACTGGTGAAATAGGAGTTGTGATTGCCAATCCTCCTAAGCCGCCGGCAACCGCACCGCTAATGGCACCGCCCCAAACACCTGTAGCATCGGCACCAGAGCCTGCGGCGAGCAAACCACCGCCAAGTCCGCCAAGTATTGCACCGGCAGCTCCAAGAACCCAGCCTCCACCTTCAACACTCTCAAGGTAATCATTTCCTGCTGTTTCAAAGTTATCAAAGGCTACTGTGTCTAATGTTGCTGTGTTCATAAAAATTCTCCTTTAATTTTCATTTTTGTATTTGCCGCCTTTATTTCAGCTGACGGTGATTACTTTAGCAGAATTATTTTCAGTCGGCAATGGCTTTAAGAATTTTTTAATAAAATAAAAATAGCAATGATATAATGATATTATATTGTAAAGATTATTCTGATAATTCACAGCAAATCGCAGTCATCATTACTCTTGTTCCCCCAAAAAACTTCAGATGAAGGAGCAGTACAGCCTTTAGAAACTGTTTTTAGGTGGCAATTATTAAGGCGACTGCAAAAAATGATTTAAAAGCTGTTTGGAAAGAATCACAGAAGACTTGTCTCCACGAAAAGACTATTTCAAACAGCTTTTCAGATCGGAAAAACATAAGGGCATTTTCTAAGAAATTGGAGATATGCTTTTGTTAAAAAGATACAAAAAAATTTGTATTACTGCTGTAATTTTATTAGAAATTACAAAAGAATTATTTTTCCTCTGTGATATGATGGCATTGACTAAAAGAATTTATTTGATGCAGGAGGAAGAGCAATGTCTGTATTAAAAGATGGTAAGTATAAGGGATGCGGTCAAGGACAGCACGGAGACTATGATGTTGAAGTAGAAATCTTTGATCATAAAATTAAGGAAGTTAGGGTTTTAGGGGATCATGGATCACCTGCCTATCCGGACAACGCAGCCGGCACTATTCCAGGGCGTATTGTTGCCAGCCAGTCAGCAGAAGTAGATGCTGTCAGCGGCGCAACCGTGTCTTCGCATGCTATTATGGATGCGGTTAAAGATGCCCTGAAAAAAGCAGGCTTGGAAGAAAATCTGGATTTGTCTGACAGAGATATTAGCGTGGATGTTGCTGTTGTTGCCGCAGGCCCTGCAGGTCTGGCTGCAGCCGTTGCCGCTGCGGAAGGGGGCTTATCGGTTGCTGTTTTTGAAAAACAAGGAATGACAGGCGGTACAGCCAACATGGGAATGGGACCGCTGGGGATCGATACTAAAATTCAAAAATCGATGTTTAATGACATTTCTGTCAAGGAAGCCTTGACCAAACAAATGGAATACACCCACTACCGTGTGGACAGTGATTTAGTGGAGACTTATTTCAGCTTATCCAGTGATACCATTGACTGGCTGCAAAAGATGGGGGTCAAATTTGCCGGTGCCTTCCGCTATTTCAAGGAATCAGAAGCCACTTGGCATATTGTTGACAATGACGGTAAAATTGGTCCTGGTGCTGCAGCGCCGATGAATAAGGCCTTGACAGCGCGTGCCAAGGAACTGGGAATAAGCTTCTATCTTAATACGCCAGTGGATGATTTGCTGCTTGAAAATGGTAACGTTACAGGCCTAGAGGCAAGGAGTAAGGACGGTCAGAAAATCACTGCTCATGCTAAAGCCGTTGTCGTGGCAACAGGTGGTTTTGGCTCCAATCCTCAGATGATTGAAGAGGAATTCGGCTACAAATTAAATGAAAACTTCTATACGTTTAATGTTCCCGGTATCACGGGTGAAGGGCTTAAAATGATGTGGAAGGCTGGTGCTCAAAAATTTGGTCTGGCTTCTGAAATCATTTTTGTGCTGCCGCATAACTTGGAATACATGATTGCAGACGGTGTTCTTCGCCAGCCTAATCTTTTGATCAATCAGCGCGGTGAGCGTTTTATGAATGAAGGCTTGATGGGCAATACGACCTTTGCAGGCAATGCTATTAATTTGCAGCCCGGTCATTATGCTTACTGTATTATGGACCGAAAAATTCTGAAAAACTATCAGGAAAAAGGTCCGGATATTGTTGATTTGGTGCATCCTGTTCAGGGCTTTCATATGATTGATCAAGACATTGCTAAGGCCAAAGAAAATGGCTATGAAGCTATTATCACTGCTGATAATCTTGCAGAACTTGCTGACAAACTGACTATTCCGCTCGATAAACTTCAAGAGACAGTAGATAACTACAACCGTTACTGTGCTCAGGGCGTAGATGAAAAATTCTTCAAAGATGAAAAATTCCTGCATCCTTTAACAGGTGAAGGCGGTTATCTGGTAGGTAAATATTACGTTGGTGCCTATGGCACCATGGGCGGTGTGCGCATCAATGCCCGCTGCCAGGTCTTGGGAGAAGATGACCAAGTCATTCCAGGACTTTACAGTGCGGGTTCAGATGCCAACACCATTTATGGAGACAGCTATAACTTTACACTCCCGGGCAATTCGATGGGCTTTGCGGTTAACTCAGGCCGCATGGCAGGACAGGCACTGGCCGAGCTTTTAAAACAATAAAAAATTAAGGACAGACCTATTGACTAGCAGTCAATCGTGTAGGCCTGCCCTATTTTTTATTTTTATAAATAATTTAAATCATTTTTAAGGATCCAGTCCTGATTGCTGATATCTCCGACTTGAAAGAGCTGGACCAGTGAATCGTAGTAGGTTTTAAGAAGCAGCCAGTCCTTTAAATCATTTTGTAAAATTTTTTTAATTTGCTTGATCCTGTAACGAAGAGTATTGGCGTGAAGCCACATGCACTGAGCAATGGTGTCAATTTCCTGATTAAATAAAATGTAATAAGCCAAAGTCGCCAGCAGCTGACTGTTTTTGGCCTGATCATGTTCCAGCAGCTCTAAAATATCGGGATGGATAAAAGCAGGGTGGCTGGTTCGATGCAAATCAAGAGTAATGAGGCTGCTGAGGTAGCGGTAAGAAAAAAGGTGCCCCTGTAAATGATATTTCTGAACGATTTGATCTACCTGACTGGCCTGCTGAAACATTTGCCTAAACAATGTGAAGTCATAAAAGATATGGCTGGCTGACAGATGCAGGTTAGCCGTTTTACAAAACAGCAAGAGCTCTTCGGTGTTTTTTTGAAGGAAGTTTTTTTGATGTCCCGAAACCAAGAAGACCAATTTATTTTCATAAAACATGTACAAGGCATTGGTTAACAGTTTTTGAAGCTGCTGGGCGATAACCAGACGGTTGGTTTCATTAGTCTTTTGATCAATGAAAGAGACAACCAGAACGCGCTTGTAGTTGAGTATGTTTAATTTCATTTTTTCAATTTGCCGATTGGAAACGGCAATCTTAGCATCATGTCTGTCAACCAAGGCCTGAAGAAAATAGGAATAGGAGGCTTCCTTATTCATCAAATAGTTACGGTCATGCGTAAAAGCAAGAGCCACTAAGCGCGAAAAGTGCATAAAAACAATCATATCTTCGTCTGTTATGGGACGGTTTTGTTCAAAAATCATCAGGCGCCCCAGCACAGTCCCGTTGAGCCGAATAAAATCAACCAGAGTTCGGTGTTTTAAAATAGGATTTTCAAATAGATAGGGCTTGCCTGTTTCCTGCAGGATTTGATCGACTTTTAATTGTTTTAACTGTTCCAAATCAGTTTTTAGAATATGGCCGCGCTGTCTTTCCTGCTGAATGATGTCAATTTCATTTTTATCAGTCGGCGGAAAAGCAATATAGTTGCCCAAACTGTCTAAAATAAAGACAGGATTGCCAAAGATGCGGCTGCCGATTTCAGCTAAATTTTGAAAATTAGCGCCGGAAAAAACGGCATGATAGGCTTCTTCAAGCCTTTCAAGCGCTACATAGTTAATGTGCAGCTGCTTTTTAATGATTTCTGTGACCTGCCTGAGGTTTTGATCATTTTCAACCAAAATAACAGTAGCCTTAGGAAAGTAGTGGCAGAGTGCAGCAAGAGTTTTTTCTTCGGGCTGCAGGCACAGTAAAGTGAGTTCTTCCTCTCTTACGGCTGCTGGTTGTTGAGAAAATGGTTCCCGAATAATATACAGTTTGCCGATGCAATGCTCGCTGAGGGCTTGTTCCCAGCCGCATTCGAGAAAATCTCTGATGTTAATTTGCAGATTGCCAAACTGGACGATATGGATATCTTCCTTGGTTAAGGCTGTAATAATGTTATCTAAACGCATGACCGTCACCTTTGTAGTATTCTACAAGAATTATAACATCTTTTTTAATATTTTCGTAAGATGATACTAAATAATTATAAAACAGAAGACTTATAATCAAACTATGAAGGGGAGGGATGAGATGGCAAAACTTAAATTTAACATTGCGATGAATGCCGCTGTATCTGTTGCTTTGAGTATGGTTTCGCTGATTCTTTTAAAACAATTGCCGGGAATTTTTAATTTTGTCATTCCAACCATTGAAGGCTTTGCGATTGCTATGTTTCTGACCAGCTTTCTGCCTTTGGACAGTTGGGGAAAAGAAATCGCTAAGAAAATAAAACTGCCAGAGATGGCGGGGGCATTAATCCTGATTGCCTTGGTTAATGTGACTTCTATTACTTTTATCTTAAATTGGCAAAGCCATTCCTTAAGTCAGGAGGCAATCATCATATGGCTCAAAGGCCTGCCCGTTTTTTACCTGACCGCCATTATCGTTTCGATGATAACGGCTAAATGGTATCTGAGAAAACAAAAAAATAATTAAAAGAGGTAAGATTATGGAACATCAAGGTGTTATGAACCGTACAACTTTAAAGCCCTATGGCCGAAGTGTATCAATTATTGGTGTTGGCTGCACGCCATTCATGGAAATTCTGGGCAGTCCTGAAACTGAAGGATTAACAGAAGGGGAACTGTTTGGCTATGCTGCGATTGAAGCAATGAAGGATGCTGGCGTTGAGCCTAAGGATATCGACTATTATTTTCACGGGCAAGCCAATCCTAATTTTGTATCGGAATATATTACGCCTAATATGCAGGTAGCCAATTGGTTTGGCATGAAAGGAAAAGGCTCCATGCACCATTCGGAAGCCTGCTGCACGGGTTACCTGGCTCTTGAAATTGCTGCTATGGCAGTTGCTTCCGGTAAATACGATCTGGTGCTTTCAGCATCTGCTGATATGGGAGCGAGCCTGCCGGTTGAAGGACAGCCTGCCCATAAGAGACGTGAATTTACTCTGGAAGAATTTAATACCTCGCTTAAATACATCTACGACCGTGCTTATACAAGAGGCATGCAGGCCGGAATGTACACAGTCTTTGATGATTTGGCAGCTCTTTATGCGCGTGATCATCAGCTGGATGCGAAAACAATGGACGATGTTCTTTGTGCCATGGCCATCAATAACCGTTACAATGCCTCTAAGAACCCCTTAGCAAAACTGCAGATCACTTATGAAGACATTGCTAAAGAAAAAGGGATGTCAGATGCCATGCAGTACATGCAGTCACCCTTTAATCCTAAAATTGGCGATTATATGCGTGTCAGCGGTCTGGAAGAACGCAGCGAAGGAGCAGCTGCAGTGATTGTCTGTCCAACGGAGATGGCTTATAAATACACAGACCATCCGATTGAAATTTTAGGAACAGGGTCTTCAGCACTGGAAGCTTCAAATCCGCATTTGGAACGCCGGGCTACCCGTGAGGCCTACCGTCAGATCTATACTTTGACAGGTGTCAAGCCGAGCGAAATTGATCTGTTCTTTGCAAATGATTTTGTCATTACATCGCACTTGGATGCTGCTGAAATTGCAGGCTATCTTCCTAAAAAAGACGGCTATAAATATGTTTTAGAGGGCCGTACACGTTTTGACGGTGATAAGCCAATAAACACCAATGGCGGCCGAACATCTTTTGGCCATGCACATGCAGCATCTGGTTTGGCAGATGTTTACGAAGCTGTTAAGCAAATGCGCGGTGAATGCGGTGAGCGTCAAGTTAAAAAGCTGCCAAAAACAACCATGCTACGCGGCTTTGGCGGCGGTCAGAATTTGTCTGCAACGATTTTAAGAACGTTATGAAAAAGTGAGGTAAGATGATGGAAAAAATTGTAAAGACCTATTATGACGCTTTAGATGAAGGGAAATTATTGGGCCGTCAGTGTTCTGGCTGCGGAGCGGTTGAATTTCCGCCGGTTCTGACCTGCAATGCCTGCGGAGAGCTGCATGATATGAAATGGGTGGAAATTTCAGGGAAAGGCAAAATGATTGACTTCTTTTTGCCCGGTATGATGACCCATCAGCCGGTCAATGATGACATGAAACCCTATGCTTATGGTTCTGTTGAAATTGAAGAGGGCGCCTATTTTAACTGTATTATCAAAGGTGTTAAAAAGAAAAACCGTGATTTCATGGAGGCCCATTTGCCAAATGTTCCCGTGCATGCCATTATTGTGCCGCGTGATGGTTACAAGATGGTCGCCTTTGAAGTTGATGAAGAATTTTTAGCACAAGCCAAATAGAAAAGAGGAAATAAGATGTCAGAATTGGAACAAGAAGTACTTGCATTAGTAGCACAAGCTTTTAACAAGGACAAAAGCGAGCTGACTTTAGACACTCATTTTAAAGAAGAACTGGCAGCATCGTCGCTTTTGATGGTCAGTCTCATTGCCAACATTGAAGATGAACTGGATGTCATGATTCCCATTTCAGAAGCTGCAAAATTCAAAACAATTGCTGATTTGGTGAAAGCGGTGGAAGCAGAAATGTAGGTGATGGCAATGGACGTTATGGAAAAAATTTATCATAAAGCTAAGGAAAGACCGGCACGAATGGTCTTTCCTGAAGCTGATGACAGCAAAATGCTGCAGGCAGCTTTTGAAGCGGCTAAGGCAGGCTGCATTCATCCTCTTTTGGTAGGAAATCCTGCAGCTATTAAAGAGTTCTGCCAAGAAAACGAACTTGATGCATCGCTTTTTGATATTTATGATTTAGCAGATGAAAGCCTGCAGGAAGACTTAATGAGTCAGTATGCTGACTATCCTTACGCCATTTTCAAAGGGAAATCTCTAAAACGCCGTATAGTGGATCCTTTGTATTATGCGCTGGTATTGACAGCTATTGGCAAGGCTGATGCCGCTTTTGCCGGGATTTCTCATCCGACCGGCGATATTATTCTGGCCGGTCAGAGTATCCTTGGCTTAAAAGAAGGCATTAAGACTGTTTCCAGCTGTGGAATTATGGATATTCCGGGTTTTGCTGGTTCGGAGGGACAGTTGCTGGCCTTTGGTGATGCTGCTGTTTGCCAAAACCCTGATGCTCAGGATTTAGCCGGTATTGCTATTTCTGCTTGTGAAGCGGTGCAGGCTCTTTTTGATTGGGAGCCGCGCTGTGCCCTGCTTTCCTACTCCACTTTAGGCAGCGGAAGCGGAGAACTGGTTGATAAGGTCACTGAGGCTGTGAGAATTGCACAAGGAAAACGCCCCGATTTGCAAATCGAAGGTGAATTTCAATTAGATACGGCTGTCAGTCCAGCTGCAGCCAGCAAGAAAATTTCCGGCACATCAAGGGTTGCCGGCAAAGCCAATGTCCTTATCTATCCAGACCTAAATGCCGGCAATATCGGAGTTAAACTGGTTCAGCAATTTGCTCATGCAGATGCCTACGGACCAATGATTACCGGCATGAATAAGGTTATCAGCGACTGTTCACGCAGTGCACCAGTGTCTGAATTGGTTGGCAATATTGCTTTGACAGCCGTTCGTGCCATGTATTAGAAGCAGGTGATTGTGATGACTGAGTATAGCATTTTGGCTATTAATCCAGGTTCTACTTCAACGAAGATTGCCTGTTTCAAGGGCAGCCAAATGATGTTTGAAAAAAATGTCAGCCACGACAGTCAAGAATTAGCAGCATTTGAGCATGTCAGCCAGCAGCTGGACTATCGAAAATCTTTGATCGAAAAGACCTTAGCAGCAGAAAATATTGCTTTGACCGATTTTGATGCAGTGGTTGGACGCGGCGGCGGGCTGCTGCCGCTTGCAGGGGGTGTTTATCTTATTGATGACAAGCTCTATCAAGATGCTGAAACTGGAGCCAACGGCGTTGAGCATCCAGCAAATTTAGGACCGCAGTTGGCACGTTATTTTGCCCAAGAGGCTGCCTGTCCGGCCTATGTTGTCAATCCGCCTGATACGGATGAATATCAAGATTTAGCCAGAATGACCGGAGTTAGAGGAGTTTATCGAACCAGCCATCTTCATGCGCTCAACCTGAAAGAAACAGCCCTGCAGCACGCTAAGAAGCAAGGAGAAAACTATCAGGATGTCAATTACATCGTCTGCCATATCGGTGGCGGCATCTCGGTGTCTGCCCACCAAAAAGGGAAAATGATCGATGGCATTGATATTGTAGGTGGTGAAGGACCGATGGCGCCAACACGTTCGGGAAGTCTATCTTTAGCTTCAGTTATCGAACTGTTGGAAAAGGGTGCTCAGATCAGCGACTTAAAAAAACTATGCACAAAGACAGGCGGTCTGATGAGCCTGCTTGGGACATCTGATGCTAAAGCTGTCTTCGAAGCAGCACAGGCTGGCAATTCCCAAGCCAAACTGGTCTGGGACAGCATGATTTACCAGATAGCAAAGACAGTCGGCCAGATGGCAGCTGTTTTAAAAGGAGATATTCAGGCTGTTTTGCTTGGCGGCGGTATGGTTTATAATGATAATCTTGTGGCCCAGCTGAGGGATTATTGTGGCTGGATAGCTCCGATTTATACCTATCCCGGTGAATTTGAAATGACAGCCATGGCCAATGGTGCTCTTCGTGTTTTGACGGGGCAGGAAGAGGTCAAACACTATACCGGACAGCCGGTTTGGGATAAGCAGAGTCTTTCTTTATAAAAAAGAAAAATCCTCAAGATGAATAATCTTCCAATTGTCAGTCGGACTTTTGGCAAGGAATTCATTTTGAGGTATTTTTTATTTGACAAACATGGCGTCGCCAAAACTAAAGAAACGGTAGTGTTGGTCAATGGCATGCTGATAGGCGTCTAAGACAAATTCGCGTCCGGCAAAGGCTGAAACCAGCATAACCAGAGTTGATTTGGGCAGATGAAAATTGGTTGAAAAGGCATCAACAATCTTAAATTGGTAGCCCGGCTTGATAAAAATATCGGTCCAGCCGGAGTCGGCTTCAATTTGACCGGCAAACTTATTACCGATGGTTTCCAAGGTGCGAATAGAAGTTGTTCCAACTGCTACAATGCGTCCGCCCTGTGCTTTGACATCTTTTAGCGTTTGGGCAGCTTCCGGAGACAGGCTGTAAAATTCAGAGTGCATTTGGTGCTCATCCACATTGTCAACGGAAACAGGCCGGAAAGTCCCGAGACCCACATGCAGAGTCAGGTAGACTAATTTCACACCTTTGGCTTCGATTTTGTTCAAAAGTTCCTCTGTGAAATGGAGGCCGGCTGTCGGTGCAGCAGCAGAGCCGTTTTCCTTAGCATAAACGGTCTGGTAGCGATCACGGTCCGCTAATTTTTCATGAATATAAGGCGGCAAGGGCATTTCCCCGAGACTTTCCAAAACTTCCAAAAAGATACCATCGTAGGAAAACTCCACAATACGTCCGCCATGATCCAATTCTTCTTTGATGGTAGCTTTTAGACGGCCGTCACCAAAAGAAATCCGACTGCCGACTTTGAGGCGTTTAGCGGGTTTAGCTAAGACCTCCCACTGGTCTCCCTGAGTGTTTTTTAAGAGCAGCAGTTCTACATGACCGTGCGTTTCAGCTTTTTCACCGTGCAGCCGGGCAGGAAGCACACGGGTGTCATTCATAACCAAGGCGTCGCCCGGATTGAGCTCATCAATGATATGGTCAAAATGGGTGTCTTTCATGGCCTTGCTCCTATGGTCAATGACCAACAGTTTGGAGCTGTCGCGCTGTTTGAGCGGTGTTTGGGCAATTAAATTTTCGGGCAGGTCAAAATCAAAGTCAGTTGTATTCATATTATTCCTCTAGTATTCACTTTTTCAGCTTTACCATTATAACATGAGATAGATTTTCAGTCATCTTGCAAATTTTATTTGTAGGGATTTAAAATGCAAGGTATAATAATAGTGTTCATAAACAAGTCATAAAAAATCTGCAATCAAAGGGAAATGTGACAGATTCTAGTTGATTCAGATTTTAAAGACAAAATAGTTGGGAGCTATCTATGAAACAGGAACAAAATTTTTCAAAGCGCTTGAATATTCTGCGCGCAGGGGTACTGGGAGCTAATGACGGTATCATTTCTATTGCCGGTGTGGTTATTGGTGTTGCCAGTGCAACAGCTGATTTATGGATTATTTTTCTATCAGGTCTTTCAGCTATTTTAGCGGGCGCCTTTTCTATGGCAGGTGGAGAATATGTCAGTGTCAGCACTCAAAAAGACACGGAGCAGGCAGCGGTTGCTCGCGAGCAGCAGCTGTTAAAGAGCGATCCGGTTGCTGCCAGAAAATCGCTCTACAATGTTTATCTAATCAAGGGCGAATGCGAGACGGCAGCAGAGCTTCTGGTCAACAAGGCTTTTCTTAACAATCCCATTAAGACCTTGGTTGAAGAAAAATACGGGATTGAATTTGGTGAATTTACCAACCCCTGGCATGCTGCTGTGTCAAGTTTCATTTCTTTTATCATCGGTTCCTTGTTTCCGACAGCAGCTATCATGCTGTTTCCAGAAAACATTCGGATTATTGCAACGGTTGCAGTTGTGGTAGCAGCATTGCTGATTACCGGCTATGTCAGCGCCCGTCTGGGAGATGCTCCCATTAGACCTGCCATGCGCCGCAATGTTTCTATCGGTCTTTTGACCATGCTTGCCACCTATCTTATCGGCCAGCTCTTTTCACTGTAATCAAGCAGCCTGCTATGCTAAAAGACTGAGACTGTTCTGTTTCGGTTTTTTTGTTAATGGAAGAAAAGCAAGGCTCGATTGTTTATGGCTGGCTGAGAATGGGAACTTGACAAAAATTGGTCTATACCGTATAATAAAGATAGATAACTGGTATAGACCAAAGGAGATTTTTCATGAAAGTCATTACTGTAAAGAATCAAGAAGAAGGGGGAAAGCTTGTTTTTGCCCTCCTCAAAGAAAAATTAGCGGCTGGCGCTAAAACCTTAGGCTTAGCAACAGGCAGCACTCCCTCAACTTTTTACAGGGAAATCGTCAACAGCCAGCTGGACCTGTCTGAACTGACCAGCATCAACCTGGATGAGTACGTTGGTCTGTCTGCCGACAATCCTCAAAGCTATGCTTACTTCATGCAGCAGCATCTCTTTGCCGCTAAACCTTTTAAGGACAGTTTTCTGCCCAAGGGCATGGCAGCTGATTTACAGGCGGAAGCCCAGCGCTATGAAGAACTGATTGCAAAGCACCCTATCGATTTTCAGATTTTGGGGATTGGCCGCAATGGTCACATTGGTTTTAATGAGCCGGGAACTGCTTTTGACAGTACCACCCATGTTGTGGACTTAAGTCCCAGCACCATTGAAGCCAACAGCCGCTTTTTTGACAAACCGGAGGATGTTCCGACTCAGGCCATTTCTATGGGGATAGCTTCCATTATGAAGTCTAAGACCATTGTCCTTATGGCTTATGGTGAGCAAAAGGCTGACGCAATCAATCGTATGGTTAATGGTCCTATCACCGAGGATTTGCCGGCTAGCATCCTGCAAAAGCATCCTGATGCTGTAGTCGTTGTAGATGAGGCCGCAGCCAGCAGACTTTAAGACCAAGAGAGCGGAAAGTCCTGCCTCTTTTCAACTATTTTAACTATAACAGTTCGACGCAGCGGTGGGGAGAAAGTCTGCCAGCATGTACTTTTTGACGATCAAGGCAACTGTACTTATGTCAGGTCAAGAAAATGCTTGATCTCTCTAAAAGCCAAATCCATGCGTCCAAATTGGCAGTGTTCTTCGCCGCCGCTCTCGCTGGTAAAAAGATTAGCCTGAATGCTTGGGGCATTTGACAGCTCCAGCATGATATCGGCGATGCGCGTGTAGGGAACATAGTGATCCTCTTTCCCAGCCAGCAGCAGACAGTCTTGAGTGACTTGGGGGAGGAATTGGCTGGCATTGTGCCGTTTGAGGTTGACTAAGAGATCATAAGGATTGGTTTCCCCTGTCAGCATGTAACCGTTGTTGAGTTCCCATCTTAAATCAATTGCCTTCTCAGCCATCCTGTTAACAAGGAAATTGACAATCGGTCTGGCTCTTAGATTGAGCAGAAAGGAAAGGCTGGAGTAAGATGCTTTGCCCAGATTCATTTTGAGGGTGTCCATGGGGGTGTAAAAAATGTCCATGGCGATGACCTTACGAATTCTTTTTTCAAAGGCGGCTGCTTCCATGACGAGGAGACCTCCCCAAGACAGACCCAGCGCATCAACCTTGCTTAGATGAAAATAATCCAAAACGGCTGAGACAGGTTTGTGGAAGTCTGGACTAAAGTGCAGCCCTTGGCTGATAGTGTTGCCCTGTCCTGGCCCGTCGAAAATGAGGATATTATAGTCTGTGTTTTTCATGTCAGCAAAGAAGCCAGCGATTTCTTCCAGAAAACCATCAAAACCTCCTAAGACCAAGAGCGTGCGATGTGCTTTGGGATTTTTCAAGAGAAGGGTTGGCAGAAAGCCTTTTTCATAAGGAACCTGATCTTTGTCGTAATCGAAATCAGTAAAACTGGCATAAAAGTTCCTCAGGAAGCCTTGGTAGAGCTCTTCTCTTTCTCTATCTGCCATGGTGAGGTAAAACATAGCGGCCTTGTAATAGCTGGATGCGATTCTTAGTTTTCCCATCTTTTCATAATAATAAGCTCTGCCTTGCCACCATTGACGCCAAGTTGTAAAATCAGAAATGTGCGAACCAACCGTCTGACGGTCTTTTAAAACCTCCGGATCCTCCATATAAGGAGAGGTGAAGCGCTCAATTTGAAAATCAAATTGTTTATTGCCTGTAAATCTCATTTAACTGCCTGCTTTCATTTTTGGTGTAAGACAAGTATAATGAATAGTAACACTATCATACAGTACAATTTGTGCGATATGTCGTTTATCGAACAAAATCAGGCGAAATGTAGGAAAAATTAGTATGGATCGCAGAATTATCAAAACAAAAACAAATATCAAAAAAGCTATGCTGGTATGCTTAGCCAGCCATTATTTTTCAGACATCACAATTGATGCTGTGTGTAAGGAAGCCCAGTGCAGCCGCTCAACCTTTTATGCCCATTACGATAATAAGAAAGAGGTCATTGATGCTATTTCTGAGGAAATCATTGAACAGATCCGTCCTTACATGAAGCAGACCTTTGAGAAACCGGAAGACTTTGTGACTGTCATTGATACTCTCTCAAACCAGCTTTACCAGCCGCACAAGGATGTCATCAAACTCTTACTGGATCCTGAATTCCGAGACTTTGGCTTAGAAGCCCATCTTTTAACCTTGTTTAAGGAACAATTTTTGCAGACTTTCAGTCATGTCAACGGCAGAGCCATTCTTGCAGAGATGTATGCGGCCTGTGTCTTGTGCAACATTCAATCCATTGTTGAAAACCGCTCAACGAAAGAAAGCCAGATCGTTATTGAGACGTTGAAAACTACCATTTTTCAGGTATTACAAGAACAAAATCAAGTTAAAAAGAGCTAGGTGCTTTTTGTTTAATTCAATCTTGATCCGACTGGCACAATATTAGTTGGATTGATAGCCATGCGGACAAATTTACCGCCTGCAGATGTCATATCTTACTGCCGGTCAACCATTTTCGGTATCCTTCCTCTTGGTTTGTCAAGAATAGTATAGCCATTTTTCTGATATTGTGCTATCCAATTGGGAAGTATACCGCGATTTAGCAAAGCATAATCAAGAGAAACTTGACCTTGTGATTGGCCCTCAAGCAGAACTTTATCGATCATTTCTCGCTTTAATTCTGGCGGATAGTAGGTGTTCTTACCCTTTCTAACCGTCTCAACACCATGCCTGTTCATGAGTTTGACCATGTAGGTGAGATTGGAAATCTGAATATCATACTGTCGACTAAGATGGGACCATGAAACCCCATTTTGCCTCTGCTCATATATTTTTAGTTTATCTTCATAACTTAATTTCATAAGAAAAGCACCCCAATCATTAGATTTTCTGTCTAACTTTTGGGGTGCAGTTCATTCTAAGAGCTTTTTCCTATCCTTTTTCCAGAACGCCGTCGCTGAGATGGTAAATATTATCTGCAAAGGCCTGCAGACGGCTGTCATGAGTGACAATAACGATAGCTTTGTCGCCTTGATGAGCCAGATCAGCCAGCAATTTTCCGACTTCTTTGACCCGTTCACTGTCCAGTGCAGCCGTCGGCTCATCAGCCAGGACAACTTCTGGTTGGGTGTAAAGTGCCCGAGCAATGGCTAAGCGCTGGCGCTGACCGCCGGAGAGCTGGTCAGGATACTTGTCTTTTAACGCGTAGATATCAAGCTGTTTGAGGAGCTTAATCAGGGCATCTGGGCTGATATTGCCCCCTTTTTTAATGCGATCAACCAGCTGAAACTGCTCCATAACGGTCAAATAAGGAACCAGACTATAGTTTTGCAGGACAAAGCCGATCTTGTTGAGACGCAGGCTGTCTCGCTGCCTGGGTGTCAGCTTGAGCATATCCTGATTATTGATTGAAATACTGCCCTTGTCCGGTGTCTGCAGACCGCCTGCAATGGTCAGGAAGGTACTCTTACCGGAGCCGGACGGTCCCAGTACCAGAACAAGCTGTCCTTTGTCAACACTGAAATCCAGATCTTTAAGGACGTGAACACGGGCACTGTCTTGGCCAAAATATTTATTAATCTGTTTTAATGTTAAAACTGCCATGCTTAACCTCCGATGATGCTTGTAGGATCAATTTTAGCGGTGATACGAATCGGAATGAGTGATCCCAGCAGAGCCATGACAATCATACCGACCGACACCAAAGACAAGAGATCCAGCTGGAAGGTCATAGGGACACTGTTAGGAATAGCTATGGCAGTTGCAACCGTCAGGACAATACCAATCACAAGTCCGGCCACAGTCAGTAGGAAGGACTGAGCCAGTGTGGCGCTCATCAAACGCCCGGCAGGAACCCCTTGAGCTCTGAGTACTGCGTAATTATTAATCTTCTGGATAGTAATGATATAAAGAAAGACCGAAATGATAACCAAAGAGATAACCATCAAGAAAGCAATCATAAAGATAAAGGTCTCATTTTGTGCCGAATATCCGGGGAGCTTTTGGATCATAGCATCAATCGTGTAAGATTTGACGCCATCTTTGTCAATCTTGAGGTCAGCATCTTTAGAGACAATGGCGCTGGCCGCAAAATCTTTTGTCCCTTTGAGGGTTTGCCAGTCTGTGAGCTGTCCGTAAACAACCGGAGAAATATTGAGTTTGGCTCCTTTGGTAAAGCCTACAATGGTAAAGGTTTTATCAGAGCCGTTGAGTTTGATGCTGTCGCCTACCTCATAGCCGTCTTCAGCCAGAGAATCATCGACAACAACTTCATAATTCCTTTTAAAGAGGCGCCCTTTAGAAATGGTCATGTCTTGGGCAATGAATTGGTCTTGTTTAATCCCGACAAAAGTTGCCGACTTTTTATCCGCACCATCAGCTGTCACAATCACAGTCGTTTCACCGATTTGAGCCTTATCCTTGTCTTTACTGTAAGGCTTTACCTGACTCTTGGTCAAGAGTGACTGGCGCAAGGTCGTATTGGCATTATCGTTGAGCAGGATACTTTTGGCTTTCCAAGACTCAATAGCAGCAGTATTTTCATGGGCCAGGCCCAAGGCCAGACTAGTCATGATAAAGATGAGATAGGTGATGAGAGTAATCATGGCAATAACCATCCCATAGCGAACCTTCTCATGCTTCATTTCCTTTAGGGCGAGAAACATCTTTTACCTCCTATTTGTGTCAACAGAGTAACTATACTACTATGACAAAGGCTTGTCAAAAAGTTTGCAGATAAATTAAAATAAACGATTCCTGTGCTTAAAAGAGCTAGGCAGATGGCTGTTTATACAGCATTTATGGGGCTGAAATATCGGACTTATAGCCCATTCTAAAAGATTTTGCACGTTTATCACAAACAGCATCTGCACTGTTTTAACTATTTAGTTGACAGAAAAGCCTGTAATTCAGTTGCCTTATCCTGCATCTTGGTTGATGCGGGATTTTTTGGGCGCTAATTGTCGTTAAGGTGTCGTTGATTGTCCTATACAGAAAGGTGTCAATTGGTCTATAATCATTTGTAAAAGGAGAAAAAGATGTCTAAAGTGATTTTACTGACAGGTGCTTCTTCAGGAATTGGCTATCTGACAGCAAAAAGATTAGCTAAGGAAGGACACAAGGTTTATGGCGCGGCCAGACATTTGGAAAAAATGGAAAATCTGAAACAAGCTGGTGTTCATCCGATTTACCTAGACCTCACAAATGAGAAGACGATTAAACAAGTCTCAGAAGCAATTCTTGAAAAAGAAGGGAAGCTTGATATTTTAATTAATAATGCAGGTTATGCTGTCTATGGTGCGGTTGAGGATGTTTCTCTTGAGGATGCTAGAAAGCAATTTGAAGTGAACCTTTTTGGTCTGGCTCGTTTGACTCAGGAGATTCTTCCCTATATGCGAGCTCAGAAATCAGGGCGTATTATCAATATCTCCTCAATAGGCGGTCGTATAACAACTATTATGGGATCATGGTATCATGCCTCTAAATATGCTCTTGAAGCTTTGTCTGATGGTCTTCGTATGGAAACAAGGCCATTTGGGCTTGAAGTTGTTCTTATTGAGCCAGGCAATATTAAGACACCTTGGAGTCAGATTGCCACAGAAAATTTACAAGTTTCCGCAGCTGGCGGTGCTTATGAAGAAACAGCGGGAAAGGTCTCTAGAAGCATAGAAAGAATGTACACAGGCCAATTTGTTTCTGAACCTGATATTGTAGCAAAAAAGATAATCAAAATCGTCAATGCTAAACGGGTAAAACCGCGCTATCTTGTCGGTCGTGGGGGCAAAGTAATTGTTTTTCTGCATACAATCTTGCCTGCCAAGGTATTTGATTGGCTGGTCGTCAAGAGTTTGACTTGAGGTTGTTATTTTTAGACAATAGAACTATGAAACTTATTATTACGAAACAATTTCAGAGCTTCTTGAAAGAATTGGGAATAGACATTAGGCTGATTTTACAGAGAGCACAGTTATCCAACAAGCTATGGCAAGAAGAACTTGTTTATAATGCTCAGGATTATTATCGTTTTATGGCGACTTTGGATAAACTCATTACGGATGAAGCTATATTGGCATTGAGCAGGATTGAAAATATTAAGATGTTCGTACCGGCCTTTTTTGCAGCTTTATCAAGTCCTGATGGTTGGACAGCCCTGCAGCGCTTCTCAAAATATAAAAGCCTGATTGGACCAGTAAAGGTACAGATTCACGAAAAAAAGGATGAAGTTACTGTAAACTATGCCTATTTTTCATCACAGTTGCCGCTTCCTCGGATGTTATTGCTGCAGGAGCAGATGCTTCTGTTAAGTCTTTTACGGACGGGAACAGGAACCTTGATTCTTCCTCGCCAGATAAGTTCCCCCTATGATTATGGAAGCATTCTTGAAAATGAAGCTGGAATTCTGCCGCAAAAATCTGCCGGAAATCTGTTGGTGTTATCTAAGACCGATCTTGAAAAACCTTTTATCACTGAAAATAATGTCATGTGGTATCATTTGGAACCAAGTCTTAATCAGCAACTGTCTCAGCTTGATCATGCTGGCCGCTTAACCCAGGCAGTTCAGACAGAACTGTTATCTGCCATTCCCAGCAGTCAATTTTCTCTGGCAATAATAGCTAGCAGGTTGGGTCTCAGTAGCCGTACCCTACAGCGTCAATTAGCTGCTGAGCACACAACTTTTAAGGATGAAGTTATACAAATGCAAAAATTTATGACTTTTTCCTATCTTGATTTATCTATGTCAGTTGATGACATTGCTTATTTGGTAGGTTATTCAGAAAAATCTGCCTTTCTGCGTGCTTTTAAAAAGTGGACTGGCAAAACGCTGAAGCAGTATAAAAAAATCCATTATTGCAAGGGAGAAAAAGAATGACACCAGCTTTATTCGCTTTTATTGCTATAACGCTTTTTATGATTCATGAGTTTGAAGAGATTATTTTAGTCTGTCCATGGATTGCTAAGAAAAAGAAGGATCCCAAGTTTGCCAATGAGCTATTTGTCTCAGGCAGGGCGCATTATCCTTCTGCAGAAACAATGGCTGCCCTCATTTTGGAAGAATTTGTTTCGGCTAGTCTGATTCTGCTTGTAGGCATTCTTTTCAAGATACCGGAGCTAGTTTTAGCTATTACATTGGGCCATACGTTTCATCTGTTTTCGCATATTGGTCAAGCCATCCATTTTCGAACTTGGGTACCGGGCAGTATAACAGCGGTAGTGACGCTTCCCTTACTTGTTTTAAGTATTGCCCTGTTTTGTTTTTCTCAGACACTTAACTGGCTGCTTTTGCTGGCACTGACAGTCCTGATTTTTCCTCTTTTGCTGCTTAATTTGCGTTTTCTGCATAGGCAGTCTGCCCATGTTGAAAGATTCCTACACTCGTAAACAATGTATCTCAGTCTCTCTATCCTGCATCTTGGTTGATGCGGGATTTTTGCTGCTCTCGGCTATGCTATAATGGATGGCAGGTGATACTATGAAATTAACAATTAAGCAAGACCCGTCCGTTAACGATACAGCTGTTCAGCTTACTTATAGGCAAAAAGATGAATTGGTCAGCCGCATTCTTCGTTTTTTAGAGTCGGTTGATAAGCAGCTCAAATGCTATCTGGATGGTGAGGAACATCTGGTCAATCTTTCGGACATCTACTATATCGAAAGCGTAGATAAAAAGACTTTTGTCTATTTAGCGGATGCGGTTTATCAGACGGATTTGCGCCTCTATCAGCTGAATGCTGATTTGGAAAAGTATGGTTTTGTGCAAATCTCTAAGAGCTGCCTGCTCAACATCGATCGGCTGGCAAGTATGCGTCCGCTCTTCAACAGCCGCATGGAAGCAACTTTGGATAATGGCGAAAAATTGATTGTCAACCGCAGTTACTTGCAGGCTGTCAAGGAAACGTTAAGAGGAGGAGAGGACAGATGAAAAAATGGTCTATCAATATTTTTGCAACCACAGGGCTGTCGCTGCTTTTGGTCGCCTTAGTAGCACTCTGTCTAGGAGCGCATTGGCTGTATCTGGTCTCTGTTTTTCAGGTACTCCTTTTAAATATCCTCATTCATCTCACGATATTAGCAACACATCGGTTAGCTTTGACTTCTTTTCTTTGGCAGGCTTTGCTGGATATAGCAGTGATAGAGGGCTTGACCGGCCTTTTGGGACTTGTTTTCAATTGGAATCAGTGGCTGATGCTGGTTCTGATTGGGTTGATCATGTATGCCGTGTCTCAGATTTTGGATCTTTTTGATCTCAATCAGGAAGCAAAGGAAATCAATGAGCTGATTCAAAAACGTCAGCACCGTTAAAAGAGCGGAGGGTTTATGGTTATTAACTCTAAATTAAAACTGTGGTCTTTTATCCTGATGATTTATGGGCTTTGTTTTGCCTGCCGTATTTTGGAATACTTTGTCTTGCGGACCGATCAGACAGTCTGGGGTGAGGCTTTTGTTCATAAATTAGCCGGGATCGCAATTCTCTTTTGGGCAGCTAAAAGCCGTGGTTTCAGTCTGCGGCAGCAGGGATTTTCTAAACGAGGTATTGGGAAGAATCTCATAGGAGGATTGGTTTTTAGCCTTGCTGTCTTTGCTTTGGCTTACGGTGCAGAAATTGCTGCTCTGACTGGCCGAGGGAAATTCCAAGGTTTAGAGGTCTATGTCAGTATTTTTAATGTAGATAAAAATATTGAAAAAGAGTCAGCCCCCATTTTCTTTTTGCTTTGCATAGCTGGCAATATCATTAATGTCATTATGGAGGAAGGTATCTTTCGCGGGCTTTTTCAAAGGTTGCTGGACGAAAAGTATCGTTTTATCATGGCCGCTATTTTGTCCTCGATCCTTTTTGGCCTTTGGCATGTGATGGCTCCTATCAGAAGTTTGATTGATGGCGAGACAACGCCGGTGCAAACAGTTGTTCAAACGATAGTGTATATCACAGCCTCTGCTTTAGTAGGATTTACTTTTACATTCATGACTAAACTGACCGGCAGTCTCTATATGGCGATGATGGCGCATTTTATCAATAACAGCAGCGTCAATCTGCTGCATGTGTTGTCAGAATCCGGCAGTGATGAACTGATGGCAGTGAGAGTGGCTGTTGCTCAAAGCTTAAGTTTATTGTTGGTTCTAGTCTGGTATAACCATAAGCAAAAACGTTACAGAAAGGAAATAAAAAGCACATGAAGGTTTTAGTCGTCGGTTTGGGCGTTATCGGAGCAACTTACGGTTATCTATTTGAAAAGGCAGGTCATCAGGTTGAGCACTATATTCGTGACAGCAGCAGTCGAACAAAGCTTGCCGCTCTGGATGTAGACCTCTTAGACGGCAGAAAACGTAAGACCAGCTCACATGTGCAGGATCTTTACCATGTCCAGAAACAAAGTCAAAAGGCCTATGATTTTATTTTTGTCAGTCTTCCTGAAGGAAAGATTAGGGAAGCTATCGATTACTTGCAGGAAAATCAGATTTCCGGTACGATTTTGCTGGCGTGTGGGATTTGGCAGGATAGGCATTCCTTAGATGAGCTGATGAAAGGACGTGACTATATTCTGGGCTATCCCGTAGCTGGGGGAAGAATTTCTGACAAGCAGCTGACTGCCTGTGTCTTTGATCATTTTATGCTGGAAGAGAAGAACAAAGCTGGGATTTCCAACTATACGGATTTAGAAAAACTCTTTTCCAGCTGTCAGATCCAGCTGGAAAAGCCCTACGATATGCTGGAGTGGATTTGGCTGCACATGGCCATTAATGCCGGTGTTATCTCCACCATAGCTGCTCATGCCGATCTTAAGAATCCCAGTCAAGCCGCCGAAAATCTAATGAATTCCACTCGGCTGCTCTCCCAAGCTGTTAGGGCCGTTAGAGAGACCATTAAGATGGTGAAGAGCAGGGGTGTCATCCTGAGCCATTACCACCAGGACTGCCTGCCTTACCGACTGCCGATATGGCTTTCTGCACCGCTCATGAAACGAATGTTCGCCAAAAATATTTTGAGTCGAAAGATTATGACTCTGCATAATAATCTGCCTGACTTGTTTTTTGTCTGTCAGTGCCTCTATGACAGCGGCAAAAGGAATACTGTACTGGCGCCAATCTTTTATCAAGCTTATGAAGAAGCTCTGCAAAAAACTGCCGTCAATAAAATTGAATTGTAAAGGCTGATAAGATCTGAATCAGCCTTTATTGATGGGAAAAGCATGGTTTTAATTTGTCAGGCTGGAACGTTTTACCAAGTAAACATCAGTCTTTTTATGTTCATCTTTTTCTTGCTGCTCTCGTCCCGGATTTATTTTTCGTATAAATAGGTAGGAGGTCGTTTATGTTAGCAGCGTTTGATGAGCAGGGAAATTTGATTAATTTGGCTGAGACTATTCCTCTTAAACAGCGCTTTACCTGTCCGGCTTGCGGAGAGGCGGTGCGTCTTAGGAACGGTTCTGTTATGCGGCCGCACTTTGCCCATGTCAGCCTTCAGAACTGCCGGTTTTACAGTGAGAATGAGTCGGCAGAGCATCTGTCTCTTAAGGCGGAGCTTTATACGGCTTTATCAAGGACTGAGCAGGTTGCCGTGGAGCAGGTTCTGCCCCAATTGGGACAGATTGCGGATCTTTTGGTTAATGAAAAGCTGGCGCTGGAAGTGCAGTGTTCACGTCTGTCCGAAGACCGCCTGCGTGAGCGGACGCAGGCCTATCAAAACAATGGCTTTCAGGTGCTGTGGCTGCTGGGAAAGAAGCTGTGGCTGACTAAACGTCTGTCCAGCTTGCAGAAGCAGCTGCTTTATTTTTCACAGAATATGGGTTTTCATCTGTGGGAATTAGACTTGGACAGGCATTGCCTGCGTCTCAAGTATCTGATTTACGAAGATATTTTTGGCAAGGTTCATTATCAGACTAAGACTTGCTCCTTTGCTGCCAATATCATGAATTTTTTGCGTCTGCCCTACCGCCGGCAAAACTTGCTTTCCTATCAGGTTAAGCAGCATCAGCAGGTTGGCTTGGCGGTTCAAAAGCAGCTCATGGCGGGCAATCCGCGCTGGCTGCGCCGGCAGGAACTGGCTTATTCACAAGGACGTAGTCTGATAGTGCAGTCGGATGCTGACTTTTTTCCGCAGGTCAGACCGCCTGAGGCAAAGGATGGTTTTTGTCAAATTCAGACCAGCCTAGAGCCTTTTTGCGCAGCTTTTTTCCGCTATTACCAGCATCAAGAAAATAAGACTGTTCAAACACTGTATCCGCCCGCTTTTTATGATAAAATGAGGAGTAATCATATCATTAGCAGAAAGGAAAAGAACACGGGTCGGACGGCTGAAAGTTAGGCAGCTTGCTGCAAGCATGAAAATCCTGAGCATGTCCTGTCTTCCGGCCGTTTTTAAGTGTTCTTGGTGTTTACCTTATGTCTGATAACCGTAAGCATATTGAAGAAAAATATCAGTGGGATTTGACCACCATTTTTGCAAAGGACAGGGATTGGGAAAAGGAAGAAAAGGCGCTTGGCGCAGATTTAAAAAAGGCGAAAACGGGCGCCGGCCATCTTTTGGATTCAGGTCAAAAGCTCTTAGAAATTACTGAGCAGTACTTGGCTTTAAGCCGCCGCTTGGAAAAAGTCTATGTTTATGCTTCCATGAAAAATGACCAAGACACGACAGTCGCCAAATATCAAGAATTTCAGGCCAAAGCAGTGACTCTGGCGGCTAAATTTAACCAGACCTTTGCCTTTTACGAGCCTGAATTTATGCAGCTGTCCAAAGAAGAATATCAGAGCTTTTTAGCGGAATGTCCTCAGCTGGCAGCTTACAGCCATTTCTTTGAAAAACTATTTCAGCAAAAGGAACATGTCCTGTCTCATAAAGAGGAAGAACTGCTGGCTGCTGCCGGTGAAATTTTCGGATCGGCCGGTGAAACCTTTGAAATTCTGGATAATGCGGATATTGCCTTTCCGACAGTTTTAGACGAGCAGAATCAGGAAGTTGAGCTGACACACGGCAATTTTATCACCTTGATGGAATCTAAAGACCGCACGGTCAGAAAGGCTGCTTACCAAGCTTATTACAGCGTTTATGAGCAGTTTCAGCACACCTATGCTAAGACTTTAGAAACCAATGTTAAGGTTCACAATTTTCAGGCTGAAACACGAAAATATACAAGTGCGCGTGAGGCTGCACTGGCTGGTAATTTTATCCCAGAGAGTGTCTATGACACCTTGCTGCAAGCTGTTAATAAGCATCTTCCCCTGCTTAGGCGCTATGTTAAACTCCGCCAGAAGATTTTGGGATTTGATGACCTTAAGATGTATGATATTTACACGCCTTTATCAAAGACAGATATGAGTTTTACTTATGATGAAGCCTTGAAAAAGGCTCAAGAAGTATTGGCCATTTTTGGCAAAGATTATGCAGAGCGCGTGCACCGTGTCTTTACAGAACGCTGGATTGATGTTCAGGTTAATAAGGGCAAACGCTCAGGCGCTTATTCGGGCGGGTCTTATGACACCAATGCTTTTATCCTGCTCAACTGGCAGGACACGCTGGACAATCTGTTTACACTTGTTCATGAAACAGGGCATTCGCTGCACTCGGTCTTTACTCGTGGAAACCAGCCCTATGTTTATGGAGATTATTCTATTTTCCTGGCTGAGATTGCCTCAACCACCAATGAAAATATTTTGACAGAAACGCTTTTACAAGAAGTGACAGATGATAAAGAGCGTTTTGCCATTCTCAATCATTATCTGGATGGTTTCAAGGGAACTGTCTTTCGGCAAAGTCAATTTGCTGAGTTTGAACAGCTGATCCATCAGGCAGCTCAAGCAGGACAGGTGCTGACCAGCGATTATCTGAGCAGCCTTTACGCTGATTTAAATGAAAAATATTACGGCTTGGCTAAAAAAGACAATCCGGAAATTCAGTATGAATGGGCCAGAATTCCGCATTTTTACTATAATTTCTACGTTTATCAGTATGCGACTGGCTTTGCTGCTGCCAGCTATCTTGCGCATAAGATTGTGCACGGCAGTCAGGAAGATAAGGATAAGTATCTCAGTTATCTCAAGGCGGGGAATTCAGACTATCCGCTTAAGGTCATTGCCAAAGCAGGTGTTGATATGACCAAGGGTGACTATCTGGATGCGGCCTTTCAGGTTTTTGAGAAGCGTCTGACCGAGCTGGAAAAATTGGTTGAAAGAGGCGTGTATAAGTAAGCAAAACAGCATAATCTTGTTTGGAAGAGCCAGAAAGGCTTTGAAATACCGGCAAATGTAATCACATAAAGAATCGCTGGAAACGGTTTTCTTGTACTGTTTCTAGCGATTTTTGACGGTGTTTGTTATAATGAAAAGGTCCGTTTAAGGATAATATTTATTGGATGAGAAACTGGGAGGAACGATGCCGCAGACAACTTTTATCTGGGATTTGGACGGAACCTTGATTGATTCTTACGATGCGATTATGGAAGCTTTGGATGAGACTTATAAGCAGTATCATCTGCCTTTTGAGGCTGATTTTATTCGACGTTATATTTTGCAGGAATCTGTGGGACAGCTTTTAGATGAGGTGGCTAAGCAGCAGAAGCTTAAGTCTTCTGAGCTCAAGGCCTTTTTCACAGAAGAACAGCAAAAACGTGATGACAAAATTAAGCTGCTGCCCTTTGCCAAAGAAACCCTGCAGTGGGGAAAAGAAAAGGGCATTGAGCAATTTATGTATACCCACAAGGGAGCCTCAACCAAGGCGGTGCTGGCAGAATTAGGCATTGAAGACTACTTTACCGAGGTGCTGACAAGTGTGTCAGGTTTTAAGCGTAAGCCGCACCCGCAAGGGATTTTTTATCTGCTGGAAAAATACGCTTTAAACAAGGAGCACACTTATTATATTGGTGACAGGCGTCTGGATGCTGAAGTCGCTGAAAATGCAGGCATTCAATCCATCAATTTGGTTCAGCCAAGTTCGCCTATCAATCACAAAATTGAAAATCTTTGGGCTCTGACACAGTTACATTGTTTTTGAGCGCATGTAAAAAGGTCTGGCAGACGATTTTATGAAATGATTTTCACTGCTCTGCCCCTCATTTTTTGTTATAATAAAAACTATGATTAAAACTTACAGTAAAAATGCCAACCGCAATATGCGCCGGCCCATCGTTTCTGAAGCGGTTCTTGCATTTATGCGAGAACGTCAGCAGCAAAACCATGGTGCCTTAGCGGAATTGGAAGATTTTGCCCGCAGGGAAAACATACCGATTATTCCGCAGGAAACAGCGGCCTATTTTCGTTTATTGATGCAGGTCCTGCAGCCTTCAAAAATTTTGGAAATTGGCACCGCTATCGGTTTTTCAGCACTGTTAATGGCTGAAAATGCTCCTGAATCCGAGATTACAACGATTGACCGCAATCCTGAAATGATTGCTCTGGCCAAGGCTAATTTTGCGAAATACGACAGCCGTAAGCAGATTCGTCTTGTTGAGGGGGAAGCGTCGGATATTTTAGCGAACCTTGATGAGACCTATGATTTTGTCTTTATGGATTCGGCCAAATCAAAGTATATTGTTTTTTTGCCGGCTGTTTTAGAGCGTCTGGCTGTTGGCGGTCTTGTTGTTTTGGATGATGTTTTTCAGGGAGGCGATGTAACCAAGCCCATCGCAGAAATTCATCGCAGTCAGAGAGCCATCTATCGCGGCCTGCAGAAGTTATTTGATGCAACTTTGACACATCCTAGTTTGACAGCCAGTCTCTTGCCGCTTGGCGACGGCCTGCTCATGATTCGCAAGAACAGCGAGGGAGCCAGACTGCCTGATTAAGTCATCTTTAAGAAATTATGATATAATAAAAGGGTTAATGACAAAAAGGAGTTTATCAAGAATGAAAAAACGTACGATTGTTACAGGACTTGTTACCTTGCTTTCTGTTGTCACATTGGCGGCTTGTTCCAAGACATCACAAAAC
The DNA here is from genome assembly GCF_001937065.1 of Streptococcus sp. 'caviae'. Lineage (GTDB taxonomy): Bacteria > Bacillota > Bacilli > Lactobacillales > Streptococcaceae > Streptococcus. The sequence continues at coordinate 152,297 of NZ_MOWR01000002.1, forward strand.
AGCAAAATCATTACGATGAAAGGTGACACCATCACTGTCTCAGACTTTTATAATGAAGTTAAAGAATCAACCGCTTCTAAACAAGCTGTGCTGTCTCTTATCGTTTCAAAAGTCTTTGAAAAACAATACGGAGACAAGGTATCTGACAAAGAAGTAACCAAGGCTTACAACGAAGCAGTAAAATATTACGGTGATTCCTTCTCAAGTATTCTGGCTTCTCGCGGCTACACTAAGGAAACTTACAAAAAGCAAATTCGTTCTGAAAAATTATTAGAATATGCAGTGAAAGAAGAGGCTAAAAAGGAGCTGACAGACGCCAGCTACAAGGCTGCCTATCAGGATTACAAACCGGAAGTAACGGCTCAGGTTATCCAGCTGGATGATGAAAGCAAGGCCAAATCTGTTTTGGAAGATGCCAAAGCAGACGGTGCAGACTTTGCTAAAATTGCCAAAGATAATACGAAGGGCGATAAGACGGAGTATACCTTTGATTCAGGCTCAACAGATCTGCCCAGCCAAGTTATGACAGCTGCCTTAGCACTTGATAAAGATGGTGTATCTGACGTTATCACAACAACAGATTCTTCTACTTATAAGCCTGTCTATTACATTGTCAAGGTGACTAAGAAAGAGAATAAAAACGCTGATTGGAAAGCTTACAAAAAGCGCCTGAAAGAAATTATCATCAATCAAAAACTGACAGATACTAATTTCCGCAATGCTGTTATCGGCAAAGCCTTTAAAAAGGCTAATGTGAAAGTTAAAGACAAAGCTTTCAGCGATATTCTTTCACAATATGCAACAGCAAGTGACTCATCTGCTTCGACAACGACAACAGCTGCTTCAAGCGATGACGCAACAACAGCAGCGGCTGACCAAACGACAGATGCTGAAACGACAGCGTCAGAATAAGTCCGTAAGGATTGACGAATGCTGCAAAAGACAGTATAATTGACCTATCAAGAATTGATTTTTCATCCCTCTGCCTCAGAAAAATAGCGGTTGATGCGAGCTATGCAGAGCGAAAGATCTTGCTGCTTGATTGTTAAATTGAATAGGAAAATAAGAATGACAAGTTCATTGAATGAAGGTGGTACCGCGGTTTTGTCGCCCTTCGTTTGATGGACTTGTCTTTATTTAAGGACAAATCCATGGCAAAAGAATTTAAAATTAAAGAAAAAATGTGGTCTATGGCCGGCAAATTCACCATCAGTGATGAGTTGGGGATAGACTGCTACCAAGTAGAAGGAAGTCTCTTTAAGATTCCCAAGACCTTTACGGTTAAGGATATGATGGGCAATCTCGTCAGTAAAATTGAAAAACGGGTTTTTGCCTTCCCTGCTGCCTTTGATGTCAGTATGGCCAATGGTGAGAGTTTTACCATCAGGAAAGAACTGACCCTTTTTAAACCCCGTTACAGCATTGATCATTTAGGTATCACGGTTCAGGGCAGTTTTTGGGACATGGATTTTGAATTGCTGCATGAGGGTCAGGTCATCGCCCGAATTTCGCAGGAGTGGTTTAAACTGGCTTCAACCTACAATATTCAGGTTTATGATGAGGCCTATTCAGACTTAGTTATCTCGCTTGTTATTGCGATTGACTATGTCAAGGAACTTGAAAATAATTCGAAATAAGAGAGGAATTTATATAAAATGAAACAATTAACAAGTGCTCAAGTACGTCAAATGTGGCTGGACTTTTGGAAATCTAAAGATCATGCCATCGAGCCATCGGCTAATCTGGTCCCTGTCAACGACCCAACGCTGCTTTGGATCAATTCAGGTGTAGCAACGCTGAAGAAATATTTTGATGGATCGGTAATTCCTGAGAACCCCCGTATTACCAATGCTCAAAAGGCCATTCGGACCAATGATATTGAAAATGTCGGCAAGACTGCCCGCCACCACACCATGTTTGAAATGCTGGGCAATTTTTCAGTAGGCGATTATTTCCGCGATGATGCCATCAAATGGGGCTTTGAGCTTTTGACCAGCCCCGAGTGGTTTGATTTTCCTAAAGACAAGCTCTACATGACCTACTATCCGGATGATAAGGACTCTTACAACCGCTGGATTGAATGCGGCGTGGATCCCAGCCACTTGATTCCGATTGAAGATAATTTCTGGGAAATCGGTGCCGGACCTTCAGGACCGGATACCGAGATTTTCTTTGATCGTGGTGAAGACTTTGACCCGGATCATATGGGTGTTCGTCTGCTGGCTGAAGATATTGAAAATGACCGCTATATCGAAATTTGGAATATTGTGCTGTCCCAGTTTAATGCAGACCCTGCTGTTCCGCGTTCCGAGTACAAGGAACTGCCGCACAAAAACATTGATACGGGCGCTGGTTTGGAGCGCTTAGTTGCCGTTATGCAAGGGGCTAAAACAAACTTTGAAACGGACCTTTTCCTGCCGATTATCCGTGAGATTGAGAAGCTGTCCGGCAAAACGTATGATCCGGATGGTGACAACATGAGCTTTAAAGTCATTGCCGACCATATTCGCTCGCTGGCTTTTGCTATTGGTGATGGAGCACTGCCGGGCAATGAAGGCCGCGGCTATGTCCTGCGCCGCTTGCTGCGCCGGGCTGTCATGCACGGCCGCCGTCTGGGCATTAATGAGCCTTTCCTCTATAAACTGGTGCCGACTGTCGGTCAAATTATGGAGTCTTATTATCCTGAAATCTTGGAAAAACAGGATTTCATTCAAAAAATTGTCAAGCGTGAAGAAGAAACCTTCGCTCGTACCATTGATGCCGGATCAGGCCATCTGGATCAGCTGTTGGCTGCACTCAAAAAAGCTGGCAAAGATACGCTTGCCGGTCAAGATATCTTCAAGCTCTATGATACTTATGGTTTTCCGGTAGAATTGACCGAGGAATTGGCTGAGGATCAAGGCTTTAAGATTGACCACGACGGCTTTAGAGCTGCTATGAAAGAGCAGCAGGAGCGGGCTCGCGCCAGCGTTGTCAAAGGCGGCTCCATGGGTATGCAAAACGAAACCCTCTCAAGCATCACTGAGAAGTCAGTCTTTAATTATGAAAAAGAGGCTTTAGACAGTACCCTTTCAGTTATCATTGCCAACAATGAACGTACCGAAGCTGTGTCAGAAGGTCAAGCACTTCTTGTCTTTGCTCAGACGCCATTCTACGCTGAAATGGGCGGTCAGGTAGCTGACCATGGGCTTATCAAGAATGATCAGGGCGACACGGTTGCCCGCGTGACAGACGTGCAAAAAGCACCTAACGGTCAGGCTCTGCATACAGTTGATGTCTTAGCCAGCCTGTCAGCAGGACAAGTCTATCATTTAGAAATTGACCATGACCGCCGCAATCGGGTCATGAAAAATCACACGGCCACTCACTTGCTCCACGCAGCTCTGCACAATGTCATCGGCAATCATGCCACTCAGGCAGGTTCTCTCAATGAAGAAGGTTTCCTGCGCTTTGACTTTACTCATTTTGAAGCTGTGACGGCTGAAGAGCTGCGTCGTATTGAAGCAGAGGTCAACGAACAGATTTGGAAGGCTATTCCGGTTACGACTATTGAGACAGATATTGATACAGCCAAGAAAATGGGAGCCATGGCTCTCTTTGGTGAAAAATACGGCAAAGAAGTCCGTGTCGTTTCTATCGGTGACTATTCTGTTGAGCTTTGCGGCGGTACCCACTTGAAAAATACTTCTGAGATCGGCCTTTTCAAGATTGTCAAAGAAGAAGGTATCGGTTCAGGAACCCGCCGTATCCTTGCCGTAACCAGCAAAGAAGCTTTTGAGGCTTACCGTGAGGAAGAAGATGCCCTGAAAGAAATTGCTGCAACACTTAAAGTGCCGCAAATGAATCAGGTCACAAGCAAGGTTACTGCCCTGCAAGAACAGCTCCATCAGCTGCAAAAAGAAAATACAGAGCTCAAAGAAAAAGCAGCAGCCGCTGCAGCCGGCGATATTTTCAAAGATGTCAAGGAAGCTAGCGGTCTTCGCTACATTGCCAGCCAAGTTGAGGTCTCTGATGTCGGAGCCCTGCGCACCTTTGCTGATAAGTGGAAGCAAAAAGACTATTCAGACGTTCTTGTTTTAGCAGCAAGTATCGGTGAAAAGGTTAACGTTCTTGTTGCCAGCAAGAACAAGGCTGTTCACGCCGGCAATTTGATTAAGGAACTTGCACCAATTGTTTCCGGCCGCGGCGGCGGAAAACCTGACATGGCTATGGCTGGCGGATCAGACGCCGGAGCTATTCAAGAGCTTTTGGCCGCTGTCGCTGATCATCTCTGATAAGGAGAATTAGCATTGGGCACTTTAATGAATGTTGCTTTGATTATAGTTGGCGGCGGTTTGGGGCTGGGATTTAAAAACCATCTCAAACCCCAGCTGCAGAAAACCCTGATGCAGGCAACGGGTGTAGCGGTCATCTTTTTAGCCATTGCCGGTGTTTTGGGGAAAATGATGGCGGTTGATAACAATCATCTTCAAAGCGGTCATAGTTTTCTGCTGATTATCAGTATGGCTCTTGGTGCTGTTCTCGGTGAGCTCTGCCAGATTGAAGCGCGCATCGAGCAGTTCGGTGATTTTCTCAAACGCAAAACAGGCAGTCAAGGAGACAGTCAGTTTGTTGACGGCTTTGTCACAGCAACCTGCACCGTCTGTGTCGGAGCGATGGCTGTTGTTGGCTCTATTCAAGATGGTATTTACGGCGATGCTTCTATTTTGCTGGCTAAGGGTGTGCTGGATTTGATTATCATTGCTATTTTGTCAGCTTCCTTAGGCCGAGGCGCCATCTTTTCAGCCATTCCGGTAGCTGTTTTTCAGGGCGGTGTCACGCTTTTAGCAGCTTTAGCGGGAAATTTTCTGACAAGTCAGGCCGTTGATGGTATAGCCCTTGTGGGCAATGCGATTATCTTTTGTGTCGGCACTAATCTGGCCTTCGATACAAAGGTCAAAGTCGCCAATCTCCTGCCGGCCCTCCTTATCGCTGTTATTTGGAACAGCTTTGCGGGTTAACATTTCTAGGAATAAAAAGACCTAAGTCCATTTGGACTTGGGTTTTTCTATTGTTCTATTTTTATTAGTTTATCGATTTTTTCTTTTCCTTATAAAATCCTTAAATTTGTTTTTTATACTAGGAAACAGAAAAGGAGGACAGTATAATAATGGATTATATGCTAGAGACAAAAGGTTTAACCAAACAATTTGGTCGGCAAACAGCAGTTAATCAGCTAAATTTGAAAGTTGAGCGTCAATCTATTTATGGCTTATTAGGTCCCAATGGTTCCGGCAAATCAACAACTTTAAAGATGGTCACAGGAATGCTGAGAAAGACATCTGGCCAGATTTTGATTGACGGACATGATTGGAGCCGCAAGGATTTAGAAAATATCGGTGCTTTGATTGAATCGCCGCCGCTTTATGAAAACTTGACAGCGCGTGAAAATCTAAAAGTAAGAACCCTGATGCTGGGTTTACCCGACAGCCGCATTGATGAAGTTTTAAAAATAGTGGACTTAACCAATACAGGTAAAAAGAGAGCTGGTCAGTTTTCCATGGGGATGAAACAGCGCTTGGGAATCGCGATTGCTCTGCTTAACCATCCTAAGCTCTTGATTTTAGACGAGCCTACCAATGGACTTGATCCTATTGGTATTCAGGAACTGCGTGAGCTTATTCGTTCCTTTCCTGAACAAGGGATTACAGTTATTATTTCCAGTCATATCTTATCTGAAATTCAGATGACAGCAGATCATATCGGGATTATTGCCAATGGTGTGCTTGGCTATCAAGATAAGATTCATCACGGTGAAAATTTGGAAAAGCTCTTTACTGATGTTGTCATGAAGTATCGGGGAGGTGAGTGAAATGCTGGGAATGTTTCAGGCAGAAAGGTTAAAACTGAAGCGGACGATGGCAAAAAAATTACTGATTTTTGGACCGCTATTGGTAGTGATACACGGTTTTATTGTGCCTAAATATTTGATTACGAATGCTTATAATTGGTGGTATGTCATGATTTTACCGGGGCTCCTGACCTTATTTGCTGCTTTAGTAAATACTTATGAAGAAAAAAAGTTACATTATCGGGCAGTCTTTCCCTTGTCAATTTCCTTAAGAAAGTTTTGGACGTGTAAGATTATGACTTTGGCTTATTACTTGGCCCTGAGCAGTTTCTTGCATTGTTTTGTTTTAGTCTTGTTGAAATATTTTGTTTTTCCTAACGCTGGAGAAACTTATCCTATTAGCCAAATGCTTCTTGCTTCTATGGCCTTATTGCTCAGTGTGCTTTGGCAGCTCCCATTTTGTTTATGGTTGACAAAGAAATTGGGTTTAATTGTCACCTTGTTGATCAATCTCACAGCTAATGTTATTTTGGGAGTTATTTGTTCGACGACCATTTATTGGTTGTTGTGCCCGTATGCTTGGGGGATACGATTGATGATCCCCATTATGAAAATATATCCTAATGGACTGAAAGCTGGTTCAGAAGCTGCGGCACCGCTATTAGCAACTAGCAACTGGTCTGTTATGCTCAGCTTAACTCTGGCGCTTGTCCTCTTTGCAGGGCTGACCTGGCTAACGGCTCTTTGGTTTGAAAAACAGGAGGTTAAGTAATGGTTAAATTGATTTGGGCAGAGTTTTTGAAATATAATCATACCTTTTTGCCTTGGATACATGTACTTTTACCAACTGGTATCGCTGTTTTAACGGCTGTCTTTGGTCTGGTGACACCTGCTTATTCTTGGGCAAGTATTACGAGTGGTTATTTACAGATGCTGGGAATTGCTTTTCCGTTAGTCATTGCTGTTATTTGCAGCAAAGCCGTTGAATTAGAGGCGGAAGCTGGCCATTTTCAAACTGTCTTAGCAAGTAGTCAACGAAAAATCCTTTATTTTGTAAAGTTTGTCAGTCTTATCGTGATGGAAATTGTTGCTATCTGTTTAGCTTTAGCTATCTTTGGAATCTTGTATCGCTCCGATGCAGATGTCCCTTATCTTGTCTTTTATGCTTATGTGGGACTGTTTTTATTGGCGTCAACAGCTATCTTATATTTGCTTCATCTATTAATTGCGTTTTTATTTGGCAGTGGTGCAACAATTGGCTTAGGGATTTTTGAAGTCCTAGTTTCAGCCTTGCTTCTAACAGGCTTAGGTGATGGCATTTGGCAATTTGTTCCTTGTGCTTGGCCAGCACGGTTGATGGACACCTGGTTTAACATGTTGCAATATCCAGATAAAAATCCTGTCTTTGCTCAGCAGCTTCTCCTATGGCTGGAAGTGGCCTTCCCAACGACTTTGCTTGGTTTATTTTTCAGTCTTTTTTGGTTTGACAGATGGCAAGGGCGAAGTAATCTTGAATGAAATATGTTATCCTAGTGAAGGAGGTTTCCTAGTATGACACGCATTTTGGCAATTGATGATGATGCAGATATTTTGGCTCTGATAAAAAATACCTTGCAGCTGCAGAATTATTTAGCAGACACTTTCACGAGTGCTAAACAGGTTGACCGTTCGAAATTAGCACGCTATGATTTGATTTTACTGGATATTATGATGCCGGATGTGAATGGGCTGAGCTTCTGCCGAGAGATTCGTCCCTTGGTGGACTGTCCCATTCTTTTTCTGACGGCTAAGGCGCAGGAAGCTGATATTGTTACAGGGCTAGCTTACGGAGCGGATGATTATCTGGTTAAACCCTTTGGTGTAGAGGAGCTGCTTGCGCGTGTCAATGCTCACTTGCGCCGTGAAAAGCGTGAGCGACATGCAACCTTGCTTTTGGGAGATGTTTATTTTGATTTATCCAGCAAGCAGGTGAGGGTTAGTGACCAAGTCTTGGACTTGACTAAGTCAGAATATGAGATCTGCGAACACTTGGCTAAACATCGCGGCCAAGTCTTTTCAAAAGAGCAGCTCTATGATTATTTGTATGGTTATGAAGAAAGAGGAACACCGGCAGCTATTGCTGAGCATATTAAAAATATTCGTTCTAAGTTTAGAAATGAAGGGCTAAAACCCATTGAAACGGTCTGGGGGATAGGCTATAAATGGAAATGAAAAAATCAAGTCGTTCTTTAAAAATGATTTTTACCCTGTATTTTGCAACAGTCAGTCTGGCTTTTATTGCTTCCTTGTGCTTATTTTGGCTTGCTTTTGTTGTCAGCCTTAATACTAACCTTGTCATTCCTGCCAATCAAACAGAGCAGAAGCTTCAGCGCTTAGACAAGGAAATTAAGCAAACTGGTAGGTTTAAAGCCAATCGTTTGCCTAAAGATACAACCTATCTTTTGCTGACTAAAGACGGCAAAATCAAAGAAAGCACGATGACGAAGAAGCTGCAGCAGCAAGCCCTGGCCAGCTATTCAAAGAAATCTGTCAGCCCTAGCGATTACGGCTACTTTATGATTTTGAAGCCTAAAAATGAGATTGCTATTGTCAACTATCAGCTAAAAGCTCATTATTCCATTCCTTGGATGAATAGATACCTGCCTAGTGTGAGCTTGTTATTCCTTATTCTGACGGGACTGGGAACCTTGCTTGTGTTTAGTTTAGTGACAATTCTCTTTGCCCGCAGACTTCAGCGGCAGCTGTCTCCGATTATTGCCACTACAGAGAAAATTGCCAAGCAAGATTTGGACTTTATCATACAATCATCTAATGTTAAGGAATTTAATCAAGTTTTACAGAGTTTGGACACCATGCGGACAGCCTTGAGAGATTCCCTGATGCACAGCTGGCAATTGGAACAGGAACAGCAAGATCAAATAGCTGCCTTAACACACGACATCAAGACACCCTTAACTGTCATTCGCGGCAATACCGAGTTGTTAAAGAGCACAGACTTGTCTGATAAGCAGCAGGAATTTGTTCAGTACAGTTTGAAGAATATTGGACAGGTAGAGGCCTATCTTCAGCAATTGTCCTATCTGGCTAAAAACAGACGGTTGCAGGATTTCCATCCTGAAAACATAAACCTTGCAGCCTTTTTAGAAGAATTTTCTCAGGATACTCAAGCCCTTGCAGCAGCAAAAGCCATCAAAGTGCAGTTTCTCAATGCTTTGGCTGGTGCACAGCTTATTGCTTATTGGGATAAGGAATTATTGAAACGCGCTTTGATGAACATTGTCTCCAATGCGGTGGAACACAGTCCGCGGGGAGGCCGTTTGCAGCTGAGCTATCGTTTGCAGGGCCAAGCAGTACTGATTTCCTGTCTGGACAGCGGAGCAGGGTTTTCTAAAGAAGCCTTAAAGAAAGGAAGGCAGCAGTTCTTCAAAGATGATAAGAGCAGGTCGCAGGCAAATCATCAAGGTTTAGGCCTGACTATTGCTGATAATGTTGTTCGCCTGCATGGCGGCAGCCTTGAACTGTCAAATGATAAACATGGCGGTGCTAAAGTGGAAATCAGCTTACCTTTAATAACTCCAACCAAGGACAATTAGCAGTCCTTGGTTTTTTGACCATTATTATAGTTTTTTTGACTATTATTATTGTCAAATTTAATAAGATATGTTACACTAAGACTGTCAAAAGGTTTTTCGTCTGTTTTTAGCAGCTAAAAAACAATCGGCAGTTTTAAACTGCGGTTAGGGTAAGGAGGTTTAGAATGACAAATATTATTGAAGTCAAAGATTTGGTCAAACGTTTTGGGGACCAGACGGCCTTGGATGGCATTTCTTTTGAGATAGCAGAAGGTGAGATTTTCGGATTTTTAGGGCCGTCAGGCTCTGGGAAAACGACAACGATTAATATTTTAACAGGACAGCTGCTGATCAATTCCGGCAGTGCAAAGATTTTTGGGAAAGAAGCTCTTGCTTTAAGCAGTGACGACTTGGCGCAGATTGGGATTGTCAGTGATACAAGTGGTTTTTATGAGAAGATGACGCTTTATAAAAATATCCAAGTTTACAGCAAGTGGCACGGAGTTCCTAACAGCCGCGTTGACGAACTGCTGCAGCGCATAGGGCTATATGAAAGCCGCAATAAACCTGCTGAAAAACTGTCAACAGGAATGAAACAGCGCATGCTTTTGGCACGGGCCCTCATTAACCGTCCTAAATTCCTTTTCTTAGATGAACCGACCAGCGGGCTTGATCCGGCAACATCGCGTATGATTCACGATTGGCTTTTGGAGCTGAAGGAAGAGGGAACAACCATCTTTCTGACTACACATGATATGCAGGAAGCAACGCTTCTTTGCGACCGTGTTTCCCTTCTCTATCAAGGAAAATTAGTCGAAACGGGACGTCCCCAAGATTTGATTCAGAAGTATTATCAAGACAAGCGTGTTCGCGTTCTGTATGCTGATGGGCAGGAAAAAGAGCTGCCTTACAGTGAGCTGTCTCAGCTGGAGCAAGTGGACGAAATTGAAACCATTCATTCTTGCGAGCCGACTTTGGAAGATATCTTCATTTCACTGACAGGAGGTAAATTAAATGTTTAAGCGAATGCGCGCCCTTTTATGGAGCCGAAAAGAAATGATGCTTGCCAATAAGCAGATTGTCGTTAATATTATCATGCCTTTTGTTATGGTTCTGCTCTATCAATTCGTGTATAAAGATTTGAAAAATATGAATCAAATCATTTTATACCTCGTTTTACCAATGATCCCATCTTTTCTTGGCTATGTCATGCCGAATTTGGTGGCTGAAGAGGCTGAAAAAAACAATCAGCGCAGCCTTCGTTTAGCAGGTGTCAAGAGCTGGGAGTATGTACTGGCAAGTTTACTTATCCCTTTTATCCTGAATCTTCTTTATATCTTTTTGCTGATATTCTATTTGGAAGTTGACTTTGCTGACTTGGGTCTGCCTTATGTACTTAGCATTCTTTTGATGTCCCTTACTATTTTTCTTTTGTTTTTGATGGTGGCTCTTTTGACAAATAGCCAGACTCGTGCAGCGATTTTGGCCATGCCGGTTATGATGGTGACATTTTTACTGCCTTTATTTTCGATGATGGATAAAGGATTGGAAAAAGTTATTGACTATACTTATATGGGGGCTTATTCAAGAGCCGGTACAGACTGGTCAAGCTATCAGCTGACAGATAAGACCTTCTGGGTTCTTCTGATATGGCTGCTGCTGTCTTTGGCCGGTGTTATCTGGGCAACCAAACGGCGGCAAATTATTAGATAGTTATTCAAAGGAGGAAGGCCTATGGCTCTCATATTGAAGAACAGGCTTAAGGAATTGCGAGCCAGAGAAGAAATCAATCAAACAGAGCTAGCCAAATTGGCAGGTATATCCCGCCAGACAGTCAGTCTGATTGAGCGCAATGAATACACTCCTTCCGTTGTGATTGCCATGAAGATTGCTAAAATTTTCCATGAGCCGGTAGAAGAAGTTTTTCGTTTAGAGGAGGATAAGAAGGATGGTTAAGAAACGAAAGGGAACTTTTAAACGAGCCGGGAAAAGATTGCTCATAGGTGCTTCGATCGGCGGTCTGGGGGGAGCTTTGATTGGCTATTTTCATGATTCCAATCAAAAACTGCCGCTCTCCCAGAAAGAATTGACAGAGATTCTTCTTGTCAGCCTGCGAATTTTATTTGTCATTGCCTTTGTTCTCAGTATTTTTTACATCGTTCAAGTGCTGCAAGCCTATAAAGATTACCAAAAAAGTACCGATGACGAGTCGGAAGAACTCTACCGGACGATGAACAAAAGGCATTCCTACGCAGTGATTTATGCAGGAGTAAGCGGTGTTTCGGCTGCCCTTAGCGTAATTTTAGCTTATAAGCTGATATTTGCGGACAGCTATGCTGAACTATTTTTCCCTATTCTGGATTTTCTGGCGGCGATGGCATCAGGCGCCCTGCAGACCTATGTGCTCAAGGTTTACAATCGTATCCGCAATCTTAACATGCCTTTAGTTCCGACGCTGAAAGAATTAAAGAACAATGTTATGCAGATGGATGAGGCAGAACTGGAAGCCAATTACAAGATATCCTTTGAAATTGTCATGAACCTAAGCGGTATTATCCTGCCGGGAATCTATTTGGCCTTGTTTTTGCTGTCTCTTGCCCTGCAAAAAGTTGAGCTGACCGGTCTTATGGTGGCAGCTGTCATCCATCTTTACATTATGGGGATGCAGTTTAAAATGACAAAAGCGTATTATAAATAGAAAGCGTATTTTTATGAAGTTAATCATTAATATTTTAAAAGTTATCGGCCTTATTTTGCTCTCTTTGCTTTGCAATATTATTCCCATGATTCTGCTGCAGAGGCAGTTCGCATATTCTCTGCCGCTTAAATGGGGGCTGGGAATTGCTTATATTGTCTTTATCGCCGCCATTATTTATTTCTTGTGGAAGGCGCATAAGAAGCATGAAGATGCGGCTGTTGCCCAGCAAAAATTCACTTGGAAGGACTTCGGATTTGCCCTTTTCTTCTTTTTGCTGGCGCGTGTTGTGGGGATTGGAGGAACTTTATTGAACCAGCAGCTGAGCGGCCAGACCACAACAGCTAATGATGCTGGCCTGCTAAGTTTAAGCAATTTCTTTGCCGGCGGTTTCTTTTTATACACCCTCTTATATGTTATTGCGGTAGGGATTATTGGTCCTATTATTGAGGAGTTGGCCTATCGTGCCTTTCCGGATCATCTCTTCTTTAAGCATGATCATAAACTGTTAGCCGGTGTTGTGACCACTGCTGTCTTTGCTTTTCCTCATGCAACAACGGTCTTTGAGTTTCTGATGTATGCCTGTCTTGGTGCCGTACTTTATCTGGCTTATCAGCGCCGCGGCAATATTAAGGACTCGATGCTGGTTCATATATTGAATAATCTTCCATCTGCCATCTATCTCTTGCTTATGGCCTTTAATTGAGTATAGTACTTTATTACAGCTGATTTTTCTTATCTGCTCACTTTTATGTCTGAGCAGATTTTTTGTATTTTATTCATTTTTATCTTGACTTATGAATAAATATACGATACAATAATCAACATATTCAGTAAAGGAGAGATTAAGCATGAAAGTTTCAATCGTTGGTATTACAGGATATAGCGGATTAGAATTGGTTCGTCTCTTGAATCATCACAAGGAAGCAGAACTTGTATCAGTCTATGCAACCAAGGAGATTGGAACACGATTGTCTGATATTTATCCTTACCTGCAAGGGGTTTGCGATCTGAAAATCCAATCCTTTGACAGTCAAGCTATTATGAGTGAAGCGGACCTGGTTATTTTTGCCACACCCAGCGGTGTTGCTAAGGAGCTGGCTAAGGACTTCCTTGCTGCGGATTTTCCTGTCATTGATATTTCCGGCGATCACCGCCTGCCGGCTGAGACTTATGAAAAATGGTATAAAAAAACACCTGCCAAACAGTCAGATCTGGATAAATTTACCTACGGACTGGCTGAATTCACTGATGTTAAGGGCAAGAAATTTATTGCCAATCCCGGCTGCTATGCGACAGCAACCGAACTTGCTCTCTTGCCTTTGATTAAGGCCGGTACAGTTGATTTAGATAGTATCATCGTGGATGCCAAGTCAGGTTTGACAGGAGCCGGCAAGGCTTTATCAGAATCCAGCCACTTTGTCAATGTGCATGATAATTATGTGACCTATAAACTGAACCGCCACCAGCATATCCCTGAGATTGTTCAGGAGCTGCAGCTCTTTGACAAAGACTTGCAGCATCTGCAGTTTTCAACGTCGCTTTTGCCTGTCAACCGCGGTATTATGGCAACCTGTTATGTTAAGTTAAAGAAACCCTTAGCTAAAGCTGAGATTGATCAGATATATGATGCCTGCTATGCGGACAAGGTCTTTGTCCGTATGCAGGAGGATCTTCCGGAGCTGCACAATGTCATTGGTTCTAATTTTACCGATATTGGTTTTGCCTATAATGAAGTGACTAACGTTTTAACAGTCGTATCTGTTATTGATAATTTGGTTAAAGGGGCGGCCGGTCAGGCCATTCAAAATCTCAATCTCATGATGGGATTTGATGAGACAGAAGGTCTGCTGACGTCTCCCAGCTATTTATAAGACTGAAATTGGATGAGTTTAGAAAGGAATAGAATCCGAAAACCTAGGAGTACAGACCTGCTGACGACTAAAGCGAGACAGGAATTCACCATTAGCTGCTTTAGGCTTGCAACAGGCTCTTAGATTGTTTTTGAGGTTCTTAGTAGTTGAGTTATGAAAGTTATTGATGGAAATATTGCCAGTCCGCTGGGTTTCTCGGCAGACGGTTTACATGCAGGCTTTAAAAAGCGGAAAAAAGATTTCGGCTGGATTGTTTCAGAAGTTCCGGCCAGTGTTGCCGGTGTCTATACGACCAATAAGGTCATTGCTGCTCCCTTGATTGTAACCAGAAATGCAGTCAAGAAGGCACAAAAAATGCAGGCCCTGGTTGTGAATTCAGGCGTTGCCAATTCCTGTACAGGTGTGCAAGGCATGGAAGATGCCCAGACCATGCAGCAGTGGACAGCAGAAAAGCTGGGTATCGATAGTGACCTTGTCGGTGTTGCCTCAACAGGTGTCATTGGTGATCTTATGCCCATGGAGACCTTGAAAAAAGGGCTGTCAAAAATTGTTGTCAATGGGAATTCAGATGATTTTGCCCAAGCGATTTTGACTACTGATACGCAGACCAAGACAGTAGCTGTCACCGAGCAGTTTGGCCGCGATGAGGTCACTATGGCAGGCGTCGCCAAGGGTTCGGGCATGATTCATCCTAATATGGCAACCATGCTGGCCTTCATCACTTGTGATGCTGTTATTTCAAGTGAAACACTGCAGCTGGCCCTCAGCCAAAATGTGGAAACAACCTTCAATCAGATTACAGTTGATGGCGATACCTCAACCAATGATATGGTCCTTGTCATGTCCAACGGCTGCACCTTAAATCAGGAGATTTTGCCGGGGACACCGGAGTTTGATAAGTTTTCGAGCATGCTGCATTTTGTCATGCAAGAGCTGGCGAAGAAAATAGCCAAGGACGGCGAAGGAGCTACCAAGCTCATAGAAGCTGAAGTGCTCAATGCTCCCAACGAAGTAGATGCCCGCATGATGGCTAAGAGTGTAGTCGGTTCCAGCCTTGTTAAGACAGCTGTCTTCGGTGAAGACCCTAACTGGGGCCGGATTCTAGCAGCAGTGGGCTATGCCGGAGCGGATATTGCTGTGGATAATATTGATATCTATCTGGGCAATATTCCTGTTATGATGGCTTCCAGCCCAGTCAGTTTTGATGAAGAAGAGATGCAGGATATCATGCAGGCTGATGAGATTAAGATCAGTATTGACCTGCATGCCGGTGAACAAACAGGTACCGCTTGGGGGTGTGACCTGTCTTATGATTATGTGAAAATCAATGCCCTTTACAGAACCTAAAAGCACATCTTTGAACTGCACTCTTCAATTAGGCGGAGAAATGCATCTTTTAGAGTCGGTTTATTTCGTGCTTTTTAGATTTTTCTAAGATTTTCTGCCGCAAGGGAGACTGTAAATTTGTTAGGAAGGAATTGGACCCGCTAAAACTTAAGAATTGAGCAGACTGCTTGATAAAAAGCTGTTCTGCTGCATTTTTACTGTTTTTGTCGGACTTAGTATCTTATATGTCAGAAATTATCGTTATTAAAATTGGCGGTGTCGCCAGCCAACAGCTGACGTCAAGTTTTATTGAACAGCTAAAGACTTGGAAAGATGCCGGCAAGGCCATCGTTATCGTTCACGGCGGCGGTTTTGCCATCAACAGGCTCATGGAGGAAAACAAGGTTCCCATCAAAAAAGTCAAGGGGCTGCGCGTAACCAGTCAGTCGGACATGAAGCTGGTCAGTCAGGCCCTGTTAGATATTGTTGGCAAGGATTTAAGTGACAAACTCACTCAGTCAGGCCTTGCTACTCTGCAGTTGACCTCACAGCTCAGGCAGCTGATCAGAGCTGATTTTCTGGATAAGGATACCTATGGTTATGTAGGAGAAGTCACCAGCATTCAAACGGCTCCTCTTTTACAATTGTTAGATGAGGGGAAGATTCCGCTTTTGGCTTCCTTAGGCTATTCTCAGAACGGCGATTTGCTCAATATCAATGCTGACTATCTGGCTACGGCGGTAGCTGCTGCTCTGGCAGCTGAAAAACTAATCCTTCTGACAGATGTCAAAGGGGTCTTGGAAAAGGGACAGGTGCTGCCGGAATTAAGGATTGATCAGATTCCTGAAAAGATTGCTGAGGGTGTGATTACGGGCGGTATGATTCCTAAAATTGAAAGTGCCGCAAAGACTGTTGAGGCAGGGGTTGCACAGGTTTTGATCGGTGATGATCTGACAGAAGGAACCTTAATTCATAAAGGCTAAAAAGTGCTGCCGACAAAGAAACAATCAACTAGAACTTTGGGCGGTGACAGGAGACAAGAATGAGTAAACTATTTCAAAATTATAAAAGAGCTGCTATTGAATTCGTCAAAGCAGAAGGAAATTATTTGTTTGATGCAGAGGGCAAAAAATACCTTGATTTTTCGACGGGCATCGGTGTGACCAATTTAGGTTTTCATCCGCAGGTGAAAGAAGCTCTGGCGGCACAGGCCGAGCGTATTTGGCACACTCCTAATCTCTACCAGAATTCTCTTCAGGAAGAGGTGGCAGAAAAACTAATCGGCAATCGCGATTATCTGGCCTTCTTTTGCAACAGCGGAGCCGAAGCCAATGAGGCTGCTATCAAGATTGCCCGCAAGGCGACAGGCAAGCAGGAAATCATCACTTTTAAAGACTCCTTTCATGGGCGGACCTTTGGTTCTATGTCTGCTACCGGTCAGGACAAGATAAAAGAGGGGTTTGGTCAGGGTGTTCCTAACTTTCTTTATGCCGATTACAATGATCTTAGCAGTGTGAAACAGCTGTCTTCTGAAGAGACGGCCGCGGTAATGCTGGAATTGGTTCAGGGAGAATCCGGTGTTCAGCCGGCTGAGGCAGATTTTGTAAGAAGCTTGGCTGCCTTTTGTCAGGAAAAGGATATATTGCTGATTGTTGATGAGGTTCAGACAGGCATGGGCCGGACAGGCAAGCTCTATTCCTTTGAGCACTACGGTATTGAGCCGGATATTTTTACACTGGCCAAGGGTTTGGCCAACGGCGTTCCTGTCGGAGCGATGGTAGGAAAATCAAAACTGTCAGCGGCTTTTGATTACGGCAGTCACGGTTCAACCTTTGGCGGTAATAAATTAGCCATGGCAGCAGCCAGTGCCAGCTTAACAGTCTTAAAAGAAGAGGGCTTTTTGGAAAGGGCACTGACTAACGGTACTTATCTTAAAGACCGCTTGACAGCTGTATTGGCCGATAATCCCAAGGTCACTCAAGTGCGCGGACTGGGCTGTATGATTGGCATTGAGACGACCGCAGATTTAGGCCAGCTGGTTGCTGCTGCGCGTGCTAAGGGGGTGATCGTTCTTACCGCAGGCAGCAATGTCATCAGACTTTTACCGCCTTTGACCTTAACCAAAGAAGAACTGGATCAGGGTCTGGCCATTTTAAAAGAAGTGTTTGCTTAAGTGTTGACAAATTGCTGTTGGAGTGGTATTCTTTAGGCAATTGAATAGATTAATTTCTTCGGGGCAGGGTGAGATTCCCGACCGACGGTGACAAGCTGTGCTTGAAGTCCGTGAGCCGCGAGAGCGGTTGATCCGGTGTAAATCCGGAACCGACAGTATAGTCTGGATGGGAGAAGAAAATAAAAGAAAAGGCCGGGCCTGCCCAAGATAAAATGGCTGTCCAAGCCTGTTAAGGGATACCCTGACTGTTAAAGAGTTAGGTATTCTTACATACAAGAAGTTTCGCAGCTAGGCAGAAATTTTCTGTCACAGGCGTGTTTTCCAGGAGCTGATGGTTTTGCAGAAACTGTCAAGGTTAATGCTTTGAGAGGCAGGTGGCTAAAGTTCGTTAACTTAGAGCCTTCCGGACTTCTTGTTAAAGACAGGATGATTTTCATGACTCAGCAGTGAATTATTTCTGTATATCTTTTATGACTGTAGACCTTAGGTGCCCCGTACGATGTTACGGGGCTTTTTGTGCTGAAAAGGAGGCAGTATGGATGAACAGTTTATGGCTCTGGCGATTGCCAAGGCCAAGGAGGGAAAAGGTCAGACTTACACCAATCCTCTGGTTGGAGCTGTTATCGTTAAAAATAATCAGGTCATTGCGGAGGGAGCTCACTTAAAATATGGCGACGGCCATGCCGAGCGCAATGCCATAATGGCCTGTCAAAATGCGGAACAATTAAGAGGAGCTGTTCTTTACGTGACGCTTGAGCCTTGCCATCATCAGGGCAAGCAGCCACCCTGCACTGATATTATTGTTCAGGCAGGAATCGCACGCGTTGTCATTGCCCAGCTGGATCCTAATCCGCTGGTCGCAGGTAAGGGCCGGCAATTTTTAGAACAGCAGGGAATAACGGTTGATGTTGGTCTGCTGAAAAAAGAGGCGGAGGCTCTCAATCCTTACTATAATCATTTTTACCAGCGCGGGCGGCCATATATTGTTCTAAAAAGTGCCATGAGCCTAGACGGCAAAATTGCTTTTAAAAGCAGGCGGACCGCTTTGACTGGTAAGAAGGCTATCGAAACAGTCCATCGGGAACGCGATGACTATCAGGCCATTTTGGTTGGCAGCCAGACAGCCTTGCTGGATGACCCTAAACTTCTAGGGACAAAGAGCAGTCTTTTTCCGCCGATTCGTGTTGTATTAGACAGGCGTGGGCGGCTCTTCAAACAGAGACAGCTTCAGCTTTTTACCAATGATGAAGCCCCAGTTTATCTCTTCAGCCAAAGGTCAGCAGAAAACTTGCCCGATCATGTCACCGTTTTTTGTGACAGTAACTGGACGGTGGCTAAAGTTGTCAAAAAGCTGGCTGAAGAAGGCATTCAGTCTCTTTATGTTGAAGGCGGCAGCCGTATCCATGATGCTTTTTATGAAGCCAATCTCTGGGACGAATGGCTGCTTTACTTAGCACCTGTCCTTTTAGGAGGAGATGCCTTAGCCAGCATGAGCAGCTCCAGAATGTCCCAAAGGCTCACTCACCTGTCAGTTTTGTCCTTAGAGCAGGTCGGTGAGGATTGGCGGCTGTCTGCCAAAAGAAAGGAGGATCCATGTTTACAGGATTAATTAAAGAAAAAGGAAAAATCAGCCATTTGAGCAAAAACAGCCAGGGGGTTCGCCTGACTTGTCAGGTTTCTGCTGGCTTTCTTGAACAAATAGCTATCGGTGACAGTATTGCGGTTGACGGTGCCTGCTTGACTTGTGTTGCCAAAAGAGGCCGAGAATTTGTTGTTGATATTATGCCGGAGACTTTTAAGAGGACCAACTTACGCTATCAGCATATTGGCAATACCGTCAATATTGAACCCGCCTTGTCAGCTGCCGGACGCTTTGAAGGACACTTTGTGACCGGACATATTGATGCCCAGAGCCAGCTGCTGGATAAGAAAAAACTGGGGAATGCCGAGATTTTAACGTTTTCCTGCCCTCAGGGGCATGAGGGGGAAATCATTGCGCAGGGTTCAGTCGCTGTTAACGGTGTCAGTCTGACGGTTGTATCCTGTGATGAGGAGCGCTTTACAGTATCGCTGATTCCGCACAGCCGCGATAAAACGAATCTCGGTCAGTTAAAAGAAGGGGACTGGGTTAATATTGAAACGGATATTTTAGGGAAATACATTAAAGCCCAAACAGGTATTGAAAGGAGACGCCATGTTTGAAAAAATTGAAGCAGCCATACAAAGGCTCAAAGAAGGGGCATTGATTATTTTGACGGATGATGCTGATCGGGAAGCCGAAGGCGATTTGGTCGGTTTGGCCAGCCTGGTGAGTGCAGAGAAGGTCAATTTTATGACTCAGAAGGCACGCGGCCTCATCTGCGCTCCTATCTCAAAGGAAATAGCGGAGCAGCTGGATTTGTCTGATATGATTGCAGAAAACACAGATGCCTTTGGCACAGCCTTCACGGTCAGTGTCGATCATAATACGACGTCAACAGGCATCTCGGCCTTTGACAGGGCGAAAACCATTCAGGCTCTTTCGCTGGAGGAAAGCAAAGCTCTTGATTTCAAACGGCCCGGACATATGTTTCCTTTGATTGGAAAAGATGGGGGCGTTTTGGAGCGGCGCGGTCATACAGAAGGTGCTCTTGATTTGGCGCGTCTCGCTGGAAGCAGACCCGCTGCTTATATCTGTGAAATTCTTAAGGAAGACGGTCATATGGCAAGGCGAGAAGATTTGGAAAAACTTGCTGAAGAATGGCAAATGCCCTTGATTTCTATTGAAGAGCTGGCTGTTTATCTGCGCTTTCAAGGGGCAGTCAAAACTTCTCTGCCTACCCGCTGCGGTTATTTTGACCTGACCCTTTTTGAAGATGGGGAGGGTAAGGAAAATCTGCTTTTAACCAAGGGCAATCTCGCTGAGGAAACAGCTCCGCTGTTTCGCATTCATTCAGAATGTGCTACCGGAGATATTTTTTCTTCCGTGCGCTGCGATTGCGGTGAACAGTTAGAAGCAGCCATGAAAGAAATTGAAAAAGAAGGCAGCGGTGCGATTTTGTATCTTAGGCAGGAAGGGCGCGGCATCGGGCTGAAAAATAAGCTCAAAGCTTATCAGCTGCAGGATGCAGGCCTTGACACCTATGATGCAAATTTAGAGCTGGGCTTTGCAGCAGATGAGCGGCACTATGATTTTGCCAAGACTGTTTTAGAGTATCTGGGATTAAAAAAAGTCAGACTTTTGACCAATAATCCTGATAAGGTCAGACAGCTTAAGGCTGCCGGTATAGAAGTAACTGAAAGGGTTCCCCTGCAAGTTCCGGCCCGCAAGGAAAACATTACCTATCTTAAAACGAAAAAAGAAAAATTTCATCACGATATTCAAGTCTGAGAAAGGATAAAAAACATGACAGTATTTGAAGGACAGTTTCACTCAACCAAGGAAAAGAAAATTGCCATCGTTGTTGCGCGTTTTAATGAATTTATCACTGCCAAATTGCTGGCAGGAGCCAAGGACAATCTGGAACGTCACGGGATAGCTAAGGAAGCTATTGATGTTTACTGGGTTCCCGGGGCTTTTGAAATTCCTTATCTGGCCAAAAAACTTCTTGATTGCCGGCAGTATGATGGCATCCTAACTTTGGGATGCGTGATCCGGGGAGGAACCAGCCATTATGAACTGGTCTGCAATGAAGTTGCCAAAGGTATCGGTCAGCTTAATCTGCAAGGTGACATTCCTTTAATTTTTGGCGTTTTGACAACGGAGGACATTGAGCAGGCTATTGAGCGAGCAGGCACTAAAACAGGCAACAAGGGCTATGAAACAGCTCAAAGCCTGCTTGAGATGATGTCTCTGGCAGATCAGATTGAGAAGGCTTAGGCTATTAGGTACAAAAAAACAGATTTGGAATCGTTATTTTAAAGAGACGATTCCGAATCTGTTTTTATATAGATTGTTACGTGTCCAGAGAAGTGTAGTAACTGATAGGCCGTTGGTCATTCAGCAGGAATGATTCGGGGTCTAAGCGATGCAGCTGCTTTTGTCCGGAATGCCAGAAGAGTGCTGTCAGTACAGCCGTAATCAACGCTCCTAAAAGATAGGTCAGACTTGACAGTCCCATGTGGAAGCCTAAAGGCTCACTGAGAATATAGACAACTACTGCATAGAGCATGAAGATACCCGGTATGAGAGTAACCCAGAAGTTCCGGCGTTTCAAGACCAGATAGCGTGTTGCTACCAGAAGGCCAATAACAGCTGTTACTTGATTAGCCCAGTTAAAGTAGCGCCAGAGCAAATTGAAATCTACTTTTGTTAAGATGAAGGAGATGATATAAAGCGGAATAGTGACGGCAAAAATCTTAGGAAGAGTGTCCTGCTTGATATGCAGATAATCTGCAACGATAGTCCGTAAACTTCTGAAAGCAGACAGTCCTGAAGAGACCGGCAAAACAATAACACCAATAATAGCAATGGTTCCGACCATATTGCCCAGCAGCATAATCATAACCTTGTTAACAACAGCAGAAGCAGTACCGGCAGCGATTAATTGAGACAGTGTTTTACCGTCGAAAAGACTCATAGAAGCAGCAGCCCAAATCATAGCAATGACACCCTCAGCCAGCATCATGCCATAGAAGGTAAAGCGGCCTTCGCGTTCATTAATGGTGGTACGAGAAACCATCGGTGCCTGTGTGGCATGGAAGCCTGAAATAGCTCCGCAGGAAATCGTAAAGAAGAGGGCAGGGAAAATAGCTAATCCTGTTGGGTGCATGTTTCTAAAAGTATGTACTGTCAGATTAGGTAAATCAAAGCCGCCAGTTACCAAACGAAAAGCAATGGCAGCTGTACTGACCATTAAAATTACACAGAAGATAGGATAAACCTTACCCAGTGCCTGGTCAATAGGCAGTACCGTTGAAATCAAGTAATAAACAAAGATAAAACCAACAACCCATGGCAGTCCAATAAGACCTTTGGGGAGAATGCTGACGATCAAATTGGCCGGCGTTATAACAAATACTGTTGCGACCAAAATAAGCAGCAGCATAGAAAATAAATTGATGACCAGCTTCATGGATTTGCCCAGATAACGGCTGGCAAGTTCAGGCAGGAAGGCTCCCTTGTTTCTTAAGGAAATCATTCCAATCATGTAATCGTGGACAGCTCCTGCAAAGATACAGCCTAGAATAATCCATAAATAAGCGACAGGTCCGTACAAGGCTCCCATAATAGGACCAAAGATAGGGCCGGTTCCTGCAATGTTCAGCAGTTCGATCATGGCATTTTTCCACTTGGGCATAGGGACAAAATCATAGCCATCCCTCAAGGCTTCGGCTGGGGTCTTTCTTTCGGTGTCAATTTGAAAGTTCTTTTCGATATAAGCACCGTAGGTAAAGTACCCAATAATCAGCAGTGCTATGCCTCCCAAAAATGTTATCATAGCTAATCCTCCTTTAGCAATGTAGGACTTGAGTTATTTTTAGTTATTTAAACGCTTACATGGCTTTATTATAACAATGAAAAGAGGATTTGAGCCGTTTTCAAAATGAATGGTCTGATTTAGGATATGAATGGCTGCATAAGGGAGATAAGCAGCATGCTTTTGCAAAAAAGAACGTTTAGGAAGTAATACCTAAGCGTTCTTTTAAGGATTTGACATTGGCCCGGCTGACAGGAACTTTTAAATGGTCAGCAAGAGTGAGCCGCAGGGTCTGATTAAACCAAGGTTCGACGACCGTAATCATCTGCAAATTGACAAGGTAGGAGCGGTGAACGCGGACAAATTGTTCGCTGGGGAGCTTTTCCTGCCAATAGGCCAGGGAATCGTGAGATTCGTATTGCTTCTGACTGGTATGGATAATGGTCTTGCCCTGCAGAGCTTCAATCATGATAATATCGCTGGCCTGAACCATATAGATGCGGTCTTCTTCGCTGATGGGATAGGCTAGCGGCTGCGCCTGCTCACCCCCTGTATTATCTCTTGCTCTAAGGCTCTGTCTGACCTTGTCCATAGCTGCTTTTAAGCGTTCAGGCTCATAAGGTTTTAACAGATAGTCGCGGGCATTATTTTCAAAAGCCGTAATGGCGTACTGATCATAGGCTGTCGCAAAAATAATGAGGGGCGGATCCGGCATTTTATTGATACTTTCAGCTAAAGTCATGCCTGAAGCATCCCTGAGCTGGATGTCTAAAAAGGCGACATCGTAATGTTCCTGCAGCA
Organism: Streptococcus sp. 'caviae'; assembly: GCF_001937065.1. Classification (GTDB taxonomy): domain Bacteria; phylum Bacillota; class Bacilli; order Lactobacillales; family Streptococcaceae; genus Streptococcus. The sequence continues at coordinate 175,967 of NZ_MOWR01000002.1, forward strand.
GCAGGGTCAGAGCCGAAGGAATATCATCAGCTTCTTGGATGGAGAGGTGTTCATCGTATTTATGGAGCAGATAAATGAGTTCATTGCGCGCCAAAGGCTCATCGTCAACGACCAATACTTTCATGATTTTTTCCTTTCTCTTTGAAGAAGATATAATCTTACAGATGGCTGTTTTATTATAACATAGAAAGCGTCCTGAAGGCAGAGTTCTGAAGTATCTGCAAAAATGCGCTTTAAATAGAAGGTCATTTAATACTGACTGTTGAAAACGCTGCCATTAAGTGATACAATATTAGTAAAGAAAACGTAATAAAAATGAAATTATTGTAACAATCAGTTTTGGAGAAATAGTCGTGTAAGGAGGTAAAAGACTATGCTGTGAATTAGTTCATTCCTTCTCTTTGTATTTCACTGTAAAAGTGCGCAAAAATCATCATATTTTTAATAATTATCCCAAAGTGACGCGAATCAAAGAAGGGTTCTACAGTGTCATCAGAGCGTTTCTCTGCTTACAGAGTATCTTAGTCATTTATTAGCCATATTTTCTTATACCGCATAAATGAATAGTTTATGCTTAGAAAAGATTATAACAAAGAAAGCGGGTGAGTTATAATGAAAAAAGAAATGTTTGCTGTTAAAAAGCAGCGGTTTTCTATTCGGAAATATGCCATTGGAGCAGCATCGGTTTTAATCGGTTCCCTTCTTTGCTTTGGCGGCATGGCTTTTGCGGATGAACAGACAGCAGCGTCTGTCTCTCAATCAGAAACCACCGTTTTAGAAGATAATACAGCTGCAGCAACTGCTTCTCAGAGTACAGCAACCGCAGTCACCACATCAGAACCTCTAACAGAAGCAGCTGATACGAATTCCAGCGCTAATGTTACTAATGTTACTAATGTTACTGATACTGCTGATACTTCAGATACTGATGTTACTGACAATGAAAACCTTGAAGAAGCGGCACTGCCAGCTCAAAGTAACACTGCTCGCGCTGCTGATTCAACTAACGCCAATCAAGTTAATCAAGCCGTTAGGCAAGTCAAACAAGCGGCAGACTCTCCTCAAGTTGACATTAAGAAGCAAGAACAAGCGGCAAAAACTGTTAAAGCTGTTACTGTTAATAAGCCTGCTGCAGCTGCTCCTGCAAAACAGCTTCCTAATCAGGGAAACTATGTTTATACGAAACGTACGCCAGTAAAAAATGAAGCCAGGGCTTCAGCTCCAATTCAATTTTATGCTAATGCCGGTGATAAGATTTTTTACGATCGTGTTTTAAATCAAGACGGCTATCAATGGCTAAGCTATGTTTCTTACAGTGGAACTCGCCGCTATGCAGCCATTAACCAGCTGTCTCAGAAAACTCCTAAGACACCAGCAAAACCTCAGCCATCATCGGCGAAAAAAATTCCGGCTCAAGGACGTTACACCTTTTCAGAGCGAACCAATGTTAAAAATGAGGCGAGAGCAGCCGCTCCAACGCAATTCTATTTTAATAAAGGAGATCAGGTCAATTATGACAGGCTTTTAGAAAATGACGGCTATCAATGGCTGAGCTATATTTCTTACAGCGGAATTCGCCGTTATGCTGCCATCAGTAAGTTGGTGCAAGCTCAGCCGCAACCGCAAAAGCCGGCAGATGTCAAAGTTTCAGGCAAGATTACTATTCAAAATAAAACAAGTCAGGGTTTTGATGTCCTCATTACGGATGTTTCTGACAGCAATGGGATAAGAGCTGTCAAGGTTCCTGTCTGGACTGATAAAAGCGGCCAAGATGACATTGTTTGGTATAACAGTGTTAGACAGGCTGATGGAAATTATAAGTTAGCTGTTAATATCAAGAATCATAAGAATGAGCGCGGAATTTACCACATCCATCTTTATTATCTGGAACCAAGCGGCAGGGTTCAAGGCGTGACTAGCACGCAGACAAAGGTAGAAGCTCCAAGCCCAACAGCTATCCCTTCTCAGGGGGCTTACACCTTCACTCATCGGGTTAATGTTAAAAATCAAGCCAAGCTGTCTGCCAGAACTGAATTTACCTTTGAAAAAGGCGAGAAAATCAATTATGACAGGGTGTTAGAGGCAGAAAAATACCAATGGCTGAGCTATATTTCCTACAGCGGAATTCGCCGCTATGTTCAGCTGGATCCTATTTCGAAAACGAAGCCGGCAGTCGATAAAGTCAGCGGTAAAATAAGTGTTGAAAAACGTTCAGCCCAAGGCTTCACTGTTGTAGTGACAAATGTATCATCTACCAAGGGGGTAACGGCAGTAAAAGTGCCTGTTTGGAGCACGCAAAACGGGCAAGATGATATTGTTTGGTATGATGCTGCGCGCCAGTCTAATAATAGCTATAAGGTAAGCGTTGCTATCAGCAGGCACAAAAATAATCGAGGCGAGTATAATATTCATCTTTACTATGTTCAAAAAGATGGCAGCATGGCAGGAGTTGCTGCGGCTAAAACGACTGTTGAAGCTCAAGCTCCAGCCGCAAAATCTGTAACCTATAATGGTTCCTACTATAGTGTTAAAGGTAAATACGATGAAATTGTCATTGTTAATAAAAAGTATCCTTTATCCGCCAGCTATAACCCGGGTGAAAATCCCAAGGCTAAAGCCGCTTTTGTCCGGCTCAGAGATGACATGATTGCCAAAGGTTACAATGTTGGAAAATCCTACAGTGGTTTTAGAACATATAACTATCAAAAAAACCTGTACCAAAATTATGTTAACCGAGATGGTCAGGCTGCTGCAGACCGCTATTCAGCAAGACCGGGTTACAGTGAACACCAGACAGGATTGACTTTTGATTTGACGGATAAGTCGGGCAATCTTTTGGAAGATGCATCAGCAAGCAACTGGCTTAAAAACAATGCTCACAATTATGGTTTTGTGGTTCGCTATCAGCCAGGAAAAGAATCAGTGACAGGTTATATGCCTGAGGCTTGGCATATCCGTTATATAGGAAAAGAAGCTAAGGAAATTTATCAGTCTGGCTTGAGTTTAGAAGAGTATTACGGCTTTGAAGGAGGGGGTTATAAAACAGAACCCACAGCAGTAAAACCATCTATTCCATCTCAGGGCAGTTATCGTTTTACCAAACGTTCTTCTATCAAGGCTGAACCAAAGCGGTCCAGTCCGGAAATTGCCTATTATGATGCGGGACAGACTGTTAATTATGATAAGGTCTTGCATTCCGATGGTCTTACCTGGATTTCTTATATGGCCTTCAGCGGCAATCGGCGCTATATTGCTATTAATTGATTAATTGTGGGAAACGCAGGTGACGTTTCCAAGTAATTACTGAAAAAGAGGCTGGATATGTGCTGCCCCAACAGTTAGACAAAGAATCTAACGATTGGTCAGTACAACTTACAGTCTCTTTTTTCTATTATCAATTCATAAGCTAGGTCCGTGAACTTGCTATTTATAGGCAGAGCAAGTGACTCCGCCGAAGGCTCATCGCCAAGGTCAATACTTTCATGCTTCGTTTTCTTTTTCTTCTGTTAGGGGAACAGTGATATAAACGCTTGTTCCGTCAGGTGATGACTGGAAATTAAGGCTGGCTTCGTGTCCGTAGATGAGCGTCAGACGGCGGGAGAGATTTTCCAAGGCGGAGCCTGAGCCTTCAGCTGATTCCTGCTGAACCTTGCCCAGAGTTTTCAGTTTTTCAGCTGGAATGCCCTGACCGTTGTCCTCAACTGCAATCTCAAGCTTCTGCTCCCTGCGCTCAATAGTGACGCGAAGATGGTTGTCCGTCTTAGACTGTTTAAAGGCGTGCTTGTAGGCATTTTCGACCAAGACCTGCAAGGTAAAAGGCGGAATCAATACCTTGCCGTCTCGATTTTCATCAACCAGTATTTGATAGTGTACCTTGTCCGGGAATCGTGCCTCTTCCAAAGCGAGATAGGCGTTGACCTGCATGATTTCCTGGCTCAAAGGAATGACATTTTGGCGAGCCCCCTGCAGATTGGCCCGCAAAAATTTGCTGAGCTCTTTGAGGAGGTGGCGGGCTTTTTCGCCGTCCATGCGAATGAGGGCTAAAATAGTATTTAAAGCATTGAAGAGGAAGTGCGGATTGACCTGAGCCTGAAGGGATTTCATTTCGGCGTCCTGCAGCAGATGGGCAGCCGCTTCGGCCTGGCCCAGAGCCAGCTGTGTTGAAAAGATATTGCCCAGACCTTCAGCAACCTCTTGCTCGACATAGCTCATTTTGTGGCGGCCTGAAAAATAGAGTTTCAGTGTTCCAACCGTTTCATTTTGAATTTTCAAGGGAATGACGATAGCAGAAGTCAGCGTGCAGCCTTCATGATCGCATTCGATTTCGCTGCGGTCTTTAGCAATGCAGATATTTCCTGTTTCAATGGCGCGTTTGGCCAGTTTCGTTAAAATTTTAATATTGGGAACATGGTGATCGGCGCCCGCTCCGACATAGGCTAAAATGGTGTCTCTGTTAGTCAGGCTGACAGCCGCAACCCGCATGTATTGGTGAATAATTTCGGCAACCGGCTGGCAGGACTGGAAACTGAGCCCCTGCCGCAGATAAGGCAAGGTTTCATTGGCCAGTTTTAGAACATCGTGTGTCTGTACAGCTCGGGCCTGTTCTTCCAGCTGCTGGGTTGAGGTGATGATGGAAATGAAAATTCCCACCCCCAACGTATTGGCAAAGATCATGGGCAGGCCGATAAAGCGAACCAATTCCCAAGACTGATGAAAGTCAGAGCTGAAAATCAAGATGCAGAGCATCTGCAAAACTTCCATGGACATTCCGACAAACATAGCCTGTCTGACAGTGACCATAGACCGCTCCCTGCGGAAATATTTGCCCAGCCAGCCTGAGCACAGACCGATTAAGAGCGAGGAAATAATATAAATGTAGGGAGCCAGTCCGCCCTGCCAGTAGCGAAACAAAACCGAGATGGCACCGACGAAAATCCCGACAACAGGCCCTCCGATCAAGCCGGCAACACCGATTGTCAGCACCCGAGTGTTGGCGACAGAAGAATGCTGGGCAATCTTGCCCAGAGTTTGATTGACAATGGCTAAATTAGATTGGATTTCCACACCGGTAAAATTAGAAATAATTGCGAAAAAGCTAAACAGGAGCAGTAAAATCAGCTGATGTTTTTTGCTCTCAGGATGGTTGAGCGTTTGCTTGATGAAGGGGACATGCACAAAAGCATAGGCCAGCAAAATAATCAGGCCTGCCCGCTCCATCATAATCAAGAATAAAATCATACCGTGCCTCCGCTGAAAGATTCGTTTTCATTATAACACAAAAACTAAAAGGAAATCGGTGCTGCTAAAAACGGCCGTCTTATTTTGGCATAAGACAAGAAAAAAAGCCAGAACAGCAATTCTGACTTTAGCTTGAAGAAAAAGTCCTTTTTCTTTGATACTTCCTTAGATGATGTCTGACGGCAGCGACTTCCCAGGGAATTCCATTCCTAAACTTTGAGCCACGGTCTCAAAGTTTCCGAGTGTCAGAATTGGCTTAAATTCACCATTTCTGATACTTTCATCACAGCGGGAGTATCCTTTAAACTCGTTTGCATTCGTGGAATTTATATGGTAGTCTGCAGCCTGAAGCCAGAACAGCAATTCTGGTTTTTAAATAAGATTATTAGTAGCAGTTTAGCCGAGCTTTAGACACTAGTTTGAGTCAATCCGCCCAGTCAAGCTTGCTGCGTCATCTTGGCAGTTTTTTATAAACCGTAATTGTAATCATCATCCTGCATTGATTCAACCGTACCGAGGAGATAGCCGTTTCCGACCTGACTGAAGAAATCGTGGTTGGAGGTTCCGGTTGAAATACCGTTCATGACGATAGGATTGACATCGTTGGCTGTGTCTGGGAAAAGCGGATCCTGTCCCAGATTCATCAGTGCCTTGTTGGCATTGTAACGCAGAAATGTTTTCACTTCCTCGGTCCAGCCGACACCGTCGTAAAGGGTTTCTGTGTAGCCTTCTTCATTTTCATACAGCTGATAAAGAAGATCATACATCCAGTCGCGGAATTTATCCTGCTCTTCCTCAGACAGATCGTTAAAACCGAGCTGGAATTTGTAGCCGATATAGGTGCCGTGAACCGATTCGTCACGGATAATCAGCTTGATGATCTCAGCTACATTAGCCAGCTTGTTGTTGCCCAGATAGTAGAGCGGTGTGAAGAAACCGGAATAGAAAAGGAAGGTTTCAAGGAAAACACTGGCCACTTTCTTTTCCAGAGGATTGCCCTTAAGATAAATTTCGTTGATGATTTCAGCTTTTCTTTGCAGGTACTCGTTGTTATTGGTCCACTCGAAAATGTCTTCAATTTCTGATTTTGTATTGAGGGTTGAGAAAATAGATGAATAAGACTTGGCATGAACTGATTCCATGAATTGAATATTGTTCAAAACGGCTTCTTCATGCGGTGTGCGCACATCAGCACGAATGGCTTCAACACCCGTTTCTGACTGCATGGTGTCAAGCAGTGTCAAACCGCCAAAAACCTTACCGACAAGGTCTTTTTCTTGGGCTGACAGCTTGCGCCAGTCGTCCAGGTCGTTGGAAAGCGGAATCCGTGTATCCAGCCAAAATTGTTCGGTCAATTTTTCCCAAGTTGATTTATCAATAACGTCTTCGATAGCATTCCAGTTTATTGCTTTGTAATAAGTAGTCATAATTAATTTTTCCTATGAATTATATATACCATTAATACTAAATTAAGCTTTAGTAAGTTGGATGGGACCATATGTAAGATTATAGCCATTCTTAATAGCATAGCAAGTAATCAAAGTTGTACAACTCAAAGTGGTTATGAAATAGATTGGTGCCCACTTGCTGTTTAAACAATTATTAAAGATATCTGTCATCAGATCACACAGCTTTCACATTGATTTGAGCCGATTTCATCGCCGTCATCAGTGAAGGTACGGATATAGTAAATAGACTTGATCCCCTTGTTAAAGGCGTAGTTGCGAAGGATGGACAGATCGCGGGTTGTTTGTTTGCTTTCTATTTTCCATTCGTAGAGGCCCTGAGGAATATCACTGCGCATAAAGAGTGTGAGCGATAGACCTTGGTCGACATGCTCGGTCGCAGCCGCATAGACATCAATAACCTTGCGCATATCCATATCGTAAGCAGATGTGTAATAAGGAATGGTATCCGTTGACAAACCAGCTGCAGGATAGTAAATCTTACCGATTTTCTTTTCTTGGCGTTCCTCGATACGCTGCGTAATTGGATGAATAGAAGCAGACACATCATTGATATAGGAAATAGATCCGTTTGGAGCCACGGCTAAGCGGTTTTGATGGTAAAGTCCGTCTTTCATAACAGCTTGGCGCAGAGCCTGCCAGTCAGCAGCCTGAGGAATGAAGTGATCTTTGAAAAGTTCCTTGACAAGATCAGATTTCGGCACGAATTGGCCGGTGACATACTTATCAAAGTAAGAGCCATCAGCGTATTTTGAGTTTTCAAAACCAACAAAGGTCTCCTGCCGCTCACGGGCAATATTGTTTGATTCTACCAAAGTCCAGTAATTCATGAGCATGAAATAGATATTGGTAAACTCGATAGATTCTGGACTGCCGTATTCGATATGGTTCTGAGCCAAGTAAGAGTGAAGTCCCATGGCACCGAGCCCGAAAGTGTGGGCTTGGGCATTGCCGTGCTTGATGGTTGGCACAGCTTCAATGCTTGATGAATCCGTGACAAAAGTCAGCGCACGGGTCATGGCTTTGATAGAACGGCCAAAGTCAGGAGAAGCCATCATATTGACAACATTTGTGGAACCAAGATTGCATGAAATGTCGGTTCCCATTTTGACAAATTCCTGGGCATCGTTGATTTGGCTTGGGGTCTGAACCTGAAGAATTTCAGAACAGAGATTGGACATGATAATTTTGCCGTCAATCGGATTGGCGCGGTTGGCAGTGTCCACATTGACAACGTAGGGATAGCCGGATTCCTGCTGAAGTTTGGAAATTTCCGTTTCTAAATCACGGGCACGAATCTTGGTTTTGATAATGTTGGGATTGGCTGCCAATTCATCGTATTTTTCAGTGATATCAATGTAGCTGAAAGGAACACCGTATTCACGTTCAACAGAGTAAGGACTAAAGAGATACATGTCCTGATTCTTGCGAGCCAGTTCATAAAACTTATCCGGAATGATAACACCGAGAGACAGGGTCTTGACACGAACCTTCTCATCGGCATTTTCCTTTTTAGTAGAAAGAAAGGGGATGATATCTGGGTGAAAGACATTGAGGTAAACAACCCCGGCACCTTGGCGCTGCCCCAATTGATTGGAATAAGAGAAGCTGTCTTCAAAGAGCTTCATGACAGGAACGACACCGGAAGCTGCTCCGGCAAAACCTTTGATCGGAGCCCCGGCCTCACGCAGATTGCTGAGAGAAATGCCCACACCGCCGCCAATACGGGACAATTGCAGAGCTGAATTGATAGAACGGCCGATAGAATTCATGTCATCTGTCACCTGAATGAGGAAACAAGAGACCAATTCACCCCGGCGGCTGCGTCCGGCATTGAGAAAGCTTGGCGTTGCCGGCTGATAGCGCTGAGCAATCATTTCCATTGCCAGATCGTGTGCCAGCTCTTCATTGCCGTCCGCAAAGTAAAGAGCGTTAAAGAGAACACGGTCTTCGATATTTTCAAGATAGGCTTCGCCGTCATTCGTTTTGAGAGCATACTGCTGATAGAATTTATAGGCAGCCATAAATGATTTAAAGTGAAAATCACAGTCATAAAGAGACTGAGAAAGTTCCTCAATAAATTCAGGTCTGTATTTGGCAATAAAAGCTGATTCAATATAGTCATTTTCAATCAGAAAACGAATCTTATCTGTAATGCTGTCAAAGGATTTGGTGTTGGGGCGGACATTTTCAGCAAAGAAAGCGTTCAAAGCTTCCTTGTCCTTGTGAAGCGGAATCTGTCCGTTGACGGGGCGGTTAATTTCATTGTTGAGGCGGAAGTAAGAGACATCGCCGAGATTTTTAAGACTCATCTATAAATTCCTATTCTTATATTTCTTAATTTCTTAGAAGAGAGAGTGGAACAAAAATATTGCTTCTTTTAACCATTTAAGATATAGCAGTTTGACGCAGTGGTTGGGAGTAAGACTTGCTGGCTAGCCCAACTTAGTCTTGCCCCTGCACAGTTCATTAGGTGCTTCAGCACCAATGAACCACTGCTGATTGGATATCTAATTCTATGAAGGTTAGTTCATATCAAATCCTAATCAACTATGCGGAGGTGGGACGACAAAATCAAAATCGTGATTTTATCACGACTTTGATTTTTGTCCACTCTCTTGCTTTAAGGTGATTTTTGCTCAGCAGCGGAAACGTTTATGCTGTTCCTTGCAGATGGCTGCTGATTTGATGTTCAAAATATTAGACAAGGGCTTTTAATTTGGCAGGCTGGAAACCTGAGAAGACCATATCGCCTGCTTCAATAACAGGAGCAGCAGTAAATCCTAAGCTTTTTACGTAGTCAATTTTCTCTGGCTGTTCGTCAATATTAATTTCTTCGAAGTCAACATGGTTTTGTTCCAGAAATTTCTTAGTCATCTTGCATTGCATGCAGTTATTTTTTGAAAAAACAGTTATTTTAGCCATTTTTCCCTCCTAAAATTTTTTACTTTTTTACAAGTTGCCCTACTAGCATATCTAAATTTAAGAAAAAAAGCAAGAAAATTTGCTTGAAAAAACACAAAATATAGTGGGCTTATTATAAAAATCCACAAGATATAGTGTTTTTAGCCCATCTTGACTGTTAACGCAGTATATGTCATATTTTATAACATAAAATGCAAGTTTGTGTTTGCTTAATGATTCAGAAAATTGTATAATTTTAATTAATTCAGACAAAAAGGAGAGTTATTATGGTTAATTATGCATCGACTTTTTCTCTTAATGAGCAAAACTACCATTACATTGATTTAGTAAAAGCCTCTAAAGATTATAATGCAGAGCTTGAGAGCCTTCCTTACACTATCAGAATTCTAATTGAAAGTTTATTAAGGAGATATGACGATTTAGATGTTATAAAACATAACATGGATTCTCTTTTCCATTATGACCCCAATGATCCTCAAGGGGAGGTTCCTTTTAAACCCAGCCGTGTTATTCTCCAGGATTTTACAGGTGTTCCAGTTGTCGTTGATTTAGCCTCCATGCGCGATGCCATTGTTAAAAATGGCGGCAGCCCTGATTTGATTAATCCTGAAATACCGGTGGATCTGGTTATTGATCACAGCGTTCAGGTTGATTTCTTCGGCAGTGAGGAAGCCTTTGAACATAATATTGATTTGGAATTTCAGCGCAATAATGAACGCTATGAGTTTTTAAAATGGGCTGAAAAATCTTTTGAAAATTACCGGGCGGTACCGCCGGCAACTGGCATCATCCATCAGGTTAATATTGAATTTCTCAGCGATGTTATTATTGAAAAAGATGGACTTTTGTATCCGGATTCCATGTTTGGCACGGACAGCCACACAACAATGATAAACGGAATTGGTGTTCTTGGCTGGGGTGTCGGCGGCATTGAAGCTGAGGCCGCCATGCTGGGAGAAGCCTCCTATTTCCCAGTTCCGGAGGTTATCGGTGTGCGCTTCTACGGACAGCTCCCTAAAATAGCGACAGCAACAGATTTGGCGCTTAAAGTGACACAGGTTTTGCGCATGGAAAATGTGGTTGGAAAATTTGTGGAATTTTTTGGTCCCGGATTGGCAGAACTTTCCTTAGCCGACCGGGCAACAGTCGCGAATATGGCGCCGGAATACGGGGCAACCTGCGGTTATTTTCCAATTGATGAGGAAACCTTAAATTACATGAGGTTAACCAACCGCTCAAAAGAGCACATTGCTCTGACAGAAGCCTATGCTAAGCGCAACTGCTTATGGCATGACACTAACACACTGCCAGCTTATACGAAGATTATCGAAATTGATCTGTCGGCTGTTAAGCCTTCCATTGCGGGACCAAAACGTCCTCAGGATTTGATCGAATTAAGCCGGGCAAAAGAAGAATTCGAGGCCAGCCTTGTGCGGGAAGCGGGTGTCCGCGGCTTTGGCCTGAGTGAAAGGGAGTTAGATAAAACAGCGGTTGCCCATTTTGAAGATGAAGATATTGAACTAAAGACCGGACATGTTGCTATTGCGGCCATTACTTCCTGCACCAACACCTCCAATCCCTATGTTCTGATGGCTGCAGGTCTCTTGGCCAAAAAAGCCGTGGAACGCGGACTCCGTGTGTCTAAGTCAGTTAAAACCTCTCTAGCACCAGGTTCTAAAGTTGTCACGGCCTATCTGAAAAAGAGCGGCCTACAGTCCTATCTGGATAAATTGGGCTTCCATTTGGTCGGCTACGGCTGCACAACCTGCATCGGCAATTCAGGCAGCCTGCCAGAAGCGGTTGCTCAAGCCGTTCAAGAAAATGACCTGCTTGTCAGTGCCGTTCTTTCAGGAAACAGAAATTTTGAAGGCCGGGTCAATCCCTTGGTAAAGGCTAACTTTTTAGCCAGCCCGCCCTTGGTTGTTGCCTATGCTTTGGCCGGCAGCACCGCGATTGATTTGACAAGCGAACCTTTGGGTTACGATAAGGATAATCAGGCGGTCTACTTAGAAGATCTGATGCCTGCCAAGGAAGAAGTCATGGCTTATGTTGACAAGTATGTCACTGCTGAGCTTTTTGCCAAAGAGTACGCCCAAGTTTTTTCTGACAGTCAAAAATGGAATCAGATTCAAACCGAAAGTTCAGCTAATTACCAGTGGAACCAAGCATCGACCTATATCCAAAATCCGCCCTATTTTGAGCATTTAAACAATTCAGCTGCTGCAGCAGATTTGACGAACTTGAAAGTGCTGGCTAAATTTGGCGATTCGGTCACTACCGATCACATTTCGCCTGCAGGGAATATTGCCCGCAACAGCCCGGCCGCCCGTTATTTGGAGGAAAAGGGCGTTGCTTATGCAGATTACAACTCTTACGGCAGCCGGCGTGGCAATCATGAGGTCATGATGAGAGGAACCTTTGCCAATATTCGCATCAAAAATGAACTGGCTGATGGTAAAATCGGCGGCTACACGAAATACAAAGACACTATCCTGCCAGTTTATGAAGCTGCCATGAATTATAAGAAGGAAGGCATTTCCACGATTGTTATCGCAGGGAAAGATTACGGCATGGGTTCCAGCCGCGACTGGGCAGCTAAGGGAGCCAGTCTTTTAGGTGTAAAAGTTGTTTTGGCAGAAAGCTTCGAGCGTATTCACCGTTCTAATTTGGTCATGATGGGAATTTTGCCTTTGCAGTTTCTCGAAGGACAGACTGCAGCCAGTCTCCAATTAACAGGATACGAGACTTACACGGTTGTTCTTCCTGAAAAACCTCAGGTACATGACATAGTGACAGTCAGAGCTGTTTCGGACCAAGGAGTAAAGGAATTTCAGGCACTCCTTCGTTTTGATGCGGATGCCGATCTTCAGTATTATGAAAATGGAGGGATTCTTCCCATGGTTGTTCGTAAAAAGTTAAGGGGAGGTTAGTCTATGGCAGAAACAAAAGGTTTAAAGGATACGGTTGCCTGTGAAAGCAGGATCAGTGCGATTGAGAATGGCAAACTCTCCTATGCAGGTTATGATATTGCTGAGCTGATGGAAAATCAGGTTCAGTTTGAAGAAGTGATTTTCCTGCTTTGGAACCTTGGCCTGCCCAGTCAGACAGAACTCGCACGGTTTGAAAAAAGGCTGCGCAGCAATTATGCTATCAGTGATGCCATTGAGCAGTGCATTTTGATTCAGTCGCGGCAGCACCTGCATCCCATGAGTGTTTTACGATCAACAGTCAGTTTACTGGGTGTCTACAATTTAAGAGCTGAAGAACGAACGCCGGAAGCTGTTTATGACCAAAGTATGCAGCTGATGGCTAAAATACCAACTATCATTGCAGCTTTTGCAAGGCTGCGTCAGGGGCTGTCCCCGATTGCTCCTCGAAGCGACCTTGGTTTTGCTGAGAATTTTCTGTACATGCTAAGAGGCAGCATTCCCAATGAACTTGAAAGCTTAGCCATGAACCGAGCCCTTATTTTGCATGCTGAACATGAGCTCAATGCCTCAACCTTTGCTGCCAGGGTCTGTGCTTCTACTATGTCTGATATTTATTCTTGTGTGACAGCTGCTATTGGAACGCTGAAAGGACCGCTTCATGGCGGTGCCAATGAACGGGTTTTTGAGATGCTGCAGGAGATTCGTAACCGTGGTGATGTGGGGGCCTATCTGCAGGAAAAACTCAATTCCAAGGAAAAAATAATGGGGTTTGGCCACCGTGTTTATCAAAAGCAGGACCCCCGCGAAAAATACCTGCGGGAAATGGCCAGAGAACTGACACGGGGAACTCAGGAAGCCATCTGGTATCAGCTGTCTACTGAAGTTGAGCGTTACATGAAAGAAATCAAAAATCTCATTCCCAATGTTGATTTTTATTCCGCAACCGTTTATCATGTTTTAGGAATTGACAGTTCCATCTTCACCCTGATTTTTGCAATGAGCCGGATGGCAGGGTGGATCGCCCATATTCAGGAGCAGCAAAGAGATAACAAGCTGCTGCGTCCGCGTTCTCGCTATGCTGGCAGAAGGAATTTAAACTATATTCCTTTAGAAAGGAGATAAAATGGCAGAAAAAATAAGATTTGAAAGTGGAAGATTGCAAGTTCCTGCTAACCCCGTTATTCCTTATATTGAAGGAGACGGTGTGGGATGTGACATCTGGAAAAATGCTAAATTTGTTTTTGATCAGGCTGTTGACAAAGCCTATAAAGGAACACGACAAATTGAATGGCTGGAAGTTCTGGCCGGGAAAAAGGCATTTGATCAAAAGGACGTTTGGCTGCCGGATGCGACTTTAGAAACGATTAAGAGTCACCTGCTTGCGATAAAGGGTCCTTTGGAGACACCGGTTGGCGGCGGTATTCGTTCATTAAATGTTACTCTTCGCCAGGAATTGGATCTCTTTGCCTGTGTCAGACCTGTCCGCTATTTCAAGGGTGTTCCCAGTCCGCTTAAAAACCCAGAAAAGACAGACATTACCATTTTTCGTGAAAATACGGAGGATATTTATGCAGGGATTGAATGGGAAGCAGGTACAGCAGAAGTTCAAAAGGTTATCGGCTTTTTGCAAGACGAAATGCAGGTTCAAAAAATCCGTTTTCCTGAGAGCAGCAGTATTGGGATCAAGCCGATTTCTATTGAAGGCAGCAAACGTCTGATTCGCGCAGCTATTGACTATGCACTGGATAAAGGGCTGAGCAGGGTTACTTTGGTGCACAAAGGCAATATTCAAAAATTTACAGAAGGCGGCTTTAGAAAGTGGGGCTATGAACTGGCTCAAGAGGAATATGCTGCTGAACTTGCCTCAGGCCGTTTGGTTGTTGATGATATTATTGCCGATAATTTCCTGCAGCAGATTCTTTTGAAGCCTGAGCGCTTTGAAGTGGTTGCCCTGACGAATCTCAATGGGGACTATGCCAGTGATGCCTTAGCAGCACAGGTTGGCGGTATTGGCATCTCACCAGGAGCTAATATCAACTACCAAACCGGTCATGCTATTTTTGAGGCAACTCATGGTACTGCTCCGGATATTGCCGAACAGGATAAGGCCAATCCTTGTTCCTTGCTTCTATCAGGCTGTATGCTTTTTGATTATATCGGCTGGAAAGAAGCGGCTGAGCTGATCGAATCAGCTCTTGAAAAAAGTTTTGCAGCTGGCTGTTTTACTGCAGATTTGGCAGGAGATGCTCCGTCTTATTCAACCAGTGCCTTTGCCAAAGTGCTGGCTGACAATTTATAAAAACGGGAAGTGGAGAGAAATCAGGCATTCAAAGCGTTTGATTTCTCCTCTGCTTTTTTATTTTAAGGAAGTTGATTCAAGCAAGCCGCTGGACTGTTTCGCTCCCGCTTTCGCCAAGTTGATTAGGAATGGATAGCAAACTTAGCTATTTGTTTGGCATCAATAAATGAAAGAGGTATAATATTGGCATATTAGCAAGAAAGGCGGCTGTTTATGCCCTACTCATTTCCGGATGTGGTTTTTCTTTTCTTTATTTATTCCTTTATAGGCTGGCTGTGGGAGACGGTTTACTGTTCTATTAAGGACAGGCGGTTTGACTACCGTGGTTTTTTGTTTGGGCCTTACTGCCCGGTCTATGGTTTTGCAGTAACTACTGTTTTGATTTTTATCGAACCTTTTCAAGATCATCTGCTCGGCCTTTTTTTGAGCGGTATTGTCATTGCAACAGCCTTTGAATATTTTGCCGGCTGGTTTTTAGAGACCTTCTTTCACATGAAATTGTGGGATTACAGTCAGGAATTTGGCAATCTAAAAGGAAGGATTGCTCCTGGGATTTCTCTTTTTTGGGGAGTTGGGATTGTCATTCTTGTTCGCTTGATTCAGCCGAGTGTCATGGCACTTGTGCTTAGAATCGATGATTGGTGGGCTGCCCTAATCGCTTTTCTAATGCTGTCTGATTTTATCTGGACAGCAGCAGATACTGTTCAGTTTCATGAAGTTGCTCTTACCTTGGAAGACTATATTCGAAAAGAGCAGGAAAATATCAGGGAATCTGTCCAGCAGGAAATTGATGATTTAGCGCAGCAAGCAGAGCTTTTCAGTCAGCGTTTGGCAGAATTTCACCTTCATCTGAATGACTTTTTGCACGCCAAGAATATTCGGCCCTTGCGTTTTAATCAGCGCCGTCTGTTAAAAAATTACAGCAAGTTCAAAGAAATTGATGCTCCGTTTGTCACTGAACTCCGTAAGCAGGCTGCTTCCTTTAAAGACAAAACAAAAAAGAAATAGCTTTTAAAACTGAAAAGAGAAACTCAGAAGCCATTTTCAGCTCCGAATCCATTGGAAGCGGCGGACACTATGACATTTGTCATTATTTCATTTTTTTTTACTTTACAGGCTGTCCGGTATTTTTCAAACAGGAAGTATCAGGTGTTGGCAGGGTGCCGTGGCAGCAGCGATAATTCTCGTAAAAAAGCCCTGTAAATTATTGAAAATGATTTGCATTATTCTTCCAATTTGTGACTTTAGTTCTTGAAAATCGCATTTCAATATGCTATAATCTAAAATTGTAAGGGTTATCATTAGGATAATTCAAAAAAACACATATTAAAAGGAGAACCATACTATGGCTTCAAAAGATTTTCACATTGTTGCAGAAACAGGAATTCACGCACGCCCAGCTACTTTGCTTGTGCAAACAGCAAGTAAATTCGCTTCAGATATTACACTTGATTACAAAGGAAAAGCTGTAAACCTTAAATCAATCATGGGCGTTATGAGCCTTGGTGTTGGTCAAGGTGCAGACGTTACAATCACTGCTGAAGGTGCAGATGCTGATGATGCAATCGCAGCTATTGATGAAACAATGACTAAAGAAGGATTGGCATAAAGATATGACAGAAATGCTTAAAGGAATTGCAGCATCTGACGGTGTTGCCGTTGCTAAGGCATATCTGCTTGTCCAGCCGGATTTGTCCTTTGAGACAGTTTCTGTCGAAGATACAAAGGCCGAAGAAGCTCGTTTGGATGCAGCTCTAGAAGCTTCTCAAAACGAGCTTTCTCTTATCCGTGCAAAAGCAGTAGATACCCTTGGCGAAGAAGCTGCAGCTGTATTTGACGCTCATTTGATGGTTCTTGCAGATCCGGAAATGATCGGTCAAATCAAAGAAACCATCCGTGCAAAACAAGTCAACGCTGAAAGTGCTCTTAAAGAAGTAACAGACATGTTTGTGACTTTGTTTGAAAACATGGAAGATAACCCCTATATGCAGGAACGTGCAGCAGATATTCGTGACGTTGCTAAGCGGGTTTTGGCTCACCTTTTGGGAGTTGAGCTGCCAAATCCGGCAACTATCAGCGAAGAATCAATTGTCATCGCGCATGACTTGACGCCGTCTGATACGGCTCAGCTGGATGCTAATTTTGTTAAAGCTTTTGTAACTAACATCGGCGGCCGTACCAGCCACTCAGCTATTATGGCAAGGACGCTTGAAATTGCTGCTGTGCTTGGTACAAATGATATCACTGAACGTGTTAAAAACGGAGATCTTGTCGCTGTTAACGGTATCACTGGTCAGGTTATTATTAATCCGACTGATGAACAAGTGGCAGAATTCAAAGCAGCCGGTGAAGCTTATGCTAAACAAAAGGCTGAATGGGCTCTCCTTAAAGATGCTGAAACTGTAACTGCTGACGGCAAACATTTTGAATTGGCTGCTAATATCGGTACGCCTAAAGATGTTGAAGGAGTTAACAACAACGGCGCTGAAGCCGTAGGTCTCTATCGTACAGAGTTCCTTTACATGGATTCTCAAGACTTCCCAACAGAAGATGAGCAGTATGAAGCTTACAAAGCTGTACTTGAAGGCATGAACGGCAAACCGGTTGTCGTGCGTACAATGGACATCGGCGGAGATAAGGAATTGCCTTACTTCGATTTGCCAAAAGAAATGAATCCTTTCCTTGGTTTCCGTGCGCTTCGCATTTCGATTTCAGAAACGGGCAATCAAATGTTCCGTACACAATTGCGTGCGCTTCTGCGTGCATCAGTGCATGGTCAATTGCGTATCATGTTCCCAATGGTAGCTCTTGTTACTGAATTCCGCAAAGCTAAAGGAATCCTTGAAGAAGAAAAAGCCAAATTGCTTGCTGAGGGTGTTGAAGTTGCTGATAACATTGAAGTAGGTATCATGATTGAAATCCCTGCAGCAGCTATGCTGGCTGACCAATTTGCCAAAGAAGTTGATTTCTTCTCTATCGGTACAAACGACCTCATCCAATACACCATGGCAGCTGACCGTATGAACGAACAAGTTTCATATCTCTATCAGCCGTATAATCCATCTATCCTTCGCTTGGTTGACCGTGTTGTTAAAGCGGCACATGCTGAAGGCAAATGGGCTGGTATGTGCGGTGAAATGGCTGGTGACCAAACTGCTGTTCCATTGCTGGTTGGTATCGGACTGGACGAATTTTCAATGAGTGCCACTTCCGTTCTGCGCACACGCAGTCTCATGAAGAAATTGGATACTGTTAAGATGCAAGAACTGGCACAGCGCGCTCTTACAGAATGTGCTACCATGGAAGAAGTCCTTGAACTTGAAAAAGAATATATTGATTTTGATTAATCACGAAAAAGATTGGAAAATACCATTTCCAGTCTTTTTTGTGTATAGCTTTCGTTTTTTGCTCAGGGCTTTAAAAGGCTGCTGAATCATTTCATTTTGAGAGGAAATAAGAGGAAATGATATATTTTTGTCTTAATTTTCTGAATTTTATCGTAGCAAAAGATTGAAAAAAATTAAAAAAATGATAAAATAAGGATATTATAGTAAAAAGGAGATATACTTTGACAAAACAATATAAAAATTATGTCAATGGTGAGTGGAAACTTTCCCAAGATGAGATTAAAATTTACGCTCCTGCTTCAGGTGAAGAGCTTGGTTCTGTTCCTGCTATGAGCACTGATGAAGTAGACTATGTCTATGCTTCAGCTAAGGCTGCCTTCCCGGCTTGGCGTGCGCTTTCTTATGTAGAGCGTGCTAACTATATCCGCAAAGCAGCTGACATTTTGCAAAGTAAAGCAGAAGCAATCGGGTCTGTCCTTTCCAAGGAAATTGCTAAAGGACTTAAATCATCTGTAGGTGAGGTGACACGTACAGTAGAAATCATGGAATTTGCGGCTGCTGAAGGCGTTCGTACACAAGGTGAAGTTCTTGAAGGCGGAAGCTTTGAAGCTGCCAGCAAGAGAAAAATTGCCGTGGTTCGCCGTGAACCAGTGGGTCTTGTTTTAGCGATCTCACCTTTCAATTATCCAGTGAACCTTGCCGGTTCAAAAATTGCTCCGGCGCTGATCACAGGAAATGTTGTTGCCTTTAAGCCACCAACGCAAGGTTCTATTTCAGGCCTTCTTTTGGCAGAAGCCTTTGCAGAAGCTGGGCTTCCGGCTGGTGTCTTTAATACTATTACCGGCCGCGGTTCTGTTATCGGTGATTACATTGTTGAGCATAAAGCTGTTGACTTTATCAACTTTACGGGTTCAACACCGGTTGGTGAAAATATCGGCCGTTTGGCAGGTATGCGTCCAATTATGCTTGAACTTGGCGGTAAAGATGCAGCGATCGTGCTTGAAGATGCAGATCTTGATCTGACGGCTAAAAATATCGTTGACGGTGCCTTTGGCTACTCAGGCCAACGTTGTACAGCTGTTAAGCGCGTGCTTGTGATGGACAGCGTTGCAGATAAATTGGCTGAGCTTATTGTTGAGCGAGTTTCTAACTTAACTGTTGGTTTGCCGGAAGATAATACTGATATCACGCCATTGATCGATACAAAGGCTGCTGATTATGTGGAAGGCCTTATCCTTGATGCCAAAGAACAAGGAGCAACAGCTCTTACAGATATTAAGCGTGAGGGCAATACAATCTATCCGACAGTCTTTGACAATGTCACAACGGACATGCGCTTGGCTTGGGAAGAACCATTTGGTCCGGTACTGCCAATTATCCGTGTCAATTCGGCTGAAGAAGCTGTTCACATTGCTAACCAATCTGAATTTGGCTTGCAAAGTGCTGTCTTCACCAATGATTATCCACTGGCTTTCAAAATTGCAGAGCAGCTTGAAGTCGGTACGGTTCATATCAATAATAAGACACAGCGCGGTACAGATAACTTCCCATTCTTGGGTGCTAAAAAATCAGGTGTCAATACCCAAGGTGTTAAATACTCTATAGAAGCTATGACTAGAATTAAATCGGTTGTATTCGATATCAAATAGACATTTATGAAACTCGGTTTTTGCTGAGTTTCATTTAATTTTCAAAAAAATGATAACGTTTACATAAAAATGTGATATAATAGTAAAAGATAATATTTTGAGGAGGAATATAATGGTCACACGACAACATTTTTCAGAAGAGTCTATGCGCAAAAATAATCCCTATTTTTCAGCATTAAAGACAACTATCGAAACTGCTTTTTATGAAAATCACGTGGTTTCTCTAAAGGGGCTGGCAGAAGCTTACCGCTTAGCTGCTAAGGCTCCCAATACTATTGTTTTAGATTCGCCTGTTGCTCATGCCGAAGATTTGGGCCTTCCTCGGGATGCGAAAATCTTGCTGGAGAATTCAGGCGGCATTGTCGGCCGGACTGCTAAAGCTCGTCGGATTTTTGGACGTGACAGCGCAGAAGACGCTAAAATTTTGCAAATTGTGCGTGAAGCGATTTTCCAAGCCAGACACCGCACTTTTTACCGGGCAGATTCTATTGTAGGTCTTGATGAAGCCTTCATGCTCCGTGCTCATTTGATGGTTCCGCAGGATGATATTAATAATCTTTATTCATGGCTGACAAACTTTCAAATGCTGAATGATACCTACCGTGCGCGGTTGAAAAACTCTAAACGCTATGAAGAGACGGATATTTATATCTTCTCAGATCCGGAATGGAGCCACCCAGACTATCCGGATGGCTTGGTCTACTTTGACACCAATCACAACTGTGCGGCTATTCTGGGCCTTCACTATTTTGGCGAATTGAAGAAAGCTACGCTGACCTTGGCTTGGGGTACTGCCAATCGGAACAAATTTGTTGCCTGCCACGGCGGTCTGAAAATTTTTGAAAAAGAAGGTCTGAAACCGCATGTAGCTTCGTTCTTCGGCCTGTCTGGCTCTGGTAAATCAACATTGACGCATGCAAAGCACGACGGTAAATACAATATTAATGTGCTGCACGACGATGCTTTTGTCATTTCAGAAGAGGATGGCTCAACAATCGCTCTCGAACCATCCTATTTTGATAAGACCAGTGATTATCCGGCAGGACACAGAGAACAAAAATATTTTGTAACTGTTCAAAACTGCGGTGCTGCTTTGGATAAGGAAGGCCATCTTCGTCTGGTAACAGAAGATGTCCGCAATGGTAACGGTCGGACGATCAAATCGCGCTTCTCAACACCAAACCGTGTTGACCGCATTAATGATCCTATTCAATCAATCTTTTGGATTATGAAAGATGATTCTCTGCCACCGCTCATCAGAATCACTGATCCTGTCATGGCTTCAACGATGGGCTGTACCCTGATTACGACACGTTCAACAGCTGAAAATACTTCAGACAGTCTGGACACCTTGATTATCGAACCTTATGCCAACCCATTCCGCGTTTATCCGCTGGTGGAAGATTATCTGAAATTCCAGCACCTGTTTGAATCAGGCGTTAAGTGCTATATTATCAATACCGGTTCTTACTTAGGGCAAAAGATTCCTAAAGAAACTTCTTTAAGCGTGATTGAACAGGTTGTAGACGGTACGGCAGAATTTAAGCCATTCGGTGCTGTCAAAGGCTTTGAATATCTGGCTTCATCTGACTATAAAGTTCCTAATTTTGACCAGGCTTACGTTAAAATTATCCGTCAGCGGATGAAGGTGCGCCTGCAATATCTGGAATCGTTCAATCAAAAGAATCCAAAATCTGCCTTACCTGCAGAAGCTATCTCTCATTTGCAGGATGTCATTGATAATTTGGCTTGAACTCTTTTCAACAGTTAATACGTTAACAAAGAGAGCAGGGAATTAATTGAAAATGCTGGAACGTTTGTTCCAGCATTTTTTATGTACTTCTTTTATTTTGAACGTAAAACTTGATTTTTTAAGAAAATTTCTGAAACGTTGGCAAATTTTTTCAGTTTTTTCAGGTCTTCTTTATGAGTGATAAAGGTGATAACAGCACCTGTTTTTCCCATACGGCCTGTGCGTCCGGCGCGGTGGGTATAGGCTTCTTTGTCGCGGGGAAGATCGAAATTAATAACATACTCTAAGCCATCAATATCAATGCCGCGTGCGACTAGATCAGTTGTTAACAGTAAAGCTAATTCGTGGTCTTTAAATTTTTCAAGAATGACCTTGCGGAATTTGACATTGATGTCGCTGGCCAGTGAGACAGCTGGGACATTTCTGTATTGCAGGCGTTCTTCGCTGGCTCCCAGATCAGATAGGTTATTGAAAAAGACCAAGGCCCGAAAATCAGGAATATTAGACAGCTTACGCAGGAGTTCTGCACGCTCCCGTTTGTCTACAGTGATGTAATAGTGAGAAATACTGTCCAATTTTTGATCGGACAGATCAACCGTAAGGGTGTCTTCTGCCAGAGCGTCTTGCTTGAGTTTATTGGTAGCGCTCATATAAATCATTTGGTGGCTGCGCGGGACACGGTTGGTAATACCCTCAACAAATTGGTATTGGGAATCAATTAACAGCTCATCAAATTCATCCAGAACGATGGTGTTGACAGCCATCATTTTGATTTTTTTCAGTCTGACCAGCTCGAAGATCCGGCCCGGTGTTCCGATGAGAATCTCAGGGCCTTTTTTTAACCGCTCAATTTGCCGTTTTTGGCTGGAGCCCGACAGGAAAAGCTGGGCTGTCAGGCCAAGGGGTTCGGCCCATGTTTTAGTGACTTCAAACAACTGTCCGGCTAATTCGCTGTTGGGTGCTAAAATCAGCAGCTGCTGTGCTTTTTTAGCCTGAAGATTTAACAGACTGGGCCAGAGATAGGCCAGTGTTTTACCGGTTCCTGTGGGGCTGATGCCCAGAAAGTTTTGCCCATTTTTGATGGGTTCAAAGGCCTCTTCTTGAATCTGGGTAAAGTCTGCAAAGTGGAGCTGCTGGAGTTTATCCTGCCAGCTTGCTGGAAAGTGTGTTTTCATCGTTTGTCCGCCTCAAATATAATGCCAGCGCTCTGGCGCATTTGGTAAAGAATCTGGCTGGCAGATTTTGCGTCATCCAGCCAAGTTTGATAAAGTGTTTCATCCGGATTTGCTATCATTTGAGCAAAATCCTCGGCCTCTTCCAGCATCAGGTGCTCGATTTCAGGGAGAGCCAGCTTTTCACGAGTGCCGTCATGTTTTTGGAAAACAGCAGAGCTGATGCCTTGGATATGATTGAGCAGCAAGGTACCTTCTGCCGTATAAATTTCAGCATATTCCAAGGTGTTGTAATTTTTCCCTGCTCTAATAGACACATGAAAATCAGGATAAATCAGATTGCCATTGCCATTTAAATCAACCGTGTTTTCCAGCTGGGTCGCAGTATAGTTGACACTTTTTGGCTTGCCGAAGAGCTTCAAAGCAGCATAGATAGGGTAAATTCCCAAATCAACCAGAGCACCGCCTGAAAATCTGTCTGAAAAGACATTGGGCATTTTCCCGTCAAGCAGATCCTTCATTTTGGAAGAGTACTTAGCATAGGAAAAATCTGCACCGATGACAGTTTTGTGAGCCAGAAAGTCCTTGATAACGGTCAGTGATGCTTCATGGTAATTTCTGGCTGCCTCAAAGAAAAAGCGTTTCTGATCAGCTGCCAGCTGAATCACCTCAGCCAGTTCTTCCGGTCTTGAAAAAGCAGGCTTTTCGACGATAACATGTTTACCGGCTTCCAAGGCCGCCTTTGCATGTTCAAAGTGAAGAGCGTTTGGGCTGGCAATATAGAGGACATCAAAATCGTGTTTGAAAAAATCAGCTAGATTTTCATAACAAAAGACATCATGGTAACGGGCAGAAAAGTTTTCCGCCGTTTCCAGTCTGCGGGAATAAACAGCTGTCAGCTGATAGTTTTGCGACAGTTCAGCGGCTTCAATAAACTGATGGGAAATAGATCCAGTTCCGATAATACCAAGTTTAAGCATAGGCTGCCTCCGGCTCTTTAAATTTTTATTTCATTATAACATGATTTAGTGTAAAATAGATAGGAAGATATTTTAGTGAAGTAAAAGAAAGGAATGAAGAAGGGCAAAAGCTTAATTTTTTGGAAGGCTGATGCAGCTGATGAGCGCCATAATGCTGCTTTTCCAAGTTTTAATCGTAAAAATTTGGCTGATTAAGTGTCCTTATTGTTTATTATGCGAGAAAAACCGATTATTATTGGTGTTACAGGCGGTTCCGGCGGAGGGAAAACCAGCGTTTCACGGGAAATCTTGTCTCACTTTCCCAGTGCTAAAATCGCGATGATTGAACACGATTCTTATTATAAGGATCAGAGCCATTTGACCTTTGAAGAGCGTGTGACGACCAATTATGACCACCCTTTGGCTTTTGATACGGATTTGATGATTGAACATATCAAAGAGCTGCAGGCGGGGCGTCCGGTGGATATTCCTATTTACGATTATACGCTGCATACGCGCAGTGACAAAACCTATCGGCAGGAACCCCAAGATGTTTTTATTGTTGAAGGCATTTTGGTTTTGGAAGATGAACGTCTGCGTGATCTGATGGATATCAAACTTTTTGTGGACACTGATGATGATATTCGCATCATCCGGCGCATCAAGCGCGATATGGAAGAGCGCGGCAGAAGTCTTGACAGTATCATTGAGCAGTATATGGAAGTTGTTAAACCCATGTACCATCAGTTTATTGAACCAACCAAGCGCTATGCCGATATTGTTATCCCAGAAGGCGTCTCTAATGTGGTAGCTATTGATTTGATTAACACCAAAATTGCCAGCATTTTAAAAGATTCTTAATCAAAGGGAGTGGGGAGAACTCAACAAATAATAAAAAGTTCGTCTTCTCAACTGCTGCCTTATGATGCTAAAATGAACTCTAATTGGGGAGGTTGGACTTTTTGACCATCCTCTTTTTGCTTGGCAGCAAAGTGGAAGCGGCAGTGAAAAAAGAATAAAAAAACTAGAAAACGCTTTCTGATAGTGCTACAATAAAGATATTAAAATGAAGTGGGGTAAGCTATGAAAGTAACGATGAAAGAAGTTGCCGCATTGGCAGGAGTCGGTGTCGGAACTGTTTCACGTGTCATTAACGGAGTCAGGGTCAAAGACAGCACTTATCAAAAAGTACAAGCCGCTATCAAAGAGCTCAATTATCAGCCGGACGAATATGCCAGAGGACTAAAGACCAATAGAAGCAATACTGTTGCACTGCTCATTCCGACAATTTGGCACCCCTTTTTTTCAGAATTTGCTTACTATACCGAAAAGAATTTAAGCAAATTTGACTACAGGCTTTATATTTGCAATGTTGAAGAAAATGCCCTAAATGAAATCAAATATCTTGAAATGCTAAAGAGCAATAAGGTTGACGGGATTATCGGTATTACCTACTCCGATATTGACCAGTATGTGTCAACCAATCTGCCCTTTGTCAGTATTGACCGGCATTTCTCCGAAAAGATTCCTTATGTCACGTCAGATAATTTTTTGGGCGGACAGCTGGCAGCCCAAAATTTGATTGAGAGAGGTGCCAAGCATCTGGCTTATATCGGCGGTAAAAATAAGTTTGAAAATGAAACAACCAACCGCAAAAAAGGGTTTTATGCCTACAGTAAACAGGCGGGCTTTAGAGTAGAAAAGTGTGATTTACTGGAACCTATTGAAGATTTGGAAGGTAAGCTAGAAAAATTTTTCTTAGATCATCCGCAAATTGACGGGATTTTTGCTGTTAATGACTTTATGGCTCTGACTGTGATGAAAGTGCTGAAAAAGCTGGGTAAAGAAGCACCGCAAGACTATCAAATCATTGGTTTTGACGGTTTGAAATCAGCCATTGATCAAGATTATTTTTTATCGACCATCAGTCAGTCGACTGATCTTTTGGCCAAGTCAGCTGTGGAGCTGCTGCTGAATTTGATAAATGGCATTTCAGAAGAAAAAAGAGTTATCGTTCCTGTTCAGTTTAAGGAGGGAGGAACCACGAAAAAATAAAAGTTATTTCAGAAAAAAAGGGGCTTGACAAAAACAATGAAAGCGCTTATAATTTACTTGTATTTGAAACGTTTCCATTTTTAGAAAAAAGTTCTCTTTTATTTTTAACCAAAAATTGAAACGTTTCCAAAAAATAAGTCAGGAGGAACGCCATGCGTAAAGGATTAGTTGGGTTGGCAGCAGTTTCTGCTCTTGTGCTGGGATCCCTTGCAGGATGCGGCAGAGGAACGAAAAATCAAAAAACAAATTCAGACCCCAATACCATTAAAATCTGGGTTCAGTTTTCAGATGAAACTGCAGAAGGAAAGGCTTGGAAGGAGATTGTCAGCGGTTTTAATAAGGAACATAAGGGTGAGTACAAAGCCGTTACAGAATACATTCCTCGAAGCGGCAGCGGCGGCGGATATGAAGACAAGGTCAATGCGGCTATAACAGCTGATAATTTGCCGGATGTTATCACCTTAGATGGTCCCAATACAGCTGCGTATGCCCATGCAAAAGTGATTATCCCGCTTGATAAATATGTCAAAGATGCCAATATGGATGATGTTTTAGACAGTATCAAGCAGCAGGGAACTTACAAAGGAAAACTCTACGCTTTTGGTTATTCAGAGTCCAGTGTCGGTGTTTACTACAATAAAAAAATGTTTAAAGAAGCAGGCATTGATTTATCAAAACTGCCAACCATTGATGATCCGTGGACATGGTCAGAATTTAATGCCATCAGCAAACAGCTGAAAAAACATTTCAAAAGACCTGCCATTGATTTCAAACTGAATTCTATCGATGAGATGCTGCCATACGCCTATATGCCGCTCATTTGGTCAAACGGGGGCACCGTTGTTAACAGCAAGGGAACAAAGGCAGAAGGCTATTTTAACAGCCAAAAAACAGTGGAAGCAGTCGAATTTATCCAAAATCTGGTTAGGAAGGGTTATACAACCATCAGCCCGGTGGAAAAAGGGTTTGAAACAGAGGTTTATCCTATGCTTCTAAGCGGTTCATGGACGATTACCGATATGGCTTCAAACTATAAAGACGTTGATTACGGCATTTTGCCATATCCGGTATCAGATAAAACGAAAAAGCTGGTTTCACCGACGGGAAGCTGGCAGATTGCAGTGACTTCAAAATCAGCCAAACCTAAAATTGCGGCAGAATTTGTCAAGTACGCAACCAGCACTCAGTCAAGTAAATTAATCAGTTTGGCCAGCAACGGTCTGCCTATTCGCAAATCTACGATAAAAGAAATTAAAGATGAAGTTCCTAAAGAAATGGTTTTCTTGATGGAGCAAAATCAAAAGTCCGGCCATGCTCGCCCGGTTGTTGTGGCTTATCCGCAAGTATCGCGTGCCTTTCAGCAGGCTATGCAGGATATCAGTTATTATAAAGAAAATCCTGATGTTAAAAAAGCACTTGATATAAAGGCTAAAGAAATGCAGCAGGCGATTGACGATGCTCTGGACTGATAACACCGATAGCAGATTGAGCTGCAGCATTTAAAAAGCTGTTTTATCTGCCATTTAGAAAGGGTAAATGAATGTATAAAAATAATAAGTTAAAAAACAATTTGCTGGGTTATGCATTTTTGTCGCCTGCCTTGATATTGCTTTTGATTTTTCTGGTGATTCCGGTTTGCATGGTTTTCTACTATGCTTTTACCAACTATTATTTGCTGACACCGGATGCCAAGCAGTTTGTCGGCTTAAATAATTTTATCAAGCTTGCACAAGATCCGATTTTTCTTAAGAGTATTTTAAATACATCCAAATTTGTTGTCTGGATTATTCCTGTTCAGCTGGGATTGGCTCTTGGCATGGCCTTGATTATTAATAAACCCCGCAAGGGAAATATGTTTTTCAAAGTTGCTTTCTTTGCACCGGTAGTCATGTCACTTGTTGTCATTTCAATTCTTTGGCTGTATCTGCTAAATCCCAACAATGGGTTGCTTAATGCCTTACTGAACCGTATTGGCATTGCTTCGCAGCCTTTCCTGACAAGTCCTAAACAAGCCATGTATGCGATTATTTTGGTTTCGGCCTGGCAGGGAGCCGGCTATCAAATGCTCTTGTTCCTTGGCGGTTTGCAAAATATTCCTCACGATGTTTACGAAGCAGCGGAACTTGACGGCTTTTCAAAATTTCAGCAATTTCGCTACATCACTTTGCCATTGTTAAAACCGACAGCCTTGTTTGTCTTGCTGACGACCTTGATTTCAGCCTTCAAGCTCCTGGTACAGCCAATGGTTATGACCCAAGGGGGACCAATGAACTCAACGATGACAATGGTTTATTATATCTACCAAAAAGGTTTCACCGATCGTTTGGTTGGTTATTCAAGCTCAATCGCTTTAGTCTTTACGACTGTTATTGGCCTTATTACCCTTGTACAAAGACGCGTGCTAAAGGAGGATGACTGATCATGAAAACCAAATCTGTTAAAATTTTAGAATATGTCCTGCTGACTCTTTTGGCCTTCTTGTTCTTGTTTCCAATGGTTTGGATGATTGTTTCTTCCATGAAATTGGAAGCTGATGTTTATAATAATTTAACTTCATGGAAGGCCTTTTTGCCAAGTCTGAATCCGGCAAATTGGTTCAAGCCTTATCAGGAAATCTTAAGCCGTTTCAGTATCTTTACTTATTTGGGCAACAGTATTTTCTATTCAGTAACCTTTGCTCTGGGCTCCATTATCATCAATGCTTTAGCAGGTTTTGCCTTTGCCAGAATTGATTTTAGCGGGAAAAAGATCCTTTTTGGTCTCTTGTTGGGGCTGTTAATTATCCCGATGGAAACCATACTGATTCCGCAGTTTACCATCATTAATACTCTGGGGCTGGTTAATAACCGTTTAGCGGTTATTATTCCGGGAATGGCCAGTGTTTTCAATATTTATTTGTTTAGAAATTTCTTTATAGCCATTCCTGAAGAAATCGTTGAATCAGCCCGTATGGATGGAGCAGGAATCGTACAGACCTTCTTTAGAATTATGCTGCCCATGTCAAAACCAGCAGTAGCCACTGTCGGCGTCCTGTCTTTCATCAGCAGCTGGAATGATTATATCTGGCCGTTGATGGTTCTGACAGATTCGTCAAAATTCTCAATGCAGGTAGCGATCACAACCATTAATACCACTCAGCCTGTTTATATCAACCAAGTTATGGCTGTTTTGACGATTTCCACTATCCCATTGATTATCGTCTATGTGGTTGCTCAAAAATACATTGTTCAAGGTTTGGGCAGCTCTGGAACAGGTATCAAATAGGAGACTTAAATGGGAAAAATTATTGACAAAGCTAATCAGTATATCCAAGAGCATAAAAGTGAGGTGGACAGCCGCTACAGAGAAAAGTTTCATGCCATGGGACCGATTGGATGGATAAATGATCCCAATGGATT
The DNA here is from genome assembly GCF_001937065.1 of Streptococcus sp. 'caviae'. Classification (GTDB taxonomy): domain Bacteria; phylum Bacillota; class Bacilli; order Lactobacillales; family Streptococcaceae; genus Streptococcus. Next base: position 205,158 of record NZ_MOWR01000002.1, read on the forward strand.
TGTTTATTATAAAGGTGACTATCATCTTTTCTATCAATTTTATCCTTATGGCAGTGTTTGGGGACCCATGCACTGGGGTCATTCCAAGTCAAAAGATTTAATCCACTGGGAAGACTTGCCTGTAGCTCTGGCGCCGGATGAGTCTTATGACAGAGACGGCTGTTTTTCAGGCAGTGCAGTTGTTGCTGACGATCAGCTGGTTCTCATGTACACCGGTTTTATCAATCAAAACGGAAAGATCAAGCAGACTCAGTGTATAGCTTATTCCTCAGATGGCATTACTTTTGAAAAATCACCTAAGAATCCTGTCATTGCAGATTCTCATATAAAAGGTATTGCGGATATCGCAGACTTCAGAGACCCTAAAATATTTGCCCAAGACGGCCGGTATTATGCCGTTGTTGCTGCAAAAACGCATGACAGCAGAGGACAGATTTTACTGTTTCAATCGGACAATACTCAAGACTGGACCTTTAAGTCGGTTCTCTTAGAAGGTACGGCAGAACAAGGAATTATGTGGGAGTGTCCCGATTTATTCCAGTTGGATGATAAATGGGTGCTTCTGGTATCGCCGATTGAAATGAAAGCACAAGACCATGCTTATCAAAATTTGAATTCGACTGTAGCTTTTATTGGAGAACTTGACTGGGAAAGCGGTAAATTACGTGTTGAGAATTATCATGAGATTGACGGCGGTTTGGATTTTTATGCGCCGCAGACCTGCTTGGATGATTCCGGCAGACGCATGATGATTGCCTGGATGCAGATGTGGCAGCGCAATATTCCGACACATGACCTAGGTCATAGATGGGCCGGTATGATGACCCTGCCAAGGAAGCTGAGTGTGAAAAATCTCAGACTCTGTCAAGAACCGGCTCCGCAGCTCTATGATTACTGTGAGACAGTTAAAGAGTGGCAGGGGCAGCTGACACCGGATCATCCTTTGGAGTTTAAGGATATTGTCTGCCCTCAGCAATTCATTGAGCTGACCATTTCGAGAGATGCTTCATGGGAATTGCTCTACCCTTTACAGGCAGACGGCAGGGCTTCAATCAGTTTGACTTACAATGCTGATGAGCAGCTGCTGAGTTTAAGCCGAGATAGTTTTGGCTATGCGATTAAGGGGCTGGAAAATCCGATTTTGAACAGCCGCAGCCTTGATGTTAGTGATTTGAGTGCTGCGGGTTTGGAAATTGAGATTGTAAGAGACACATCGTCTGTTGAAGTCTTTATCAATCACGAAAAGACAATGTCTATGACCTTTTATGAAAAAAACGATGCTAATTGCCTATCCCTTCGTTCTCAAGGAATAACAAGGGTTCAGAAATTATCGGTTTCAACTATTAGAGCTAATTGAGATGAGGAGTTCATTATGTCCATTAAAAATCAAACCATGCTCATTACTTACTCAGACAGTCTGGGTAAGAACTTAAAAGAATTAGAAGACAATCTGGATCGCTACTTTGGTGCGGCTGTCGGCGGTGTGCACCTGCTGCCTTTCTTTCCCTCAACCGGTGATCGCGGCTTTGCACCCATTGCCTACGATGAGGTGGATCCCACCTTTGGCGACTGGACTGACGTTAAGCGCTTAGGCGAGAAATATTATCTCATGTTTGATTTTATGATCAATCATATCTCGCGTCAGTCGACCTACTATAAGGATTTTCAAAGCAAAAAAGACGCTTCGGCCTATGCGGATCTATTCTTGCGCTGGGAAAAGTTCTGGCCGCAGGGCCGGCCGACTCAGGCTGATATCGATCTGATTTATAAACGCAAAGACCGTGCGCCTATACAGGAAATTGTCTTTGCGGACGGCAGCAAGGAACATCTTTGGAATACCTTTGGCGAAGAGCAGATTGACCTGGATGTTACTAAGCAAGTGACCATGGATTTTATCAAAGAGACTATTGATCACTTAGCAGCCAACGGCTGTGACCTGATTCGCTTAGACGCTTTTGCCTATGCGGTGAAAAAAGTTGATACCACTGATTTCTTTGTCGAGCCTGAGATTTGGGACTTGCTTTCCAAAGTACAGGCTATGGCGCAGGCAGCCGGCGCTGATATCCTACCGGAAATCCATGAGCACTATTCCATCCAGTTTAAGCTGGCTGAGCATGACTATTTTGTGTACGACTTTGCTCTGCCCATGGTGACACTTTACTCGCTCTACAGCGGGAAAGCCGAGCGTCTGGCAGACTGGCTGCAAAAAAGCCCTATGAAACAATTTACAACCCTTGATACCCATGATGGGATCGGTGTCGTAGATGTCAAAGATATTTTGACAGACGAGGAAGTTGCCTATACCTCAGACCAACTCTATAAAGTCGGTGCCAATGTCAACCGCAAATATTCAACAGCTGAATACAATAATTTGGATATCTATCAAATCAATTCGACTTACTATTCAGCGCTCGGCGATGACGACAGAAAGTATTTTATCGCCCGTCTGATACAGGCCTTTGCGCCGGGGATTCCGCAGGTCTACTATGTTGGTTTCTTAGCTGGCAGGAATGATTTAGAACTGCTTGAACAGACCAAGGAAGGGCGTAATATCAACCGCCATTATTATACAAGTGAAGAGATTGCACAAGAAGTTGAGCGTCCCGTTGTCAAAGCCCTGCTCAAACTGTTTACCTACCGCAATCAGTCGGCAGCCTTTGACCTTGACGGGAGCATTTCTGTTACAAATCCGGATGAAAACACCGTGATTATTACCCGCCGTAACGCAGCTGAAACGGTAGAGGCAAAAGCGGAGATTAATTTGAAAACGCTGGACTATCGTGTCACTGAAAATGATCAAACTATTTATTTTGACTAAAAAGGAGTAAAGAGAGAAGCTTATGGTAGAATTACGTTTGAATCACATTTATAAACAATACCCTAATACCAGCCATTATGCGGTTGAGGATTTTGATTTGACCATTAAGGACAAGGAATTTATCGTCTTTGTCGGTCCATCAGGCTGCGGAAAGTCAACCACCCTGCGCATGGTGGCAGGTCTTGAGGATATCAGTAAGGGAGAGCTGAGTATTGATGGTGAAGTCGTCAATGACAAGGCGCCTAAGGATCGTGATATCGCCATGGTCTTTCAGAACTATGCCCTCTATCCGCACATGAGCGTTTATGACAATATGGCCTTTGGGCTCAAACTTCGCAAATATTCCAAAGATGCCATTGATCAGCGGGTGAAAGAAGCGGCGCAGATTCTTGGTTTGAGCGAGTTTCTCGACCGCAAGCCGGCGGACCTCTCAGGCGGTCAGCGCCAGCGGGTAGCTATGGGCCGGGCGATTGTGCGGGATGCCAAGGTCTTTTTGATGGATGAGCCGCTCTCTAACCTCGATGCCAAACTTCGAGTGTCCATGCGGGCAGAGATTGCCAAGATCCATCGCCGTATCGGCTCTACAACCATCTATGTAACCCACGATCAGACCGAAGCGATGACCTTGGCAGATCGTATTGTCATCATGAGCTCAACCAAGAATGAAGACGGGTCAGGAACAATCGGTCGTGTGGAGCAGATTGGAACACCGCAGGAGCTTTACAACCAGCCGGCCAATCAGTTTGTGGCAGGTTTTATCGGCAGTCCGGCTATGAACTTCTTTGAGGTGATGATTGAGAATGGCTATCTGGTTAATAGTGAGGGGCTTCATATAGCGGTGACAGAGGGTCAGCTCAAGCTGCTTGAAGCCAAAGGTTATAAGAATAAGCAGGTTATTTTTGGCATTCGTCCGGAGGATATCTCCAGCAGCCTCTTGGTTCAGGAAACCTATCCAGATGCTAGCCTTGCTGCAGAGGTAGTGGTTTCTGAATTATTGGGTTCTGAAACCATGCTTTACCTCAAATTGGGTCAGACAGAATTTGCGGCACGGGTGGATTCCAGAGATTTCCATGAACCAGGTGAAAAGATTCAGCTGACCTTTAATGTGGCTAAGGGGCATTTCTTTGATGCAGAAACCAAGCAGGCCATTCGGTGAGACAAACAGGAGAAAAGGGAGAATGTTCTGCCCTTCTCTTCCCATTACCACAGAATGATGCAGAAGGCTTTGTTTATGTGACTGTTTGGTTTTTGAAAAAACAGTTGGAAGTCATTATTTGATTTTTCAGAAAATTCCTTAATTTATATTGACAATCATTCTAAAAAAAGGTATGATGTTAACAAGTTACATCTGAAAGGAAAAAAGTCAAATGTTTACACGAAATGACGCTTTGTTGTTGAGGTGTGCGGGCTAGTGCAAAAGCATTAGTCCTGTTTGGCTTACCAAGCGGGAAAAGAAAACATCTCGCTTGGGTTTTCCGAGTGAGATGTTTTTTACTTTAATTTTCCAAATTAGAAGGTGGTATCTTATGCATAAGGTTGAATTTCTTGACACAACACTGCGCGATGGTGAGCAAACGCCCGGCGTCAATTTTTCGGTAAAAGAAAAAGTTACAATCGCCAAGCAGCTGGAAAAGTGGGGTATTTCCTCCATTGAAGCAGGATTTCCGGCAGCCAGTCCCGATTCATTTGAAGCGGTTAAGCAAATCGCAGCAGCCATGACAAGGACAGCGGTGTCTGGTCTGGCCCGTTCTGTTAAGTCTGATATTGATGCCTGCTATGAAGCGCTCAAAGATGCCAAATTTCCTCAATGTCACGTCTTTATTGCGACCAGCCCTATTCACCGTGAATTTAAGCTTAAAAAATCCAAAGAGGAAATTCTGGAGGCTATCAAGGAACACGTGACCTATGCCTGCTCCAAATTTGATGTGGTTGAATTTTCACCGGAAGATGCGACCCGTACAGAGCTTGATTTCCTGCTCGAAGTTGTCCAAACGGCTGTTGATGCAGGAGCAACTTACATCAATATTCCTGATACTGTCGGCTTTACAACACCGGCAGAATTTGGTCATATTTTTGAGCATTTAATTGAAAATGTAAGATCTGACCGCAAAATCATCTTCAGTCCTCACTGCCACGATGATCTCGGTATGGCAACAGCTAACACCTTAGCAGCCATTAAGGCCGGTGCCGGCCGTGTTGAGGGAACAGTCAACGGCATTGGCGAGCGTGCCGGCAATGTTGCCCTTGAAGAGGTTGCTGTAGCGCTCAATATTCGTGAGGATTATTATGAGGCCACTTCTGATATTGTGCTCAATGAAACGGTTAATACTTCTGAATTGGTATCGCGTTTTTCAGGTATCGCTGTTCCTAAAAATAAGGCTGTTGTCGGCGGCAATGCTTTCTCACATGAGTCTGGCATTCACCAGGACGGTGTCCTTAAGAATCCTCTGACCTATGAAATTATCACGCCTGAATTGGTCGGTGTTAAGAAAAATTCATTACCGCTTGGAAAATTATCCGGCCGCCACGCTTTCGTTGAGAAACTCAAAGAACTGGCTCTGGACTTTGAAGAATCTGAAATTGCAGCCCTCTTTGCCAAATTTAAATCGCTGGCTGATAAAAAACATGATATCACTGATGCCGATATCAGAGCCTTAGTAGCAGGAACCAGTGTTGAAAATCCAGAAGGCTTCCACTTCAAAGATTTGAGACTGACCTCAAACGAAGATGATACCATTACAGCACAGGTTATCATGGTCAATGGAGATGGGGAAGAAGTCGACATTATTGCCAATGGTAAGGGATCTGTCGAAGCTATCTTCAATGCCATTGATAAATTCTTCAATCAAACGGTTAAGCTGGACAGCTACAATATCGAAGCTGTTACAGACGGTATCGATGCTCAGGCGCGTGTGCTGGTTTCCGTTGAAAATGTGGATACAGACACGATTTTCAATGCTTCCGGTCTGGACTTTGACGTATTGAAAGCCAGTGCCATTGCCTATATTAATGCTAATACCTTTGTTCAAAAAGAAAATGCCGGCGAAATCGGCCATAAAGTTTCAGAACATGATTACCCAAGCAACGACTAGGAGAAGTTTGAAAAAATGAAAAAAATTGTAACACTGGCAGGAGACGGTATCGGTCCGGAAATCATGGCGGCTGGCCTAGAGGTCTTAGCAGCAGTTGCTGCTAAGACTGGCTTTGCCTATGAAACTGAGGCTAAAGCTTTCGGCGGTGCAGGTATTGATGCCAGCGGCCATCCGCTGCCCGAGGATACTTTGGCTGCGGCAAAATCCGCAGATGCTATTTTGCTGGCCGCTATTGGCAGTCCTCAGTATGATAAGGCTCCTGTTCGTCCTGAACAAGGTCTCTTGGCTATTCGTAAGGAACTTAACCTTTTTGCTAACATCCGTCCCGTGCGCATCTTTGATGCTCTCAAACATCTGTCGCCTTTGAAACCCGAGCGTATTGCAGGTGTTGACTTTGTGGTTGTACGTGAATTGACAGGCGGTATCTATTTTGGGGAACATACCTTGAATGACGATTCAGCCCGCGATGTCAACGATTATTCTGCTGATGAGATTCGCCGCATTATGCGCAAGGCCTTTGAAATTGCGCGCGGACGCGCTAAGAAAGTAACCAGCATTGACAAGCAAAATGTCTTGGCAACGTCAAAACTCTGGCGCAAAGTAGCAGACGAAGTGTCCAAAGAGTATCCAGATGTGACCTTGGAACATCAGCTGGTGGACAGCGCAGCCATGATTATGATTACCAATCCGGCGCGCTTTGATGTGGTCGTGACTGAAAATCTTTTCGGTGATATTCTATCAGACGAGTCTTCTGTTTTGCCTGGTACGCTTGGTGTCATGCCATCTGCCAGCCATTCTGAAGGCGGACCGAGTCTTTACGAGCCGATTCATGGCTCAGCTCCTGATATTGCCGGTCAAGGGATTGCCAATCCGATTTCCATGATTTTGTCAGTTGCCATGATGCTGCGTGATTCTTTTGGAGAAATTGCTGGTGCTGAAATGATTGAAAATGCTGTTGATAAGGCGCTGACGCAGGGTGTTCTAACACGCGACTTGGGTGGCTCAGCTGATACGGCTGAAATGATAGCGGCTGTTATTGCTAATCTATGAGAGACCAGTTCTATTTTTGGTTGGTACTAATCCTTTGGAATACAGCAGTCTTCTGCCTTTATGGCCTTGATAAGAGGAAGGCAGTAAAAAAGCAATGGCGGATTTCTGAAAGGAGCCTCTTGCTTCTTAGTCTTTGTTTGGGCGGTTTAGGTGCTGCCTTGGGCGGTCACCTCTTTCACCATAAAACCAGAAAATGGTATTTTCATCTGGTTTGGTATTTAGGCATTTTTAGCGATTGCTTTGTGATTTATTTAGTTTGGAGAATGTAATATGAGTGGAAAATCAATTTTTGATAAGCTTTGGGAACGCCATGTGATAACAGGAAAAGAAGGTGAGCCTCAGCTTATGTATGTGGATCAGCACTATATCCACGAAGTTACCAGTCCCCAGGCTTTTCAGGGACTGCGGGATGCAGGCAGAAAAGTCCGCCGTCCCGATCTTACCTTTGGCACCTTTGATCATAATGTGCCGACCGTCAACATCTATGACATTCGTGACGTCATCTCTAAAGCGCAGATGGATGCTCTTGCCAGAAATGTTGTTGAATTTGAGATTCCTCATGCGGACCACGGTTCTGAACATCAAGGAATTGTGCATATGGTTGGTCCTGAAACGGGTCGAACACAGCCAGGGAAATTCATTGTCTGCGGTGACAGCCATACGGCCACCCACGGCGCTTTTGGAGCTATCGGTTTTGGTATCGGAACGACAGAAGTGGAGCATGTTTTTGCAACACAGACTATCTGGCAGGTAAAACCCAAAAAATTATTAGTCAAATTCACCGGTCAGCCGCAAAAAGGAGTCTACTCTAAAGACTACATTTTGGCTTTGATTGCCAAGTACGGTGTTGCCGTTGGAGTCGGCCATGTTGTCGAATACGTGGGCGAAGCTGTTGATGCGCTGAGCATGGAAGAACGCATGACCATTTGCAATATGTCCATTGAATTTGGCTCTAAAATGGGAATTATGAATCCTGATCAGAAGACTTTTGACTATCTTAAAGATAAGGAGTGTGTTCCTAAGGACTTTGAAGCAGCGGTAGCAGATTGGAAAACCTTGGTTTCAGATGCGGATGCCCAGTATGACAAGGTCATTGAAATGGATGTTTCCGAGCTGGCCCCTATGGTGACTTGGGGAACCAATCCATCCATGGGAGTTGAATTTGGTCAGGCCTTTCCTGAAATCAAAGATATGAATGATGAACGTGCTTATCATTATATGGATATGCAGCCGGGGCAGACAGCTGAGGATATTGAGCTGGGTTATGTCTTTTTAGGCTCTTGTACCAATGCCAGACTCAGTGATCTGAAAGAAGCTGCTAAGTACGTTGTTGGTAAGCATATTTCGCCGCATCTGACAGCCATTGTTGTTCCGGGAAGCCGCCCTGTAAAAAGAGCTGCTGAAAAGATTGGTTTAGATAAGATCTTTATGGAAGCTGGTTTTGAGTGGCGGGATCCGGGCTGTTCCATGTGTTTGGGAATGAATCCCGACAAGGTGCCTGAAGGCATGCACTGCGCCTCAACCAGCAACCGCAATTTTGAAGACAGACAGGGAGTTGGCGCTAAAACCCATCTTTGCAGCCCTGCGATGGCAGCAGCAGCCGCAATTGCCGGCCGCTTTGTGGATGTTCGTCAGTTACCGGAGGCACAGGTTTAATTATGGAAAAATTTACAATCTATACTGGGACAACGGTTCCCTTAATGAATGACAATATTGATACCGATCAAATTTTGCCCAAGCAGTTTTTGAAGTTAATTGACAAAAAAGGTTTTGGCAAATATCTTATGTACGAATGGCGGTATCTGGATCATCATTACACAGAAAATCCAGACTTTATTTTTAACAAGCCGGAGTATCGCAAGGCCAGTATCTTGATTACTGGGGATAACTTTGGCGCAGGTTCTTCGCGCGAGCATGCGGCCTGGGCCTTGGCGGACTATGGTTTTAAGGTCATCATAGCGGGTTCTTTTGGTGATATTCACTACAATAATGATTTAAACAATGGCATCCTGCCTATTGTTCAGCCGCAGGAAGTCCGTGATCAATTAGCTGCGCTGGCACCGACAGATGAAGTGAGAGTTGATCTCTATGAGCAAAAAATCTTTTCTCCGGTGGGAGAATTCACTTTTGACATTGACGGTGAATGGAAGCACAAGCTTTTAAACGGTTTGGACGATATCGGTATTACGCTTCAGTACGAAGACCTCATTACTGAATACGAGAAAAACCGCCCCGCCTATTGGCAGTAGGCTGTTTCATAAAGTTTAGAAAGTTCTGAAAAATCAATAAATAACATTGCTTTTAGGGATTAAGCATGATAAAATAAAAAAGTATTATTAATTTAGATGGAGAAGACTAATGACTAAACATATCCATTGGGATGGCAATCTTTCGCAAGAAGGATTTGAAATTGTTAAGGGGGAAGGCGGCGTTATCGTCTGTCCAACCAAGGTTGGCTACATTATCATGACTTCAGATAAAAAGGGGCTTGAGCGTAAATTTGAAGCTAAAAAGCGCAATCGCAACAAACCAGGAGTTGTCCTCTGCGGCAGCATGGATGAGCTGCGGGCTCTTGCTCAGCTGACGCCTGAAATTGATGCCTTCTACCAAAAACATTGGGATGAAGATATTCTTCTTGGCTGTATCCTGCCGTGGAAGCCAGAAGCTTACGAAAAATTGAAAGCTTACGGTGATGGGCGCGAAGAATTGATGACAGACGTTCGCGGAACATCTTGCTTTGTTATTAAATTCGGCGTGGCTGGCGAACAAATTGCCAAGGAAATGTGGGAAAAAGAAGGCCGCATGGTCTATGCTTCCTCAGCTAACCCATCAGGCAAAGGAAATCGCGGTAAAGTTGAAGGTATCGGTGAGCGTATCGAGTCAATGGTTGACCTTGTTATCGAAGCCGATGATTACGTAGCGTCTATCCAACCGGATAAAACTGTGGAAACGCGTTATGAACAAGGTGTTATGGTCTCAATGGTTGATACTGATGGTAAACTAATTCCTGAACAGGGAGCCGGCAGCCGCTCAGTAGAGCCATGCCCTGTTGTTATCCGTAAGGGGCTTGATATTGATAAAATCATGATGCATTTATCAGACACCTTTAACTCATGGAATTACCGTCAAGGTGAGTACTATTAAGCTGAAAAAGTCACTCGAAAGAGTGATTTTTTTATGACAGCAGCAGTCAAAAGATTTTGAAAACGGATTTTCTGTAAAATTATTGTATTTTCAAGCCATATCCATTGAATTATCAGAAAAGAGAGGCTATAATAGGTTTGTATTTAAACATATCATTTAGGGAAGGACATGAAAATGAAAAAATTTTTTGCTGAATTAATTGGAACGTTTATCCTTGTTTTCGCCGGTACGGGAACAGTTGTTTTTGGTAATGGCGTAGGAAGCGGAGGAGTCGGCCACCTTGGCATTGCCCTTGCTTTTGGTCTATCCATTGTGGCAGCAGCGTATTCGATCGGAGCAGTTTCAGGTGCTCACCTCAATCCGGCCGTTTCTATCGCTATGTTTGTTAACAAGCGTATGGATGCTAAAGAATTGGTCAACTACATCGTGGCACAAGTCGTTGGAGCTATTGTTGCTTCAGCAGCCGTTTTCTTCCTGATGACAAATTCAGGTATGTCTCTTGATAAGGTTGGACTTGGACAAAACGCCTTAGCAAATGGTGTCACACCTTTGGGAGGTTTTCTCTTTGAAACAATCGCAACATTTATCTTTGTTTTAGTGATTGTAACGGTGACATCTGAAAGCAAGGGAAACGGAAAAATCGCTGGTATTGTCATTGGTCTGACTTTGACTTTGATGATCCTTATTGGTCTTAATATTACCGGCCTTTCAGTTAACCCAGCTCGCAGCTTAGCGCCTGCTCTCTTTGTCGGCGGCGAAGCGCTCAGCCAAGTTTGGATTTTCATCTGTGCACCGATTGTTGGCGGTATTCTTGCAGCGATCGTTGGAGACAAGCTTATTGGCACAGAAGAATAAGATAGGATGCTGCAGCTAATAAGCTGGCTTGGTAAGACTGAGACTGCGAAAGTACAGTTTTTGTCCGCTTCCTTTTAGCCGCACCAAATCTTTGTCTTGAAAAATTCGCCCCTGAGGGCGTTTTTTTTGTTATAATAGAAACCATGAACAAACAGGAAACAATCGCAAATGGCAAACTCATGCTGGCTCAGGCAAGATCAGCCATGTTTACCTTTGATGAATGACATATTGATACAAAGCAGCAACAACTAAAAACAAGCTGCAATTTTTTTCTAGTTTTATAAGGTATAAAAATTAAATGCGACATTTTTTGAAAACACATGCCTTTCTTGGATGTTTAGTTACATGCCTTGTTTATGGTGCGGTATTTTACTTTGGCTTTTGGTTTGTATATGCTTTTTCTTGGGATGGGAGTTTTTTATCAGATTTTCTGGTTCCTATCGCCTTGAATATTGGAATAGCAATTATTTACCTGTTTTATAATACCTTCTTGGCAAGTCCAAAAGAAGCTGATCGTTATTATTATCAAGTCTTTGAATTTTTAGCGATCTTGGCCTTCCTGATTTTAGTATGCCATGCAACAATTGGTTTAAACACAGCTATGATTGGTTTGAAGACGAGATTTTCTCACCGTTCTTATTCAATAGCTTCTCCTTTATGGAAATTAAATTCTACCGACAGAATTCATGTTTTAGGAGTTGAAGTTGGTTTTATCTTATTATGGCTTGCTGGCTATTTCCTGACTAAAAAAACGAGGTGGAAGCTGCCTGGAAGCGGTGGGGAAAAAGAAAAATAACTTGTTAAGCGAATCGCCCGTCAAGGGTGATTTTTTGCTATAATGAAAGTGCAAATTAAAAAAATGTAGGCAGAAAAGCATGACAAAACCTTTATCAGAACTGACTTTATTAGAAAATGTACGCAGCAAGCTAAGAAAGACTGTAAGGAGAGCTACTGATGCTAAAAATAATTCTTATTCTTTTTGTTTTAGCAGTAGTAAGTTATATTCTGCTCAAGTATCTCATTAGCCAGTCCAAACATCCGTCAGGTTTTGTTGGCAGGATCATGATGAGGATTTGGAATAAGGCATACTTACCCATGGCACAATGGGCTTTGTCAGTGCTTCCTAAAAAATCTTATGAGAATATTTTGGATATTGGGGTTGGAAATGGAGCGTCGACTGCCTACCTTGGCCAACTTTTCCCAAATAGCCAAGTCAAGGGCTTGGACATCTCTACAGAGGCTATTTCCCAAGCTCAGCAGCGTTACCGGCAAGAAAACATCACTTTTGAAGTCATGGATGTCAGTCAGCTGGCTTATCCTGATAATTCCTTTGCCCTTATCTGTGCCTTCCAGACGCATTTTCATTGGCCAGATTTGACTCAGGCAATGCTTGAAATCAAGCGCGTGCTGACAAATGATGGGCTCTTCCTCATAGCTTGCGAGCAAAGCAAAATCAATTATTATTTGCCAGACTTGAAAGAAAGAGACGCTTTTGTCAATTATTTGACTAAAATAGGCCTGCGTTTGCTGGATGATCAAAGGCAGGCAGCTTGGGTTTGCTATATGGTTGCCAGACAGTAATCACTAATTGAACTATTTTGTGTTAAAAGATGAAGGTCTGTTCTTTGGTTTTAGTCTCTTAAATTACTTGTTTATTTTTCGGAAGTCATTCACCTTATTTTAGGGTATAATAACAAAAATTGATGAATGAGGAGATTGCAATGATAGAAAATGAACAGTTAAAAGGGCGTTATTATAAGGCTTTGCTGGAACGAGACAAGCAGTTTGACGGGATTTTCTTTGTGGCTATTAAGACAACGGGAATTTTCTGTCATGCGACCTGTCGAGCCAGAAAGCCCAAGTTTGAAAATTGTGTTTTTTACGAAAAAGCAGAAGAAGCACTTCTGGCTGGCTATCGTCCCTGCAAAATCTGTCAACCTCTGTCATTTCCGCATCAGCTTCCCGAAGAAGTTAGACTGCTCGTAGCGGCTGTTGAAGCCAAACCTGAGAAGCGATGGAGGGAAGAAGATTTCAAGAAGCTGGGTATTCATTCGGCGACTGCTCGACGGAAATTCAAGGAGGTTTACGATATGACCTTTGTTCAATACGCGCGTGCCCGTCGGATGGGACTGGCTTTTAAAAATATCGAGGATGGACAGACAGTCATTGAGCAGCAGCTAGCCATGGGCTATCAATCACCTAGCGGTTTTAATGACGCTTTCAGTCATATTATGGGAAACCCAGCGAAAAAAACAACGGTTAAAGTACTGACAGCTAGCTTTATCACGACACCAATTGGACGGATGCTGGCCTTGGCAGACGAGGCTTATCTCTATCTCTTGGAATTCGACAATCGGCGAGGCCTGGAAAGAGAAATCGAGCGGTTGCGCAGCAGACTGAATGCAAGAATCATCCACGGAAGCAATACTCTTTTACAGCAATTGGAACAAGAGCTGGCTGCTTATTTTTCCGGAACCTTTACAGGTTTTACCATTCCTTTGCACCTTAGCGGTTCAGCCTTTCAGCGGGCGGTCTGGGACTTGCTCCGTAAGATTCCGCTTGGAGAAACTCTTACCTATAAAGATTTAGCTCTAGCGTTAGGTGATGTCAATAAGGTCAGAGCTGTCGGCAATGCTAACGGAGCCAATCAGATTGCTATTTTGATTCCCTGCCACCGCGTTATTGCCAGTGACGGCAGTCTGGGCGGTTATGGCGGCGGAACGGAGCGCAAAAAATATCTGCTGGAACTGGAGAAAAAAATTTAAAAAACATGACTGGGAGAAAATTCATGAAAACATTATTCCTATGCTCTTATTTTGCAAAAGTGCGGCCTTTATTTGCAGATTTTGTCGCTCAGCACAAACTGGCAAAGAAAGTGCTTTTCATTCCCACGGCTGGAAATGTAGAAGAGTATACAGATTATATTGATGAGGGTAAGGCGGTTTTTGCAGATTTGCAATTTGACATTGACTTGCTGGATATAGCAGAAGCAACAGAGGCTGAGGTGCGGGAAAAGATTGTACAAACGCCTTGTCTCTATATTTCAGGCGGTAATACTTTTTATCTCTTGCAGGAATTAAAAAGAAAGAATTTACTGCCTCTGATTCGTGAACGAATCGACCAAGGTCTGGTTTATATCAGCGAATCAGCTGGTGCTATTATTGCCTCCAGTGATATTTCTTACAGCCAAATCATGGATGATAAGCATCTGGCACCTGATTTGACGGATTATGCTGCCTTGGGTCTAGTTGATTTTTCTGTCCTGCCGCATTGGGAAGAATTTCCCTTTGAAGAAGCCAGCGAGCAGACATCAGAAGCTTACGGCGGACAGTTAAACCTTCTTAAGCTGACCAACAGTCAAACTGTGCTGGTGGAAGATGAGCAATATAGGATTGAAACTGCTCACTAAACGTGTTTTTTTAATATAAATCAGGATTGGAGAAAAAGGCCAATCTTCTTTTTATAGTTATTTAAGCAGTTAAGACATTCTCAAAAGTTCATCTTTTGCTAACTTTAACCTTACAGAACAGCTAGTAAAAAATGATTTCTGTTATCTCAATCAAAGTTTTCTTAGTATTCGCTCCCAAAGCTGTTTTTTGTTATAATAGAAACTATGAACAAACAAGAAAAAATCGCAAATTACAACCTTATGCTGGCTCAGGCTAAAGCGCTTTTTGCTAATGAGCGTAATGCACTTGCCAATCTGGCTAACGCCAGTGCGCTTTTAAAACAGACCTTGTCTAATTCCGTTTTTACAGGATTTTATCTGTTTGATGGAACCGAGCTTGTTTTGGGGCCTTTTCAGGGTAAGGTATCCTGTGTTCGTATTGCGCTGGGTAAGGGCGTCTGCGGAGAATCTGCTCAGCAAAACCAAACGCTCATTGTGGATGATGTCACTGAGCATGCTAACTATATAGCCTGTGATTCAGCTGCCATGAGTGAGATTGTGGTGCCTATGGCAGCAGATGGACAAATGGTCGGTGTGCTTGATTTGGATTCTCATTTGAAAGCTGATTATGATGCTGTCGATCAGGAATATTTGGAAGCTTTTGTTGCTGAGCTGATTAAGGCAAGCGATTGGAATTTTGACATGTTTGGAGTGAAAAACTAATGTATCAAGCGCTTTATCGGAAGTATCGCAGCCAGACTTTTGATGAGATGGTTGGGCAGGAAGTTGTGGCAACGACCTTAAAGCAGGCGGTTGCCTCAGGCAAGATCAGCCATGCTTACCTTTTTTCGGGGCCTAGGGGAACAGGAAAAACCAGTGCCGCCAAGATTTTTGCCAAGGCCATGAACTGTCCTCATCAAAAAGACGGGGAACCCTGCAATCAGTGTGATATCTGCCACGATATTACCAATGGAAGTCTTGAAGATGTCATCGAAATTGATGCGGCTTCAAACAATGGCGTTGATGAAATCCGGGAAATCCGTGACAAGTCAACCTATGCGCCTAGCCGTGCCACTTACAAGGTTTACATCATTGATGAAGTTCATATGCTGTCTGCCGGTGCCTTCAATGCTCTGTTAAAAACGCTTGAAGAACCGACGGAAAATGTCGTTTTTATTCTGGCGACAACTGAATTGCATAAGATTCCTGCCACCATTTTGTCACGGGTACAGCGTTTTGAGTTTAAAACAATCAAGACCAAGGCTATTGAGGAACATTTGGCAGGGATTCTTCAAAAAGAAGGGGTTACCTTTGATGAAGAAGCTCTCAGCTTGATTGCTAAACGTGCTGAAGGCGGAATGCGGGATGCGCTCTCTATCTTGGATCAGGCTCTCAGCCTGACTGCCAATCAGCAGGTGTCGCTGGAAATAGCTGAGGAAATTACCGGCAGCATCAGTCTGAATGCTTTGGATCATTATGTGGCAGACCTCTTGAATCATGATACCAGTCAGGCTTTGAATGATCTGGAGGTTATTTTTGACAGCGGCAAAAGCATGAGCCGTTTTGCGACAGACTTGCTCAATTATCTCCGAGATATTTTGGTTGTTCAGTCAGGCGGTGAAAATACGCATCAAGGGAAGGCCTTTCAGGATAATTTATCCCTGTCGCAGGATGCTGTTTTCAAAATGATTGATGTCGTGACTAAGAGCCTGCCGGAAATAAAAAATGGAACGCATCCTAAAATCTATGCGGAAATGATGACCATTCGCCTGAGTGAAGAGGAAAAAGAAGCGCAGACACAGGAACTTCCAGCCAACATTGCTCAGGAAATTGACGAATTAAAAGCAGAAGTTAAAGAGTTAAAACAAGCGCTGCAGTCTGTTAAAAAAGCAGACCCTGCCAAGGAACCTCAGGTACAAAAGACCAAGACTTTCCGCTACAAGGTAGATAAGGAAAAGGTTATGACCATCATGCAGGAAACAGTGGCAGACAGCCAGAAGTCCCGCCAATATCTGGATGCTCTGAAAAGCTCTTGGAATGAGATCTTAGACAGTATCTCATTCCAGGATCGTGCTCTTTTGATGGGGTCTGAACCTGTCCTTGCCAACAGTGAAAATGCGATTTTAGCTTTTGATGCTGCTTTTAATGCCGAGCAGGTCATGAAGCGTTCCAATCTAAACGACATATTTGGCAATATCATGAGTCAGGCGTCTGGTTTTTCGCCTAAAATAATGGCTGTCCCGCGGGCTGATTTCAATGCTATCCGCAGTGAATTTGCCCAGAGCATCAAAGCCAATAAGACTGACCAAGAAAAGACTGAAAAAGAAGCTGATTTTATTCCGGAAGGTTTTGACTTCTTGGCAGATAAGATTAGTCTGGAAGAAGAATGAGGAGAACCTGTACATCTGTTTGTGAAACAAAGCAGACTCAGCCCAAAGCTGCTGGACAGGGCTGAGTGACATGTACAAAAGCCGGTGAATATTTTGGAATTCACCGGCTTTTTTGCGTATATTAATCTATTTTAATCTATGAAAATACGGAATAGGGTGTATGCTTTGAGCGAAGACCAGAAACACGGCATGATGTACAATCTTTTTGTATCAGTTCTCTTTTTCTGGTACAATAAGGATATGTTAAAACAAGACTTTGCTGTCATGGTGCTGATAACCGTGACTGAAACGATTTTTTTGAACAATGCCGTTTTAGACGGCCAGTATTTTTGGGCCGGCTTTTGGGGGCTTTTGCTGTTTCGCAGTCTGCGCAAGACCTATCTCATCACTAAGTTTACCAAGGCTGTGCTGGCGGCTACCAAGAAGAAAGACTGATTTCTCCGCTGTTAAGGATTTTTTCTTCCCCATTTTCCAGCTGGACAATGAGCTGTCCTGAGTCAGTGATATCTACAGCTGTTCCTCTGTAAGCAACATCATTTTCAACAAAGGTCACTTGTCTGTCTAAGACGAGTGATTTTTCTTTGTAAACTTTAATCAGATCAGCCTTAGGAATATTAAAGAAAATATTCCAGATTTCAGAAATGAGCTCATTGCGCGTGATGGTGGGCTTTTCTGAGAAAAGACTGGCTGCCTTGCTCTGCAGTTCTTCAGGAAAATCAGTGACATGAAAATTGATGCCCATACCGATGATGACGTCTGTAATGAGCCCGGTTTCAATGGAAGAGACAGCTTCAGTCAAAATCCCGGCGATCTTTTTACCGTTTAAGTAAATGTCATTAACCCATTTAATTTCAGGATCAATGCCGGTCAGCCTTGAAATGGCCTTTACAAGACTGGAAGCCACCATGAGCGTATAGGCAGGCAGTTCTTTAAAGGGCAGGTTGGGACGCAGGTGCAGGGACATGTAAATTCCCCCCGTTTCAGGGGTGAAAAACTGCCGGCTGAAGCGCCCTCTGGCAGCTTTCTGGCTGGGAGCCAAATAAAGAGCCGGCACGGGATCGCCTTTTTCCATTCCAGCCTTAGCGTCTAACTGGGTAGAGGTGCTTTTTTCATTGAAAAAGACCTTTAGCCCGGTTGCTTTTTCAATTTCATCCGGCAAAAAAAGATCACCCGAGATTAAGCGATACCCCCTGTTCTTAACAGACTCGATCACAAGTCCCTTACCTTCTAAAGTCTGGATAGCCTTCCAGACAGCTGTCCGAGAAATATCGAGTTCTTTTCCCAAAACCTCTCCTGTTACAAAATCATCAGCCTGAGCCAATACCTGATAAATTTTCTCATAAGTTTTCATCATTTAACCTCAACCGCTAGCGAATTTCTTACTCTTATTGTAGCATAAATAGACGCTTGTGGGGTCACAGCACCATCTTTTGCTGCAATCATAGGAGGTAAAAAAAGAGGAAGCATTATCATGCAGCCGTTTTTCTAGGACTGGCTGTTTGTGATTTTTCATTATATTATTTCCCAGACCTGCCTCTTTAATAGGCCGGAAAATTCATGTCCTGCTCTTGTTTTTACCCGCCTTTTTCCTTCTTTAGTGCTATAATAAAAGTGAGAAAACGCTTTCGCACAGTTATAAAAAGGAGGAAAAGAAAATGGTTCACCAACTTACAGATGAGGTGGTTTTTCGTCATGGTGCCAAAGTGCACAATCGCATTGTTCTGCCGCCCATGCTGACTTTCTCAGGCAAGGAAGGCGGTTTTGCTTCTGAGGATACACTGGATTATTATAAGGCACGTTCACAGGCCGGAGGGCTCCTGATTTCGGAGTATCACTATGTCAGCGAAACCGGCGGACCGTGTACACCGGCTGGTGTTCCAGAACAGCTGGGCATCTATGATGATGAGCACTTAGAGTCTATCAGATCAATTGCTCAGGCACTGAAGAAAGACGGCAATAAGGCTATTTTGCAAATTCATCACGGCGGCCGTGAGGCCATGGGCCGTGCTGCTAAAGGCAAAGACGTTCTGGCACCGTCGGCTTTGGATTTTTCGTTCTTACCGTATCCTGTTCGGGAAATGACCGGTGAAGAAATTGAAGAGATTATCAAAGACTTTGGCCGCGCTGCTAAGCGGGCTATTGATGCCGGTTTTGACGGTGTGGAGATTCACGGAGCCAATCACTACGGTATTCAGCAGTTTTTCTCGGCCTTTTCAAACCATAGAACGGATAAGTGGGGCGGTTCTCTTGAAAAACGGATGGCTTTTCCGCTTGCGGTTGTTCACGAAGTTAAGCGCGTGGTTGCCCAGTATGCTCCCGATGATTTCATCGTTGGCTACCGTATCAGTCCCGAAGAAATTCATGGGGACACGGTCGGCTATACCTATAAGGATGCATTGGCTCTGATCAAAGAAGTTATTAAAAATGATCTGGATTATATTCACCTTTCCTTGTGGAATGGCTACGCTTCTAAACCGCAGGGTGCTGAACGTTCTTTTGCAGAATACTTCAAAGACATTTTGGATGATAAGACCAAGCTGATTGTTGTCGGCGGTGTCTTCTCGGAAGCAGCTGCTAAGGATGCTGTTGAGAACTACACGGATTTGATTGCGGTTGGCCGCGGCACGATTGTAGATCCTCTCTTTGGTAAGAAGATTGATGAGGGCAAGGGCGATACTATTGCCCATGAAATATCTCCTGAGCAGCTGGAAAAAGCACACTGGACACCTGGCTTACTGCAAGCCTTTACGACGGAAGGCTCCTTTGGTCTGCCGCCTATTCCGGGAAGCGACTCCATCAAGCATCTCAACAAGGGAACTCCAGAAGGCTTCAAAGGCTTTTCAAATGCTAATTAATTGTGATGCTTTAAGGTTTGTGAAAGAAAAGTTTAAGGAAGAATTAAGAAATTATTCTTATACTATAATCATCCTAGCAATAGGAATCCTAGCAGTAGATGTCATCCACTCGTTACGGTTCTGCGAACCTGACTCTTGGGACATCTTTGCATAGATATTCGTAAACTGCTAAAGCAGCAACGGCTATCGTAAAAACTTTTACCGAACACTGTTCGGTATCCGTCACTGTAAGAGCTAAAGCTCAAACAGTGAGCGTATCTTTTCATAAATCTCCTAAAGAGTCAGTAGGCATACTGGCTCTTTTTTGTGCTAGTATCCAATTAAATCAGGCATAGTCAAAAAACTTTGACAGCCAAGCTGATTTAAAAATTCATAGGGCAGAGATTTAGTCTTGCATGAACAGGGCTAAATCTTTTTTATTGAAATTGCTGAAAAGATTGTTATTAGTAAAAATTATGGCCCGGTAATTGGAAAAAATATGACTTTTTTAGGGCTAATTATGGTACAATGGTAAAGTTAATGAGTCCCGAAAAGGTGATTTGTACCGATAGATAAGGTCAGAGATTGAGGACAGCTAATCCAAACTTGCTAGGCCTTTATCGACGCTGCAAATCAGTGCTTTGTAACTTTTTAACTCGCTAAGTTTTATGAGCAAGCTGACTTGCCATAAAACGATGGAAAATCCTATGGCATTTTTCCTAAGGGGCTTACTAGCCGCAAGCCAAGATTAAAATCGAATTTTGACTTGTGACGTCGTAACTCGTTGGGATCAACAGACATGGATTTTCTTGCGCTATCATTAAGAGAAATTTTTTTATTTCTCTGTAAAAGCAATGGAATCAAGAAGGTAGCAGTTTTGTTTTGACAATTAAACTATCAACAAGATTCATTGCAATTATATTATTAAAAGGGGGACATTTTATGTCAGAACGTAAGCTGTTTACGTCTGAATCAGTATCTGAGGGACATCCCGATAAGATTGCCGATCAGATTTCAGACGCTATTTTAGATGCTATCTTAGCACAGGATCCCGATGCCCATGTGGCTGCTGAAACGGTTGTTTATACGGGTTCTGTCCATGTTTTTGGTGAAATTTCTACCAAAGCCTATGTGGACATTAATCGTATAGTACGTGATACCATTGCTGAGATTGGTTATACAGATACCGATTATGGTTTCTCAGCAGAAACGGTTGGGGTGCATCCGTCATTGGTAGAGCAGTCTCCGGATATTGCTCAGGGAGTCAATGAAGCGCTTGAAGTACGCGGCCATGATGAACAAGACGCACTTGACTTGATTGGTGCTGGTGATCAGGGGCTCATGTTTGGTTTCGCTGTTGATGAGACACCGGAGCTTATGCCTCTGCCGATTTCACTGGCTCACCGATTGGTTAGAAAATTAGCAGAGCTGAGAAAATCAGGAGAGATTGCTTATCTGCGGCCCGATGCCAAGAGTCAGGTGACAGTTGAGTATGACGAAAACGACAGACCAATTCGTGTGGATACGGTTGTCATCTCCACGCAGCATGATCCTGAAGCAAGAAACGAAGACATTCACAGAGATGTCATTGATAAGGTTATTAAGGCTGTTATTCCCGCTGAATATCTTGATGGCAAAACCAAGTATCTCATCAATCCGACAGGCCGTTTTGTTATCGGCGGCCCTCAAGGGGATTCTGGTTTGACGGGACGTAAGATTATTGTCGATACTTACGGCGGCTATGCCCGCCATGGCGGCGGAGCTTTTTCCGGCAAGGATGCCACAAAAGTTGACCGTTCGGCTTCTTATGCAGCGCGCTACATCGCTAAAAATATTGTGGCAGCAGGTCTGGCTAAGAAGGCAGAAGTTCAGCTGGCTTATGCCATTGGCGTTGCCCAGCCTGTTTCTGTCCGTGTCGATACTTTTGGAACTGGAACAGTTCCTGAAAGTCAATTGGAAGCCGCTGTGCGCCAGATTTTTGACTTGCGTCCGGCAGGGATTATCAAAATGCTTGATCTCAAGCGGCCTATTTACCGTCAGACAGCAGCTTACGGACATGTTGGGCGTACAGATATTGATTTGCCTTGGGAAAGAGTGGATAAAGTAGATAAACTCAAGCAGGCCCTTCATAATTGAGATTGAAAGGGAGGACTCCCTGCTTCAGACTGTAGACAAATCTCTAATTGCCTATCTTGATCAGCAAAAAAGTCTGCAGACTACCATATAAATTTCCCTGAACGCAAACGAGTTAGGTAAAGGATACTTCCGCCGTGATGAAAGTGTCAGAAATGGTGAATTTTAGCTAATTCTGACAGTCGGAAACTTTGAGACCGTGGCTCAAAGTTTCGGCATGGAATTCCTTAGGAAGTCGCTGCCGTCCAACATCACCTAAGGAAGTATCAAACTTTTTCTTCAAGCTAAAGCAGGAGCACCTGCTTTTTTTGTGCATGAAAAAGTTTTCATATTTTTTTAATGATTTAGTTAATTTGAAATGTGACTTAAGATGTGATAAAATAGATTAGTTGAATTCTAGTTAAAGATTAAAGAAAGTTTTGATTGTATGCGGAAAATTGTTATTAACGGCGGACGCCCTTTAAAGGGAGAAGTGGCTGTTTCAGGAGCTAAAAACAGTGTTGTTGCCCTGATTCCAGCCATTATTTTGGCAGATGATATTGTGACTTTGGATGGGGTTCCGGCTATCAGTGATGTTGACAGCTTGATTGATATCATGACTTTAATGGGAGCCAGCATTGAGCGCGAGGGAGACAGTCTTAAAATTGACCCGCGCGGTGTAAAGGACATTCCTATGCCTTATGGGAAGATTAACAGTCTGCGGGCCTCTTACTATTTTTATGGCGGTTTGCTGGGGCGTTTTGGCCAAGCTGTTGTCGGTCTGCCGGGGGGCTGTGATTTGGGGCCCCGTCCTATTGACCTGCATTTAAAAGCTTTTGAAGCTATGGGAGCGGTCGTTTCCTATGAAGGTGAAGCGATGCGCCTTTCTACCGAAGGCAGAGAGCTCAAGGGTGCTCACATTTACATGGATACGGTCAGTGTCGGAGCAACCATTAATACCATGATTGCGGCCAGCAAGGCCAAGGGACGTACAGTTATTGAAAATGCTGCGCGGGAACCGGAAATCATTGATATTGCGACCCTTTTAAACAATATGGGAGCACATATCCGCGGTGCAGGGACTGATATTATCACTATTGAAGGCGTTGAGAGCCTTCATGGCACCCGCCATCAGGTTATTCCTGACCGCATTGAAGCAGGGACTTACATTGCTATGGCAGCTGCTATCGGCGAGGGGGTCAAAATTACTAATGTTTTGTACGAACATTTGGAGAGCTTTATTTCAAAGCTGGAAGAAATGGGCGTGCGCATGACCATCGAAGAAGACAGTATCTTTGTGGAAAAACAGGGAGAACTGAAAGCTGTGTCGCTTAAAACATCTCCTTACCCTGGCTTTGCAACCGATCTGCAGCAGCCCATTACGCCTCTCTTATTAAAGGCTCACGGCCGCGGTAAAATTCGGGACACAATCTATGAAAAACGTGTCAATCATGTTGCGGAACTGGCACGAATGGGAGCTCGTATTTCTGTCTTGGGCGGCCAGATTGTTTACGAAGGCCCCAATGAATTAACGGGAGCTCCGGTGAAGGCGACTGACCTGCGCGCGGGTGCTGCTCTGGTGACGGCCGGTCTTATTGCCAAGGGACAAACGGTGATTTCCAATATTGAATTTATTCTGAGAGGCTATTCTGATATTATTGAAAAGTTAACCCATCTGGGGGCAGACATCAAAATTGTAGAAGAATAAAAGGCAGTACTGGTTAATACAAACAGGACCCGCAGTGCTGATAGGACAGGTTTTGAGAAGGGGCTTTACCCCCTCTTTTAACAGGATGAGAAGTCAGCCTGTGTATTAAAAATATGATAGGCAAAAAGCAGGATAAAGTTTGGGATTATCTCCCAAGTTTTATCCTGCTTTTATAACTGTTAAGCTATTTTGAATTGTTTAAGTATGGATTCGTTCTGAAGTTTCCGTATCAAAGAAGTGGCCTTTAGCGACATTAAAGGTCAATGTCACCTTGTCACCTGGATTGTAGCTGTCTCTGGCATCAACACGGGAAGTGAATTCAGTATTGCCGAATTTCACATAAAGCATGGTTTCACTGCCCAGAAGTTCTGATACCAGAACATCAGCTGTAACATTAGCATTTGGAAAGGTGTCATGAACAATCTGCTGACCGGAAATATCTTCCGGGCGAATGCCAAAGATAACTGTTTTACCAAGATAGCCTTGACTTTCAAGGATTTTTTTCTGCCCCTGAGGAAGGGCAAGGCTGAGGCCGTCTTGACCGATCAGTCGGTCTTTTTCAACTTTTACTTCGAAGAAATTCATGGCCGGGCTGCCGATGAAGCCGGCTACGAATTTGTTGGCCGGTTCATTGTAGAGCTCCTGTGGTGTTCCGATTTGTTCAATTCTGCCGATAGAACCGCTTTTATCGGGGTTAGGAGTGGCACTCATGATGACAATGCGATCTGCTAGAGTCATAGCTTCGGTCTGGTCATGAGTTACGTAGATGGTTGTAGCGCCGATACGTTGGTGAATTTTAGCAATTTCTGCTCTCATAGAAACCCGCAGTTTAGCATCGAGGTTGCTGAGCGGTTCATCCATTAAGAAGACTTTGGCATCGCGAACAATTGCCCGCCCCATGGCTACCCGCTGACGCTGCCCGCCCGAGAGATCGGCAGGTTTACGGTCAAGAAATTCACTTAGTCCAAGAATTTGAGCGGCTTCGCGCACGCGCTTATCAATCTCGTCTTTTTTGTATTTGCGCAGTTTCAGTCCAAAGGCCATATTTTCATAAACTGTCATATGAGGATAAAGGGCATAATTTTGGAAAACCATGGCAATATCACGGTCTTTAGGCGCCTCATCATTCATGAGCTTGTCATCGATATAGAACTTTCCTTCTGTAATGTCTTCAAGACCTGCAATCATTCGAAGTGTGGTTGATTTGCCGCAGCCGGAAGGACCGACAAAGACGATGAATTCCTTATCTTTAATGTCAAGGCTAAAATCCTCAACTGAATAATGATTGCTGTTTGGATATTTTTTATAAATCTTATCAAGTTTCAACGTTGTCATAACAATATTTCCTTATTAATTCTATTTGACGGATCCGCCAGTGATACCTTCAACATAATATTTTTGCATGAAGATAAAGAGCAGAGTAATTGGAATAGCAATCAAGACAGAACCGGCTGCAAAAGTCATAAACCAGTTGTTGATGGTGTCAGGCTGCAGCATAGAGAAGAGTCCGATAGCTACGGTGTACTTGCTTGTCGCATCTCCCAGAATGACCTGTGCAAAGATAAAGTCAATCCAAGGTCCAATGAAAGCTAGAAGTGCTGTATAGACAATGATTGGTTTAGAGAGTGGCAGGGTAATTTTGAAGAAAATATCCATGCGTGTTGCTCCGTCAATCATGGCAGATTCATCAAGTGAATAGGGAATCGTGTCAAAGAACCCCTTGGCGATATAAAAGGTCAGAGCAGCCCCCGCCGAATAAACAAGCACGAGAGATGTCAGGGTCTGTGTCAAATTGAGCGCTTTTAGGATATAATAAACAGCAATCATGCTCATAAAACCCGGAAACATATTAAGCACCAAGGCTAATTTTAATAAGCCGTTGCGATGTTTGAATTTGATACGGCTGAGTGAATAGGCCATGGCAACCGTAATGAAGGTTGATAAAATACAAGAAGCAGTTGCTACGACAAATGTGTTTAAAAACCAACGTCCATAAGGGAAGGAAGAATTGGTAAAGAGTTTAACATAATTATCAATTGTCCATGTTTTAGGGATAAAATAGGTTACATAAGCTGTTCCTTCACCGCGAAAACTGGTCAGAACTACCCAAGCAATGGGAAGAAGCCAGATGAAAGACAATAGGATTAATAAAGCATAGGTGAGCCCCAGCTGAAATCGTTTTTTCCTTTTCATTATTTGATCGCTCCTTCCTTATAAGATGCTGAACGTGTATAGGCTAAAAGGCTGAAAATAGCAGAAATAACAAAGATAATAATACCGATAACAGAAGCTAGATTATAATCCGCTGCCGTTACTGTCAGCTTATAGAGCCAGGTAACCAGCAAATCGGTGCTGCCAGCCTGATAAAACTGAGAATTAGTAGGCCCGCCGCCGGTAAGCAGATAGATAACATTGAAATTATTAATATTACCGATAAACTGTTGAATTAAAGACGGCATCATGATAAGAAGAATCTGCGGGAAAGTAATTGATTTGAAAATCTGGAATTTACTTGCGCCATCAATTTCAGCGGCTTCAATCTGCTCACTAGGCAAATTCATAATGATACCAGTTGCAATTAGCATGGTAAAGGGAATACCAACCCACATATTGACAAAGATAATAGATACTTTTGCCCACAAAGGATCTGATAAAAAGGGCAGAGGATGTGAAATCAATCCAATTTTTTCCAAAAGAGCATTAAAAGGTCCTTGGTCATTGAGGAAATTCCGCATTAGCAGCAGTGAAATAAATTGCGGCACAGCAATAGTGATAACAAAAACTGTCCGCCACAGTTTCTTTAATCTAAGACCTTTGGCATTGATAATGAGGGCCAAAATAACACCGAAAATAAAGTTGGTCACTGTTGCAAAAACGGCCCAAATCAGTGTCCAAGATAAAACAGGGAAAAAGGTTCCTGCCATCCGACCGTTTAAAACATTGCCAAAGTTAGCTAGGCCTACCCAATCAAAGAGTGATTTAGGCGGTAAGTGATTGTGGTCATAGTTGGTAAAGGCCAGACAAATCATATAAACCAGCGGCAAAATAGTAAAGAGCAAAACTCCGATTAAAGGAACTGCCATCAAGGTCATATGGAAGCGTCCGTTTGCCAGGGTCATAAAATCTTCCTTGAAAGAAGGAACCTTGGCTCCAGTCTTTTTAATGACATAGAGATTTCGGGCGCTTTTTAAATTGCACCAATAAATATAGGCGAAAACCAAGCAAAAAATCAGTGATGCTAAGCCGAAAATCAGCATAAGCATGGAATTATCCCCTTCAACGGCGACTTGCAGCTTAACTCCGTCAACCACCTTTTCTTTCATACCCTGTGTTTGGCTGCCCAGTGTTATTAAGCCCTGAAAGGATGGAATAACTTGGGTTACAAAAGCGATTAAAAAGGCAATTTCACTTATAAGAAAGAGGAAACCCTTGATAAACTGCTTATTGACTAGGTTGGCAAATCCCATAATGAAAAAGGATAATTTGATGTCTATACTGCCTTTTTTAAAGGCCTCTGGCACAGACACCTGATCATATAAAGATGAATTAGCCATGTATATCTCCTTTGTTTATCCGATTAACAAAAGTGAGGAGATGTGACTCCCCTCACTATGATATTTATTTAGCAGCTGCTAAATCTTTATCAAATTGTTTCAATTTAGCAAGGTAATTACTTTCTTTTATCTTACCATTATAAGTATCACTGAGAATAGCAGCACTTTCATTCCAGAATGTTGTCATTTGGCTTAGTTTAGGCATAACCATTGTGTAATCTGAAGATGAGCCCATTTTAATAACAGCCTGTGCTAATTCATTGTTTTGAACAGCTGCAGAATTTTGAACGGTCTTGTTAGATGGAATGATATTGCGTCCCTTATCCTTGAATTGATTTTCCTGACTTTCAGCACTAGTGAGATAAGATGCTAATTTATAGCTGGCAGCGATACGTTTTGTATTGCCTTTAGACGGTGCTTGATTGACAGCATAAAGTTTAACCCCTAAAAAGGCTTTTTGCTGAACAACTTTACCATCAATATTGATAGTTGGATAAACTGTAACAGCAAGATTTTCTTTGCCGATAGCTTTTTGCGCAGCTTCATAGTCCCAAGGTCCTGACTCAAAAGCAGCTACAGCGCCGTCGCCAAATTTGGACATGACATTATTATCATCGAGGTTAACAAAGCCTTTATTTGTTTTTTGGCTGGCAATCCATTTGAGAACAGATACACCAGCCTCATTGCCCCAATTGGTCCCTGCAACATCTTCACCGTTTTCTCCGAAGATTTTATCACCGACGGATAAAAAGAGCGGTGCAGTAGCATAGGCATTAACTTGTTTTAGTTTTGCTCCGAAAGCTGCCTTGCTGGTAATAGTTTCATAAGATGTAACATCTTCAGCTGATAATTTGGATTTATTGTAGTAGAGGACTTGAGATTCAATACCAAATGGGAAGGCATAAGTTTTGCCCTTGTATTTGGCACCGGCACTGGCTTGCTCTGTTTCGTTTTTAGCGATTTCGTTAGTATACTTTTCTGGAATTTCCTGAATAACACCAGCCTCAACCAACTGACCTAATTGATCGTGCGGCAGAGAAAAGACGTCTGCTGCAGTACTAGGGTCCTTTTTAATCTTTTCTTGAGCTTTTGGATCCTCAGATTCGATGACTTTAACCTTGTAGTTGGAATCTTTTTCGAATTTTTTCACAATGTTTTCATAAGATTTTTTAGCTCCTGTTGGAACCCAAAGTTTAATGGTTTTGGGATCTGCTGAGCTGGATTTGGACTCCTTTGACCCGCAGGCAACAAGGATGCTGCTTGCAAGAGCAAGACTCGCACCGCCAATAAGTAATTTTTGCCATGTTTTCATAGCTTTGTTCCTCCTGAAAGTTTTTATCAAAAATACATCTTTTATTATGCAACCGTTTGCAAAAAAAGTCAAGTCTTTTTTAAAAAATATTTTAAAAAATAGATATTACCTGCTTTTAATGAATAACAAAGTCATGCAAACGCTTGTTTTAATAAGCTTTTAAGCGGATAAATAAAGTAAAAACTAATACGTCAAACTGCCGTATCTTAAATAATTAAATGAGACAGAACTTTTTGGCCACTCTCTTAATTTTCTAATAATCTTGTAAGTCAGGAAAATCTGTTGTAAAATAGAATTCAGCAAAAACAAAGGAAAATGATATGGTTACCATTAAAGATGTAGCAAAAAAGGCTGGTGTCAATCCCTCCACTGTCAGCCGGGCTCTAAAAAACAATTCATCAATTTCTCAGAAAACTAAAGATCGTGTCAAAAGAGCCATGAATGACTTGGGCTATGTTCCAAATCTGGCAGCCCAAATGCTAGCCAGTGGTCTAACTTATTGTGTAGGTGTGGTTTTACCTCCTCTGTCTGGTCCGGATCGACTGAGTGAGCCCTTTTTTATGGAAATTTTAACAGCAATCAATGGTGAAGCAACCATCAATAATTTTACGGTTTCCATTGCTACCAGCGACACCCTGTCAGATTTGGAAAGTCAGGTTCAGCTCATGTATCGCCAAAAGCGAGTTGATGGATTTATTGTCCTTTATTCGGAAGAAAAGGATCCTGTCCGTCAATTTCTTATGAAATACAAGATTCCTTTTGTTATTATAGGAGCGCCGGTAGACTACGAAAATGAAACCACATATGTTGATAATGATAACCAGCTGATGGCCAAAACAGCAGTTAACTATCTCAACCAAAGAGGGCATCAAAAGATTTTGTTTGTCACCAATGATCAAAAGAGTGAAATCTATCTTGAACGCTACATTGGTTACCAAAAAGGAATGATGAAATTAGGATTAAAGTCTTATAACAGTGCTTTGTTTGATTCCAAACGGCCGGAGCTGCTAGAAGCTTTTATTGAGACAATTCAAAGGGAAAAAATAAGTGCTTTGATGATTATTGGGGATGTTTTGTCAATTAAAATCATACAGTTTTTGTCTTATTATGGTTTTACTGTGCCGGATGATATATCAATTGTTTCTTTTAACAATTCCAGTTATGCAACTATTTTGCATCCTTATTTGACTACCTTTGATATTAATGTCAGCAGTCTAGGAAGACTGAGTCTGCATAGACTGATAGAAAAAATTAAAGACAGTCAAACTCAAAATGAAAAAGTGATTGTTCCTTTTACCTTAAAGGAACGCGAGAGTGTTCGCAATCTCAAAAAGGGAAACTAAATTTTTTACTGAAAAAGATCGGAAGAAGTGTGCTTTGATATGATTTCATGGCATTCTTGCTGTTCTTTTTTATTTTTTTCTAAAAATTCTTGACTTACGCAAACGCTTGCGTTATAATTCTCTTAGCTTAGCAAATAATAGAACATGGGCTAAAATCCTAGTAAAAAAGATAAACTTCCTTGTGTTTTGGAGACACAGCGGCAGTTTCCTATTTTATACGGATTTCTTCACGCCCTTTGTATCTTAAATAAAGGAGAAAAGTATGGAAACACGTGCAAGTGGTGTTTTGCTGCATATCAGCTCTCTTCCTGGAAAGTTTGGTATTGGCACCTTTGGTCAGGAAGCCTACCGTTTTGTTGATTTTCTTAAAGAAACCAATCAAACCTACTGGCAGCTATTGCCTTTGACATCAACAAGTTATGGAGACTCTCCTTATCAATCTTTTTCTGCAGTTGCCGGCAATGTTAATTTTATTGACTTTGATTTACTGCGGGAAAAAGGGCTGCTTCAGGAAGCAGATTATGCGACGGTCTCCTTTGGAGATGATGAAGAAACTGTTGATTATGCCCTTTTGTTTAAAGTTCGCAGGCCAATTTTAGAAAAGGCTGTTGCTAACTTTTTGACAGCTGAAAAAAATCGTGAAAAATTAAAGATTTTTGAAGAGCAAAATGAGACTTGGCTTGATGATTATGCTGAGTTTATGGCAATAAAAGAACATTTTGGGCACAAGGCCCTGCAGGAATGGGGAGATAAAAAGGCTATCCAGCGTGATGAAGAGCGACTGGTTCATTACCGGCGTCTTTTGGCTGATGAGATTAATTATTACAAGGTTACTCAGTATTTCTTTTTTGAACAATGGCTGGCGCTTAAAGCATATGCCAATAAGAAGCATATCAAAATTATTGGCGATATGCCTATCTATGTTGCCAAGGACAGCGTTGAAGTCTGGACCATGCCTGAGCTCTTTAAAATGGATGAAAATTTGGAGCCTTTATCGGTTGCTGGCTGTCCACCAGATGAATTCAGTGACGAAGGACAGCTCTGGGGAAATCCTATCTATGACTGGAAAAAGCATAGGGAAACAGGTTTTGCCTGGTGGATTTACCGTATTCAAGAAAGCTTCAAAATTTATGATATTCTGCGGATCGATCATTTTAAAGGTTTTTCAGACTACTGGGAAATTGAAGGAGACTCAAAAACAGCTAGGAAAGGCTGCTGGCAGCCGGGCCCTGGCATAGCACTTTTTAGAGCTGTTCAAAATGTTTTGGGGGATCTACCGATTGTTGCTGAGGATCTGGGTTATGTTGATGACAGAGCAAGGCAGCTTTTAAAAGATACTGGCTTTCCTGGCATGAAAATTTTAGAATTTGGTTTTTATGATTTAACTGGACACAGTATTGATATTCCGCATCATTACACCCCCAATAGTGTTGCTTATATCGGAACTCATGATAATGAAGTTGTCAACGGTTGGTATGACAGCCTTAGTGTAGAACAAGAAGAATTTGTTGATGCCTATACCCACCGAAAACCGATTGAACCGGTTAATCAGGCCATGCTGCGGCTGCTTTTCTCAACCGTCAGCAATACAGTGATTTTGACCATGCAGGATCTGCTCAATAAACCTGCCAGCTCACGCATGAACACACCATCTACCATTGGTGGTAACTGGCAGTGGCGCATGCGGGCCAAAGATCTGACTCAAGACAAAAAAGACTTTTTAATTGCATTAACTAAACTATATCAAAGAGGAAATGAAGAAAATGACATCAAAGACTAAACAGTTTGCTAACTATGCTGAGAACAAAACAGGGCAAGCCCTCTCACAATTGAGCAATCGGGACATCTACATTCAGCTCTTGCATTTTGTCAAAGAAGCAGCCAAGGATATGCCTAAAAACAGTTCTAAACGCAAGGTCTATTACATTTCGGCCGAGTTTTTAATTGGTAAATTGCTGTCCAACAATTTGATTAACTTGGGGCTTTATGAGGCTGTCAAAGATGATTTGGCTGCGGCCGGTAAATCTATCAGTCAGGTCGAAGATATTGAGCTGGAACCGTCGCTTGGCAACGGCGGTTTGGGACGCCTGGCCTCTTGCTTTATCGATTCCATGTCAACTTTAGGAATCAATGGTGAAGGTGTCGGCCTCAATTACCACTGCGGCCTGTTCAAGCAGGTTTTCCGCGATAATCAGCAGGAAGCCAAAGCCGATTACTGGATCGAAGATGATTCGTGGCTGGTTTCGACTGACATTTCCTACGATGTGCCTTTCCGTGACTTCACCCTTAAATCTGCATTAAAACGTATTGATATTTTGGGTTATCACAAGGACAGCAAAAATTATCTTAATTTATTTGATATTGAAGGGCTTGATTACGGTCTGATCAAGGATGACATTACCTTTGATAAGACAGAAATCAAAAAAAATCTGACCCTTTTCCTCTATCCGGATGATTCCGATAAAAACGGGGAATTGCTGCGTATTTATCAGCAGTACTTCATGGTTTCAAATGCGGCTCAGCTCTTAATTGACGAGGCTTTGGAACGCGGCTCAAACCTGCATGATTTAGCGGATTATGCCTACGTGCAAATCAATGACACGCATCCGTCCATGGTTATTCCAGAACTCATCCGTCTTTTGAACGAAAAACATGGTCTTGACTTTCATGAAGCAGTTGATATTGTCAAAAATATGGTCGGATACACTAACCATACCATCTTAGCAGAAGCCCTTGAAAAATGGCCTCTGGATTATTTGGAAGAGGTTGTGCCGCATCTGGTTGTCATTATTAAAAAATTGGATGAGCTGATTCGTGCCGAATATGACGATGAAACAGTACAAATTATTGATAAGTCTGACCGTGTTCATATGGCACACATGGATATTCACTTTTCAACCAGCGTCAATGGGGTGGCTGCGCTGCATACTGAGATTCTTAAAAATAGTGAGCTCAAGCCTTTCTATGATATTTATCCTGAAAAATTTAATAATAAAACCAACGGGATTACCTTCCGTCGCTGGCTGGAATTTGCCAACCAAGAATTGGCGGCTTATATCAAAGAATTGATTGGCGACGGTTATCTTAAAGATGCGACAGAGCTAGAAAAATTAGATGCTTTGGCAGCAGATGAAGCAGTCCATGAGAAACTGTCACAAATTAAATATGACAACAAGCTGGCTCTCAAACGTTACTTAAAAGCTAATAAAGGTATTGATTTGGATGAAAATTCGATCATTGATACACAAATCAAGCGTTTCCATGAATACAAACGTCAGCAGATGAATGTCCTCTATATTATCCATAAATATTTGGATATTAAAAAAGGCAACCTGCCAAAACGAAAGATTACACTAATCTTTGGTGGTAAGGCAGCTCCTGCTTATATCATTGCTCAGGATATTATTCACCTGATTCTCAGCCTTTCAGAATTGATTAATAAGGATCCTGATGTCAGCCCTTATCTGAATGTTTTCCTTGTTGAGAACTATAATGTCACTGTGGCTGAGCACTTGATTCCGGCTTCTGATATTTCAGAGCAAATCTCACTGGCTTCTAAAGAAGCTTCCGGCACTGGTAACATGAAATTCATGTTAAATGGCGCTCTGACGCTGGGAACCATGGACGGTGCCAATGTTGAAATTGCTGAGCTTGTTGGTCAGGAAAATATCTATACCTTTGGTAAGGATTCAGATACCATTATCGATATGTATGACAAGGCTTCTTATGTGTCTCGTGATTATTATGAAGGCGATGAAGCTATTAAAGAAGCGGTGGACTTCATTGTCAGTGATGAATTGCTTAAAGTCGGTAATAAAGAGCGTTTAGAACGCCTTTACAATGAACTGATTAACAAAGACTGGTTCATGACCCTCATTGATTTAAAAGAATACATTGCTAAAAAAGAAGAAGTTTACGCGGACTATGAAGACCGTAATGCTTGGAACACCAAAGTCGTTCATAACATTGCCAAAGCTGGTTTCTTCTCATCCGACAGGACCATTGAACAATACGATAAGGATATCTGGCATAGTTTGTAAAAAGATGTAAAATCTGGGATTGTTTCTGATTCCAGATTTTTTTCATATTTGTCTTGAAAGTTTAACTATTTATTTTTACTTGACTTGGAGTTGACTTTAAGGTTTATAATGAAAGCAGCTTAAATAATGGAGGAAAAAACTATGATAAAGACGCTTATTCTTTATTTTTCGAATACGGGAACTACCAAAAGGGTTGCTGAATTAATGGCTCAGGAATTGGGAGCAGACCTTTATCGGATTTTGGCTGAGCAAGATTACACAGCAGCAGATCTGACCTGGACCAATGCCAACTGCCGGGCTAATCAGGAACAAAACGATGAAGCCAGTCGTCCCGCTTACAGCGGCAGCCTGCCGGATTTGACCTCTTATGATCAAGTGATCATCGGTCACCCCATCTGGTGGAGGATTCCTCCCAAAATTATCCGTACAGTTCTTGAAGATCTAGATTTGACCGGTAAAAAGGTGGCCAGTTTTGCAACTTCTGGCGGTTCTGATTATCATGAAGCCCAAAGGGCGATGGAGCAGTGGACAGGTCTTCGTCTGCCCAAAGGCCAGATTTTATCAAGTTCAGCCAGCGTGAAGAAATGGCTGAGTACGATTTAGGTTCAGAAGAAAGAACTTAACAATAAGCAGCAGAACAGCTATTTAAGAATGAGTATTTTTTATCTGAAAAAACAAAGGGCTGCTGTTCGGCCAAAATGGAATAAAGTGCTGATAGAAGAATAAAGGAGACGATTATGGAATATACAAAATTGGGTAAGACAGGACTTGAAGTTTCAAAAATCTGTCTGGGCGGCATGAGCTTTGGCGATGCCAGCCGGGGCGGTCAGCACCAGGGCTGGGTTTTAGATGAAGATAAAACACGGCAGATTATGAAAAAGGCTCTGGATTTGGGAGTTAATTTCTTTGATACAGCCAATGCTTATACGCTGGGTTCCAGCGAAGAATTTATGGGACGGGCCATTTGCGATTTTGCTGACCGTGATGAGATTGTCCTTGCCACCAAACTTTTCTTTGGTGATGGGCAGCATGAAGGCCGCAATACGAGAGGACTCTCCCGCAAGGCTATTTTCAATCAGGCTGAAGCCAGTCTTAAGCGCTTGGGAATGGATTATATTGACATTCTTTATATCCATCGCTGGGACTACAATACAGCAATTGAAGAAACCATGTCAGCGCTCAATGACTTAGTGCGCTCCGGCAAGGTTCGCTATCTGGGAGCATCGGCCATGTATGCTTGGCAGTTCCAAAAAGCCCAGTATATTGCTGAGAAAAACGGCTGGACCAAATTTTCAGTGATGCAGAATCACTACAATATGCTCTATCGCGAAGATGAGAGGGAAATGATTCCGTTTTGTAAGGACTCTGGTGTTGGCTTAGCGCCTTACAGTCCTTTTGCAGCAGGTCGGGTTATTCGCGACTGGGATGCAGATACTGCCCGCAGCCATACGGACAGTTTTGCCAGAACAAAATACGACAGCACAGAGGAACAAGATATGGCCATTGTCAGACGTGTTGGAGAACTGGCTGATAAGTATGACCGTACGCGTGCTCAGATTGCTCTGGCCTGGCTTTGGCAAAAGGGTATGGATTCTCCAATCGTAGGTGTGACTAAGGAAAAATACCTTGATGATTTCATGGGTGCTTTTGACCTTAAACTGACCGACAAAGATATGGCTTATCTGGATGAGAAATACCTGCCGCATAAGGTTGTGGGAGCTCTTTGATAAAAAACACGGGACAAGCAGGGACTTGTCAGTTAAGAACCTGCCCGGTCTCGTTTTTTCTTTGGTTTTTGGATAATTTATAGCTGTCTGCAAACAGTTTTTAGACAGCTTTTTCTTTTTGGCTGAACAACTGTTTTATTGTTTTCTCTAAGCCTTAGACTACTAAAAAATCCTACATTTTCTTTGACTCTTGGCTTAAAAAACTGTAATATAACACTATGGATATATGGACACAGTTAGGACGTTTTTCGGAATTTGAGATCCAGCATCTCTTCATGCGTCCCTTTACCTTTAAGGACCACAAAGATTTTTATGAAATAGCTGGGAATAAACAGAATCTGCCCTTTATTTTCCCTCATCAGGCCAGTCTGGCAGAAAGTGATTTTTTGCTGGTCCATTATTTTATGAAAAATCCCTTGGGTGTCTGGGCCCTTGAACACAAGGAAAATCATAAAATGATAGGAGCTATCCGTTTTGATAAACTTGATGTGACGGCTAAAAGGGCGGAAATTGGCTATTTTCTGCATAAGGATTACTGGGGGCAGGGGCTGGCGACTGAGGCGCTCAAAAATCTGGTTTTTCTGGCCTTTCAGGAATTTGATTTAAAACTGCTGCAGATTGTTATCCATAAGGAGAATGCGGCCAGTGCCAGAGTGGCAGAAAAAGCCGGCTTTAGTTTGGTCAAACAGTTTAAAGGAAGCGACCGCTACACTCATAGGATGCGTGATTATTTAAGATATGAACGAAGGATAGGTGAGAAGACAGATGAGTAAGCATCAAGATATTTTAGAATATTTGGAAAATCTGGCTATCGGCAAACGCGTCAGTGTCAGAAGCATTTCAAATCATTTGAAAGTCAGCGACGGAACTGCCTACCGAGCCATTAAAGAAGCAGAAAACCGCGGAATTGTTGAGACCCGGCCGCGCAGCGGCACCATTCGTGTCGAAAAAAAGGTGCGTGTGCGTTTAAATAAGCTGACTTACAAGGAAATTGCCAATATCAGCGAGTCAGAAGTTGTCTCCGGCGAATCTGGGCTCAGCCACGAATTCAGCAAGTTTTCTATCGGTGCCATGACCATTGACAATATTCACCGCTATCTGACCAAGGATGGCCTTTTGATTGTCGGAGACCGTGAAAATATTCAGCTTTTGGCTCTGCAAAATAAAAATGCCATCCTCGTAACCGGGGGTTTTCCTGTGTCTGACAGAGTGCGTGAAACCTCCAATCAGCTGGGAATTCCCGTCATGATAACTAACTATGATACCTTTACCGTTGCCACACTTATCAATCAAGCTCTTTCCAATGTTCGTATCAAGACTGATATTAAGACGGTTGAAGAGGTTTATCAGGAAAAGGTCTATCATGGCTTTCTGCACGACACAGACACCGTCAAGGACTATAACAATCTGATTAAAAAGACCAATCATGTCCGCTATCCGGTCATCAACAGCCATAATATGGTTGTCGGTGTTATCAGTATGAGAGATGTCGCCGGCAAGGCTCCCAATGTGATTCTTAATCAGCTGATGACTAAGAACCCTGTAGTCGCAAAACCGACGCTTAGTCTGGCCAATATCAGCCAAAAGATGATTTTTGAAGATTATGATATGCTGCCGGTGGTTAAGGAAGATTACAGCCTTTTAGGTGTTATTACGCGCCGGCAGGTGATGGAAAATCTGCAAAATTTTCAAAGAACCAGCACTTATACTTACAGCGAACAGATTACCGCCAATCTGCAGGAGGAAAAAACCGGCTTTCAATTTGTAGTGGAACCGGCTATGATTGATCCGGCGGGCAATCTGGCACACGGTGTTTTAACAGAATTTCTAAAAGATATTACCATGCGCGTCTTGACGCAAAAGCATAAAAAGAATATCATTATTGAACAAATGATGTTATACTTTTTACAGGCCGTTCAAATTGATGACCTGCTGAAAATTCAGCCCAAGGTCATCACTGAAAACAGACGGAGTGCGACGCTTGACTTTGAAATTTACCACGGCAGTCAGGTTGTCACCAAAGCCGTCGTGACGACAAAATTGAATTAAAACTAAGGAGTTAACTAAAACATGATTACATTGAAATCAGCGCGTGAAATTGAAGCGATGGATGAGGCCGGCGATTTTTTAGCCAGCATTCATATCGGTTTGCGTGATTTGATTAAGCCGGGACTGGACATGTGGGAAATTGAAGAATATGTCCGCAGACGCTGCAAGGAAGAAAATTTCCTGCCCTTACAAATTGGGGCAGACGGTCATTTTATGGATTATCCCTATGCCACCTGCTGCGGTTTAAATGATGAAGTGGCTCATGCTTTTCCGCGCCATTATACTTTGAAGGAGGGCGATCTTCTTAAAGTCGATATGGTGCTTGGCGGACCCATTGCTAAAGAGGATCTGGATGTGTCGAAATTGAATTTTGACAACGTTGCTGAAGTCAAAAAACATACAGACAGTTTCCGCGGCGGTATCGCTGATTCTTGCTGGGCCTATGCTGTCGGAAATGTTTCTGAAGAAGTCAAAAAGCTCATGGATGTTACCAAAGAATGTCTTTATAAGGGTATTGAAAAAGCTGTTGTCGGCAACCGTATCGGCGATATTGGTGCAGCCATTCAGGAATATGCTGAAAGCTTTGGCTATGGTGTTGTCCGCGACTTAGTCGGCCACGGTGTCGGTCCGACCATGCATGAAGAACCCAATGTTCCCCACTATGGCAGAGCCGGCCGCGGTCTGCGCTTGAAAGAAGGAATGGTGCTGACAATCGAGCCTATGATCAATACGGGAACCTGGGAAATTGATACTGATATGCAGACAGGCTGGGCTCACAAGACGCTTGACGGCGGTCTTTCCTGCCAATATGAACATCAGTTTGTTATTACCAAAGACGGTCCGCGTATTCTTACCAGTCAAGGAGAAGAAGGCACCTATTAATAGGAGTTGCAGTGAAAAAGTTTATTGAAAAATTACAGGCAAGCCAGTATGTTCAAAATTTTTTAACCTACTATAAAAGCTCTGAGATGGACCTCTCCAGTATAGCAGTAGCTTACTATTTGATTTTGACCATCTTTCCCTTTTTGATCTTGCTTGCCAACTTGTTTCCTTATCTGAATATAGATACTTCGGAACTCTTATCGTTTATGAAGAATAATCTGCCTGAACAGCTCTATGACAGCACCTCAGGTATTGTTGTCGGGATTTTCAACAAACCCTCCACCAGTCTCTTGTGGCTGGCTGTTGTTACGGGTCTGTGGACCATGTCAAAGAGTTTGACTTTTTTGCAGAAGTCCATGAATAAATCCTACGGCATTCAAGATCACCGTGATTTGATTTTAGGGCATATTGTCGGAATTTTTTCCAGTTTGCTGGTGATCTTCTTTTTAGCACTGGCCATCATACTGTCAACGTTTGGTAAGACGGTGCTGACTTTTTTATATCACAATTCTTATCTCAATCAGGATTTGTATGATATGTTGATGAATTTAACCCAGCCGGTAACTGCTGCGATTTTCTTCGTTGCCTTAGCAGTTCTCTACTATATTCTGCCTAATGTTCGAATCAGGAAAATCCGCTATATTCTGCCGGGTACGATCTTTAC
This sequence comes from Streptococcus sp. 'caviae', assembly GCF_001937065.1. Classification (GTDB taxonomy): domain Bacteria; phylum Bacillota; class Bacilli; order Lactobacillales; family Streptococcaceae; genus Streptococcus. Next base: position 244,120 of record NZ_MOWR01000002.1, read on the forward strand.
AAGTATTCTCTTCTTTACAATGACGAGCGTGTTTGGGACTTATCTGAGATATGCCACCGCCAGCATGGAAAATCTCCGGGTTTTTGGATCGGTGACCTTGTTTGCTTTAATGCTGTGGTTTATTGTCTTTGCCCGAATTCTGATTTTAGGGGCTGTTTTAAATGCCAGTTATCAAAAAAAATACGTTAAGGAATTTAAACCAAGACGAGGCAACATTATCACTATTATCCAATCCAGACGGGATTATATGGCCAAAAAAGATGAAGAAAACAAGAAATGATGGCTTGAGCCAGGTTAGCTGCCTGTTCATTCTGGGTAATCAGCTGTGAAAGGTCAGCCTTTATACAATGAGACATGACAAAAGTCATGTCATGATATGACATTCTGTGCTAAACGGAATGTTTTTTATTTTTTATAATAAAAGCAGAAAGTGAAGAAAAAAGAAAGAATAATAGCTGCTGTCTGCTTTTTAGTGCTTATAACAGGAGGTGCCAAAATTACCAGGCATACAGGCTTTTATCCCACTTTCGAAAAAGGCAGAGCTCCCAGAGCTTTGTGACTTGCTGCTTTTTCTATTGTCACTATAGGTTCAGTAGGCTTTTGCAGCTCATGAAAGGAGAACCCATATGACTAAAACAGTCATTAAAGTTTCACAGCTGACAAAAAATTTTAAGGATAAAAAAGTACTGAAAAGCCTCTCTTTTGAGGTTAATGAGGGCGATTGTATGGCCTTGATCGGTCCCAATGGGGCAGGCAAGACGGTACTTATGTCCTGTCTTTTGGGAGACTATCATCCAACAGCCGGTCAGATTGAAGTGCTGGGGAAATCGGCCCATGATTCACAGCTTAAGGGCAAGGTCGGCATCCTTTTTCAGGAAAATTTAACCGAACAAAAGTTAAAAGTCTCAGAACTTCTTCAGTTTCAGCAAAGTATCTATGCTAATCCTTTGTCTGACACAGCGATTGACAGGCTGCTTGGTTTTACGACTGAGCAAAAAAATCAATTTGCTGAAAAGCTCTCCGGCGGTCAGCGCCGCTTGCTGGCTTTTGTTCAAGTCATTATCGGTCAGCCGGATATTATTTTTCTTGATGAGCCGACAGCCGGGATGGATACCAGCACGCGCAAACGCTTTTGGGAAATTGTTAATGAGCTAAAGGCAGCGGGGAAAACGATTATCTATTCGTCGCACTATATTGAGGAAGTAGAGCATACAGCGGATCGCATTTTGGTGCTGCATGATGGAAAATTGCTGCGCGATACTACGCCTTATCTTATGCGGGCTGAAGAAAAAGAGAAGGTCTTCACGCTGCCGCTTGCCTATCTAGAGAATATAGAAGATCAGTCTATTTACAATTTAGCTGTTAAATCAGACAGAATAACCTTCACAACCAAGGAAGTTCAAACAATCTGGCAGATTTTAGAAGATGCCGGATGTCCTATTGAAGATATTGAAATGGCCAACCGAACCCTGCTTGACAGTATTTTTGAAAATGAAAGAGAGGAAAAAGCTCATGAAAACCTTTAAAGCAATGTTAAGGCAAGAATACCTTGTCAATAAACGTTCTTTATCTAATTTAATTATGGCTGTTGGCATGCCAATTGGCTTTTTCCTGCTCTTTACTACTATTTGGGCTAATGATGAATCCATGCCAAAAGAAATGGCTAAAGTCTGGATCAGACAGTACATGCTGCAAATGACCGCTTTTTCCAGCCTCAGTTTTGCTTTTTACTCGCTGCCTTTTGCATTTCACGAGGATAAGACCGGCAATCGTTTAAAGGCTGTTCAGCACAGCCCTGTCCCCTTGTGGCAGTATTATGCCAGTAAAATTATAACTATCTTGGTGCACTTTGTTTTGGCGATCATAGCTGTGTTTCTGGTCGGTCACTTTGTCAAAGATGTGTCCATGCCCTGGAAAGACTGGCTGACAGCAGGAGGATTGTTATTCGTCGGAGCTTCCTGCTTCATGCCGTTTGGTGCCCTTTTTGCTCATATCAAGTCTGCGCAGACCCTCTCTTTAGTTGCTAATATATTTTACATGGGGCTGTCTGTCTTGGGCGGATTGTGGATGCCGGTATCAACCTTTCCTGATGTGATGCAGAAACTAGCCAAATGGACACCGACGTATCACTTTAATAACACGGTAATTTCTTATTTTGATAAAGATTTTTCCATCCAGTCACTCTCGATTCTCTTTGGATATGCTATCATAGTCTTAGCGATTGCTATTGCAGTCGGAAAAAAGCTTGAGGTGAAATGATGTTTCGACCCTTTCAAAAAACGGATCCGCTCTACTATGTAGCGCTGGTCTTTATGATTTTTCCGCTGGGCGGTGTCAGCTGGTTTGGCTATCCCTTGTGGACGCTTTTACCGTCCGTGCTTTTTGCGCTGGCCTTTATCGCCATTATTCATATTAAGGATGACTATCCTAAAATAATTGCCTGCCTCTGGTTTTACTTGTTAGGTTATATCGTCTGGATATCTTGCTTTATCGAAGGCTCTATGATGTGGTTTTTCTTCTTTCTCGTTAATCTTCTCGTCTGGCGATTTGGGGATAAGATAAAGAGTTATCGCTTTATTTCCTTTTTACTTGGAATCGTGATTGTGGTCTTAGTTGGTTTTATTCGTGCGACATCAACATTCAACAAAGTTTACTTCTTTCTTGTCGCGATTTTCGTCTTAACTATGCTTTATACTCAACATCAGACTCAAATTGAAGAACAAATGAAGAGGGAGCTGTACAAGCAGAATGAAGCTATTAATCTCCTGGCCGCTGAAAATGAGCGCAACCGTATCGGCCGTGATTTGCATGATACCTTGGGACACACCTTTGCCATGATGACCTTAAAAACGGAACTGGCGCTGAAACAGCTGAACAAGCAAAATACAGAAGCTGTCCGCAAGGAACTGCTGGATCTCAATCAAATCAGCAAAGAATCTATGAAAAATGTCCGTGAACTTATCAATAATCTCAAATACCGGACAGTTACAGAAGAATTGGCGGCGATTACAGAGATGTTTGCCCTGTCTGATATTGGCCTAACAGTAGAAAATACGGTCAATACGGACCAATTATCACCGGTTATCCAATCCAGCATGACTATGATTTTGCGGGAGCTGACCAACAATGTTATCAAACACAGCAAGGCTTCGGCCTGTCAGATTCATATTTTTGAAAAAGACGGCTTTATCATCAAAATAGAAGATAACGGCTGCGGTTTTGATGAACTGACCGGAAAGGAGCTCAGCTCTATTCGTGAGCGCTTGTACTTAGTCAACGGGCAGGTTGATATTTTATCAAGCAAACAGCCGACTGTTATTCAGATCAGACTTAAAGATAAGGAGAATTAGTATGAGATTATTAGTAGCTGAAGATCAGTCTATGCTGAGGGATGCTCTCTGTCAGCTTTTGCTCATGGAAGATGACGTTGAGGCTATATTTCAAGCTTCCAATGGTGCCGAGGCAATAGACTTGCTGCAAAAAGAATCTATTGACGTGGCTATTTTGGACGTTGAAATGCCCAAGAAAACAGGGCTGGATGTGCTGGAGTGGATTCGTGCTCACCACCAGGCTGCTAAGGTTATTATTGTGACAACCTTCAAGCGCTCAGGCTATTTTAAGCGTGCCTTAGCAGCCCATGTTGATGCTTATGTCTTGAAGGATCGCTCAACTGCTGAGCTGATGCAGACGATCCACACCGTTTTGTCCGGACAAAGAGAGTATTCTCCTGAGCTGATTGAGGAAGTCACTTTTACGTCAAATCCGCTGAGCCAGCGAGAGCAGGAAGTCTTGCTTTTAGCGGCTAGAGGTCTGTCTAATCAGGAGATCTCTGAAAAACTCTTCTTGTCCAACGGCACAGTCCGAAATTACATGACTGGTATTTTTAACAAGCTGTCTGCCAGCAATCGTACAGAGGCTGTCAGAATTGCGCGTGAAGAGAATTGGATTTAAGATCGATAAAAATAATTTGCAACTAAAAAAGGAGAAACAGCGGCTCACGATGTCATATCATGAACGTGCTGTTTTCTCCTTTTTCTATTTGCAGCAAGACTGCTTTTTTATTTTTTATTTTTGAAAATAAAGAATTTACTGATGACATAGTTGGTTACCATGATTAATACCTGACCGATTAAGGTAGCGATAGCATTAACCCAGGACATGTTATTGCCGACAAACTGGCCGATAATTCCCGGGAATTGGTCAACTAAAAGATAGGCTAAACCAGTATCCAAAGACAATGTTGACAGGCGCGCCAAGAAAAACTTGACAAAACGGCTTTGCCAGCCCTGCCTTGCCTGATTAAAAGCATAGGTATCATTAACCACAAAAGCAAAAACAATAGCCAAGACATTAGCGATAGTTGTTGTCAGGGTGGCATTTTTCAAAATAGGGTAGATGATTACAATGCGAAGAATAGCATAAAAGATAGTTGTTAGAACCCCTGCAACCAAATACTTAAAAACTTCGTGCCGGGTTACTCTTTTTAGAAAATCAGTCGTTAATAATTTTTTCATAAACTTACTATATCAAAAAAAGTGGAAATATGCTATACTGAATAAGTTGCTCAGCAACCCTTGGTGCTTACTTCCCTTTCACCAAGCATATTATAAACGGGACAACCGTCAAAGGAGAAATAATGAAACAATTAACTGTTCGTGATTTAAGCCATATTGCTATTGTAGCAGCTGTATACGTGGTGCTGACTGCCACACCGCCTCTCAATGCTCTGTCATACGGCGGCATACAGTTTCGTTTAGCTGAGATGCTTTATTTTTTGGCTTTTTTCAATCCTAAATACATTATTGCTGTAACGCTGGGCTGTATGATTGCCAATGCCATGGGCACAATTGGTCTGGTAGATGTTTTTGTCGGCGGCGGCTCAACCCTTATTTTTGTCAGCTTAGGCGTTATTCTTTTTGCCAAATACAAAGATGCTTATCTTTTTAAAGGGTTCATCAACAAAGCCTTCTTTTATTTTGCCATCTTTTTTTCCTTGTCTATGTTTACCATTGCAGCAGAATTAAAGGTGATTTTTAATACGCCTTTTTGGATAACTTGGCTGACAACAGCTCTGGGAGAATTTGCTTCCCTGCTTATCGGTGCACTGGTGATTGACCGAGCCGGCAAACATATTGATTTCACTAAATAACCTTCTGTGTGAAGGTTATTTTTTATACTCTTCAAAAATCAAAACTATATGTCGTTGCCTTCGCTTTGCCTACCCTACCTTAGTACAGCCTGCAGCTCGTCGCCTAGTCTATTTTTGATTCTTATTGAGTATAAGAAAGGCAATGCTTGCAGGAAAAAATTGCCGAATTTATCAGCTCAAGCAGTCTGCTGGGATTATGGTTTAGGAGTAAGCAGCAGAGCATGCGTTTCAGTCGGTGAAATCATTTTTATGAATTTTCATCTTGTTTTTATTTTCTGATTTAAAAATTAAGGAAAGCCAGTGAAAATATGGTAAAATAAAAGGTATGAAAGAACGTATGAATGAGCTGGTTCAGCTGCTGAACCGATATGCCAAAGAATACTATACCAAAGACAGTCCCAGTGTTTCTGATGCGGAGTATGACAGGCTCTATCGGGAACTGGCAGAATTAGAAAAAAAGTACCCGCAGGATGTTTTGCCGGACAGCCCCACCCACCGAGTGGGAGGACCTGTTTTAGAGGGATTTGAAAAGTACACTCATGAGTATCCTCTGTTTTCCTTGCAGGATGCTTTTTCCCGTGAGGAGCTGGAAGCTTTTGATCAGCGGGTGAAAACGGAATTTCCGCAGGCCGAATATTTAGCAGAATTGAAAATCGATGGTCTTTCCATCTCTCTGACATACGTAGACGGAATTCTTCAGGTCGGTGCCACAAGGGGAGACGGTACCGTCGGTGAAAATATAACGGAAAATCTAAAGCGCGTCCAGGACATTCCCTTGCACCTGCCTCAGCCCATCAATCTGACGGTGAGGGGCGAATGCTATCTGCCCAAGGCTTCTTTTGAAAGTATCAATGCTGAACGCCGTGAAAATGGGGAAGCGGAATTTGCCAATCCCCGAAATGCTGCGGCAGGAACCCTGCGGCAGCTAGATACAAGAATCGTAGCCAAGCGCAGGCTGGCAACTTTCATCTATCAAGAAGCCGGACCAACTGCTGCTGAAAGTCAGGAAGCAGTGCTTAAGAGCTTTGCTGAACTGGGTTTTACTGTTAATCCGCGCCATATCGTTTCTTCCTCAATGGATAATATTTGGCAGTTTATTGAAGCTGTTGCAAAGGAGCGCTCTCAGCTGGATTATGATATTGATGGCATTGTCATTAAGGTCAACAGCTTAGCCATGCAGGAGGAGCTTGGCTTTACAGTTAAGGCGCCGCGTTGGGCTATTGCCTATAAATTTCCAGCGGAAGAAAAAGAAGCGGAAATTTTATCGGTCGACTGGACGGTCGGACGAACCGGTGTTGTGACACCGACAGCCAATCTGACGCCGGTGCAGCTGGCAGGAACTACTGTCAGCCGGGCAACCCTGCACAATGTTGACTATATTGCTGATAAGGATATTCGAATCGGGGACACCGTTGTTGTGTATAAGGCAGGCGATATTATTCCGGCGGTTCTGCATGTTGTCAAATCCAAGCGCCAGCAGCAGGAAGCAATGCCGATTCCTAATCTGTGTCCGTCCTGCCAAAGCGGGCTGATTCATTTTGAGGATGAGGTGGCGCTGAGATGTGTCAATCCTCGCTGCCCCGCCCAGCTCAAGGAAAAGCTGATTCACTTTGCCAGCCGCAATGCCATGAATATTGCAGGGCTCGGTCCTGCCATCGTAGAGAAGCTCTTTGCGGCGGACTTGATTCATGATGTGGCTGATATTTATCAGCTGAGCACTGAGGATTTGATGCAGCTTGAAGGGATCAAAGAAAAATCAGCGGCTAAACTGTATAAAGCCATTCAGGCTTCCAAGGAGAATTCGGCAGAAAAACTGCTGTTTGGCCTTGGTATCCGTCATGTCGGCAGCAAGGCCAGCCGGCTTCTGCTGGAAAAATTTGACACTATTCCGCAGTTGGCTGCGGCAGATTTTGACGAAATTGCTGCTATTGACGGTCTTGGAGCAGTTATTGCTCAGTCACTGAAAACTTATTTTGCTACCAGCGGCGCTCAAAAACTCCTGGCGGAATTGCAGGCATCGGGCTTAAATTTGGCTTATCTGGGCAAGCGCGTGTCGGATGATGCGGCTCTGTCAGGCCTGACCGTTGTCCTGACAGGTAAGCTGGAAAAACTGACCCGCAGTCAAGCCAAGGAAAAACTGCAGAATCTTGGTGCCAATGTTGTCGGCAGTGTTTCTAAAAAAACCAGTTTGGTGGTGGCAGGAAGCGATGCCGGTTCAAAATTAGAAAAAGCCAGAAGTTTAGGCATTGAAATTAAAGATGAGGCTTGGTTAGAAAGTCTGTGAAGGGAGAAAGAATATGGTAAGAAAACGCAAACGGGCACGTTTGATTTATAATCCGACCTCCGGTCAGGAAATCATGAAGAAAAATGTGGCAGATGTTTTAGACCTTCTTGAGGGCTTTGGCTATGAGACCAGTGCTTTTCAAACGACTCCTGAAGCAGATTCTGCCAAAAACGAAGCAAGGCGTGCTGCTGTTGCCGGTTTTGACCTTGTTATTGCAGCAGGCGGAGACGGAACAATCAACGAGGTGGTCAGCGGTATTGCGCCTTTGAAACGGCGTCCTAAGATGGCCATTATTCCTACCGGCACAACCAATGACTTTGCCCGAGCCCTTAAGATTCCTCGCGGCAATCCGGTTGAAGCAGCGAAGCTCATCGGCAAGAATCAGACGGTCCATATGGACATCGGTCAGGCTTACAAGGACAAATACTTTATCAATATTGCCGCAGCTGGCAGTCTGACTGAACTGACTTACAGTGTGCCCAGTCAGCTGAAAACGATATTTGGCTACTTGGCTTATCTGGTCAAGGGAGCTGAATTGCTGCCGCGCGTCCGCAATGTTCCTGTCAAGGTATTTCACGACCACGGTGTTTTTGAAGGCGAAGCTTCCATGATTTTTGTGGCTCTGACCAATTCGGTCGGCGGTTTTGAAACCATTGCTCCGGATGCCAAATTAGACGATGGCAAATTCACCTTGATTTTGGTTAAGACGGCCAACCTCTTCGAACTGACTGATCTGATTCGGCTTGTTCTTACCGGCGGCCGGCATATCAACCATAAAAAAATTGAATACATCAAAACGAGCTATCTGAAAATAATTCCTCAGGGCAATCCTCCTAAGAGAATGATGATTAACCTTGATGGTGAGTACGGCGGCGATGCACCGATTGAATTGCGCAATCTGAATAATCATATTGAATTTTTCGCCAATACAGATGAGATTTCTGACGATGCGATTACGCTTGATACGGAAGAATTGGCCTTAGAAGCAATCGCTCAGAAATTCGCTAAAGAAGCCGAAAGTTTAGATGGGCTGGACAAGTCAGAGGAGACAAATTAGTTAGGCAGGAATACATGAAAAATGTTGTAGTTGTACACTACCACAGCAATAAAGGACGTTATTTTGATTTCAGCATGTGGCAATGGCTGGAAGGGCAGATGGGAAAGGATGCTTCCTTTTCTCGCTTTGACAGTTTTGGAATTGTCGGCAGTCTTACCTATGAATCAGAGTCATTTCAAAATCATGTTTATTTGATTGTCAAAAATACAGATTGGTCTGTCAGGACACCTGATTTTAAGATTAACTGTCAGCCCGGTCTGCCTAAAATGGAGGTGTGGATTGTTGAAGGTGATAACACCCTTTACTATTCCAGACAGGCTGCTGTGACCAGCCATGCTTACCGTCAGCGCCAGCCGCATGCCTTTGATATGGCTGTTAACAGCAAGCGTTTCGACCAAGAATGGGGCTTTCAGGGCTGGCTGGGTTTTTCCTACCAAAAAGATGCGACGGAATTTCGCCTCTGGGCGCCGACAGCTAAGAGGGTTGAGCTGATTCTTTACAGTTCAACCACTGAAAACGCCAGTGTCAGTCAGGTCATCAGCATGAATCGGGGAGACAGCAGAACACCTGCCGACCACAGGACCAATACGCAGGGAGTCTGGTTCTTAAAAGTGGAAGGGGATCTGAACTTTAATGCTTACCGTTATCGTGTTTATTACAGGAAGCGGACGTTCAGGGATACCAGAGACCCTTATTCGATTGCAGCGACAGCAGACGGCAGACGTTCTGTCGTTGTCGCAGCCAGCGATTTGCAGCCTGAGGGCTTTGCGGTTAAGCAGGGCAGGGATGCCGTCTGGCGGCTCAGCAATCCCAATAAAGCAGTAATCACAGAGATGCATATCAGAGATTTTTCCAAGTCTCAAACATCAGGCGTTCGGCCGGAAAACCGCGGAAAATTTCTGGGAGCCTTTGAAAAGGGCACTAAAAATCAGTACGGCGACTCAACTGCCTTTGACTACCTTAAAAATTTAGGCATTAATTATGTTCAGCTGCAGCCGGTCTTTGACCATCATCAAACCTTTGAGGCAGATGGCTCCTATGCCTATAACTGGGGCTATGATCCCGAAAATTACAATGTCCCTGAGGCCAGCTTTGCCAGCAATCCTCAAGCGCCGACTACTAGAATTCTTGAGCTCAAACAGCTGATTCAGGCTTATCATGATGCAGGAATCGGTGTTATCATGGATGTTGTCTACAATCACACTTATTCGAATTCAGATTCGGCCTTTCAGCTGGCAGTGCCGGACTATTACTATCGCATGAACCGTGACGGCTCCTTTCAAAACGGCTCTGGCTGCGGCAATGAAACAGCCAGCGAAAAGGAAATGTTCCGCAAATATATGATTGACTCTGTCCTTTATTGGATAAAAGCCTATAATATTGACGGCTTTCGTTTTGATTTGATGGGGCTCCATGATGTTGAAACCATGAACGCTATCAGGCAGGCTGTTGATGAGATTGATCCGAATATTCTGCTTTACGGCGAAGGTTGGGACATGGGGGTTGGGCTCATGCCCGAAGATAAGGCTAAAAAAGACAATGCCCATCAGATGCCTCGCATCGGTTTCTTTAATGATGATGTCAGAAATGCTATTAAAGGTGCTGAGATTTACGGGGATTTCAAACGCGGCTTTGTTTCTGGAGAAGCAACCGAATACGAACTGGCCAAGGGAATGCTGGGAAGCGATGAGCTAGCACCTTATCTGGCACCCAATCAGGTACTTAACTATGTTGAAGCACATGATAACTACAATCTGAATGACCTTCTTTTAGAGTTGCACCCTGAAGATGACAAGGCCAGTCACATTAAGCGGGTGGAACTGGCTACCAGTCTGGGCATTCTCATGCAGGGTATGGTCTTTATGCAGTTGGGACAGGAATTCCTGCGGACTAAGCTCTTTGCGACAGGTTCTGACGGGGAGCTGACCGCTGCGGATAAGGAACGGGCCATGAACAGTTATAATGCACCCGATGCTGTCAATCAGATTAACTGGGATCATGTCACTCTCTATCGATCGACTGTTGATTTTGTAAAAAATTTGATTTATTTGAAAACGCAGGAAACCGCCTTTTCATATCAGAGCTTTGAGGACATTCGCAAACACGTTTATGTAGCGTCGGCTGAATATGGCTCGGGACTGGTCACTGTCAATGTCAGCGGTGCTGGTAAAGTTTTCCAATTAGACTTTAATGCAAATGAGAAAAAGACTGAAATTAATATGACATAGAATGAAAAGTATGCTATAATATGAGTAAAGATATAGATAGCGCTTTCATATTGAATCATTGATTTGAAAATTTGATAGCTGTGGTCCTTGAATTAAAAAATAATCCAAGTTTTTGCTTGGGTTGTTTTTGTTTTATTAAGGCATAATTATTATATTTTTAACGAATTAACTAGAGGAGGTGGTTGAATGGACGAAAAAGAGGCATTGAGAACATTCGGAACGGGTGAAAATTTCCATGCGCAGCATTATTTTGGTTTTCATGAAACCGAAAGAGATGGTGTTAAGGGATATGTCTTTAGAGTCTGGGCGCCCAATGCTGAAGATCTTCATTTGATCGGTGATTTTACAGGGTGGTTTGACAATCCTCTGCAGATGCAAAAAAATGAAGCCGGTGTTTGGGAGGTCTTTACTGATTTGCCTAAGGAGGGGCACATTTATAAATATCTTGTGACGCGTCAGGGCGGACAGATTGTCGAAAAGATTGATCCCTTTGCTATTTATCTGGAAGAGCGTCCGGGGACAGGCTCCGTGATCAGAACCATTCCTGAAAAGAAATGGAAAGACGGATTGTGGCTAGGCCGCCGCAAACGCTTAGGATTCTTTAAGCGTCCGGTTAATATTTACGAAGTTCATGCTGGCTCATGGAAGCACAATGAGGATGGCAGTCCTTACACCTTTGACCAATTAAAAGATGAGCTGGTTCCTTATCTGGTTAAGATGAACTATACGCATGTTGAATTCATGCCGCTTATGGCTCATCCTCTGGGCATGAGCTGGGGCTATCAGCTCATGGGATTCTTTGCTTTTGAACACACTTATGGAACACCGGAGCAATTTCAAGACTTTGTTGAAGCCTGCCACTTAAACAACATTGGTGTTATTGTTGACTGGGTTCCGGGGCATTTCACTATCAATGATGATGCCTTGGCTTACTTTGACGGCACACCGACCTTTGAATATCAGGATCATGACAGGGCCCACAACTACCGTTGGGGAGCTTTGAACTTTGACCTCGGGAAGAATCAGGTGCAGTCTTTCCTTATTTCCAGTGCTAAATTTTGGATAGATTTTTATCATATTGACGGTATTCGGGTTGATGCTGTCAGCAATATGCTCTATCTGGATTATGATGAAGGGCCTTGGCAGCCTAACAAAGAAGGCGGGAACCGCAATCTGGAAGGTTACTACTTCCTGCAGCGCTTAAATACAGTGCTTAAGCTGGCTCATCCGGATGTCATGATGATTGCTGAAGAATCAACGGCCATGACCAAGATTACAGGCCGCCGCGAGGAAGGCGGTTTGGGATTTGACTATAAATGGAATATGGGCTGGATGAATGACATCCTTAAATTCTATGAAGAAGATCCGATTTACCGCAAGTATGATTTCAATTTGGTAACCTTTAGTTTCATGTATCTCTTTTCTGAAAACTTTATTCTCCCCTTCTCGCACGACGAGGTTGTTCATGGGAAAAAGAGTCTGATGCATAAGATGTGGGGAGACCGCTACAATCAGTTTGCAGGGCTGCGCAATCTCTACACCTATCAAATGTGCCATCCCGGCAAGAAGCTGCTCTTTATGGGCAGCGAATACGGCCAGTTTTTAGAATGGAAATACGACCATGAATTGGAATGGGGCAATTTAGAGGAAGAAGACGGGCTGAATTTGAAAATGCAGGCCTTTACAAGCAAGCTCAATCAATTTTACAAGGATCACAAAGTTCTCTGGCAGGTCGATACCAGCTATGATGGTTTGGAAATAATTGATGCGGATAATGTTGATCAAAGTGTCCTGTCTTTCATCCGTAAAAACGAGAAAGGAGATTTACTGGTTTGCGTCTTTAATATGGCTCCTGTGGAACGCAAAGATTTCACCATAGGTGTGCCGGTTGCCGGTATTTATGAGGAAATCTGGAACACAGAACTTGAAGAATTTGGCGGCGTCTGGAAAGAGCATAATGAAACGGTCAAAACGCAAAAGGATTTGTGGAAGGACTATGAAAATACGCTCAGTTTCACTCTGCCGGCTTTGGGAGCAAGTATCTGGAAAATTAAACGTCGTTTAAGAAAATAAAAACATTTGGGAAGGAAATTCACATGAAGAATGAAATGTTAGCTTTGATCCTCGCAGGAGGACAAGGGACACGTCTGGGCAAATTGACACAAAGTATTGCAAAGCCTGCTGTTCAATTTGGGGGACGTTACCGTATTATTGATTTTGCACTGTCAAACTGTGCTAATTCAGGAATTAATAATGTTGGTGTGATTACCCAGTACCAGCCACTGGCTCTTAATAATCATATTGGAAATGGATCAAGCTGGGGTCTTGACGGCATTGACTCTGGAACGACAGTTCTTCAGCCGTATTCCGCAACAGAAGGAAATCGTTGGTTCCAAGGAACCAGCCATGCCATCTATCAAAATATTGATTATATTGACAGCATTAATCCTGAGTATGTATTGATTTTGTCAGGAGACCATATCTATAAGATGGACTATGATGATATGCTTCAGACGCATAAAGACAACATGGCCAGCCTGACTGTAGCTGTTATTGATGTTCCCCTCAAGGAAGCCAGCCGTTTTGGTATCATGAATACCGATTCAAATGACCGTATCGTTGAGTTTGAAGAAAAACCAAAAGAACCAAAATCAACCAAGGCTTCAATGGGAATTTACATCTTTAATTGGGACCGTCTGCGGACCATGCTTGTAGACGCTGAAAAAAATAATATTGACATGTCTGACTTTGGTCAAAACGTTATTCCGGCCTACCTTGAATCAGGCGAACGTGTTTATACCTACAACTTCAAGGGTTACTGGAAAGATGTGGGAACAATCGAATCGCTCTGGGAAGCCAATATGGAATATATTGGAGAAGACAATGAGCTCCACAGCCGCGACCGTTCTTGGAAAATTTATTCCAGAAACTTAATCGCACCGCCTAACTTCATTACTGATGAAGCAGACGTTAAGGATTCCCTTGTTGTGGATGGCTGCTTTGTATCCGGCAAGGTTGAACATTCCATTTTGTCAACCAATGTTCAGGTGAGAGAAGGCGCTGAAATTAAGGATTCCTTCATTATGAGCGGTGCTGTTATCGGTGAAGGCGCTAAGATTACCCGTGCCATTATCGGTGAAGGTGCTAAAATTGGTGAAGGTGTTGAAGTTGACGGAACAGATGAAGTTCAAGTTATTGGTTACAATGAAGTAGTGGGGGTTCCAAATGAAGATTGATAAATATTCTGCAATTTTAGGCAGCGCTATTGGCTTTCCTGAAATGGAAGGACTGACAGATACGCGTCCCTTGGCAAACCTGCCATTTGACGGCAAATACCGCTTGATTGACTTTCAGTTATCGAATTTAGCTAATGCAGGGATTCGCAGTATTTATGGTATTTTCCGTGGACAAAACATTCGTTCCATTTTTGACCATATCAGAAGCGGCCGCGAATGGGGCTTAAATACTCTTTTGAGTCACTATTTCCTAGGATTCTACAATACCAGAGAAGACAGTATCTACGCAGACAAGGATTACTATGATCAAATTTTGACTTATCTCAAACGCTCAGGGTCAGATCAGACCATCTACATGTCCTGCGACATCCTGTGTAACATTGATCTCCAGCAGGTCATTCACCTGCACAATGCCAATAAGCGCAATATCACAGTTGTTTACAAGAAATTGCCTGTTGATATTATTTCTAAGGCCAATGATATTTTGGAAATTGATGAAACAGATACCGTTACCGGCCGTCACGATAGCCATGTCGGCAATGAATTTGAAAAAATGTCTGCAGGTATTTACATTGTTAATACCCCTTGGCTGATTGAGCAGATGGAGAAAGAAAATCAAAAAGAAAATCCTCATAATCTTCGCTTCCTGCTTCGTGATCTGACGGTTTCTGAAAGAGCTCTGGCCTTTGAATACACTGGCTATCTGGCTAATATTTCATCAGTTAAGTCTTATTACGATGCCAATATGGATATGCTGGATTCCCAAAAATTCTATTCTCTCCTCTATTCTAACCAAAAGGTCTATACCAAGGTTAAAAATGAAGAAGCAACCTATTTTGCATCTAACTCAACCGTGAAAAATGCTCAGTTTGCTTCAGGCAGTATTGTAAAAGGTACGGTAGAGCATTCCATTATTTCACGGACTTGCTATATTGCGGATAATTCCAGAGTTGTAAGCAGTATTGTTTTTCCTAAGGTTACTATCGGTGAAGGAGCTGTGGTTGAAAATGCGATTTTGGATAAGAATGTCAAGATTGCACCGGGAGTAACGATTCGCGGAACAGCAGATAACCCGATTGTTATAGCAAAAGCAAGTGAAATTGTTGAGGATATGGTTTGATGAAAATTTTATTTGTAGCAGCAGAAGGAGCTCCTTTTGCGAAGACTGGCGGATTAGGCGATGTCATCGGGGCATTGCCTAAATCCCTTGTTAAAAACGGAAACGACGTCAGTGTCATTCTTCCTTATTATGATGCTGTTGATGCTAAGTTTGGTAGTGAGATAAAGGATCTGTTTTATTTCTTTACCAATGTGGGCTGGCGCCGCGAGTATGTGGGCATCAAACACATTTTTAAGGATGGAGTTAATTTTTATTTTGTTGACAACAAGCATTATTTCTACCGCGGTCAGGTTTACGGAGAATTTGATGACGGGGAACGTTTTGCTTACTTCCAATTGGCCGCCTTAGAAGCCATGGAAAAGATTGATTTTATTCCTGATGTTCTTCATGTGCATGATTATCACACCGGCATGATTCCTTATCTGCTCAAGGAAAAGTACCATTGGATCAATGCTTATCGGGGAATTAAGACTGTTTTCACCATTCACAATATTGAATTTCAAGGTCAGTTTAATCCGTCTATGCTGGGAGAACTTTTCGGTGTCGGTGATGAGCGCTACCGCGATGGGACGCTGCGCTGGAATGACTGTTTGAATTGGATGAAAGCAGGCGTTCTCTATGCTGACCGTGTCACAACAGTGTCGCCAAGCTATGCCAAAGAAATTATGACGCCCGAATTTGGTAAGGGGCTTGATCAGATTATGCGGATGGAATCAGGCAAACTGAGCGGTGTCGTCAATGGTATTGACACTGATTTGCTCAATCCGGAAACAGATCCGTATTTAACAGCTCATTTTTCCAAAGACGACCTGTCAGGAAAGGCTGCAAACAAGGCAGCCCTGCAGGAACGTGTCGGACTGCCGGTACGTGATGATGTGCCTTTGATTGGCATTGTCTCTCGTTTGACAGACCAAAAAGGTTTCAATCTGGTTGTTGATGAGCTCAATACGATTATGCAGCTGGACTTGCAGATTGTCTTACTGGGAACAGGCTATGCTGATTTTGAAAATGCCTTTTCATGGTTTAGCTACGCTTATCCGGAAAAAATTTCTGCTAACATCACATTCGATTTAGAATTGGCCCAACAGATTTATGCTGCCAGCGATCTTTTCCTGATGCCCAGCGCCTTTGAACCGTGCGGTCTGTCGCAGATGATGGCTATGCGCTACGGTACGCTGCCTGTGGTGCATGAAGTGGGCGGCCTTCGCGATACTGTTATTCCTTATAATGAATTTGAAAAAACGGGTACTGGTTTTGGTTTCCAAGACTTTTCAGGCTATTGGCTGACCAAAACACTTGAGACTGCGCTGGATGTTTATTATAATAAGAAGGAAGACTGGAAAATTTTGCAGCAAAATGCGATGAGCATGGATTTCTCTTGGGATACAGCCAGTCAGGCTTATGAAGATCTCTACAAGGAAATAGCAAAATAAAAAGATAGCAATTGTCCTGCAGCAGCAGGCTTTTGCCTCTTAGGATTCAGTGTTTTCAGCCAGTATAGACTGACAGCTCTTAAAGATTTTTTCAGTCAGCAGCAAGTTGCTGCCTGCTCTGACTTTAAAACAGCAGTCAGTCTGTCGGCTGAGAGCACAAATTCTAGCAGTTATTGCAGTCTCTTATGAAAGGAAAAAAATGCAACTCACAAAAGAAAAATTTATCCGTGATTTCAAAGATACGCTTCATGAAGAACAGCTGATTAAGGTACCTGATGCCACCCCGACAGAACTTTTTAGTTCGCTGGCAAAGGTTATTCGCAAATATTACACACCGCTTTGGCTGGAAAGAAACCGCAAAATTTCAGAGAATCATCAAAAGGTAGCTTATTATTTCTCCATTGAATTTCTTCCCGGCCGGATGCTTGAAACCAATCTGCTGAATCTGGGCATTCTTGATACCGTTAAAGAAGGTTTTGCCGACTTGGGCATTGATTTTAATGATGTTAAAAATGCTGAGCATGATATGGCTCTGGGTAACGGAGGTTTGGGACGCTTAGCGGCAGCTTTCATGGATTCGCTGGCAACAACCGGTTATCCTGGCTTTGGTAATGGACTTCGTTATAAATACGGTTTATTCAAACAGCGTATTGTCAATGGCTATCAAACAGAGCTGCCTGATTCTTGGTTTGGATCGGTCGGCAATGTCTGGGAAACCCGTAAAGACCATGATGCCGTTGAAGTGAAGCTCTTTGGCAATGTAAATCTGCAGGCCAATGAAGACGGGCGCATTGTTCCTGCCTATGATGGTGCTCAGGTTCTCCGCGCCGTACCTTACGATGTTCCGCAGATTGGTTTTGGCAATGACAATATCAACAATCTCCGTCTTTGGGACGTTGAAATCCCCGAAGAATATGAGCTTAATTACCCGACATTGAAAGACCGCCGGCGGGTGAAAAATATCACAGCTATTCTTTATCCGGATGATTCTAATTATGAAGGAAAAGAGCTGCGTTTAATTCAAGAGTACTTCATGACAAGTGCCGGCTTGCAAACCATTATCAAATCTTATCTGAAACAGGGACGGCCCTTGGAGAAGATTCATGAGAAAATCTCTGTCCACATCAACGATACCCATCCAGCGGTTGCACCGGCTGAGTTTATGCGTCTCTTAGTTGATGATTACGGTTTAGAGTGGGATCAGGCCTGGGAAACGACGGTACAGACCATGAGTTATACCAATCACACCATTCTTTCAGAAGCCTTGGAAAAATGGGATGCCGGACTTTTCAAAAATGTCCTGCCGCGCGTTTACCAGATTATTCTCGAAATTGACAATCGATTTGTTGCCAGTCTGGCACAAAAAGGCATTGATCCGCATATTATTGAAAACACCCGGATTGTAAAAGACAATCAGATTCATATGGCTAATCTTGCTATTATCGGCGGCCATTCTGTAAACGGCGTGGCAAAACTCCATACAGAGCTGCTTAAAGAAGATACTCTGCATGATTTTTACACGCTCTATCCGGGTAAATTTAATAATAAGACCAATGGCATTGTCCAACGCCGGTGGACACAGATTGCAGCACCGGAATTATCGGCAGCAATTGACCAAACCATCGGCAAGGGCTGGCGTACAGACATTCACGAGCTCAGAAAGCTGAATGACTTTGCTGATGATAAAGAAGTTCTCAACACCTTCTACCGCGTTAAACAGGATTCCAAGGTGAAGCTGGCTGCCTATATCAAAGAAACGACCGGTATTGAAGTATCGACCGATGCCATCTTTGATGTTCAGGTCAAACGGCTCCACGCCTACAAGCGTCAGCTGCTCAATGTTTTGCATATTGTCAAACTTTACTGGGATTTAAAGGATAATCCTAATCTTGATCTTGTTCCCCGTGTCTTTATCTTTGGTGCCAAGGCAGCACCGGGTTACCATTTCGCCAAATCTGTCATTAAAGTTATTAACGAATTGGCTAATCTTATTAACAACGATGAAAGCCTTCAAGGTAAACTTAAAGTTGTCTTTCTTGAAAACTATAATGTCAGTTTAGCAGAGCTGATTATCCCGGCTGCCAATGTTTCTGAACAGATTTCATTGGCTTCCAAGGAAGCATCGGGAACATCCAACATGAAGTTCATGATGACAGGTGCTATTACCTTAGCAACGCTTGATGGTGCTAATATTGAAATTAAGGATGAAGTCGGTGATGATAACATTGTCATATTCGGAATGAACAAGGATGATGTGTACAGTCACTATCGCAATCATGATTATTATTCGCGCGGTGTTTATGAGTCTAACCCGGTCATTAAGCGCGTGGTTGATACCTTTATCAATGGAACAATTCTAAACTGTCAAAGCGAAGGCGCAGAAATTTACGAAGCTCTCATTACGCATAATGATGAGTACTTCCTGCTTGAGGATTTCACTTCTTATGTGGAAGCGCAGGAAAAAATTGATGCTCTCTACCGTGACCGTGAAGGTTGGGCTCGCATGAGTCTGCGCAACATTGCTAATTCTGATAAATTTACCTCTGATGATACCATCACAGAGTATGCTAAAGATATTTGGCAATTAGAAAAATAAGCCTTCCCAAAGAGGGCGGGACAGTAAATTCTAAGTTTTTGACGGAATTTGCTCCCGTTCTCTTTTTTGCTGCCAATTTAATCCGGCAAAATCAGCAGCTGTGCTCATTTTCAGTTTAAAAATGCCGGGTCGTAAATCCCCATTTGGCTTCTTTTTTGTGACTGAAAAAGGATGTTCGGAAAGGCTTAAATTTAAAGGTCAGGAAAGCGCAAACAATTTGTGGTTTTCGTTGACAAACACTGAAAATAGGAATAAACTAAACAAGTAAAAAAATTTAAAAGGAGAATTCAAAATGAATTTAGGTATTATGGCTCTTGGCTTGGCCTGTTTTGGTGCTAGTTTGGCAGAAGGTTACTTGGTCGCTAACTTGTTTAAAGCAGCCGCTCGTCAGCCTGAAATTATCGGTCAGTTAAGAACGCTTATGATTCTGGGTGTTGCCTTTATTGAAGGTACTTTCTTCGTTACCCTTGGTATGACACTTATTCTTAGATAAAGGGTTTGTGTCCTGCCTATTTAGAAAAGGGGGGAGTTAGTTGGAATCAAACACACCAACAATTAGCATTGGACCGGTAACATTTGATTTGACCTTACTTGCCATGTCTCTTTTGACAGTTGCTGCTGTCTTTGGATTTGTCTTTTGGGCTAGCCGTCATATGACACTAAAGCCTAAGGGCAAACAAAATGTCTTAGAATATCTCTATGATTTTGTAACAGGAATTGCTAAGGAAAATTTAGGTGAAGAAAACGGGAAGCGCTATTCGCTTTTCCTGTTTACTTTGTTCACTTTTATCGCTTTTGCTAATAATCTGGGATTAATGAGCAGGGTTGAAACAAATGAGTATAATCTCTGGACATCACCTACTGCTAATATGATGTATGACTTTGCTCTGGCCATTTTTGTGACCATCATTGTCCATGCTGAAGGTATCAGACGCCGCGGTATAAAAAACTATTTAAAAGCTTTTGTTACCCCTATCGGCCTGACACCGATGAACTTATTAGAAGAAGTCACGAACTTAGCTTCTCTTGCTTTGCGTCTCTATGGGAATATTTATGCGGGAGAAGTGGTCACAGGTCTTATTTTAAAAATGGTTGATGTTAGTGTTTTTGTCTCTCCTGTTGCCCTTGCTCTTAATCTGGTCTGGACGGCTTTTTCTGTCTTTATCTCATGTTTGCAAGGTTATGTTTTCACCCTGTTGACGTCTATATATTTGAGTAAAAAGGTTAATGGAGAGTAAGAAAGGAGAATAAATGTCGGTATCAGTTGGTCAATTTATCGGAAATTTTATTATTGCTACAGGGTCTTTTGTTCTGCTGTTTGTTCTTCTTAAAAAATTTGCCTGGTCTCAAATTACTGCTATTTTTCAGGCTCGGGAAGAAAAGATTTCAAAAGACATCGACGATGCCCAAAACGCGCGTCAGAATGCCCAGACTTTGGAAAACAAGCGTCAGGCTGAGCTCAATCAGGCTAAGGATGAAGCTGTTCAAATTATTGAAAATGCCAAAGAAACGGGCAAAGCTCAGGAGGCTAAGATTGTCACAGAAGCCCATGAAGAAGTCGGTCGTCTCAAGGACAAGGCTAATCAGGACATTGCTACCAGCAAGGCAGAAGCACTGTCAAGTGTCAGAGCAGATGTCGCTGATCTCAGTGTTCTTTTAGCTGAAAAAATCATGGCAAAAAATCTTGATAAAACGGCTCAGAGCGACCTGATTGACAGTTACTTAGACAAGCTGGGAGATGCCTAATGGATAAGAAAACGCAGGCTTTAACAGAAACCTATGCAAAAAGTCTCGTAGATGTGGCGGTTGAAAAAAATGCAACAGCAGCTGTCTATGATGATGTTAAATCTATTTTAAGTGTCCTTGATGATAACAAAGTGCAGAATTTCCTAGCCAGCACGGCTGTCAGCCTGTCTGAGAAGGCTCGTTTGGTCAGGTTATTTCAAGAGTCTGGTTCAGATTACATGAACAATTTTCTTGAGATAATTCTGCACAATGAGCGCCAGAGCTTGCTTAAGCCGATTATGGAAGAGGTTTTAAAAGAGCTCAGCATCAAAACGCAGACTTTTGACATTGAGGTGACAGCGGCCGTTGCTTTGTCAGACAGCCAAAAAGAACGGCTGGCTGCATTGGCTGAAAAGAAATTCGACTTGACCAAGCGAGAATTCATCGAACATATCGATGAAGAGCTCATTGGCGGCTTTGTCCTCAAGGCGAATAACAAGGTAATTGACACTAGTATTCGCAGCCAATTACAAGAATTAAAAATGAATTTGAAATAGAAAGTGGTGTGATTTTTGGCAATTAACGCACAAGAAATTAGCGCTTTAATTAAAAAGCAAATTGAAAACTTCCAGCCAAATTTTGATGTCACAGAGACTGGTGTTGTTACCTATGTCGGTGATGGTATTGCCCGCGCACGCGGCTTGGACAATGCCATGAGCGGGGAACTCCTTGAATTTGGCAATGGAACTTTTGGGATGGCGCAAAACTTGGAATCCAATGATGTGGGTATCATTATTCTGGGAGATTTTGACAGTATTCGCGAAGGTGATACGGTTAAACGTACCGGCAAAATCATGGAAGTGCCGGTTGGAGAAGCTCTTATCGGCCGTGTTGTCAATCCGCTCGGTCAGCCGGTTGATGGGCTGGGAGAAATAGCCACGGAGAACACCCGTCCTGTTGAAACACCGGCTCCCGGTGTTATGCAGCGCCAGTCCGTTTCAGAGCCCTTGCAAACGGGAATCAAGGCTATTGATGCTTTGGTGCCGATCGGCCGGGGTCAGCGTGAATTGATTATCGGTGACCGTCAGACGGGTAAAACCTCGATTGCTATTGATACCATCATCAATCAAAAAGGGCAGGATATGATTTGTATCTATGTTGCCATCGGTCAAAAAGAGTCCACTGTCCGCAGTCAGGTAGAGACTCTCCGTAAATACGGGGCTTTGGATTATACGATTGTTGTTACAGCCTCCGCTTCACAGCCATCGCCTTTGCTCTACATTGCGCCTTATGCAGGTGTTGCCATGGCGGAAGAATTTATGTACAAGGGCAAACACGCCTTGATTGTTTATGATGACTTATCCAAACAGGCGGTAGCCTATCGTGAACTCTCGCTGCTTCTTCGCCGTCCGCCGGGACGGGAAGCCTATCCGGGGGATGTTTTCTATCTCCACAGCCGCCTCTTGGAACGCTCTGCCAAGCTTTCAGACGAGTTAGGCGGCGGTTCTGTTACAGCCCTGCCCTTTATTGAAACACAGGCAGGAGACATCTCGGCTTATATTGCGACGAATGTGATTTCGATTACTGACGGTCAGATCTTCCTTCAGGAAAATCTCTTTAATTCAGGCATTCGGCCGGCTATTGATGCGGGATCTTCAGTGTCACGTGTCGGCGGCTCTGCCCAAATTAAAGCTATGAAAAAAGTAGCCGGAACTCTGCGTCTGGACCTTGCTTCTTACCGTGAACTCGAAGCCTTTACGCAGTTCGGCTCTGATTTGGATTCGGCGACACAGGCCAAGCTCAACCGCGGCCGCCGTACGGTAGAAGTGCTTAAACAAGGCCTTCATAAACCTTTGGCGGTTGAAAAGCAAGTGCTTATCCTTTATGCGCTTACGCATGGTTTCTTGGACAGTGTTCCTGTCAATGACATTTTGACCTTCCAGGATGATATGTTTGATTATTTTGATTCACATTACAATGACATCTTTGAAACAATTCGGACGACAAAAGACCTTCCGGAAGAATCAGTTTTGGACAAGGCTATTCAAAGCTTTAAAGATCAGTCACAATTTAGTTAATACAGGAGGGATCTAATATGGCAGGCTCTCTTAGTGAAATTAAAGTGAGAATTACGTCAACGCAAAAGACCGGGAAGATTACCAGCGCCATGAAAATGGTCTCTTCTGCCAAATTGGTGAAGTCTGAACAGGCCGCTAAGAATTTTCAAGTTTATGCTTCTAAAATTCGTCAGATTACAACAGACCTGCTGCATTCGGACCTCACCAAGGGATCGACGAATCCTATGCTGATATCGCGGCCGATTAAAAAGACAGCCTATATCGTCATCACTTCTGATAAGGGCTTGGTTGGAGCTTACAATTCAACCATCCTCAAGGCTGTTATGGATACTATCAAGGATTACCATCCGGATGGCAGCGATTATACCATTATTTCTATCGGCGGCATGGGTTCTGATTTTTTCAAGGCCCGCAATATTCCTGTTGCCTTTGAATTGCGCGGCTTGGAAGACAATCCGAGTTTTGAAGAAGTTAACCGGATTATTTCAAAATCGGTTGAAATGTACAAAAATGAAATCTTTGATGAACTCTATGTTTGTTACACCCATCATATCAACAGTCTGACCAGTCAGGTGCGTGTGGAAAAGATGCTTCCTATTTCGGATTTGGATGCAGACGAAGCGAGCGAAGGCAATGTTACTGGCTTCGAATTGGAACCCAACCGGGAAGCGATTTTAGAACAGCTTTTGCCTCAGTATGCTGAAAGCCTGATTTACGGGGCTATTATTGATGCGAAAACAGCAGAGCATGCGGCAGGCATGACAGCCATGCAGACAGCGACAGACAATGCTGATAAGGTCATTAAAGATTTAACCAAATTATACAATCGTGTGCGTCAGGCCGCGATTACACAAGAAATTACAGAGATTGTCGCGGGAGCCAACGCCCTGGATTAATCTCTCTCTAAAATTGAACACGGCTACGACACTGTGCAAAAAGAGAAAGACTTCCTAGATGCCTAGGCATCTTCGTCAGCTTTCCTATTTTGCTTTGTGTCGCTTACGCCTTAGTATCTTAGTAATTGAACACGGGCTAAAATCCTAGTAAAAAAGATAAACTTCCTTGTGTCTTAGTAACACGGGCGTCAGTTTCCTATTTTTATAGGGATTTGAAACGCCCTTTGCGACACTTCGTTTGGTTAGTCGATTTTACTAACCAAACGAAGTTAGCGGGAGAGGCAGCCAATTCACTATGGTGATTGGCGTTTGTTATCAAGTGCAAAGCACTTAGATAACAGTCCTCTACCGTATCTTAATTAAAGGAGAAGAAAATGAGCACAGGCAAAATTGCTCAGGTAGTCGGTCCTGTTGTCGATGTTGCATTTGCGGCGGATGATAAACTTCCTGAGATTAATAATGCATTGATTGTTTATAAAGATGGCGATCAAAAACAAAGAATCGTTCTCGAAGTGGCTCTGGAACTTGGCGATGGTCTTGTGCGTACCATTGCTATGGAGTCAACAGACGGTTTGACACGCGGTCTGGAGGTTCTCGATACCGGCCGTGCCATCAGTGTCCCGGTTGGTAAGGAAACACTGGGCCGTGTCTTTAACGTTCTTGGAGATACCATTGACCTTGACACGCCGTTTCCAGAAGATGCTGAGCGGCAGCCTATTCATAAAAAGGCACCTTCCTTTGATGATTTATCCACCTCAACTGAAATTTTAGAGACTGGTATCAAGGTTATTGACCTTTTGGCCCCCTACCTTAAAGGTGGTAAAGTCGGCCTTTTTGGCGGTGCCGGGGTTGGTAAGACCGTTTTGATTCAGGAGCTGATTCACAACATTGCTCAAGAGCATGGCGGGATTTCAGTATTTACCGGTGTGGGTGAACGTACCCGTGAAGGGAATGACCTTTACTGGGAAATGAAGGAATCCGGTGTTATTGAAAAGACAGCCATGGTCTTTGGTCAGATGAATGAGCCACCTGGGGCACGTATGCGTGTCGCTCTGACTGGTTTAACGATTGCGGAGTATTTCCGTGATGTGGAAGGTCAGGATGTGCTGCTCTTTATTGACAATATTTTCCGCTTCACGCAAGCAGGTTCTGAGGTCTCGGCCCTTTTAGGCCGGATGCCGTCAGCCGTTGGTTATCAGCCAACTCTGGCAACCGAAATGGGTCAGCTGCAGGAACGGATCACATCAACGAAAAAGGGTTCTGTTACCTCTATTCAGGCTATCTATGTGCCAGCCGATGACTACACTGACCCGGCACCGGCAACAGCCTTTGCTCACTTGGACTCAACCACCAATCTTGAACGCCGTCTGACGCAGATGGGGATTTATCCGGCGGTTGATCCTTTGGCATCAAGTTCTCGTGCTCTTTCTCCGGAAATTGTCGGACAGGAGCATTATGACGTAGCAACAGAAGTGCAGCATGTGCTGCAGCGCTATCGTGAACTGCAGGATATCATCGCTATCCTTGGGATGGATGAACTGTCTGATGAAGAAAAAACTTTGGTCGGCCGTGCCCGCCGCATTCAGTTTTTCCTGTCACAAAACTTTAATGTTGCAGAGCAGTTTACCGGTCAGCCAGGCTCTTATGTACCGGTTGCTGAAACAGTCCGCGGTTTCAAAGAAATTCTCGAAGGAAAATATGATGACCTTCCTGAAGATGCTTTCCGCAGTGTCGGCGCTATTGAAGATGTTGTTGAAAAAGCGAAAAAGATGGGCTTTTAATGAGGTGATCCAATGGCAGAAATGACTGTACAAATCGTAACGCCCGACGGCTTAAAATACGACCATCACGCTAAGTTTATTCTGGTAAAAACGCCCGATGGGGAAATGGGGATCTTAGCTAATCATGAAAATTTGATGGCACCGCTGGAAGTTCACGAAATGAAAATCAGACGCATTGATGATGACAAGCATGTGGACTGGGTGGCAGTCAATGGCGGCATTATTGAGATTAAAAATAATATTGTCACTATTGTTGCGGACTCGGCTGAACGCGAGCGCGATATTGATGTCTCCAGAGCTGAGCGGGCTAAAATTCGGGCTGAAAAAGAAATTGAAGAAGCCAAAGAGCAGCATCGTATTGATGAAGTACAGCGTGCTCAGGTTGCTCTCAGACGTGCCCTTAATCGTATCAATGTCGGCTCCAAATAGTAGGATGAACAACTTAGAAAAGGCGGCTATGACGGCTGTCTTTTTCTGTTTTTACCGCATGCAGGAGAAGGAGAGGAAAAACCTTGCCCAGATCTTTAAACGTCTGGCAGAATTCAGCCGTTTTTGATGGTTTTTAGCTGTGAGCTGAAAATCTTTGTTTTTCTAAGTTCAGTCCGCTCCTCTTTTTTGATATAATAGATTTATGAATATTTTAAATGATGCTGTGATGCTGATGAGTCACTTAATTTTTATTGCTATTTTTTATCATTTGCTCATCCATCTGTTTGATTGGGGAAAAATTATTAAGAGCAGCGCTGAAAATGTGAGCCGCTTAAAATTGTTTTTATTATTTGTCAGTATTGCGGTAGGTTATATGGTCAGCACCTTTATTTGGTCTATCATTTCCTTGAGTCAGGATCTCTTTTTTGCGGTCTAAATAATTGTCTTCATAATTTATTATGGTATAATGCAAGAATATAATATAGTGAATGGAGAAATTTGTGGATAAAATTATTATTGAAGGCGGTCAAACGCAGCTTAAAGGTGATGTTATTATCGAGGGGGCTAAAAATGCTGTTTTGCCCCTTTTAGCAGCTGCTATTTTGCCGACAGAAGGACAGACGCTTTTGGAAAATGTACCAATTCTGTCAGATGTATTTACAATGAATAATGTTGTACGCGGTCTCAATGTCAAAGTGGATTTTGACGAGGCTAACAATCAGGTCTTGCTTGATGCGACAGGGGACATTCTTGATGTGGCTCCGTATGAGTATGTCAGCCAGATGCGTGCTTCAATCGTTGTTTTAGGGCCTATTTTGGCCAGAAACGGGCATGCTAAGGTTTCTATGCCGGGAGGCTGCACAATCGGAAGCCGCCCTATTGACCTGCATCTTAAAGGCTTAGAAGCTATGGGCGCTAAGATTGAGCAGGCTGGCGGTGATATTACAGCCAGTGCTGACCGTCTAAGGGGCGCAAATATTTACATGGACTTTCCAAGTGTCGGTGCAACGCAAAATTTGATGATGGCTGCGACCTTGGCAGAAGGAACGACGATTATTGAAAATGCTGCGCGCGAGCCCGAAATTGTTGATTTGGCTAACCTTCTCAATAAAATGGGAGCTAGAGTCATCGGTGCAGGAACTGAAACCCTAACCATTATCGGTGTTGACAAGATGCATGGTGCTAGACACAGCGTTGTTCAGGATCGCATTGAGGCAGGGACTTTCATGGTAGCAGCTGCCATGACCAGCGGCAATGTCTTGATCAGAGATGCTGTCTGGGAGCATAATCGTCCGCTCATTTCTAAGTTAAGAGAAATGGGAGTGCAGGTCACTGAAGAAGACGAAGGAATTCGAGTGGTCTCTGATGTGACTAAGTTAAAACCAGTCACTGTTAAGACCATGCCGCATCCCGGTTTTCCAACAGATATGCAGGCTCAGTTTACAGCCTTGATGGCCGTAGTTCCAGGTGAATCTACCATGATTGAAACCGTCTTTGAAAATCGTTTTCAGCATTTGGAAGAAATGCGCCGGATGGGGCTGACATCGGAAATTTTACGGGATACTGCTATGATTCACGGTGGCCGCCGGCTTCAAGGAGCACAGGTGATGTCAACCGATCTGCGTGCCAGTGCTGCGCTTATCTTGACAGGTATGGTGGCTGAGGGCCGTACGATTGTCGGCAATTTGAATCATTTGGATCGCGGTTACTTTCAATTTCATGAAAAATTAGCCCAACTTGGTGCAGCAATTCAGCGTGTTAATGGAGACTGACAATGAACAGCGGATGGAAATATGTTCGTAATCAACTGGCTTTTGTTATTCTGATAGCTCTTTTGTGCTGTATTTTTTTAGCAGCCGGGCTGATGATTGGCTACAGTTTCATCGGCGAAGGCAAGAATCCCCTGTCTATTTTATCCTGGGATAAGTGGCAGTCGCTGATTGATAAATTTACAGGAAAGTAAAAAGTAGGGCCTCCCTGCTTTTTTACTGGCATATTGAGGATAAATGAGGAAGGTTATGGCGAGAAGGAATTACAGGTCCAAGAAAAAAGAAACCAAATTACTGATTTCTCTGGCAGCAGCATTGCTCCTGCTGCTTTTGACCTATATTGCGACTGATGAGCGCATTGCTGACAGCAATCCAATAAAACAGGTGGCTCAGCTGGTGACTGGCAAGAAGCAGTCTCCAAGGATTCCCTCAAACGGTTCTCAAAGCAATCAAACAGCGCCCAGTCAAGAGCTGGCGAATACGGTCTTAACACCCTCTGTCAAAAAATCGCTGGGCTCTCAGATTGAATGGAACGGCAGCGGTGCTTTTATCATCAATCATAACAAGACTAATCTTAAAGCTGATGTTGCCAGTCTCCCTTATGCTAACAATAAAACCAAAACAGTACAGGGAGAGACCGTTCCGACAGTAGCTAATGCACTTTTGACCAAGGCAACGCGCCAGTACAGAAACCGCGCGGAAACGGGAAATGGAACAACCGACTGGGAACCTGCCGGCTGGCATCAGCTCTATAGACTGAGCGGTGACTATGATCATGCTGTTGACCGCGGACACTTACTGGGTTATGCTTTGGTCGGCGGTTTAAAGGGCTTTGATGCTTCAACGAGCAATCCTGAGAATGTAGCAACCCAAACGGCTTGGTCTAATCAAGCCAGCAGCTCGAATTCAACCGGGCAAAATTATTATGAAACGATGATCAGAAGAGCTCTGGACCGCCGCAAGCGTGTTCGCTACCGCGTAACTCTCCTGTACGAGGGCAATAATATTTTAGCAAGCGGCAGCCATTTAGAGGCCAAATCTTCTGATGGCAGTTTAGAGTTTAATGTATTCATTCCAAATGTTCAGAGCGGTTTGACCTTTGATTATGCTACAGGTCAGGTTAGGACTAATTGAAGATCAAAAAAAGTGCCGGATTAACAGAGATCATCACTGTTAGTCCGGCACTTTTAGTGTAATTGAAAATGAAGATTGTATTTTTTAGTCAGCAGCCTGTTCCCAACGCTTAGCCAGACGGCGTGAGAAGCTTGAAATGATAAAGTTGATGACAAAATAAGTTGCTGCAACGATACCATAAAGCGCAAAGACCTGATCGGCTTCGAAGTACTGCCCCATAAGAATTTGACTCTTGCCGAACAGCTCTTGGAGGGCGATAACAGAATAAAGGAAGGAAGTGTCCTTAATGACCGTTACAAACTGAGAAATAATGGCGGGCAGCATTTTTCGGATAGCCTGCGGAAAGACGATATAAATGAAAATTTGAAACTGGGTAAATCCCTGAGCCAGGCCTGCTTCTGTCTGCCCATTATCAATGGCATTAAGGCCGCCGCGGACAATTTCTGCCAAAGCAGCAGAGGTAAATACGGTAAAAGCCGTGATACCGGCAGGTGTTGACTTCATCTGAAAGACTAAGAAAACAATGAATATCCACAAAAGATTGGGAACATTTCTGACAAATTCGATATATATGCTGGCAATCCATTTGAGAGGCTTGTTTTTACCATTACGCATAACGGCTAAGATAGTGCCGAAAATTGTTGACAGGACGATAGAAATAAAGGAGATATAGAGTGTTAACCATAAACCCTCAAGTAAGAAGTTGATATTTGTTGATGTTAAGAGTTCTTTCATTCCTTAACCTCCTTTTATAAGTTATAAGCCTTTTTATTGGCCTCTTCTTTACGGCGCGCCCAAGTGGCAAGCGGGAAGCACATGATAAAGTAGAGAAGAGCAGCACCGGCAAAGGCCGGAACATAGTTGGTGGTATCATAGGCCCAGGCCTTGGCTGTGAACATGATATCTGCACCGGAAATAATAGCAACCGTTGAGGTATTCTTGATAAGATTAACCACCTGGTTTGTCATCGGCGGTAAAATTGTCCGGACAGCCTGCGGCAGAATGATCAGGCTCATGGTTTCACGATAGCTGAATCCTTGAGACAAAGCTGCTTCTGTCTGTCCTTTAGGAACAGATTCGATACCGGAACGGATGACTTCTGCGATATAGGCACCATGGTAAACGCCCACACAGAGAACAGCCGTGAAAAAGGCCGAAATCATAACAGCACCGTTTGTTAGAATGGCTAAGCCATAGTAAACAAAAACAAACTGAACGAGCAAGGGGGTGTTTTGAAAAATTTCAACATAGACACGGGCCAATCCTTTAAGGACCTTGTTTTTAGAAGATCCCATTGCCCCGAAAACAATGCCTAAAAGCAAAGAAAGAAGCAGGGCAAGAATTGACATTTCAAGGGTATAGAGGAAACCTTTTAAGAACTCTCCGAAGTTGGCAAAGAAGGCCCCCCAGCGGCTCAAGGCAAAAGGTCCAGAGGTTGTTGTGAGTAGTATCATAATGTCTCCTTTAATTAAGATACGGCAGAGGATTGTTATCTAAGTGCTTTGCACTTGATAACAAACGCCAATCACCACAGTGCATTGGCTACCTCTCCCGCTAACTTCGTTTGGTTAGTAAGATCGACTACTCAAACGAAGTGTCGCAAAGGGCGTCAGCGAGCAAAGACAAAATAGGAGGTTCGACCAAGAGTCATAGGGCTCTTGGAGAAGCTATCTTTTTGCCCAGTGTAGCCGTGTTCAATTACTGCTGACTGTCTGGTTCAGCCGATTCCAGGCTGTATTTGTCGTAAATCTTTTCCAGACTCTTGTCAGCTGACCATTTATCGAGTAACTGATTGACGTATTTAGTCAATCCGATATTTGATTTTTTCGTGGCAATTCCATACTCTTGTGTGTTGAAACCTGCCTTTAGCAAACGTGACTGCTTGCTGACATAGCCGGTAAGAATCGATTTATCCACCGAAAAGGCATTGATACGTTTAGAGTAAAGAGAAATAGCTAATTCTGGAAAACTTCCCAGCTGAACATACTTAAATTTTAAATGATGTTCCTTAGCATAAGCTTCCAGACTGGCCTTGGTTGTTGCTCCCTGAGAAACCCCGATGGTTAGTCCGTCTAAGTCAGAGATTTTTGAGATTTTGCTGGACTTGCGAACCAAAAAACCAATCTGGTCGTAGTAGTAAGGTTTAGAAATACTGTAAGAAGCCTGACGCTCAGGAGTAATGGTATAGGTAGCAATCACCAGATCAACCTGGCCGTTATCCATGAGCGGTTCACGCGTCTGTGTGGTAACAGGAACGAGCTCTAATTTAACACCTATAGATTTGGCAATCTTGCGGGCAACGTCAATTTCCATTCCTTCGTATTTGCCAGTTTCAGCACTGTAGTAGCCAAAATTAGGCACATCTTGTTTGACGCCGACTTTTAGCACGCCGGCTTTTTTTATTTTCTGAACTTCCTTAAAGGCTGTGTCCGCAGAAACTTTTGGAACACCTGCAAAACCGACAAGCAAGATGAGAAGGAGACCGATTGCAGCTATTATCTTTTTTACATTCATAGACTTTCTCCTTAAATATCCTAATCTTTGGTAGAAACACGGTCGCTGGTATGGTGGATGACCTTGCTGAGGAATTGTTTGGCACGCGGGTCTTTTGGATCTTCAAAGAAACCTCTGACATCGGTTGTATCTTCAAGAATTTCACCGTCAGCCATGAAGATGATACGGTCAGCCACTTCTCGGGCAAAGCCCATTTCGTGAGTAACCACAATCATGTTCATTCCTTCTAAAGCCAGGTTTTTCATAACAGCCAAAACATCGCCGATAGTTTCAGGGTCCAGTGCCGAAGTAGGTTCATCAAAGAGCAGGAGTTCGGGATTCATAGCAAGTCCGCGGGCGATAGCAATCCGTTGTTTTTGTCCGCCGGAGAGCATGCCTGGATAAGAGTCTTTGCGATCCCACATGTTAACATAGGTTAAATATTTTTCAGCAATGGCATTGGCCTTATCCTTGTCCATTCCGAGCACTTTGATAGGCGCTAATGTCACATTTTCTAGCACAGTTTTATGAGGATAGAGGTTGAAATGCTGGAAGACCATGCCGACTTCCTTACGCAGCTGAACTAAATCTTTATTGGAAGCATTGGTAACTTCATGACCGTTGACAATAAGTTCACCGGAGTTGATAGATTCGAGAGCGTTTATGGTGCGAATCAGCGTAGATTTGCCGGAACCAGACGGTCCGAGCAAAACGACGACCTGCCCTTTCTCGATTTCTAAGTTAATATTGCGAAGGGCGTGGTAGTCCCCGTAGTATTTTTCGACGTTTTTAAAGGTAATAAGCGCCATAGTCTTCTCCTTGTTTAACATAAATTCATTGTTAGATTTTCTAACATTGTACAAATATACTACCATACAAATTTTTCCTTGTCAAATATTATCAGAAAATTCAGTAAGATAACTTTTTATAATATTTGAAATAAACTTGTTGGTTTTCATTTGTTAGTGATTTTGGTATAATCGAATGGAGATTACTTAAAACAGTAAGGTTTGAAGTAAAATAAGAATGGTTCTGCTAGGAGGAGGATTCTAATTAGTTTGAAATAAAAGTCAGATAATTATTAAAAAGTATTCTGATTTCTGAAATTTCTTACTTATTTAATGAAACCTGTTTAGAGCCATAAGTGAGGTATTCATAATGAAGAAAATTTTAATCGTTGATGACGAAAAACCAATTTCTGATATTATCAAATTTAATCTGGCCAAGGAAGGCTATGACACGATTACGGCCTTTGACGGACGTGAAGCGCTGGCTAAGTATGAAGAGGAAAATCCTGATTTAATTATTCTTGATTTGATGCTGCCGGAATTAGACGGTCTTGAAGTGGCTAAAGAAGTGCGAAAAAGCAGCCATGTACCTATTATCATGCTCTCGGCCAAGGACAGCGAATTTGACAAGGTCATCGGACTTGAAATCGGTGCCGATGATTATGTGACAAAACCCTTCTCAAACCGTGAGCTGCTGGCTCGAATCAAGGCACACCTGCGCAGAACGGAAAATATTGAAACCGCTGTAGCCGAAGAAAATGCTTCAGGAATGCCAGAGATTGTTATCGGTGATCTGCAGATTCTGCCCGATGCTTTTGTTGCTAAAAAGCATGGTCAGGAAGTAGAGCTGACACATCGGGAGTTTGAACTCCTGCATCATTTGGCAACTCATACCGGTCAGGTAATGACCCGCGAGCATTTGCTTGAAACTGTCTGGGGATACGACTACTTTGGCGATGTCAGAACCGTTGATGTGACGGTCCGCCGCCTACGTGAAAAAATTGAAGATACACCGAGCCGTCCTGAGTACATTCTGACGAGACGCGGTGTTGGTTATTATATGAAATCATATGACTAATACGTTTGAATCAAGTCCTTTATTTTTACGAATATTATTAGCAGTTTTACTGATTCTGCTCTTTATTTATTTTGTCTTTCTCAACTACAGAGAATACAAAAACAACAATCACATTAAGCTGTTAAATGCTAAGGTACGCTCTTTGATTGCCGGCGACTATACCGAAAAGTTAAAGATCAAGGCCAATCCCGAGCTGTCAGAGCTGGTTAGAAATGTCAACGATCTGTCTGAAGTTTTTCGGCTGACCCATGAAAATCTGGCTCAGGAAAAAAACCGACTGACCAGTATCTTGGCCTACATGACTGACGGGGTGCTGGCGACAGACCGCAGCGGAAAAATCACCATGATTAATGATATGGCTCAAAAGCAGCTCAATCTGACCCGCGAACAGGCTCTGGAGTACAATATCCTTGATATCTTGGATGATGACAGCTATACTTATAATGATCTGATTACCAAAACGCCTGAGATTGTCTTAAACCGCCGCGACGAGTATGATGAATTTATCACTTTGCGGATTCGCTTTGCTTTGAATCGGCGCGAAAGCGGCTTTATTTCGGGTCTGATTGCGGTTTTGCATGATGCTACTGAGCAGGAAAAAGAAGAGCGCGAACGCCGTCTCTTTGTTTCCAATGTCAGCCATGAGCTGCGAACACCGCTGACTTCTGTAAAATCCTATCTGGAAGCCTTGGATGACGGTGCTCTGACTGAATCGGTCGCTCCGAGTTTTATAAAGGTCTCGCTAGATGAGACCAACCGAATGATGCGGATGATTACAGACTTACTCAGCCTGTCGCGGATTGATAATCAGACCAGCCGCTTAGATGTTGAGCTGACTAATTTCACGGCTTTTTTGGATTACATTCTCGATCGCTTTGACCAAATTCAGAGCCAGCAGTCAGGCGCCAAGGTCTATGAGATCGTCAGGGACTATTCTGACAGCTCTGTCTGGATTGAAATTGATACAGACAAGATGACTCAGGTGGTTGATAACATTTTAAACAATGCGATTAAGTATTCGCCTGACGGCGGTAAGATTACGGTCAGCATGAAGACAACCGATACCCAAGTTATCCTTTCCATATCCGATCAGGGTCTGGGCATCCCTAAGAAGGATCTTCCGCTTATTTTTGATCGTTTTTACCGGGTTGATAAGGCGAGAAGCCGGGCACAGGGCGGCAGCGGTCTGGGACTTGCGATTGCCAAAGAAATTGTTAAACAGCACAATGGCTTTATTTGGGCCAACAGTGAAGAAGGCAAGGGCTCAACCTTTACGATTGTTCTGCCTTATGAAAGCGACAATGGCACAATTGATGAATGGGAGGAAGATGAAGACGAATCATGACAGAAACAGGTTTTAAATACAGTATTCTGGCGTCTGGTTCAAGTGGTAATAGTTTTTATCTTGAAACTCCTCAGAAAAAAATTTTGGTTGATGCAGGGCTCTCGGGAAAGAAAATCAGTCAGCTGATGGCAGGTATTGATCGGAAATTGGATGATGTTGATGCTATTTTAATTACGCATGAACACAAGGATCATATCCATGGCGTCGGTGTTTTAGCCAGAAAATACGGTCTGGATGTTTATGCCAACGAAGAAACCTGGCAGGCTATGGATGGTCTCATTGGCAAGGTTGACAGCAGTCAAAAGCATATTTTTGAGATGGGAAAAACGCTGACCTTTGGCGACATTGATATTGAGAGTTTTGGTGTCAGCCACGATGCTGTCAAACCTCAATTTTACCGTTTTATGAAAGATGGGAAGAGCTTTGTGATGCTGACAGATACCGGCTATGTCAGTGACCGAATGGCCGGTCTTATTGAAAATGCTGATGGTTATCTGATTGAGTCCAACCATGATATTGAGATTTTGCGCTCCGGCGTTTATCCTTGGCGGCTGAAACAGCGGATTTTATCAGACAAAGGGCACCTTTCAAACGATGACGGTGCAGAAACCATGATCAGAACGCTGGGAAATAAAACCAAGAAAATTTATTTGGGCCACCTCAGTAAGGAAAATAATATTAAGGAGCTGGCTCATATGACTATGGAAAATGCTCTGATGCAGGCGGACTTGGCTGTGGGTCATGATTTTAAGATTTATGATACCTCGCCTGATACTCCTCTGCCTTTGACAAAGATTTAGACAGACGATTTATGAAAAGTTTATTTTATTTAATGGCAGGCTGGCTGAGCTTCCTAACGGGTTTGGTCGGGATGGCTCTCCCAATCATTCCGACAACGCCTCTTTTGCTCTTAGCAGGCTTTTGCTTTGCCAGAAGTTCCAAGCGATTTGAAAAGTGGCTGCGCTCAAGCAGAATTTACCAATTCTATGTAGCTGACTATGCCGAAAGTAAAAGTATCTCGGCCAGCCGCAAGAAAAAAATTATTCTGCAAATTTATCTTTTGATGGGTATTTCGATTTATTTTGCCCCTCTAATCTGGGTGAAAGTGGCTCTGTTTGGCTTGACAATATTCATTACCTACTATCTTTTCAGGGTTATTCCTGATAAGGAAGAATAAACAAGGAAGGTTACTCAGAATTAGCTGTTCTGGGTAATTTTTGCTATAATAGAATGGTCTGACGACAACAATGGAAAGGATTTATATGAAAGCACTGGAAAAAAAATTAGCAAACGATTTTAATATTGTCTTTGCTGATAAGGAACTGCTGGGAACTGCCTTTACGCATACCAGCTACGCTAATGAACATCGTCTCCTAAACATTTCACACAATGAACGCTTGGAATTTTTAGGAGACGCCGTTCTGCAATTAACGATTTCTCGTTATCTGTTTGACAAATACCCTCAGAGAGCTGAAGGGGACTTATCAAAAATGCGTTCAATGATTGTCCGTGAGGAAAGTTTGGCTGGTTTTTCCCGAGATTGCGAATTTGATCGTTATATCAAGCTGGGCAAGGGTGAAGAAAAATCCGGCGGCCGCAAACGAGACACAATCTTGGGTGATTTATTTGAGGCCTTTTTGGGTGCACTCTTATTGGATGCGGGCATTGAAGCTGTCGAGGCTTTTCTGGGTCAGGTTGTTATCCCGCAGGTTGAAAATGGCAATTATGAACGGGTGACGGATTATAAGACAGCCCTGCAAGAGCTCCTGCAGGTGGACGGTGATGTTTTTATTGATTATGAAGTCTTAAGAGAATCAGGACCGGCTCATGCCAAGTATTTTGAAGTCGCTGTTGCTGTGAACCATAAACAGCTGAGCCGCGGAGCGGGCCGCTCTAAGAAATTAGCAGAACAAGAAGCAGCCAAAAATGCGCTTGAAAAACTTCAACGAGGTTCCTAATGTTTTTAAAAGAGATTGAAATGCAGGGGTTCAAGTCCTTTGCTGACAAGACCAAGGTTGAATTCGACAGGGGCGTAACAGCCGTTGTCGGTCCCAATGGTTCTGGAAAAAGCAATATTACCGAAAGTCTGCGCTGGGCTTTGGGGGAGTCGAGTGCCAAGAGCCTGCGCGGCGGCAAAATGCCGGATGTTATTTTTGCCGGAACCGAAAATCGCAAACCTCTCAACTATGCACAGGTAACGGTTGTCTTAGATAACAGCGATGCCTTTATTAAGAACGCTCAGGAAGAAATTCGGGTGGAGCGTCACATTTACCGCAATGGAGACAGTGATTACCTGATTGATGGCAAAAAGGTCCGCCTGCGGGATATTCATGACTTATTTATGGATACTGGTTTAGGGCGGGATTCTTTTTCGATTATTTCCCAAGGGCGGGTTGAAGAAATCTTTAACAGCAAGCCTGAGGAACGCCGTGCTATTTTTGAAGAGGCGGCCGGTGTTTTAAAGTACAAAACACGTAAAAAAGAAACTGAATCCAAACTGAATCAGACCCAGGACAATTTGGACCGTCTGGACGATATTATCTATGAGCTGGAAACACAGATTAAACCGCTGGAGAAACAGGCCAAGACGGCTGAGGAATTTTTAGTTTTAGAAGCAGAGCGCAAGGAAAAGCATCTGGATTTGCTGGTCTATCAAATTTTAAATCATAAGGAGCAGCTGGAGGATCAGCAAGGCCGCTTAAAGGCAGTCAAACAAGACCTTCAAACCTATTACCAAGAGCGTGAACAGCTGGAGACCAAAAATCAGCAGCTAAAGGGGAAACGCCACAATTTGTCTCAGCAGATTGACCAAAAGCAGGCTGAGCTGCTTGAAGTGACGCGTCTTATCAGTGATTATGAGCGGCAGATTGAGCTTATTAAACTCGAGTCCAGCCAGAAAGCAGAAAAGAAACAGTCCACTCAGGAGCGGCTGTCTCAGCTGACTGAGCAAAAAGTTGCTCTTAAAGATGAGATTGCTGAGAAAGAGCATAAATTAGCTGATTTAGAAACACAAAGTCAGCAAAAAAAGCAGGCCATTGTAGATTTAGAAACTGAGTTGTCACGCTTTTCAACGGATCCTGACCAGATGATTGAAAATCTGCGTGAAGACTTTGTCAGGCTCATGCAGGACGAAGCTGATGTGTCTAATCAGCTGACTATTTTAAAGGCGGAGATTGACAGTCAAAAGCAGGAATCTGAAAATAAGACGGCTGAAGTCCAACAGTTAAAAGCAGACTTGGATGAGACTGATCAGCGGGCGGCAAAAGAAGCAGAGGTTTTAAAGGCTGCTAAAGACAAAGTTCAGAAACTGCTGGCTGATTATCAGAAAGCAGCACAGCTTGTTCAAAATCTGGAAGCTGATTACAATCAGCAGCAGGACTTGATGTTTACCTTGCTGGATGAGCTGAAAGACAAAAGAGCCCGCAAGCACAGTTTAGAGTCTATTTTAAAAAGTCACAGCAATTTTTACGCTGGAGTCCGATCCGTCTTGCAGCGGGCTGACCAAATTCAAGGAATTATCGGTGCTGTCAGCGAACACTTGACCTTTGATAAAAAATATCAGACGGCTCTTGAAATCGCTCTGGGCGGCAGCAGCCAAAATATTATTGTTGAGGATGAAGCAGCCGCTAAACGCTCCATTGACTTCCTCAAGCGAAACCGTCAGGGCCGTGCAACTTTCCTGCCGCTGACAACGATTAAACCGCGGCGTTTATCTGAACAACATCAAACCATTTTGACATCCAGTCAAGGTTTTCTCGGCTTAGCCCGTGACTTGGTCAGTTTTGATGACCGTCTGACCGGAATCTTTGGTAACTTGTTGGGGATTACGGCTATTTTTGACAGTGTTGACCATGCCAATCAAGCCGCCCGCAAACTGCGCTATCAAGTGCGCCTTGTAACACTTGATGGGACAGAAATTCGTCCGGGAGGCTCTTTTTCAGGCGGAGCCAGCCGTCAAAATAACAGCACCTTTATTAAACCAGAATTGGACAGCCTGACTAAGGAATTGGCTGCTTTAGAAGACAGGCAGAGCCAGCAGGAAAACAAGGTCAGTCAGGCCAAGCAGGCTTTAGATGAACAAAGAGCCGGTCTTTTGGAGCTCCGAGAAGAGGGCAATCAGGCCAGACTGTCTGAACAAAAGGCAGAATTGGAATATCAGCAGCTGCAGGCCCGCTTAGAGGAGCAGCGTCTTCTTTATCAACAGCTGACGCAGGCTGACAGACTGGATTCTACGCTCAATTTAGAAAAAGAACAGACCAATCTGGAGACAAAACTTGAAAAAATAGCAGCGGCTAAGGAAAAGCTCAGTCAGGAGATTGCCCAGTTCAAGGAAGACAAAGACAGCATTCAGCAAAAGACAGCTGACCTCAGTCAGGAATTGTCTGCACTGCGTCTGTCAGAGCGCGATTTAGCCAATACAGAGCGATTTGAAAAAAGCAATTTAAATCGTTTGCTTGCTGATTTGTCTGAACTGGAAAAAAATGAAGCCAATATGACTCAGCTTCTCAGCAGTCAGGAAGAAGATCTGGACGAACATCGTCTGCCAAGGCTGGAAGAGCAGCTGACAGCCAGTCAGGTCAAAAAAGCAGACAGTGCAAAAGCTTTGGTTCGCTATCGTTTTGAGTTAGAAGACTGTGAAGCCCAGCTGGAAGAAATTGAAGCGAGTCTTTTAAAAGCCAATGAGAAAAATGAAGCATTAATCCGCAGCCAGACTCAGCTTGAAGTTAAAATTGATCAGCTATCTGATCAGCTGCGCCATTTTGCCGGAAATCTTGCTGAAGACTATCAGCTGAGTTTAGATGAGGCGAAAAAACAGGCTCAGGCGGTGGATAATCCAGAAGCTGCCAAGACTCATCTAAGGCAGTTAGAAAAACAAATCAAACGGCTGGGACCGGTCAATTTGGACGCTATTGGTCAATATGAAGAAGTCTCTGAACGTTTGCAGTTTTTAAATGGGCAAAAAGATGATTTGGTCCGTGCCAAAGACCTTTTGCTGAGCACAATTCATGACATGGATAATGAGGTAAAGGCGCGCTTTAAGACGACCTTTGAAGCTATTCGGGAAAGCTTTAAGACGACTTTTACTCAGATGTTCGGCGGCGGCAGTGCCGATTTGCTGCTGACTGAAGGCGATTTACTGACAGCCGGTATTGATATTTCAGTACAGCCGCCAGGCAAGAAAATTCAGTCGCTCAACCTGATGTCGGGCGGTGAGAAAGCTCTGTCAGCTCTGGCACTGTTGTTTGCCATTATTCGCGTGAAGACGATTCCTTTCGTTATTTTGGATGAGGTTGAGGCGGCTCTTGATGAAGCCAACGTTAAACGCTTTGGTGATTACCTCAACCGTTTTGACAAGTCCAGCCAGTTCATCGTTGTTACCCACCGCAAGGGAACCATGTCTGCGGCTGACAGCATTTACGGTGTAACCATGCAGGAATCGGGTGTTTCAAAGATTGTCTCTGTCAAACTTAAGGAAGCAGACTCTGTTTTGCAAGACTAAGAGCTTGCCTTTCTCAAGAAATAATATGACTCTTTGCCTTTAGCG
This sequence comes from Streptococcus sp. 'caviae', assembly GCF_001937065.1. Taxonomy (GTDB): domain Bacteria; phylum Bacillota; class Bacilli; order Lactobacillales; family Streptococcaceae; genus Streptococcus. The sequence continues at coordinate 284,284 of NZ_MOWR01000002.1, forward strand.
GATATTAATTTTGAGGCGGCTATTGTGAAAGTCTTTGAAATTTGATAAAATGATAACAATTGAATAAAAAAGTCTATGAGATTAGTAACTTTATGGCAGTCTGACAGGGAATGCGGGCCGTGACTGGAAGCCCGCTGGATGAAAGTTTAGTGAATTCACTCAGGCAGCAGACTTGGAAATTAAGGTCCGGCAGATGCTGGATAAAAAACGGATGGTACCGCGTGTCAACGCTCCGATGTGAGTGAGGGCAGGCGGTTTTTTAATGGACTGGCAGTTCAACGTAAAGCCGATCTTACGGCCAGAAGATTCGTTACAGCCAGCTTAGGATCGCTTATTTATACCTTATATGGAGGACGTATGGATTTACAAGCACAATTAGAAGAATTAAGAACGAGCACACAGGCTCAGCTGAAGGCCATCAAGGCTGAAAATGCTAAAGAGCTGCAGGAGCTGCGCGTCAAGGTTCTGGGGAAAAAAGGTTCCTTGACTGAACTTTTAAAAGGGCTTAAGGATTTGCCCAATGAACTGCGGCCTGTTGTTGGCAAACAGGTCAATGAGGTACGCGATGTCTTGACCAAGGCCTTTGAAGAGCAGGGCAAGATTCTTGCCGAAGCCCAAATTCAGGCCCAATTGGAATCAGAGTCGCTGGACGTTACCTTGCCCGGGCGCCAGATTTCTATGGGCAACAGGCATGTGCTTAGCCAGACCACCGAAGAGATTGAAGATATTTTCTTAGGAATGGGCTATCAGGTTGTCGACGGCTATGAAGTTGAACAGGATTACTATAATTTTGAACGCATGAATCTGCCTAAGGATCACCCGGCGCGTGATATGCAGGATACCTTCTATATTTCTGAAGATATTTTGCTTCGGACGCATACCAGTCCTGTACAGGCACGTACCTTGGATAAACACGATTTTTCTAAGGGACCGCTTAAGATGATTTCACCCGGACGCGTTTTCCGCCGTGATACGGATGATGCGACACACTCCCATCAATTCCATCAAATCGAAGGTTTGGTCGTTGGTAAAAACATTTCTATGGCTGACCTCAAAGGCACTCTTGAATTGATCAGTAAGAAAATGTTTGGTGAAGACCGCAAGATTCGTCTGCGTCCATCCTATTTCCCATTTACAGAGCCGTCTGTCGAAGTTGATGTTTCCTGTTTTAAATGTGGCGGCCAAGGCTGCAATGTCTGCAAGAAAACAGGCTGGATTGAAATTCTTGGTGCCGGCATGGTTCATCCAAGCGTCCTTGAAATGTCGGGCGTTGACTCCGAAGAATACTCAGGCTTTGCCTTTGGTCTAGGTCAGGAACGTATTGCCATGCTGCGCTACGGCATCAATGATATCCGCGGCTTCTACCAAGGTGACAGCCGCTTTACGGAGCAGTTTAAATGATAACAATTGAGCCCATTTTACTAGAAGAAGTTGAAACGCTAAGGGAACTTGCCATCAAAACCTTTCGGGAAACCTTTGAACACGATAATACCGAGGAGCAGCTGCAGGCATTTTTTGATTCGGATTTATCAACCGCTGTTTTGTCTAAAGAGCTGGCAGATTCTGAATCCCAGAACTATTTTATTAAGATGGATGGCCGTATCGCTGGTTTTCTCAAACTTAATCAAGGCTCAGCTCAGACCGAACAAAAGCTTGATAATGCTATTGAAATTCAGCGGGTTTACATTCTCAAAGCCTTTCAAGGACAAGGTCTAGGGAAAAAATTACTAGAATTTGCGCTGGAGAAAGCATCTGCCTCAGGCTGTGACTGGGCATGGCTGGGCGTCTGGGAATATAATTTTAAGGCGCAGGCCTTATACAAAAAATATGGTTTTGAGCGCTTTAGTCAGCACCGTTTTATGGTCGGTGACAAGGCTGATACCGATTGGCTGCTGAAGAAAAGCCTTAAACAAGCATGAGTCTGTCATTCAGATGTCTAAACTAAAAAGGAAGGAATTAAAGAAGCCTCTTGCGGGAAGCTGGAATGTTGAACGTTTTCTGGCTCAAATATCAGTCTGTCTTTATCTTTAAAGATCAACTATTTTCGCCTTCTGATAAGGCATGAGGCTTTTTCTGTTTTAATTATGTTAGTAAGTTATAAATGGTTAAAAAAATTGGTTGACATTGATGTTCCCAGTCAGGAATTGGCTGAGAAAATGTCAACAACGGGTATTGAAGTTGAAGGAGTTGAGGTACCGGCTCAAGGGCTTTCTAAGCTTGTAGTCGGTCAGGTGCTTTCCTGCCAGGATGTTCCGGAAACCCATCTGCACCTTTGTCAGGTCGATACTGGTGATGAGGAAACTAGGCAGATTATCTGCGGTGCTCCCAATATCAAGTCTGGCATTAAGGTAATCGTAGCACTTCCGGGAGCCCGCATTGCCGATAATTATAAAATCAAAAAAGGCAAGATTCGCGGCATGGAGTCACTCGGTATGATCTGCTCCCTCCAAGAGCTGGGACTTTCTGATTCGATTATTCCTAAGGAATTTTCAGACGGCATTCAAATCCTGCCTGAAGATGCAGTTCCTGGAGACAGTATTTTCCCTTATCTTGATTTGGATGATGAAATTATCGAACTGTCCATTACACCTAACAGGGCGGATGCTCTGTCCATGCGCGGCGTTGCCCACGAAGTGGCCGCCATCTACGATAAAAGCGTTCACTTTGAAGAGAAAACGCTGCATGAAAGTGAGAAAAAGGCAGCCGATCTTATCAAGGTAGCCATCGAATCTGACGGTGTCCTGACCTACAAGGCCCGCGTTCTTGAAAATGTTATCATCAAACCAAGTCCTCAGTGGCTGCAAAACCTACTGATGAATGCGGGAATCCGCCCCATCAATAATGTTGTTGACGTAACCAATTATGTTTTGCTGTATTTTGGTCAGCCCATGCATGCCTTTGATCTGGACAAATTTGAAGCAGATACGATTATTGCCCGTCGGGCGCGCCAAGGTGAAAAGTTGGTGACCCTTGACGGGGAAGAACGCGATTTAATTGATGAAGACCTCGTCATCACCGTGGCAGACAAGCCGGTTGCTTTGGCTGGGGTCATGGGCGGCGCCTCAACTGAAATTGACGCAGCTTCAAAAAATATTGTTCTTGAAGCGGCTGTCTTTGACGGCAAAGCTGTCCGCAAGACCAGCAGCCGCTTGAATTTGCGTTCTGAGAGTTCATCACGGTTTGAAAAGGGTGTTAATTACAGCGATGTTGTTGAGGCTCTCGATTTTGCGGCTGCCATGATTGCCGAATTGGCTAACGCTGAAATCCTGTCTGGTCAAGTCAGCGCCGGTGCTGTGCCGACAGATGATGTCAAAGTGTCAACGACTCTTGATTATGTTAACGTTCGTTTGGGAACTGATTTGACCTATTCGGATATTGAGGCTGTCTTTGCCCGCCTGGGCTTTGGTCTGTCTGGAAATGAGGATTCCTTTACGGTTTCTGTTCCGCGCCGCCGCTGGGACATCAGCATTCAGGCCGATTTGGTTGAGGAAATTGCTCGGATTTATGGCTATGACAAATTGCCAACAACTCTGCCAAAGGCTGACGGAACTGTAGGGGAATTGACACAGACACAAAAACTCCGCCGCAAATTGAGAAGTTTAGCTGAGGGTGCCGGGCTGTCAGAAATTATTTCCTATGCGCTGACAACACCGGAAAAAGCGGTAGCTTTCACGCCTAATCCGACAAAATTGACAGAGCTGCTCTGGCCCATGACTGTTGAGCGTTCGGCTCTGCGTCAAAATATGGTCTCTGGTATGCTCGATACGATTGCCTACAATGTGGCTCGTAAAAGCAGCAACCTTGCCCTCTATGAAATCGGCAAAGTATTTGAACAAACGGCTGACCCTCAAAAAGACCTGCCTCAGGAAATCGATACTTTTGCCATAGCTCTGACCGGTCTGACTGCCGAAAAAGATTTTCAGACTCAGGCCGTTCCGGTGGACTTCTTTTATGCTAAGGGAATTGTTGAAGCGATTTTGACAAAACTGGATCTCAGTGTTCAGTTTGTCGCTGCCAAAGAAATGCCCAATATGCATCCGGGACGCACAGCCCTGATTGAACTGGACGGGCAGGTCATCGGTTATCTGGGACAAGTGCACCCGCAGACTGCTAAAGACTATAATATCCCTGAAACCTATGTGGCAGAACTGAATCTGGGTGCTCTGGAAGCGGCCCTCAAACCGTCTGTGGTCTTTGAAGATATTACGAAGTTCCCGGCTGTTTCTCGCGATATTGCCTTGCTGCTTCCTGAAAAGGTCAGTCATCAGGACATTTTAGATGCCATTGCCGCCAGTGGTGTGAAACGCTTGATTAAGGTGAAACTCTTTGATGTTTATGCCGGTAAAACGATTGAAGCGGGCAAAAAATCCATGGCCTACAGCCTGACCTTCCAAAATCCAAATGACAATTTAACAGATGAAGAAGTTGCTAAATATATGGATAAAATCACCAAGTCTCTGACCGAACGACTGGGGGCAGAAGTGCGCTAAAATTGCCTTGCCTAGTGATTGTTACTCCTATGAAAAGGGTGGAACTCAACCGATAACCCTTCGGTTGGGCTCCACCCTTTTGTTAATAAGACTTTTAATGATTGGAGGTTAGTCTTTCTTGTTTTTCTTCATAAAGAGACCTGCCAGAGCAATGAAACTGTAACCAAATAAACTGTATAGCACACTGTGAGATGCGCTTGTATGCGGCAAAGTCGATTGAGATGCTGTTTGACGATTGCGGGTAGGGGCTTTGTCTGCTGTTTTCAAGGATGTAACGGTGCTGCCAGCTTTAGCAGCGGCTGCTTGAGTTTCAGCGTAAGCCTTGGCTACCAGATTATAGATATCTTGCTGTCTGTCTTGATTCAAAGAAATCATAACAGTCGGCTTAGCAGCTGTCGGAGCCGGTACTTTAGGATCCCTATAGGTGTAGCGGTACTCTCCGAAACCTTGAGAAGCGGACGGACCGACATAGGTGATTTCAGCATGGTCAGCTAAGTATTTTTGGGCATTTTCAGAAGAAAGAAAACGAATATCTAAGCCCTTAATACTGTCTGTAAATGACCAGTTGCTATCGGCTGAAGGATTGATGGTTTTTTCAGAGACAATATAATCAATAATGGCCTGACGGTTTTCCAGATTGAGCAGGCGTTTTTCAGCGGCATCTCTGACACCTGGGAAATTGCCTGTTGCCCGGTAATTATTGCTGATGACAATAAAGGTTTGGTTAGGATCAATCGGCTTTCCCTTGTACTGAAGCTCACGGACACGGCTGGCAGCAGGATTGATCAGATTGCCTTCCTCATCGTATTTGTTTGGCTGTGTGACATCAAATTTATAGGTCAAACCGTCAATGACATCAAAGTTATAGGAGCGGTAGTTGCTGTTAATCAGCTGCTGAGGTTCACTCTTGTTAGGATCTATCTGGTTAAACTGTCCGGCAGACATTTCCAGCCACTCCTTAATTTGAGCACCTGTCAGTTTAATAATAGCCGTGACATTGTCGTAGAGGTAGAGATCAGCAACATTTTTAATAGCGAGCGATCCGGCCGGAATATCAGTGTAGTAGCTAGCATCCCCGCGCGTCCCTGCCTTAAACGGCGCAGCAGCTGAGAGAATTGGGAGATTGGCATCGGCAGTGCCGGCTAATTCTTTCTTGCCGTACCAGATCTGTGCATTATTTACAATTTGAATGGACGGATCATCCAGCACCTGAGCGAAGTAACTGTTGATTGGCGCTGTTGTTTCGCCAACCTTTTGGCGGACATAGTTTATCGTACCCTGGTGCTCTTCCCGGACCATATCAATCAGTTCTTGATCGGCAATGGACGAGGCAGTGTCAATTTTACGGAGCTTGGATTTGCTGCTTTTTACCTGCCACTTGCCGTCTGTATAAGTGAGCGTCATATCCATAATCCCAAGGTGATCACCGAATTTTCCAGCCATGACAACCGGTTTGCCGTTGATGAGACCGTTAATATCGTCAACACCTTTATATTTAGCGTAAAAACTGCTGCCATCGCCATTAGGAAAATCGGCATGCGAATGTCCCGTAGCGACAGCATCAACACCGTCAATACCAGCGAGGAAATAGCCCTCGTTTTCTTCGCCGTTTTCGTACTGGTCATCCCCAATACCCGAATGCGCCAGGACCAAAACAATATCAGCACCGGCTTCCTTCATGCTTGGGACAATGGTTTTAACAGCTTCAACCGGATCATCGACGGTAACCTTGCCTTCAAGATTGGCCTTATCCCAAACTAAAATCTGCCGTGGCAGAACACCTGTAATGCCTATTTTGATGGTCGTTTCTTGGCCTGCCGTGTCTGTGAAGACTTTATTGAGAAGGATATAAGGCTGGAAATAGTAATGGCCTGTGCGGGCATCGCGGACATTGGCATTGATGATGGGAACATCAGATGTATTAACCATACGGTTGAGGAAATCAAGTCCGTAGTTAAATTCGTGGTTGCCTAGAGTTTCAGCATCATAACCCAGTTTTTTAAAGGCCTCATACATGGGGTGGGTCTGCCCTTCTTTAACAGGATTAATGAGAGCTTTATAGGTGCCAAAAGGTGTTCCCTGAATGGTATCTCCGCTGTCAACAAGAATGATATTGCTGTTTTCCTTGCGGGCTTCTTCAATAAGTATGGCTGTTTTAGCAAGACCCACAGTTTGAGATACCTTATCTTGATAGTAGTCATAGTTGACCAGATTGGTGTGGAGGTCGGTTGTTGAGAGAATGCGCATATCCACGGTTTGACCTTCAACAGGGTCAGGTGTTTTAACAGCTTCTTTAACTGGCGCAGCTGCTGCAGCCGGCGTATTGACCCTAGGTGCGGCAGTGTCTGCTTCCTTTGCTGTAGTTTCTGAGCTTCTGCCGGCTGGGGGAGCAGTCTCAGCAGGAGCCGTTTGAGCTGTCTCTGCTTGTGCAGGGGCTGGACCAGCTTGTTGGGCTGGGCTGTCAGAAATTCCCGAAGCAGGCAAGGCAGCGTCTCCCGTATTATCTGCAAGGGCTGTATTGCTGTCTGCTGCCGGTGAAGCAGCACTGATATCATTAGCAGCAGATGTGTCATCTGCCCGAGCAACAAGGCCTGTACCGCTGGCCGCAGCAAAAAGAGAAAGCACTAATACACTCTTAGACAAATACTGTTTGGACATAGTAATCTCCTTTATTTAAAAATATCCTTCGGTTTCTATTATACAAAAAGAAAGCCCTTTCAGTAAAATAGAAGGCGAAAAATGAAGTAAAAAGTATGAAAGCCAGATTTCTATCCATATTTTTGAAAGATGAGGATAAGCATTGAATCAGGGAGATCCAACAAAAAAAGACTGAAAGCAAAATGTCAGTCCTTAATACTAATAGTTAAACAGCGCTAAATCAAGCAATCCTCTATATATCTGCCATTATCGATTTTTATCCCAGCTGGAGGCTGTATTTTGCCGGCAGCCGATTCCCTATCTTTTATGTATCCGTTTAATAAATACCAAAGGCATGGTCAATCTTGGTAATCATTGAGGCGATTTCTTCCGGTGATTCGCGCACGCCGTTTTTAATCCAGAGGACGACAATGCTCTCAATAGCTGCAGCCAGACTGCTGACAGCATATATTTCCGGCAGCTGCATACTGTCCTTGATTTTTTTGACAGAAGAGGGATTGCTGTGAATCACCTCTTCTAAAAAATGGCGGACTTTTTTAGGAAAATCAATGAAAGACAGCTGGGAAACGATTTTGAAAAAACTCACATACTCCTGTTTGATATGATACAGAGCTTTTGTGATGGAATCTTGATTGGCAAAGCTATTATTCGTGAAAATTGCCGCAAAACGCTGCGTGACCTCCTGGGCGATGGAATCTGCCAAATCATTTTTATCCAGGTAGTGCAGATAAAAGGTACCGCGGTTGATGCCTGCAAGACGTGTGATGTCACTGATGCTGACTTCTGAGAAACTCTTTTTGTCAAGCAAGGTAATAAAAGCGGCTTTGATTTTAGCTTCACTCTGCGTTTGACGTGCTTGGCTCATATTGATACTCCTCATCAAAAAGCAGGATTTTAGAAAAATAATTTCTTAAATCAACAGAATGTTTATTTTTGTTCTTGTCATTTTGTCACAAGCATTATACAATAAGCACCGTATTAAATCAACAGACTGTCTAGTCTGATAGATTTGAGGGGGAATTTTATGGCTTATATCGAAGTGAAAAATACTTATAAACGCTATCAAACAGGCGATACAGAAATTACAGCCAATAATAATGTTAATTTTACCATTGAAAAAGGAGAGCTGGTGATTATTTTAGGCGCTTCGGGAGCCGGCAAATCAACAGTGCTGAATATTCTGGGAGGCATGGATACCAGTGATGAGGGACAGGTTATTATTGACGGTCAGGATATCGCGGGTTACAGTGCCAAGCAGCGAACAGCCTACCGCCGCACAGATGTCGGCTTTGTTTTCCAGTTTTACAACTTGGTGCCCAATCTGACCGCCAAAGAAAATGTAGAGCTGGCTTCAGAAATTGTTTCTGATGCGCGGGATGCTGCAGCGACGCTTGAAAGTGTCGGTTTGGGAAAACGTCTCAATAATTTTCCTGCTCAGCTTTCAGGCGGAGAGCAGCAGCGTGTGGCCATTGCGCGTGCGGTGGCTAAAAATCCTAAAATTCTGCTTTGCGATGAACCGACAGGAGCGCTTGATTACAAGACAGGCAAACAGGTTTTAAAAATTTTGCAAAATATGTCGCAGGAACAGGGAGCAACTGTTATTATCGTCACTCATAACAGCTCGCTGGCACCAATTGCAGACCGGGTCATTTATATGCATGATGCACAAGTGACTGAGATAAAAACCAACCCATCCCCGCAGGACATTGACCTGATTGAATACTAGGAGGCGGGAATGATGAAGAAAACTTATTGGAAGGATATTTGGAAATCCATTCGAAAATCAAAGGGCCGTTTTTTGTCTATTCTGCTTTTGCTCATGCTGGGGTCCTTTGCCTTGGTAGGTCTCAAAGTGACAGGACCCGATATGAAACAGTCGGCAGCTGAATATCTGGATAAACATAATACCATGGATTTGGCTGTGATTGCGGATTATGGTCTGAGCAAGGACGATCAAAAGGAATTAAACCATCTGAAAAAGGCTCAGGCAGACTATGGCCGCATGACTGATGTGACTATTAAGAAGGCAAATTCTGCTATCCGCGTGTATTCAAAGCCTGATAAGATATCCACCTATTCCATCAATTCCGGACGTCTGCCTCAAAACAACGGGGAAATTGCCTTGGATGTCACACTGAAAGATGACTATAAAATTGGGGACAGGATTTCCTTTACACAGCCCGAGAACGCTCTGTTAAAGAAGGACAGCTATCGCATTGTCGGTTTTGTAACGTCTTCAGAAATTTGGTCTAAAACCTACATGGGGACATCAACAGCTGGAGACGGGTCTCTGTCCAATTATGCCGTAGTCACTGATGGTGCTTTTAACAGCGATACAGCCACTATCGCCCGTATCCGCTATGATGATTTAAAAGATCTTGATCCCTTTTCAGATGCCTATACCAAAAAGCTGGTGGCCCATCAGGATGACTTGGATGACCTTCTCAGTGACAATGGCAAAAAGCGTTTAGAAAATCTGAAGGCAGCTGCCCAGAAAAAAGTTGATGACAGTCAAAAACAGGTAAAGGCAGCCAAAGATCAGCTGACGCTTCAAAAAGGAGCTCTTTCTTATTTGTCAGGCAGTCAATTAGCTGCTGCCCAAAAAGCTGTTGCAGAAGCGGAAAAGAAAATTGCTAAGAGCGAGGCTGATATCAAAAAGGCTGAGGCTGATATTGCTGCTATGTCAGAACCGTCATACAGCAGCTACAATCGCTCAACTCTGCCGGGAGGCGGCGGTTATCAGACTTTTTCTTCCAGTTCTGACAATGTCAGTGCTATTGGCAATCTTTTCCCGGTTGTCCTCTATCTTGTTGCCGTTCTGGTCACTTTTACAACGATGACACGTTTTGTAGACGAAGAACGGACAAATTCAGGTGTTTTAAAGGCTTTAGGCTACTCCGATAAGGATGTCATCCAAAAATTTGTCATCTATGGTGCAGCTGCCAGTTTGATTGGGACGGTTTTAGGAATCTTAGCAGGCCATTATGTCTTGGCTCCCATCGTCTCCAACAGTACAACCAGCAGCCTGACCTTTAATCAGATGCACTATTATTTTTACTGGGATTACAGTTTGCTGGCACTGGCTATTAGCCTTTTAAGTGCAGTCTTGCCGGCTTTCTTGGTAGCCAAAAGGGAACTGACCGAAAACCCCGCCCAGCTCCTATTGCCCAAACCGCCTGCCAAGGGTGCCAAGATCCTGCTGGAAAGACTTCCTTTTATTTGGAACCGTCTGATCTTTACTTACAAAGTCACCGTTAGAAATATTTTTCGTTACAAGCAGAGGATGCTGATGACTGTTTTCGGAGTCGCAGGCTCAGTTGCCCTGCTCTTTGCCGGTCTGGGCATTCAATCCTCTTTGAATAAAATTATGGATCATCAGTTTCATCAGATTACCCCTTACAATCTGCTGGCAGCAGTGGATGATAAGGCAGATGAGGGAGAACGAAAAGCGTTAGCCAAGGCTTTGCAGGACGAAGATATTGCACAAAGACTGCCCGTTTTCTATCAACAGACTGATGCAGAGATTTCCGGGCTTGCTGACAAGCAGACCGTCTCTTTGCTGGCAGGCAGCCATAATCATTTTGACGGCTTCATTAACCTCAAAGACATAAAAACCGGCAAAAAGCTCCGCCTGACAGATAAGGGCGTCATTATCACTGAACTGTTAGCTGAATACTATCACGTTCAGGCTGGTGATCATTTCACCTTCAAGGATGAAACCGGCAGAAAGATTCGTTTGAGGGTTGCAGCAGTAGCTGAGATGAATGTTGGCCACTATCTTTTGATGACAGACAGCTATTATCAAAAGAAATTTGGCAAAGCTGTTAAGAACAATGCCTATCTCATTAACCTCAAAGATACTTCCTCCGACAATATTTCTGCCAAGGCAACGGAACTTTTGGCCATGGACGGCGTGTCGGCTGTTTCCCAAAGCCTGTCCATTGTTGATACGGTTGAGCTGGTCGTAAAATCACTCAACGGTGCCATGACCGTTTTAGTTGTCACCTCGGTGCTGCTTGCGGCAGTTATTCTCTATAATTTAACCAATATTAATGTGGCTGAGCGCATTCGGGAACTCTCCACCATTAAGGTACTCGGTTTTTATAATCAAGAAGTCACCATGTATATTTACAGAGAAACCATTTCGCTGTCTCTTATCGGTATTTTGCTGGGGCTGCTGGCCGGTCATTATCTCCATAGGATTATTATGTCCATGATTGGCAATGACACTATCATGTTTGGCAGTATTATTGACGGCTATATTTACGTTGTTCCGGTCTTTACCGTTGTTTTCATTCTGCTGATTTTGGGTCTGCTGGTTAACCGCCGCTTAAAAAATCTGGACATGCTGGAAGCACTCAAATCAGCTGACTAGAGAAGCAGAAACAGCTTAAGCATAGTTTAGAAAGGTTGCTTGTTGTATCTGCTCCAAGATGATGAAGGCTGCGAGGCAGCCTGAAAAGTCAGTATCACTGCTGATAAATGAAGTTATAAAAAAAGAGCGAGGATTAATCGTGATTTCGCAGAAATCGATTTTTCCTGGCTCTTTTCTTTTTTGACTCGGGTAAAAATTAACCACTAACTAAAGTTAGTCTTAGCTTGAAGAAAAAGTCCTTTTTCTTTGATACTTCCTTAGGTGATGTCGGACGGCAGCGACTTCCTAGGGAATTCCATGCTTAAACTTTGACCCACGGTCTCAAAGTTTCCGAGTGTCAGAATTGGCTTAAATTCACCATTTCTGACACTTTCATCACGGTGGAAGTGTCCTCCTTTATCTAACTCGTTTGCCTTCGTGCAATTTATATGGTAGTCTGCAGACTTCTTCGCTGATCAAGGTAGGCAAATAGAGATTTGTCTACAGTCTGCCACTAACTAAAGTTAGGCCCCTCTCTTTTTTCCCTTTCTGATAATGGCTAAAGTATTGACTGAAAGCCATTTTTACAAGCTGTCAGCAGAGAAAGTGTCACCGTGCTCTAGGTCTCCAAATTTGTAGCCGCGGTTGAACCAATTTTGGCGCTGCTGAGAAGTTCCGTGAGTGAAGCTGTCTGGCACCGTTCTGCCATAGGCTTCTTTTTGAAGCGTGTCATCGCCGACAGCATGGGCTGCTCTCATAGCTTCTTCAATGTCACCGGTATCAAGGAAACCTTCCCCTTCAACGTATTTTGCCCAAGCTCCGGCATAATAATCAGCCTGCAGTTCCAAGCGGACATTTAAGGCGTTGGCCTGAGTTTCGGACAGCCCCTGCCGTTTTTGATTGTAGTCGGACATGGTACCCAGCTCATTTTGAACATGGTGGCCGACTTCATGAGCAATAACATAGGCCATCGCAAAGTCGCCTGCTGCCTTATATTTGCTGGAGAGCTCCTGATAAAAGGAAATATCCAGATAAATCTTGCGGTCAGCTGAACAGTAAAAGGGACCTGAAGAAGCCTGCCCCTGTCCGCAGCCGGTTCGAATGTGATCAGTATAAAAAACCAGCGTAGGTTTTTTATAGGTCAATCCCTCAGCTTTAAAGGTTTCAGTCCAAAAGGCTTCTGTGCTTGCCAGAACCTTGCTGACAAATTTCGTTTCTTCACTGGAAACATCGGTTCCCTTTTTTCGCGTAACCTGAGTTGACTGGTAAGGGCTGGAATTGCTGGTATTATCACCGATCAAAATACTTCCCAGACCGGAAGCACCGCCAATAAAGAGCAGGATAATAAGGATGACAAGCTTTGATTTCCAGCTGCCCCGAGAAAAGAGCAGCTGCAAGAGGAGATTGCTGCCTATGGAACTGCCGCCTCCGCCGTAAGCACCAGACTCCTCTCCGCGGCGGTCTTCAATGTTCTTGCTTTCCTTTAACTTGTCTGTTTTCATTTCTAAACCTCATTGTTTTAATACCTCTATTATAAATGATTTCCGGCAGAAAAAGTATCCTTTTATTTCAATTTTTAAGATGTCTTCAAATTTATAGCTTTTAAAGATTACCTTATTAACTAAATTTTATTTTTAAAGTGATTGCATGATATAATTGGAATAAAATAGATGTTTTCGTTTTACCCGCACATGCGGGGGTGGAGTCTGGCTATAATGCATTCCTCAATTCAATAAAAAAAGACAACTGATTAAAGTTATCTCTTTACATCTTAAATAAATCTGCATGGCTGCCTGTATCAACCAGAGTTAAAGTCAAAATATCATCCTCTAATAGGTAAATTAACAGCCAATCAGGTTTAATATGGCATTCTCTAAAACCCTTAAAACTACCTTTCAGTTCATAATCCCTATACCTATCTTCCAAAGCCTGTCCTAAATGCAGTTTTTCAATAACGTCATCTAACAATGATACATCCATTCCCCGCTTTTTCATACGCTTAAAACTCTTTTTAAAAGCAGAGGTAAATTTGACCTGATACATCTACGTTTCCAAAGCTTTCTTCAAATCTGACATATTATCATAAGCTACAACTGCCTCATCACGAGAAATTCGTTTGGCTTCTGCCATGGCCTCCAATGTCTTAGAATTATAATTTGGAAGTTCTACATTAAAGGGAAGGCCATCATGTAAAAGACATTGACGTAAAAAAATATTAACTGCACTGGACATATCCATACCTAAATCATTAAACAATGAAGTAGCTTGAGCTTTTACAGTTTCATCAATACGAATTTGAGTAGGTACTGTTGCCATAACTATCACTCTTTTCATCACTCATTTTACTACAAACGGTTTACACTGTCAATCGTTTGTAGCTGTTTCCCCTGTATGAGCGGGGTTCCTTTCTCCTGCAAGTAATTCCTAATTTTCAGGGGCAAACAAAAAACTGTTTTCATTTCAAATGGTTACCTTATGTGATTGTGCAGGAGTTTTTCCAAACAGAAATGCATGTACAGAAACATCATAATCCTTTGAAAGAATCGTTAGTTTGTTTTTAGATAATAAGTTATCATAAAGCAAAACAGTGACAAGAACAGTAAAATATTAGATAATAGAACTAAGAAGCTTAGGTTCATAAGCAAATTAATTTAAACTTACCTTGTTAAAAAGTTTTACAGAGGATTATTTATGAAACTTTTATACACCGACATTCAATACGATATGACAGAGATTTTGGCCGCTGAGGCTAGGCAGGCTGCTAAAGAGGGCAAGCGTGTTTTTTATATTGCTCCCAGCTCTCTGTCTTTTGAAAAGGAGCGGGCGGTTTTGGAAGCTCTGCCTGAAGAGGCCTCTTTTGCCATTACCATTACGCGTTTTGCGCAGATGGCTCGCTATTTTGTTTTAAATGAGCCCCATCAAAGAGAAGTTATCGATGACAATGGTCTGGCTATGATTTTTTACCGGGCTTTGGCTGGTTTTTCTGAGCAGGATTTGCGTGTTTTTGGCCGTTTGAAACAGGACACCAACTTTATCAGTCAATTGGTCGATTTATATAAGGAGCTTAAGGCTTCCAATATGACGGTTTTAGAACTGACAGAGCTTAATTCTCCAGAGAAGCAGGAAGATCTGATTAAGATCTTTAACAAGGCTGAGGCGATTTTAAAGGCTGGAAATTTTGATACTCAAACTAAGACAGCCTTTTTTGCTCAGCAGCTTAAATCAGGCCATCTGGACAGTGAACTTAAGGATTTGCTGATTATTGTGGATGGTTTTACCCGTTTTTCTGCCGAAGAAGAAAACCTCATCAGTCTCTTGCATGAAAAAGGGGTGCCCGTTATTATCGGTACTTACATCAGCCAAAAGGCTTACCGTTCAGCATTTTCAAATGGGAATGTTTATCAGGCCAGTCTGGATTTTATGCGCGGTCTGGCTGCTAAATTTCAAACGAAACCCGAATATGTAACTTCCAAGCAAAAGGGATTGCAGGCTTTTGCCAATCTTTCCAGCATTTTTGATAGCCGCCATGATTTCTCTGCTGATGGCCGAACCCTAACAGAGGAAGATAAGGAACACATTGTTATTTGGGATGCTGTCAATCAAAAAGAAGAAGCAGAGCATGTCGCCAGGGCCATCCGCCGAAAGCTCTATCAAGGCTATCGCTACAAGGATATTTTAGTTTTGCTGGGGGATACAGATGCTTACCAGCTGCAGGTGGGAAAAATTTTTGATAAGTACGAGATTCCTTATTATTTCGGCAAGGCCGAATCGATGAGTTCGCATCCTTTGGTTCATTTTATAGACAGTTTGGAGCGGATTAAGCGCTACAATTTTCGGGCTGAGGATGTTATGAATGTGCTTAAGTCGGGCTTATATGGCCGCTTGCAGCAAGATCAGCTGGATAAATTAGAATACTATATTAGCTATGCAGACATCAAGGGACAAAGCAAGTTTTTCAAGGATTTTACAATAGACAATCAAGGAAAATTTGATCTGGAACAGTTAAATCAGTGGCGCTCCCAACTCATGAGTCCCTTGCAGCAGCTGGTTAAGGCACAAAAGCAGCTGGGAAAGAGTCTCCTGAAAAAACTGACCGGTTTTTTAGAGGCTATTAACCTGCCGGAAAATTTTGCCCTGCTGACGGCAGAAAGCGGGGAAATTGAGCAGGAGAAGCACGAACAGGTCTGGAAGACTTTTACAGCTATTTTAGAGCAGTTTCAAAGAATCTTTGGTGAAGAAAAGCTGACGCTGGATGAATTTTTGTCTTTGCTCCGCGCCAGCATGCTGGCAGCTGATTACCGCACGATTCCTGCTGCAGTTGATGTTGTCACAGTTAAAGCCTATGACTTGGTAGAGCCGCACACCAATAAAATTGTCTTTGCCATGGGCATGACACAGTCTAATTTTCCTAAGATTGTGCAAAACCGGAGCCTGATTTCGGATGAGGAACGCGCGCGAATCAATGATGTGACACCGGATAATCGCCGCTTTGATATTGTCAGCAGCGAAAATCTCAAAAAAAATCACTTTACGGCCTTATCGCTCTTTAATGCTGCGACTGAGGAATTGATTCTCAGCCTGCCGCAAATTTTAAATGAGACAGAAGACAGCACCTCCTCTTATTTATTGGAATTGATTGAGCTTGGTGTACCGGTAGTGGAAAAAGGCCGGAGCCGACAGCTGACTGATCCAGAAGACATCGGCAACTACAAAGCGCTCTTGTCGCGCGTGATTGAACTGGATCATGCTTCTATTGACCAAGAAATGTCTAAGGAGGAGCAGACCTTCTGGTCGGTGGCTGTGCGTTATCTGCGGAAGAAACTTAATGAGCAGGGGATTGTCATTCCTGAGATTAATGACAGTATGCAGACCAAGCCGCTTGCTCCTGCGGTTATAAAGGCTCGCTTTCCGGCAGATGAGCCTATAAAACTGTCATCATCTGCTTTAACAGCTTTTTACAACAATCAGTACCTTTATTTCCTGCAGTATGTTTTGGGCTTGCAGGAATTGGAGACCATTCATCCGGACGCCAGAAATCACGGCAGCTACCTGCACCGTGTTTTTGAACTGGTGATGCAGGACGCAGCAGCTCCGGATTTTGATAAGAGGTTAAACCAGGCCCTAGCACAGGCCAATCAGGAAAACAGCTTTAAAATGCTTTATGAGGAAGATGAGGAGAGCCGCTATTCTTTAGAGATTTTGGAAGACATTGCCAGAAGCACGGCCAGCATTTTGCGTGATGATACTCAAATTCAGGTGGAAAGCGAAGAAGAGGCCTTTGAGCTCATGCTGGGAAATACTGTTAAAATCCGTGGCTTTATCGACCGTATTGACCGTCTGTCTGATGGCAGTCTGGGGATTGTTGACTACAAATCCAGCCGAAATACCTTTGATCTTCAGAAATTCTATAATGGTCTCAGTCCGCAGCTTCTGACCTACATGGAAGCCGTCAGGGACAGAAGCGACCTGCCTGACAGCCAGAAGATTTTTGGAGCTATGTATCTGCACATGCAAGAGCCAAAATTAGACTTAAGCAATGTAAAGTCTTTGGATAAGATTCCTGGGGCAGTCCATAAGGAACTGACTTACAGAGGGCTTTTCTTAGATGAGGAAAAAGCCTATCTGGCTGATGGCAAATATCATTTGAACGACTCGGTCTACAGTCAAAAAGAGATTGATTTGCTGCTTGCCTACAACCGAGAGCTTTATCAAAAAGCAGCTCAGCAGATTCGAAGCGGACATTTCCTGATTAATCCTTACACTCAGGATGGCAAATCGGTGCAGGGTGAGCAGCTCAAAGCTATTACACATTTTGAAGCGGACCGCCACATGCCTTATGCCCGCAAGCTCCATCAGCTGCCGCGCAAGGAAAAACGTCAGAGCTTCCTGCATTTGATGCAGGCTAAGCAGGAGGAGGAAAACAATGACCTTTAAAAACTTTTTAAGTGTTCAAGAGATTGCCTCCTTACAGCTTGAAGAGGCTAAATCAAATAAGCAGCAAAAACGCACGCCGGAGCAGATTGAAGCCATCTACAGTTATGGCAATAATATTCTGGTTTCTGCCTCAGCAGGTTCTGGTAAAACCTTTGTCATGATTGAGCGTATTATGGATAAAATCTTACGCGGCGTTAAAATTGATCAGCTCTTTATCTCAACCTTTACAGTCAAGGCGGCAGGAGAGTTAAAAGAGCGTTTGGAGAAAAAATTGACTCAGCACTTACAGGCAGCTTCAGATCCAAAACTCAAGCAGTTTTTGGCTGAGGAGCTGGCCGGTGTTCAGACTGCTGATATTGGCACCATGGACGCCTTCACCCAAAAGCTGGTCAATCAATACGGCTACACATTGGGAATCTCGCCCAGCTTTCGGATTATGCAGGACAAGAGTGAGCAGGACATCCTCAAAAATGACGTCTTTGCAGACCTCTTTGCGGATTATATGCGCTCTGAAAACAGATCTGTTTTTGTCAAGCTGGTTAAGAATTTTGCCGGCAGCCGTAAGGATTCAGATCCATTTAAGCAGCTGGTTTATAAGATTTATGATTTCAGTCAGGCTACGGACAAGCCGAAAAGCTGGCTGACAGACAGCTTTCTAAAGGGAGCTGAGACCTACACAGATTTTTCAGCCATTCCAGACCAGGAAGTTGCAGAATTTCTGACAAGTATGGAAGATACGGCCAAGGCTTTGCGTGATCTGACGGATTTGGAAGACTATAAACAGCTGACTGCTAAAGGTGCTCCGACGGCCAACTATAAAAAGCACCTCAATATGATCGAAAAACTGCAAGACTGGGCTTGGAACTTTGAAAGCCTATACGGGCGTGACGGTCTTGGAAAGCTGGCTAATGATATTGCGGATCTCATTCCGTCCGGAGACAGTGTGACGGTTGCCAAGGTCAAATACCCTGTTTTCAAAGCTCTTCAGGGACGCTTGGCTGAGCTGAGGCACCTGGAGACAATCTTTGCCTACCAAGCTGAGAGCCTGCCTTTATTGAAACTGCTGCAGCAGTTTGTCCTGGATTTTTCTGAGCAGTACTTGCAGGCTAAACTGCAGGAAAATGCCTTTGAATTTTCAGATATTGCGCATTTTGCTATTGAAATTTTGGAAGAAAATCCTGACATCAGACAGCTCTATCAAAATAAATACCATGAGGTCATGGTGGATGAATATCAGGATAACAATCACACGCAGGAACGCATGCTGGAGCTTTTGTCCAATGGGCATAATCGTTTCATGGTAGGAGATATCAAGCAGTCCATTTACCGCTTCCGTCAGGCAGATCCGCAGATTTTTAACGCGAAATTCAAGGATTTTCAGGAACATCCTGAACACGGTAAGCTGATTTTGCTCAAGGAAAATTTCCGCAGCCAGTCAGAAGTTTTAGCAACAGCCAACAGTGTTTTCAGCCACCTGATGGATGAAGCTGTCGGAGAGATTCTTTACGATGACAGCCACCGGCTGCTGGCAGGCAGCGACCGCCAAAAAGAAGCCCACCCAGAAAATGAAACGCAGGTTTTGCTGTATGATACAGATGACAATGAGGATGCTCTGTCTGATGATGACAGCAGCCAAATTAGTCCTGCTGAGGTTAAATTAGTTGCCAAGGAAATCATTCGCCTTCATAATGAAGAGAAAGTTCCTTTAGAAGATATTACCCTGCTGGTTGCTTCCAGAACCCGCAATGATGGTATTATACAGACCTTTGACCACTATGGAATCCCTTTGGTGACAGACGGCGGTGAGCAAAATTATCTCAAATCGGTTGAGGTTATGGTCATGCTGGATACCCTGCGTTCCATTGACAATCCGCTTAATGACTATGCCCTGACGGCGCTCTTGCGTTCGCCCATGTTTGCCTTTGATGAAGACGAGCTGACGCGCTTGGCTCTGCAAAATTCAGCAAACAGCCACAGGGAAAATCTCTATGAAAAAATGCAGAACGCTATCAATAAGCAAGGCCAGCACCCGGAGCTTATAACCGCAGACTTGACAGCCAAACTGCAGGCTTTCTTAGACGTCTTTGGCAGCTGGCGTCATTTTGCTCGGCTGCATTCGCTCTATGATCTGATTTGGAAAATTTATAACGACAGATTTTACTATGATTATGTAGGACGCCTGCCAAGGGCAGAACAGCACCAGGCCAATCTCTATGCGCTGGCTCTGCGGGCCAACAATTTCGAGCGGACCGGCTTTAAGGGCCTGTCACGTTTCATTGGGCTGATTGACCGCATTTTAGAAAGCCAGAATGATCTAGCTGATGTTGAGGCTGCCCTGCCTAAGAAGGCTGTTACGCTCATGACCGTTCATAAGAGTAAGGGGCTGGAGTTCAACTACGTCTTTATCCTTAATATGGACAAGAAGTTCAGCATCCAAGACATGACTTCGCCGCTCATTTTATCGCGTCGCAATGGCGTAGGAATCAAATATCTGGCTGATATGAAAGAAGAGCTGCAGGAAAAACTGCTGCCGGCTGTCAAGGTCAATATGGCAACGCTGCCTTATCAGCTCAACAAACGCGAATTGCGCCTGGCTACCTTATCAGAGCAGATGCGGCTCCTCTATGTGGCTATGACACGGGCTGAAAAAAGGCTGTATCTGGTCGGAAAGGGCAGCGCGGAAAAGCTGGCAGACAAATACAGCGGAAAATCTGAAAACAATCATCTGCCGGCCGCTGAGCGCGCAAGCTACATGACCTTTCAAGACTGGCTTTTAGCTATTCAGCAGGCCTTCAGCAGTGAAAATTTACATTTTAAAACGGTCTTTGTGACAGATGAAGATCTGACCGAAGATAAGATGGGAAGCATTAAAAGAGAAGGTCCCTACAATCCTGATGACCTCAGGGATAATCGCCAGTCAGAGGATATTGCGCGTGCTTTGGATATGCTGGAAGCTGTCGAGAAACTCAACAAAAACTATCAGGCAGCCATCAATCTGCCAACCGTCCGCACGCCCAGTCAAGTCAAGAAATTCTACGAACCTGTCATGGACACTGAGGGCGTTGAGATCATGGAAAAGAGCCGTGCTGCCAAACAAACATTCAAACTTCCGGATTTTTCCGAGAAAAAAGGAGTTGCGGCTGCTGCTCTTGGTTCCAGCCTGCACGAATTGATGCAGCGCCTTCGTTTAAGCGAAAAAGTCAGCATGCATGATATCTTACAGGCCTTGGAAGAGCTGCCGGCTGAAGCTGATATCAAGAAAGCCATCCAGACGGACAAGATTTTGGCTTTCTTTCAGACAACCGATTTAGGGCAGTTAATCCAGAAAAATGCTGACAAGGTCCGCCGTGAAGCGCCTTTTTCCATGCTGGAAACAGACCCTGAAAGCGGAGAAAAATTCGTCGTGCGCGGAATTATTGACGGCTACCTTCTTTTTGAAGACCGTATTGTCCTTTTTGATTATAAGACTGATAAATTTACCAACAGTCAGGACATCAAAGAGCGCTACCAAACTCAGATGGCACTGTATGCTCAGGCTCTAAGCAAATCCTATGGGATTTCGACCGTTGAAAAATACTTGATTTTGCTGGGCGGTGAGCAGTTGGAAATTGTATCAGTGTGAGCGCGTTTAAAGCTTCCATGCAGACGGATAAGCAGTTCTTACAGTCGGGATTCTTGCATAAAAAGGAGCAAATTTTGAGGACTTTTTGAAAACTGTCCGTCGTTTGGTATGACAATCATAGGTCAGCCGAGCATTCTGATGATGTTTCCATCCTCATGCTCATGCTCATGTGCGGCAGATCAAGAAGGAAACTATCAGTCTCGTTGAGGTTATGGGCTTGGCTATTTTACCGCTCGGACTAAAAAACGAATTGGCGGAAGTTGAAAAATACTGTTTAAACCAGTATAATGAATTCGCAGACTGTCACAAGTTTTGGACCAATGAGGTTAAGAAAGCCCAGACATTACTGAGAGCACTGTACAACAGATTGTACAAAGATGCTGTCGGACAGATATTTGTTCGTATTGTATCAGAGATAAACGCGGTTGGAAAGCTCAGCTTTAAGACAGCTTGCTTGAAAAAGCAGAATTTCTCGCGGCTTTTCAGATGCGTCGCTTTCTTATCAATCTAGTATTATAAAGAAAGGAAGATGTTTAGTTTTGATACTGTGGTATCGAAATTGAACCTGTCCTAACGCCTGTGTAAAAAAGATAAATCTTCCTAGGTGCAGATATCTAGGCCAGATTTCCTGTTTTTGCTTTGTGTTTTGGTTCTTTCTAAAATTGGTTTGCACAAGAGGTAGAAATTTAAAGAAAGGTTAGGGTTGATTGCGGGTTCATTGCACTTGAATTCAATCGGAAAGCTGTGTCAAAAAGATGTCTTGGCTAGAAAATCAGGATTTTCTGCCAAGCCCCTATTTTGACTTTGCTTTCTTTCAACCTTAGTATCGTGATGTTATGGCAATTTTAGTTTTAGGCGGAGCCGGCTATATCGGTTCTCATATGGTAGACCGTTTGGCAGAAGAGGGCAAAGAAGACGTTGTTGTGGTTGACAGTCTGGTGACTGGGCACCGGGCAGCGGTACATCCAGCTGCGAAATTCTATCAAGGCGATTTGGCGGATCAGGATTTTATGCGCAGGGTTTTCACGGAGAATCCGAACATAGATGCTGTGATCCACTTTGCGGCCTATTCCTTGGTTGCTGAATCTATGGAAAAACCGCTCAAGTATTTTGACAACAACACAGCCGGCCTGATTAAGCTCCTGGAAGTCATGAATGAATTTGGTGTTAAGTATATTGTCTTTTCATCAACAGCAGCGACCTACGGCCTTCCTGATGAACTTCCTATCAAAGAAAGCACACCGCAGCACCCCATTAATCCTTACGGCGAAAGTAAGCTCATGATGGAAACTATCATGAAATGGTCCGATCAGGCCTATGGAATCAAGTTTGTGCCGCTCCGCTATTTCAATGTAGCCGGTGCTAAGCCAGACGGATCTATCGGTGAAGACCACGGTCCTGAAACCCATCTTTTACCGATCGTGCTGCAGGTGGCTCAAGGGACTCGCGAAAAGATCATGATTTTCGGTGATGATTATGATACGCCGGACGGAACAAACGTTCGTGACTATGTGCACCCTTTTGATTTGGCCGATGCCCACCTGTTGGCTGTTAACTACCTGCGTGAGGGCAATCCATCAACTGCCTTTAACCTTGGTTCGTCAACAGGATTTTCAAATCTGCAAATCTTAGAAGCAGCCCGCAAAGTCACCGGCAAAGAAATTCCGGCTGAAAAAGCCGATCGCCGTCCCGGAGATCCAGACACACTGGTAGCCAGTTCAGAAAAGGCGCGTGAGATACTTGGATGGAAACCACAGTTTGACGATATTGAAAAGATTATCGAGACCGCTTGGGCTTGGCATTCCAGTCATCCAAGGGGTTATGAAGACTAAAGGCAGTGATAAACAGCCGTCTGTCTGATTCAAACAGGACTGTTGTTTTTAATAAATTAAGCTAAACCAAAAAAGCCGCTCATATCGAACGGCTTTTTTGGCTATTCTTTTATGTCTTTTTAAAGTGATGGATTAAAAATCATATGTTTAGCTGGAGCTGTATAAAAATTTATCAATAACAAACGAGAGGTGACAGTCGATCTTTAAATGGCTGCCGCCCCTCGTTTTTATTTGCCGGCAGAGCAGATTATTGTGAATTCGCATCAGCCCTAAGAATTTTGCTAAATTGGCTGTAGAGAGCCTGTTTGTCATCTGAGAGTTTGGAGTCTGTCACGACATAATCAAAATCACTGGTCTTATAAAAGACGAAGAAATCATAAGAGTCAAACTTTTGGTTATCTACTAAGAGGTACTTTTCCAGCGCTTTATCCAAGGCGAGTTCCTGAATGGTGCCTTCAGATTCACTGTAGGTGGCAACCGAATCCTGATAGACAGCATTAGCACTGATAAAAGCTTTGGAAAAGGTCAGCGAAGCGATATTGCTGCTGGCTAAAGAGCCGACAAAGGCTCCGGTAACAGGGCGGTATTCCCCGCCGATAAGCAGGAGATCAATGTTTGGGCTCTCCTTTAAAATATCAAATACCGGCAGGCTGTTGGTAATGATGCGCAGATTGCGCTGGAGCAGCTCCTGGGCAAAGTACTCCAGCGTGGTTCCCGGACCGATGAAAATTGTCTCGCCGTCTTGGACACGCTGGGCAGTAAAAGCAGCAATTTCTTTTTTCTCGCTGACCTGCTCAGATTGTTTTTCAATGTTTGATTTTTCGGGTTTATTCAATAGATTGATGCTTTGAGCACCGCCGTGCACTCGGATCAGCTGGTGCTCTTTTTCGAGCTCAGCCAAATCGCGTCGGACAGTCATGTCAGAAACCCCGAGTTCTTTGATAATATCATTTACCGTAATAATGGTTTGATGTTTTAATTGTTCTAATATCCAATTTAATCTCTCTTTTTTGATCATATAAAACTCCTATACAGTGTTCTTTTGATGATATTATAGCATAAAGATAGAAAAATATCACATTTATAAACAAAAAAGAACAAATTTAAAATTGGAAAATTTTCTCAAAAATCGTCAGATAATAGAGAAAATTATTGATAAATCAATGTTTATCGGTATTTTTTAAAATAAACAAAAATATGCAATTTTTTCTTGACAAAGTGTTTGTTTTGGTTTATTATTATTTTGTAACAAACAAAAATAAACAAAAGGGAGAAGAAACATGGCAATTGTACTTGGTGCCGATAAGGCAGGAGAAAGACTGAAAGATCTTGTGAAAGATTATCTGCAGGCAAAAGGTTTTGATGTCACAGATGTCAGTGCAGAAGGACAGGATTTCGTTGATGTTACCTTGGCTGTAGCAGCAGAGGTAGATAAAGCTGACGATAATCTGGGAGTTGTTATCGATGCTTATGGTGCTGGTTCCTTTATGGTAGCAACCAAAGTTAAAGGAATGATTGCAGCAGAAGTATCAGATGAACGCTCTGCATACATGACACGTGCTCACAATAATGCACGTATCATTACCATGGGTGCAGAAATTGTCGGTGATGAATTGGCAAAAAACATTGTCAAAGGATTCGTTGAAGGCCACTATGACGGCGGTCGCCACCAAATCCGTGTGGATATGCTTAACAAGATGTGCTAAAAAAGGAGGACAAAAATGAAAATCGCTATCGGCTGTGACCACATTGTGACAGATGAAAAAATGGCTGTCTCAGAATTTTTAAAATCAAAAGGCTATGAAGTGCTTGATTTCGGGACTTACGACCATGTCCGCACCCACTACCCTATTTTTGGGAAAAAGGTCGGAGAAGCTGTAACCAGCGGACAGGCTGACTTGGGTGTTTGTATCTGCGGTACCGGTGTTGGTATCTCTAATGCAGCAAATAAAGTACCGGGTGTTCGTTCTGCCTTGGTTCGTGACATGACTTCGGCTCTCTATGCCAAAGAAGAGCTCAACGCCAATGTTATCAGTTTCGGCGGGAAAATTATTGGCGGCCTCTTGATGAATGACATCATTGAAGCCTTCATCAAAGCTGAATACAAAGAAACGGAAGAAAACAAAAAATTGATTGCTAAAATCGCTCACGTTGAAACTTCTAATGCTGATCAAAAAGATCCTAACTTCTTTAAAGAGTTTCTTGACAAATGGGATCGCGGGGAATATCACGATTAAGAAAGGCTGACCTTATGATTCTTACCGTAACGATGAATCCTTCCATCGATGTTTCCTATCCGCTGGATAAGCTCAAGCTTGACACGGTCAACCGTGTTTCAGAAGTCACCAAGACGCCGGGCGGCAAGGGACTGAACGTGACACGTGTCTTAGCAGAAGCAGGCGATGATGTTACTGCGACGGGGTTGATTGGCGGCAGACTCGGTGATTATTTGACTGAAAAGCTGACACAGGCAGGCGTCAAACATCAGTTTTTCCCCATTCATGGCGAAACACGCAACTGCATTGCGATTCTGCACGAGGGACTGCAAACGGAAATTTTAGAGAGCGGCCCTCTGATTGATCCTGATGAAGCTGAAGGCTTTCTGCATCATTTCAAGCTGATCTTGACATCCTTTGATGTGGTAACGATTTCCGGCAGTCTGCCGGAGGGTCTTGAGAAGACTTATTATGCCAAATTAATCGGACTGGCTAATCTATACCGGAAAAAAGTGGTCCTTGACTGCTCAGGCGCGGCGCTTGAAGCTGCCCTGAAATCTTCAGAAAAACCAGCCGTCATCAAACCAAACAGTGAAGAATTATCACAGTTATTAGGCAGAGATATTTCAGAGGATACAGACAGCCTGAAGGAAGTCCTGCTTGATCCTTTGTTTGAAGGAATTGAGTGGATCATTGTCTCTCTGGGAGCAGATGGTGCTTTTGCGAAACACGGGGATACATTCTACAAGGTGGATATTCCTAAAATTGACGTTGTCAATCCAGTCGGATCAGGCGACTCAACCGTAGCTGGAATTGCGTCAGCCCTGGCACACGGCGAAGATGATGCTGCCCTTTTGAAAAAGGCAAATGTTTTCGGCATGCTGAATGCCCAGGAAAAAATGACCGGTCATGTCAACATGGCTAACTACGATACTTTGTATCAACAAATTCAAGTAAAAGAGGTTTAAAAATGGTACTGACAGAACAAAAACGCAAATACATGGAAAAACTGAGCGATGAAAACGGGATTATTTCAGCGCTTGCTTTTGACCAGCGCGGCGCTTTGAAACGTTTGATGGCACAGCATCAAACGCAAGAGCCGACCGTTGCACAGATGGAAGAATTAAAAGTGCTGGTAGCACAGGAATTGACCCCCTATGCTTCATCAATGCTGCTTGATCCAGAATACGGCCTGCCTGCCACAAAAGCTCTTGATAAGAATGCAGGTTTGCTGTTGGCCTATGAAAAAACAGGCTATGACACCACCAGTACCAAACGTTTGCCGGACTGCTTGGATGTTTGGTCAGCCAAACGCTTGAAAGAACAAGGCGCCGATGCTGTCAAATTCCTGCTTTACTATGATGTCGACAGTTCTGACGAGCTCAATCAGCAAAAGCAAGCCTATATTGAACGCATTGGTTCTGAATGCGTGGCAGAAGATATTCCTTTCTTCTTGGAAATTCTGGCTTATGATGAAAAGATTGCTGATGCAGCGAGCCCTGAGTATGCAAAAGTTAAACCTCATAAGGTTATCGAAGCGATGAAGGTCTTTTCAAATCCGCGCTTTAATATTGATGTGCTGAAAGTTGAAGTCCCTGTTAACATGAACTATGTTGAAGGCTTTGGCAACGGCGAAACGGTTTACAGCAAAGCAGAAGCAGCAGCTTTCTTCAAACAGCAGGACCAAGCAACTGACCTCCCTTATATTTACCTGAGTGCTGGTGTATCTGCTAAATTGTTCCAAGATACCCTCGTCTTCGCTCATGAATCAGGGGCAAACTTTAACGGTGTCCTTTGCGGCCGCGCTACTTGGGCAGGCAGTGTCAAAGACTACATTGAAAAAGGTCAGGAAGCAGCGCGTGAATGGCTGCGGACAACAGGTTTCCAAAATATTGATGAGCTCAATAAAGTGCTGCAAAAGACAGCAACATCTTGGAAGGAAAAAGTTTAAGAGGCAAAAGTCAATCTTTTATGCTTAAGCTAAGGAGGCGTAATTATAGTGACTTCACTGATTCATGAAGAGACAGTGTTTGTTTCTGATAAGACAGATCAGGCAGAGATTTTTAAGGAAATCGCGTCAAAACTTTTAGACGCCAATCTGGTAACAGAGGATTATCTTGATCATTTAATTGAGAGAGAAGAGAATTATCCAACTGCTTTGCCGCTGTCTCCAATTAATCCCTCGCTGCCTAATATAGCAATTCCTCACACAGAGAGTGAATTTGTTAAGGATACCCGCATTGTACCGGTCAAATTAAAACAGTCTGTCACGTTCAAAAACATGATACTTCCTGACGAAGATGTTGACGTTTCTTTTCTCTTTATGATTTTAAATAATGATGAAAAAGAGCAGGCGGGATTGCTGCAGAATGTTATGGATTTCATCAATCGACAGGACTCTGAGGAGTTAATTGATTTCTTTAAGTTGGATGATCCTCACAAAATTTATGAATTTTTGAAACAAAGGTTTTAAGGAGAGAAATAATGATTAAAATTTTAGCTGCCTGCGGGGCAGGTGTTAATTCTAGTCACCAAATTAAAAGCGCTTTGGAATCTGAATTAACCAAACGTGGTTACCAAGTATCATGTGATGCTGTGATGATTAAAGATATCAATGAGGAAATGCTGTCTCATTACGATATTTTTGCGCAAATTTCTAAAACTGATTTAGGATTTGACGTTAAAATTCCCGTTGTTGATGCCGGTGCTATTTTATACCGTATTCCAACCATGGCTGAACCAGTCTATCAAAAAATGGAAGAAGTCATTAAAGGTTTGCATAAATAGCCTTTAATGGGAGGGATAAAAGATGAATGTAATTATTGATCTTGCAAATAAGGTGTTTCAGCCGATTATTGATTTGGGGGCCGCTCCCCTGATGACTATTGTGCTGACGGTTATTGCACTTTGTTTCAAAGTTAAATTTTCTAAAGCATTGGAAGGGGGAATTAAACTAGGAATTGCCCTGACAGGGATTAGTGCTATCATCAATATTTTATCAACAGCTTTTTCAGGAGCCATGGCAGATTTTGTTGCTCGGACAGGCCTCCATCTTAATATTACCGATGTGGGCTGGGCACCGTTAGCCACCATTACCTGGGGATCGCCCTACACACTTTACTTTCTGCTGGTCATGCTGATTGTGAATATCATCATGCTGGTGTTAAATAAAACAAATACCTTGGATGTTGATATTTTTGATATTTGGCATCTCTCTATTGTAGGCTTATTTGCGATTTACAGCGGTGCAAATCTTATTATTGCGACAGTCTTAATCATCTTTATTGGTGTCTTAAAGATTATCAATTCAGATGTGATGAAGCCAACTTTTAACGACTTGTTAAATACAGGGGATGAAAATCCTATGACAACAACTCATATGAACTACATGATGAACCCCATTATTATGGTATTTGATAAATTGTTTGACAAGCTCTTCCCTTGGCTGGATAAATATGATTTCGATGCAGCAAAATTGAACGCTAAAATCGGATTTTGGGGCTCAAAATTTGCTATCGGTATCTATTTAGGGATTTTTGTGGGACTTTTAGCAGGACAAAAACCTGTTGATGTGCTGACGCTGGCTTTTACAGCGGCAGTCTGCTTGGAGCTTTTCTCTCTAATCGGCTCATGGTTTATTGCAGCTGTTGAGCCTCTGTCTCAGGGCATTACCGACTTTGCTTCATCAAAACTTAAAGGCCGTACTTTAAATATTGGTTTAGACTGGCCATTCTTGGCCGGGCGTGCTGAAATTTGGGCGGCAGCCAATGTCCTTGCTCCTATCATGCTCTTAGAAGCAATGATTCTCCCGGGCAATAAGCTTCTGCCTTTAGCCGGAATTATTGCCATGGGGGTTACACCAGCCTTGCTTGTTGTTACTCGCGGTAAATTAATCCGCATGATTGTTATCGGTGCCATTGAGCTGCCTTTGTTCTTATGGTCTGGTACGCTGATTGCTCCCTTTATTACAGAAACGGCTAAAAAAGTTGGTGCCTTTCCAAAAGGACTGAGTGCTTCAACAATGATTTCCCATACAACCATGGAAGGGCCGGTTGAAAAGTTTTTAGCCTACTTTGTAGGGAAAGCTTCTGAAGATCAGATGACATTTCTTCTATACGCCCTGCTTGCTTTAGCGGTCTATACGCTGCTGTTCTTCTGGTATGTCGGTCAGATGAAAAAACGCAACAAGCTTTATAAAGAAAGCAAGCAGTAATCATTGGCGGTTAGCGGGCGGTGCTCAGGCTGCACCTGATTTATCCCGTTTAACCATTCCGTATTGTTTGTATATTCATATTTTTGTAAAAACGCTATTAAATTCTATTAAAAAGGAGAACCACCATGAACAGAGAAGAAGCGACTCTTTTAGGGTTTGAGATTGTAGCCTATGCCGGCGACGCACGCTCAAAACTGCTTGAAGCCTTGAATGCTGCTCAGGCTGGAGATTATGCTAAGGCTGATGAACTTGTTTCAGCAGCTGAGGACTGTATCACTGATGCCCATAAAGCTCAGACTAGTCTTTTGACAAAAGAGGCACAGGGAGATGCTATTGAACTGAGTGTCACACTGATGCACGGTCAGGATCACTTGATGACGACCATATTGCTGAAAGATTTGATGAAGCACTTAATTGAACTATATAAGAGAGGTAGCTAGTATGAACGCATTAATTGCCCAGATTGAGAAAGGAAAACCTTTCTTTGAAAAGGTGTCTCGCAACATTTACCTTCGCGCTATTCGTGACGGTTTCATTTCAGCGATGCCCGTTATCCTGTTTTCCAGTCTCTTTCTTCTGATTGCTTACGTGCCTAATATCTTCGGCTTTTCTTGGCCGAAAGATATCGAAAACGGCTTGATGACACCGTATAACTATACGATGGGGATTATCGGTTTTCTGGTTGCCGGTACAACGGCTAAGTCTTTGACCGATTCAATGAATCGCCAATTAGATGATACCAATCAGATTAACTTTATCTCAACGATGCTGGCATCAATGGCTGGATTCTTAATTATGGCAGCCGACCCAGCTAAAGAAGGCGGCTTCCTAAGCGCCTTCATGGGAACCAAAGGTCTCTTGACAGCCTTCATTGCAGCTTTTATCACTGTTAATGTTTACAAGGTCTGCGTCAAAAATAATGTGACCATTCGCATGCCTGAGGAAGTTCCGCCAAATATTTCTCAAGTATTCAAGGATATCTTCCCCTTTGCTTTCTCAATCATTATTCTTTATGCTATCCAGTTGGGAATCAAAGCGGTTCTTGGCGTTAATGTCGCTGAATCAATCGGAACTCTCTTAGCACCTTTGTTCTCGGCTGCTGACGGCTATCTTGGAATCACCATTATCTTTGGGGCTTATGCACTGTTTTGGTTTGTTGGGATCCATGGTCCTTCTATCGTGGAACCGGCTATTGCAGCCATCACCTATGCCAATGTTGAAACCAATTATCAGCTGCTTCAGGCAGGCCAGCATGCAGATAAGGTCATTACTTCAGGAACTCAAATGTTTATCGTTACCATGGGCGGAACAGGTGCGACCTTGGTTGTTCCTTTCATGTTCATGTGGCTGACTAAGTCAAAACGCAACAAGGCTATCGGCCGTGCTTCTGTTGTACCAACTTTCTTTGGTGTTAACGAACCAATCTTATTTGGAGCACCCATTGTTTTGAACCCTGTTTTCTTCATTCCTTTTATCCTGGCACCAATTGTTAATGTTTGGGTTTTCAAATTCTTTGTAGATACCTTGGGAATGAATAGTTTCAGTGTCAATCTTCCTTGGACAACTCCCGGACCGTTGGGAATTATCATGGGGACAGGTTTCGGTGTATTAGCCTTTGTCCTTGCAGCTCTCTTGATTGTGATTGATGTTGCCATTTACTATCCTTTTGTTAAAGTCTATGATGAACAAATCTTAGCCGAAGAAGCAGAGGGTAAGAGCGCAGCGGATTCTCTTAAAGAAAAAGTTGCCGCCAACTTTGATACTAAAAAAGCAGATGCTATTCTTGGAAAAGCAGGCACTGCCGAAACAGCTGACAGTGCCATCACTGAGCAGACAAATGTTCTGGTTCTCTGTGCCGGCGGCGGAACCAGCGGTCTCTTGGCCAATGCACTCAATAAGGCAGCTGCCGAATACGGAGCACCTGTCAAGGCAGCTGCCGGCAGCTACGGTGCCCACCGCGAAATTCTGCCGCAGTATCAATTAGTTATTCTGGCACCGCAAGTGGCATCTAACTATGAAGATATGAAAGCAGAAACAGACAAGCTTGGTATTAAATTGGCTAGGACTGAAGGAGCCCAATACATTCAGCTGACCCGTGACGGTCAGGGAGCTCTGGCTTTTGTTGAAGAGCAATTTAAAGATTGAGAGGTCACAAGATGACTAAAACATTACCTAAAGATTTTATCTTCGGCGGTGCGACAGCTGCCTATCAGGCAGAAGGTGTCACCAAAGGAGAAGGAAAAGGTCCGGTTGCCTGGGACAAGTATCTGGAAGATAATTATTGGTACACAGCAGAGCCTGCCAGCGATTTTTATCATAAATACCCTGTTGATTTAAAATTGGCTGAAGAATTTGATGTCAACGGTATCCGAATTTCCATCGCTTGGTCGCGGATTTTTCCGACAGGTTTTGGCCAAGTTAATCCGAAAGGGGTTGAATTCTATCACAAGCTGTTTGCAGAGTGTCACAAGCGCCATGTTGAACCCTTTGTGACCCTGCACCACTTTGATACTCCGGAAGCTCTGCATTCTAAAGGCGACTTTCTTAACCGCGACAATATAGACCACTTTGTTAATTATGCCGAGTTCTGTTTCAAGGAATTTCCAGAAGTCAACTATTGGACAACCTTCAATGAAATCGGTCCGATCGGCGATGGTCAGTATCTGGTAGGAAAGTTCCCGCCGGGTATCAAGTATGACTTGGCTAAAGTTTTTCAATCCCATCACAATATGATGGTTTCCCATGCCCGTGCGGTTAAACTTTTCAAAGACGGCGGCTACTCCGGTGAAATCGGTGTCGTACATGCCCTGCCAACTAAATATCCTTACGATCCGTCTAATCCGGCAGATGTGCGTGCAGCAGAGCTGGAAGATATTATCCATAACAAGTTTATCCTTGATGCCACCTATCTTGGTCGGTATTCAGAAAAAACCATGGAAGGCGTTAACCATATCCTTGCTCTGAATGGCGGGGAGCTTGACCTTCGTGATGAGGACTTTGCAGCACTTGAAGCAGCAAAGGATTTGAATGACTTCTTGGGAATCAATTACTATATGAGTGACTGGATGCAGGCTTTCGATGGTGAAACAGAGATCATTCATAATGGTAAGGGCGAAAAGGGGAGTTCTAAGTACCAGATTAAGGGTGTTGGCCGCAGAGAAGCGCCGGTTGATGTACCAAAAACGGATTGGGACTGGATTATCTATCCGCAAGGTCTCTATGACCAAATTATGCGCGTGAAAAAAGATTATCCAAACTACAAGAAAATTTATATCACCGAAAATGGTCTGGGCTATAAAGATGAATTTATCGATAATACCGTTTATGATGACGGCCGCATTGATTACGTGAAGAAACACTTGGAAGTCATTTCCGATGCTATCGCTGACGGTGCCAATGTCAAAGGTTACTTTATCTGGTCACTTATGGATGTCTTCTCATGGTCAAATGGCTATGAAAAGCGCTACGGTCTCTTCTATGTTGATTTTGATACGCAGGAGCGCTACCCTAAAAAGAGTGCCTACTGGTATAAAAAATTGGCTGAAACGCATACTATTGACTGATGATTTAGCAATACTTTCTTGTCTGCTGACATCCAACAATACTCCATTATTTAACACATAAGCTGCTAAATCAGTCAAAGTAAAACGTTTGTATTTTTTGAAAGGACTTTATGGGCAAGAGTTGCAGTCTTTGGCTGTGCTCTTGCTTTATTTTCAAGTCTCAACAGGGAGGATAAACATGACAATCGAACTAAAAAACGAAAAACTTAATGTTCAGTTTAAAGAATTCGGCGGTGCCCTGTCTTCTATCAAAGACCAAAACGGTATAGAGTACCTATGGCAGGGAAATCCTGAATACTGGAGCTCCCAAGCACCGGTTCTTTTCCCCATTTGCGGCAGTTTGAGAAATGACTGGGGAATCTACAATATTAAAGAACATCCGCATTTTTACGGCCGCATTCCCAGACATGGGCTGGTGCGAAAGAAACAGTTTGCCTTTGAACAGCTGAGTGAAAACAGTCTTTCTTTTACCATTGAGCCCGACGAGGAAATGCTGACGCAGTATCCCTATCGCTTTGAATTAAAGATTATCTATACTTTAAAAGGGTCAACCATCCGCACAGAGTATCAGGTAAGCAATAATGAAAAGGAAAGGACAATGCCTTATTTTATCGGAGGGCATCCCGGTTTTAACTGTCCTTTGTTTGAAGGGGATCGCTATGAAGACTACTATCTTGAATTTGAAAAAGAAGAGACCTGCACGGTGCCAAGGTCCTTCCCTGAAACAGGACTGCTTGATCTAGGAGACAGAAGTCCTTTCTTGGAAGAGCAGAAATTCCTTGACTTAGATTATTCTTTATTCGAGCATGATGCTATCACTTTAGATCAGTTACAGTCAAGAAGTGTCACCCTGCGTTCTCAAAATCAGGATGGGGGTCTGCGTCTGGATTTTGCAGATTTTCCCTATCTTATTCTTTGGTCAACAGTTACTAAAAGCCCTTTTATAGCCTTGGAACCTTGGAGCGGCCTGTCAACGTCTTTGGATGAATCTGATTATGTGGAAGAAAAACGCGGTGTCAGCCTGCTGGCTCCCGGGCAGACCGATCGCAAATATTTTGACATCACCGTTTTATAAATTCGGCAAAACGCTGAACCGCAGGAAAATTTTTCAGAGCATGCTAAAAATCCATTTGGAGTTAGGAATCTCCAAATGGATTTTTAATATAGCAGACAGGCTGCGCATCAGACATGCAAAGCCACAGGCATCCGCAGACTGCTGAACTGCATGAGGATTCGGTCTTAAAAATGAGCTCAACCAACCAACCGTCAGGAGCACTTAGTGCGGTGTAAGAAGGCCAGAAAATTAACAGCTGTTTGTTTTACCCCCAAAACTTAGCAGCAATTTCTTGGCCTTGTTTGATTTTGGCCCATTGCTGCGGAATAGCCAGTTCATTGCCGGAATCACAGGAAGCAAAGCCACATTGATGTGACAGCAGCAGACGTTCTTTCGGAAGAATGGTGCTGGCTTGCTCCAATAACTTCAGAACGCGTTCTTCATCATCAAGATTGGTTGTCTTACTGGAAAGCAGTCCGAGAACCACCTCGGCTTCTTTATCTTTAAGGGAAGCAAGAGCCTTTAAATCACCTGAGACATCGCTGTCCCATTCTAAGAAAAAGCGGTCGTAGTGCTGATCACGTAGGAACTTTTCGGCAATGGCTTCGTAAGTTCCGCCTGAAGCTGAGCGGCTTTCGTAGTTACCGCGGCAGTTATGCGTCCAGACCTTAAGCCCTAATTGGTGACCGTAGTCTGCCACTTCGTTGTTAATAGCAATAAATTCATCGGCGAGGTCGGCCAGGCTGGCATTGCCTTCTGCAAAAAAGGAAGCAGGGTTGGATTCGTCAAAGAGCTCCCAGAGACAGTCGTCAAACTGAATGATTTCACCGCCGGCT
This sequence comes from Streptococcus sp. 'caviae', assembly GCF_001937065.1. Taxonomy (GTDB): domain Bacteria; phylum Bacillota; class Bacilli; order Lactobacillales; family Streptococcaceae; genus Streptococcus. The sequence continues at coordinate 319,056 of NZ_MOWR01000002.1, forward strand.
GCCTTGTACTCATCCAAGAATTCCTTGTAAGCCTTGATGAGGCCGTCCTTTAATTCGTCATTGGTTTTGTAAACTTGATCGGGACCGGCAAGTCCATCAAAGATGGCCAGCTCGGTATAAGCGTGAGCAGGGCCCCAAATCGTTAATTTGGTTTGCGTATCGCCAGCCTCTTCCTTGAGCAGTTTGTAGATGTCTAAGAAATGATGGTTCTTACCTGAAAGCGGCTCAGTGATGCGAATACCGATATCTTTGCGGGTTTCAAAATGCCCGCCGTCATGGTCTTGGAAGGTGTAACCATGGTCTGCAATATAGCGTTCAATGCCTTTCAGTCCCCAAACAAAGTCTAAATGCCACATTGATTTAGAATATTCACCGTCTGTCAGAATATCAATGCCATTGGCTTTCTCATCGGCAATGACTTTTTTAATATCTGCCGTTTCTGTCTCAAGATAGCCCGGGAAGCTGTCATAAAAGGGATACTGAATATCATCGCGGTGTTCGATTTTGTTCTTATAGTCAAGAAGGTCAGCCGGACGAAGCAGGGAGCCGACGAGTTGGAATTTTGATTGTGCCATATACATGCCTCTTTCTAGATTTCTTGCCTTTTATTGTACAGGAGCTGAGCCCTTTTGAAAAATAGTTAATTTAGAGAAAAAGGTATAGTTTAAAACTATATCTCTTTTTTGCCAATATAAGTTCCTTCAACAGAAAAAGAAGTTTTCTCTTCCTCCTCCTTTTTGGTAAAATAGAAGAAAGGTGATGAGCTAGGGAATGAAACAAGCCTAACCGATGTCACCAAACAGAGTAAGTTAGCAAAGCGCCGTTTTGATTTTTAAAGAATATTAGGAGTTTTTTTATGCGCGACAACCATTTACACACCCACTTTTCCTACGATTCCGATGCCAGCTTTGAGGACTATCTCAAAGACTACAGCGGGGAGATTGTCACGACAGAGCACTACGATCTGTCCAACCCCTACACCAAGCAGGATGATGTGCCCGATTATGAGGCTTATTCTAAGGAAATAGCAGAGCTAAATCGCAAATATGACAATCGTATCAGGCGCGGCATTGAAATCGGCTACTATCAGCCCCGCGAAGCCGATATTATCAGCTTCCTAGCTGACAAGGACTATGACTTGAAATTACTTTCCGTCCATCACAACGGTATCAATGACTATCTGGATGATGAAGTTGCCGACATGGACAGAGAAGTTGTTATCCAAGAGTACCTGGACAAGCTGGAATATGCCATCGGGCGCGTGGAAGCTGACGTGCTGGCGCATTTTGACTATGGTTTTCGCTTGTTTGACATGACAGTTGATGAATTAAAGACCTATGAACCTCAGCTCATTCGCATTTTCCAAAAAATGATTGATTGCAATCTCGCCTTTGAGCTCAACAGCAAATCCATGTACCTCTACGGCCACGAACATCTCTACCGCTATGCCTTGGGCTTAGTTCAATCACTGGGCTGCCATAAATACTCCATCGGCTCCGACGGCCACAAACTCGAGCACTTCCGCCTAGCCTTTGATAAAATCCAAGCTATTTTAGATGAGTATGGGGTAGGAGAAGAGGAGATAATCTAGAAATAGCGACAGTGGTATAGTGTTTAACTTGCAAACCTATTCCGATTGTCAGTCAGCCTTATATAGTTGTGATGGATAAAAATGAGAGGATACACTAGTATGTCGAAATACAGTGAGTTTAAAAATTTGCTGAATAAGTTCGTTCAGCAGGCAAATATTAATATTAAGGGAGGGAAAGGAAAAAGAACAAAATTAGAAGGAGTAACTGAAATATATCCTGCCGTGACTATTGATGATATTCCCCATAAAATTGAGATGTTTAATAGAGGCTATGGACCTAAGAATGGAAGCGGATGTAATAAGTTACCCTATTTTGGATATGAATATAGTAATATCAAAAACACTTGGATTAATATTCGTACTATATTTGAAAATTTTGAAGTTACTGGATTTAAAGTTGTTAAATGGCATCCTGATGGACACGATACTGATTTGAATATTCAATACTTAGTTAAAGACTTAGAATTGGATTCAGAACAAGAACCTAATTCAGACTTAAAACAATTTTATGATACATTTGTGAGTTTTAAGAAAGATAATGATATAGAAGAGAATATGATGGAAAAAATTTATCAACTAATTATCACTAAAGATTCCGTAGAGGCTAATAATTCAACATTTGATATAAACAATCTTTCTATAGGTGATTCATTCAAACCGATAAATGTTTATTTTCAAAATAAAACTGGAGAAAAGATACGACGTCAATATAATAAGAATGAGAGAAGAAATAGTAATCAAACTTTGCCCCGTCTTGCTTTTCAGATTTATGAAAAAGAAATTGAGTCACTAACAAAGGAAGAAAAACTGAATTTTCCAACTTGCCAATATACACCTGATAGTGGTATTACAAAAGGAATTTTTGATTCAATACAAGAAATTAAAGAGTATAGAAATTCAATAGAATTTTTAGAGTACAAAAGTAATACAAACTATTTTGTTATTTATTGTTGGAATATATTTTCGACTTTGATGTTTGTTCAAGAATGTTTAAAGAGGTTTGGGAATGAAGGAGATCAATTTATATTAGAATATAAAGAAAAGACTCAAAGTGAAATTTTAGAAGAATCCCATGCAAATCCTGGAATACAAGATTATGTGCAAAGATTAAAATTCTCACCCAACCTCATCCTCCGCGGTGCGCCGGGGACTGGGAAAACTTATCTTGCTAGGCAGATTGCAAAGGAGCTGACTGGCGGAAATGATGACCAAATTGGTTTTGTCCAATTCCATCCGTCTTATGATTATACGGATTTTGTGGAGGGTCTGCGTCCTGTTTCAAATGGAGATGGGAGTATCGGTTTTGAACTGCGGGATGGGATTTTTAAGAAATTTTGCCAGAAAGCGAAAAAGAATTTTATTGATTCGCAAAAATCTGCAAAAGTTATCAAGAATGAGAATGACGCTCGTAATAAGATTTCTACATTTTTTGAAGATATGGAATTTCCTTTTCAGGAATTCAAAACACAACGCAATAAATTCTTTGTAACAGGTATTGATGAAAAAAATATTCATATTTCTATTCCTGATAATGAGGTAGCAAATAAATTAAAAATAAGCATTCAAGATATAGAACAGATGCTAGGTTCAGGTAGAAATTTTAATCAAGTTAATGAAATTACGCATTTCTTTGAAAAGCAGCATGCAACTCAAGGGTATTCTTACTATTTAGCTCTTTTTAAACAGATAAATAAAGAAAAAACTAAAAATGCTCATAAGGTAGTTACTAAAGAACGTAAAAACTTCGTCTTCATCATAGACGAAATCAACCGTGGGGAAATTTCCAAGATTTTTGGGGAATTGTTCTTCTCTATTGATCCGAGTTACCGTGGTGAGAAGGGAGCTGTTTCAACGCAATATGCTAACTTACATGAAACGGATGAGAAGTTTTATATTCCTGAAAATGTTTATATTATCGGCACCATGAATGATATAGACCGCTCTGTTGATACCTTTGACTTTGCCATGCGCAGGCGTTTCAGGTTTGTCGAGGTGACGGCAGAGGAGCGAGCAGATGAGATGCTTAGTGATGAAGAGGTTAAAGATAGGTTAAGACAGTTAAATGCTGCTATTGAAAAGAATGAAGAACTTGGACGGCATTATCAAATCGGTCCATCTTATTTTATAGATTTAGATAAGGGAGAAGTAACTGCTGCCGAGCTTTGGTCGGATTACTTAAAACCGCTTTTAGAGGATTATCTGCGCGGATCTTATGATGAGTTAGAAAAGCTGAAAGAGTTAGAAAAAGCCTACAACTCAGTAGAAAAGGAAGAGTCAGATGAGACTGACGGATAATGCTTCAGTAGCTAAGTCTGAATTTGAAGCTTCTTACCCTCAGCTGTCAGAAAAATTACTGGACAGAACGCTGGAAAGTCTTTCCAAAGAGGACAATCTCTTTATTTTCCCGTATGATTTGCTGGATTCTCCTGATTTGGAAAAAGAAGGCAAGGTGCTGGAGACGGTCAATAATCAGATCAAAACACAGAATATTATCGGTTTTCTGGGCTGTGGTGATGAGCGCTTGAGCATTCATTCTCGTTTTGCCAATGAAAGTGATGATTATTTTCTGCATTACATGCTGCAAAAAGTGCTGCTGCTCAATCTGACTAGTCTTGATGTCGGTCTGTCTCAGGAAGACAGCTGGTACCAGCTCTTAGTCTATCTTTTTCCCAAATATCTTCAAGCGGCTCTGCGCAAGGGATTTTACAAGGAATATCAGCGCTTTTTCTACAATGACAGCAACGTCAAGGGAACGATTGAGGTTGCCCAGCATATTAAGCAAAACGTTCCTTTCATAGGGAAAGTGGCTTATTCGACTAGGGAATTTTCTTATGACAATGCCCTCATGCAGCTGATTCGGCATACTATTGTCTTTATTCAGCATACTGTTCCCAATGGCAGAGAGCTTTTGTCCAGCTCGCCATCTATTAAGGAAAATACGGCTGAAATTGTACGGGTAACGCCCAGTTATCAATTTTTAGACAGGGCTAAGATCATCAGAGAAAATCAAAATAAACCTATCCGCCATGCTTACTATCACGAATATCGGACTTTACAGCGGCTTTGCCTCATGATTTTGCGTCAAGAAAAACATGGACTGAATCAATCCAATCAAAAAATCCACGGACTTCTCTTTGATGTTGCCTGGCTCTGGGAAGAATATCTGGCGACCTTGCTTGGGAAGGATTTCGAGCACCCGCAGAATAAGGCGGGTAAGGGTGCTATTTCGGTCTTTTCTGACAGAACGAGATCAGTTTATCCAGACTTTTACAGTCGTCAATTAGGCCTTGTTTTAGATGCTAAGTATAAAAAATTGGAAACGACTGCGAAGGGAATTGTCCGAGAGGATCTATTCCAGCTGATTAGTTATACTTATCTTTTAGAAGCTAAGGTGGCTGGCTTGTTATTTCCAAGTACTGAAAGAGAAGTTGATAATTATATTGGAAAGCTTGCAGGTTACGGCGGAATTTTGAAAAAATGGTCTCTCTTGATTCCCCAAACCGCTGACAGCTATGCAGATTTTGTCCATCAAATCCAAGCAAATGAAGCCTCTTTTCAAGAAACCATTAAAACTCTAAACGAAAGCGAGCAGACTAATGACTGAAAAGGTAATCCTAGTCCGTCCCAGTCTTGATTGGGAAGAGGAATTACTGGCTTATAAGGAAGCTTTTAAAAATGAGCACATGCACGGCGGAGCCGGTCTTGATCGATTTGATAGGATGTCTGACTGGATGGCCTACTTAGAAAAATTGTCAGGGGATAAACCGGCGGCAGATGGCTGGACAGCGACAGCTTTTCTCTGCATTCGCCCGTCCGATAAGCGGATGCTTGGCATTTGCAATGTCAGACACTATCTCAATAGTTTAGACCTGCTTAATGTTTCAGGACACATTGGCTATTCCATTTGGCCTGATGAACGTCAGAAAGGCTATGCTAAAGAGCAGCTGCGCTTAGCGCTGTTAGAAGCTAAGAAATTAGGTATTGAAAAGGTTTTGCTGACCTGTGCAGACGGAAATATCGCTTCTGAACGCACGATTTTAGCTAATGGCGGTGTCTATGAAGACAGCCGTCTGGACGAAGCAAGTGGAGATATGATGAAGCGTTACTGGATAGATGTGACCGAAGGAGCATGAGCCATGAAACTAATCTTTTTGCACGGTTTGGGACAGGACAAGACGGTTTGGGATGCTGTGGCAGCAGCCCTGCCTCATCAGGACTGCCTGGCTTTAGAGTTATTTGCAGACGGGAAAATGCCTGAAAATTTTGAGACCTTGACAGAGCAGGTGGCCAGCAGTCTCCAAGAGATAGAAGAAGATTTTATTTTAATCGGTTTGTCCTTGGGCGGTGTGCTGGCCCTGGCACTGAGTCAGTATCATTTTATGCATCTCAAAGGTCTTATCATTTCCGGTGCGCAGTACCGTTTGAAAGGAAATTTTCTTTATAAACTGCAGCTGCTAGTCTTTCAGTTCCTGCCCCAGTCGGTTTTTAAAAAGCGGGGAGCTGCTAAAAGGCCTCTCCTTACCTTTTTAAAGTCCATGTCTAATCTTGATTTAAGCGACAGGGTCAAACATATCCAGCTACCAACCTTGATTCTCTGCGGGCAAAAGGACAAGCCCAATCTTTTGCCTGCAAAAGAAATGGCAGAGCTGATTCCCCATGCCAAACTTGCTGTCATAAAAAAAGGCGGACATCTCTTAAACACTGACATGCCCACGGTTTTTGCTACAAAAATTACTGATTTTTTAAAGGCACTAACTGAAAAGTAATCTGCGTTTGCCCAGCCTCTTGAAGTACTCTCTTTCCGAAATGGCCTTAGGAAAATAAGGCTGACAGTTATAAACTCAAAAATAGAAGTCCGCAAACACTCAAAAACCACGAACTTTCTCACTAGCTCTAAAGGCTTGAGAACAGTTCGTGGTTTTTGCTATTATAAATCGCTGTATTCCAAACCGAGCGAGTCTGCAACGGCCTTGTTGGTAACTTTGCCGCGGTAGATATTCAGTCCTGTGCGCAGGGCTGTGCTTTCAGCGACAGCTTTATCAGCGCCTTTATTGGCCAGTTCAAGGGCATAAGGCAGGGTGGCATTTGTCAGAGCGAGAGTAGATGTGCGAGCGACAGCTCCCGGCATGTTGGCAACGGCATAGTGGACAACTCCGTCAACCAGATAGGTTGGATCGTCATGAGTTGTTACGCGGTCGGCCGTTTCAATGATACCTCCCTGGTCGACAGCGACATCAATGATGACAGAACCAGCTCTCATTTGTGCGACCATTTCTTTGGTGACAAGTTTTGGTGCGCGTGCTCCTGGAATTAAAACTGCTCCGATGAGGAGGTCTGCGTCTTTAACGCTTTCTGCAATGTTGAGCGGATTGGACATCAGTGTCTGTACCTTACCGTCAAACTGAGCGTCCAGTTCAGCCAGGCGTTTTGGATTCACATCAATAATAGTAACTTTGGCACCGAGCCCGACAGCCATCTGTGCAGCATTAACCCCGACATTGCCGCCGCCGATAATGACTGCGTGGCCTTTTTTAACACCGGGAACACCGCCGAGAAGAATACCCGAGCCGCCTTCGATTTTAGTGAGGAACTGAGCGCCGAGCTGAGTGGCCATGCGTCCTGCTACCTCACTCATAGGATTGAGCAGCGGAAGCGTACCGTGATCAACAACGGTTTCGTAGCCGATTGCAATCACGTCCCCATCAATCAGAGCCTGCGTCAGCTCTGGTGCTGGTGCTAAGTGCAGGTAAGTGAAAAGCAAGAGTCCTGGGCGGAAAAACTGGTATTCACTTTCTAAAGGTTCTTTAACCTTGATGACCATGTCAGCTGCCCAAGCTTCCTGAGCTGTAGATTTGATGAGAGCCCCCTGCTCTTGATATTCCGCATCGCTAAAACCGGATCCAAGGCCTGCGTCCTTTTCAACCCAGACTTCGTGACCAGCCTGTTTGAGTGTAAGCACACCAGCTGGCGTCAGACCTACTCGGTTTTCATTGTTTTTGATTTCCTTAGGTACACCAATAATCATATTGTAACCCCTTTCATTTAATAAAAATATTTTCCCATATTGACAGGCAATAGTCAAGAAAAAATCAAAAGGCGGTTTGCTCAGGTACCAGCAAACAGTGAGAGATTGGAGCTATTAGTAATTTTTTGCATAGACATTTAATCGTTTATTCCTTCAAATATAAAATAAATTCATATTTGAATATAAGCTGCTTAGCCCCTTTTTTGTGATAGTATGCATCATAAGAGCTTGAAGTGACAAATGTGACATTAGAGCAAATCACTGTATTCACTAAAGGGATTAAACTGGTTAAAGGGATGGGATTATGACGGCGGAACAAAGTCCTATTATTCAAATCTATAACTTAACTGGGGGGAGAATTATCTATGTTAAAGTTCTTAAAGAGGAATAGACTGTTTGCACAATTAACAGGAATTAATTTAGTCTCAAAAATTGGAGACAGGCTGTTTTATACAGCAATGCTGGCTGCAGCAACTTCATTACCGAACAGCAGCTTTGCGGTAATGATTGTGTCAGCTTCAGAGACCCTTCCTATTTTGATTAGTTTATTTCTAGGTGTGATTGCTGATAAACAGCAGAAAAAACTAGATCAATTAGTGACTAGTTCACTTGTTAGAGCAGCTTTGTATTGCTGCATTGGACTTATATTTAGGTATCCTCCCACTTTGCTATTAGTCATTTGTGCTTCGTGCTTAAACCTTTTATCGGATATTGGCGGGAATTACGCGACGGCTCTGTTTTCACCTTTTACCAAGATTTTAATAAAAGCAGACGACATGGAGAAAGCTCAAGGTCTTGTCAATTTAGGCACACAGCTGGTCTCTGTTTTTGCAGCCTTTATTGGAGCAGTCTTGCTGACGATTTGTACAGAGAGTACTTTAGCCCTGATAAATGCTTTGGTTTTTTTAATGGTTACTATGCTTTATTGCCTAATCAAACCATCCCTGCAAGACGATGAGACCAAGATAAAGAAATTCGAACAGGGAAATACTATTTCAGTCGTCAAAGATAATTTGAAATCTTTTACCGCTGATCATCTCTTTTTGGTTAATGTAATTCAGCTGTCCATGCTCAATGGCTTTTTCGGAGGACTGACACCTCTATTCGCCTTGTTTATCAAGCATAACAATGAATTAACTGCTTTAAGCGGCCCCGTAAAAATATCAGTCTTATCAGGCATTATTACGCTAGCTATGATTATTGGGAACAGCCTGACAGCTAAAGTGCTTAGAAAACAGTCCATCTTTTATATTAATCTTTGGTCTGATGCAGTCATTCTTTTTGTAGGGCTAGGTTTTATCTTTAATAATATTTGGCTGATTTTCTTTTCGAATGGCTGGCTCGCTCTGCTCTTAGGGATTGTTTCCCCAAGATTCTCAGCAGAAGTGGTCAACCGCTATCCCATAGACAGAATCGGCGGAATTATTACCAGTATCAATGCTATTTTAGTGTTAGTACCGCCCGTAACAAGCTTGCTGTTTCCCATGTTATCAGCCATCAGCATATGGCTTGCCTACTTAGCTTTTATTGCTTATGCTCTGTTATTAATCATCATTAGTTTCGTCTTAGTGAGAGCAGCAAGGACAAAAGTTTGAACACCATTATAAAAACGAACACCTTTAGCCTTCTGTTAATCAGAAGGCAAGTGTGCTCGTTTTTTTGATTAGCGCAAAACAGCATTTAAGTTCGATGCTTATCTTTTCTTGAAATTTTTAATATGCTATTAGTCTGTTTAAATTATCTTGGAGAAAATCGGCAACTTCCTCCTGCCCCAACTCTTTAATATGCTGAATATACTGTTCTAAAGCTGCTGTGCCAACACTTTTTCCTTCTTGATAATTGAGAATTTTTCTCAAGAAAGTAAGAACAGTCTTTACGAACATATCTTGGTAAGTGAGAATACTGTCTAAGTGTTTCATAAAATAATCGGCATCATATCTCTGCTCTCTCTCCAATAATACAAAGATGATGTTTAGGAAAACTAACTGTGTTCGGTATTTATTATTGGGGATTGATAAGTATAGCGAATCCCTTTCAGTGAAAGCTTTTCCTAAAAAAATGAGGTCATTAGTGGATAATACTTGTAAGGTATTTCCAAAAATATAGAGTTCATATTCTGTCCAATCTTCAATACTGTAGAGATAGGCTGCGATGAATTCTTTATCCTGATCTGAAATGATAAATTCCGGTTTCAAATTGTGAATAGCACACTGAATAACCAGCTTATTAAGCTGATTATAGGTATCGTAGGTCTCAGAGTTCTCTTCATCATTTTCTAAAAGTTGTTTTAAGCCTGCGACATCTTTGTTTGAGTGAAGTTCAGAAATGATTTTAGCCTGCTTAAAAAAACGACTGTCTTCATATTGATGATAAGCATGCTCAAACTCAGAAAAACTCATATGAATAGCAGATATGGCACGGAGCAATTTATCTGCTGAAAGCATCGTTTGACCATTTTCAAATTTAGATAATTGAGACTGTGATAGATTGCTGTTAACCACATCTTTCATCTTTAGACCCCTAGCCAGTCTAAGATCTCTATACAGTTCACCTAGATTAACTGCATTTAATTTAGTCAAAGGCCATTCTCCTTCATTATCTTATGTTAAGAAAAAAACGTCCCTGAGGACGGTTTTTCTTGTTTTTATCGAGTAACGCGGCGGCGTGCAGCTTTCTTACGATTTTCTTCAATAAAGGCAGCTTTCTTTTCTTCCGGATCGATAATTGTTTTCTTAACAGCAAAGACAGCTCCGGCAACTGTTGCAGCAGTACCGATGACGCCTGTCGCAAGACCTCTAGCAAATGCATGTTTTTTAGCCATAAATAAGACTCCTTTTATATGTTATAATAGTATTATTATCTTAAAAATTACCGTTTTTTTCAAGGAAAAAGTGCATGAAAGAAAAAATACTTGTGGTCTTAGGTCCGACAGCAGTCGGCAAGACAGCTTTGGGCATAGAGCTGGCGCAAAAATATGGGGGAGAAATCATCAGCGGAGACAGTCAGCAGGTTTACCGCAAGCTGGATATCGGAACGGCCAAAGCGAGCGCAGCCGAACAGGCAGCGGTTCCTCACCATCTGCTGGATGTACGCGATGTCAGTGAGGGCTACTCGGCTTTTGATTTTGTCCAAGAAGCGGCGAGTGCTGTTGAAGCAATCAGGCGGCGCGGCCACCTCCCGATCATTGTCGGCGGGACTGGACTGTATTTGCAGAGTCTCTTGGAAGGCTATCATCTGGGCGGTGAGGTCAATCAAGAGGACGTTTTAAATTACCGCAAAGAATTGGAGGAGCTGTCAGATCAGGAGCTCTTTTCTTTGCTGGAGGCTCAGGGCATTGAACTGCCGGAGTTTAACCGCCGCCGCGCCACCCGGGCGCTGGAACTGCACAGATTCAGTCAGGGAGCCCGCAATCATGAGAAGCCTTACGATTTTTTACTGCTTGGTCTAAGCGATGACCGCCAAAGGCTGTATGAACGGATTAATCAGCGTGTTGACCAGATGATGGCTCAGGGGCTGTTAGATGAAGCCAGGTGGCTTTATGAGAACTATCCTCAGTCGCAGGCCAGCCGCGGCATTGGCTACAAGGAACTTTTTCCTTATTTTGCGGGAGAGGTGAGTTTGGAAGCAGCAGTTGCTCAAATCAAACAGAATACCCGTCGTTTTGCCAAGCGTCAGCTGACTTGGTTTAAAAACCGCATGGCTGTGGATTTTTACATGGTCAGTGAAGCGGATTGCAAAATGAAGATTGATCGGGCAGTGCTTAATTTTTTAGGGAAAGCGTGACCCTTTAACAAAGAAAAGCGCAGCAAATTTCTGCAAGAAGTAGCTTTTGTCCGAGGCTTATTTGTCTTATTTTAAATGTATTTTACATTCGTTAAGGGCTGATAAAGAATAGAAAATTGTCTGACTTTTCCAGACAGCTGTGATATAATAATGTGTAAAATTACCATTCTGATGGTAATGGAAAAAGGCTGAAAACTGATGAAAGCGAGGGGCAGGAATGAATGATTGAAACCAGTCAGAAACAAGAGCGTGTTATCCTTGTCGGAGTAGAACTGCCGGACAGTGACAATTTTGAGATGTCCATGAAAGAGCTGGCCAGTCTCGCGCAGACAGCAGGAGCTGAGGTCATTCATTCCTATTCCCAAAAAAGAGACCGTTACGACAGTAAAAGCTTTATCGGTTCAGGAAAGCTGCAGGAAATGAAGCGGTTTATTGAAACTGATGCTGCTGATACCGTGATTGTCAATAATCAGCTGACACCCCGTCAAAATACCTATTTAGAGGCTGAGCTGGGTCTCAAGGTGATTGATCGGATGCAGCTGATTTTGGATATTTTTGCCATGCGGGCCAGAAGCCATGAGGGAAAACTTCAGGTTCATCTGGCCCAGCTCAAATATATGCTGCCGCGTCTTGTCGGACAGGGCGTCATGCTTAGCCGTCAGGCCGGCGGTATCGGCAGCCGCGGTCCCGGTGAAAGTCAGCTGGAGCTGAACCGCCGCAGTATTCGCAGACAAATCGCCGATGTTGAAAGACAGCTCAAAGCCGTGGCTAAAAATCGGGAAACCAATCGCGAGAAGCGGCTGGACTCAGAGATTTTTAAAATCGGCTTGATTGGCTATACCAATGCCGGAAAATCAACAATCATGAACATGCTGACTGATAAGAGCCAGTATGAAGCCAACGAGCTTTTTGCGACACTTGACGCAACAACCAAGCAGATTTATCTCTTTGATTGTTTTCAGGCAACCTTAACAGATACCGTTGGTTTTATTCAGGATTTGCCAACTGAACTTGTCGCAGCTTTTAAATCAACGCTGGAAGAGAGCCGTCAGGTTGATTTGCTGCTGCATATTATTGACGCCAGCGATCCTAACCATGAGGATCATGAGCAGGTTGTTCTGGATATCCTGTCTGAGCTTGGCATGTCAGCGATTCCGCGGCTAGTGGTTTATAATAAAATGGACAAGGTCACAAACTTTGCGGCCAGCCAGTATCCTTATGTCAGCCTTTCGGCTAAATCTCAGGAAGGAGCTTTGATTTTACGTCAGGCTATTGTGGAGAAAATAAAGACGATGTTTGTGCCCTTCACTCTTAAGATAAATCAGGAAAATGCCTACAAACTCTATGATCTAAGCCGTATAGCTCTGCTTGATTCTTACGATGTCGATCGGGATGGCCAAGAGATTACAGGCTATATTGCAGAAAAAAACAAGTGGAGGCTGGAACCATTTTATGTTGAACTATCTTGACTTAGCTCTTAAGTATGGCGGGTTCACCAGCTTGGACAAGGTTTATTTAGAAAATAAACTGGCGTCTCTGTCTCATGCAGATAAGCTGGCCTTTATCACACCGCCGCCGAGTGTTATTAATGCCTATTTTGCCGAGATTTATCAAAAGCAATCGCCTAAGGCGGCAACAGATTATTATTTTGATTTGAGTCAAAAGCTGCAGCTGCTGACCGACAGGCCTTCCTTTGACGAGCATAAGCCCTTTGTCCGCCTTAATCTGTCCGGAAAATCCTATGGCTTTGCCTATGAAAATAAAGAGGAAGTCGCTCAGGTTTTCAGCGAGGCAGACGAGCCGATTACTGACGGTCTTTTATTTGAATTGGCTCAGATTTTTCCGCAGTATAAGGTTTTTGCGGATGGTCAGATCATAAAAATGAAACCTTTGACATTTGACGAAAGTGAGAGTGAGACCGTCCAAAACAGTTCAGCCCTGCTCACTGACATTAAGAAATTAAAAGACGGAACCGTTAAAATTTCCGGTTTTAATCAGGAAGAAATCATGGAAGTGGCTAAGGCCTATCAAGGTCAGCGCTACTACAGCTATGCTCAGCGTCAGGCTGTGCTTTACATTGTTAAAGATTAACCAGTATAGAAAAGTATAAACAGAAAGTATAGTAAGTATGGAAATTCAATTTTTAGGAACTGGTGCCGGCCAACCGGCCAAAGCCAGGAATGTATCAAGTCTTGTTTTAAAACTTTTGGATGAAATCAATGAAATTTGGATGTTTGACTGCGGGGAAGGAACGCAGCGTCAAATTTTAGAAACAACGATTAAACCTCGTAAAATCAGAAAGATTTTTATTACCCACCTGCATGGTGATCATGTATTTGGTCTGCCGGGCTTTTTATCAAGCCGCGCCTTTCAGGCTAATGAAGAGCAGACAGATATCGATATTTACGGCCCTGTCGGTATCAAAGGGCTGGTAATGGGCAGTTTGCGGGCTTCAGGCGCTCATCTGCCCTACCGGATTTACTTTCATGAATTTAATGAAAAACATCTGGGAAAGATTCTTGAAACGGATAAATTCACAGTCTATGCCGAAAAATTAGACCATACTATTTTTTGTGTGGGCTACCGCGTGGTTCAAAAAGACCTGGAAGGCACGCTTGATGCTGAAAAGCTGACTGCCGCAGGAGTTCCTTTCGGTCCCCTTTTGGGCAAAATCAAAAACGGTCAGGACATTGTCTTGGAAGACGGGAGAAAAATTATTGCCAAGGATTATATTTCGGCTCCTAAAAAAGGAAAAGTCGTCACTATTTTAGGAGATACCCGCAAAACGGACGCCAGCATTCGCCTGGGCTTAGGTGCCGATGTGCTGGTCCACGAGTCGACCTATGGCAAGGGCGATGAAAAATTAGCCAGGCGTCACGGCCACTCTACCAATATGGAAGCAGCTAAAGTGGCCAAAGCTGCTTCGGCCAAGAAACTGCTGCTCAATCACATCAGTGCCCGTTTTCTGTCGCGGGACATCAGCAAGATGCGCAGCGATGCTCAGGAAATTTTTGAAGATGTCCATGTTGTCAGGGACTTAGAAGAAGTAAAACTATGAAGGAACGTATTATTGTAATCACCGGAGCGTCCGGAGGAATTGCTGAGGCGATGATTAAACGTCTTCCGCAGACTGCCCGGCTTATTTTACTCGGCCGTAGCAAGGAAAAATTGGAAGCCATGTATGCCCATCGCAGACCAGTGACCTGTTTTTCAGTTGACATCACAGATGATGAGGCTCTAAAGGCGATGGTTGATACTATTTATCAGCAATTTGGCCGCATTGATATTTTCATCAACAATGCCGGCTTTGGTGAATTTAAGGATTTTGATCAATTCTCAAACAGTGACATTCGGGAAATGTTTGATGTTAACACTTTGGCGACCATCAATTTTTCACGCCTTGTCGGCCAAAGAATGGCTGAAGCGGGTGCAGGCCATATTGTCAATATTGCCAGCATGGCTGGCCTGATTGCGACGAGCAAGTCAACGATTTACTCAGCCACCAAATTTGCCGTTATCGGTTTTTCCAATGCTCTGCGCTTGGAACTGGCAGACAAGGGCGTTTATGTGACGACTGTCAATCCCGGCCCGATTGCGACTAAATTTTTTGATCAGGCCGATCCCAGCGGTGCGTATTTGAAAAGTGTCGAAGAATTTACCCTGCAGCCGAGCGATGTCGCAAAGAAAATCATTGCGCTTTTAGGGAAAAACAAGCGAGAACTCAACCTGCCTTGGACGCTAAAAGCAGCACACAAGGCCTATACCCTTTTTCCAAGATTATCGGATTTTTTGGCCAGAAAGGTATTTAATTATAAATGATTACATCCAAATTTGATTGGAAAATAAAGCAGGAAAAGCCAGATGATGGCTTTTTTGAACTGATTAAAAAAGAAAAACTCAGTCAAGCGGCTGCTCAAATTCTATACGGGCGCGGCCTTAACGAAGCTGGCGCTCTCGAGCAGTTTTTGCACCCTGATTTGTCACAGCTTCACGACCCTTATCTGTTAAATGATATGGACAAAGCGGTTGAGCGAATTCGCCGAGCTATTGAAGCTGATGAAGCTATTTTAATTTACGGCGATTATGATGCTGACGGTATGACATCCAGCTCTATTGTCAAAGAGGCCCTAGAGATGATGGGAGCAGAATGTCTGGTCTATCTTCCCAACCGCTTTACGGATGGCTATGGTCCAAATCAGAGTGTCTATCAGTATTTCATTGAACAGCAGGCTGTGTCTCTGATTATTACGGTAGATAATGGGGTTGCTGGCAAAGAGGCGATTGCCTATGCACAGGAAAAGGGCGTTGATGTCATTGTGACAGATCATCACAGCATGCCCCAAGAGCTGCCGGATGCTTATGCCATTGTTCACCCTGAACATCCTGGGGCAGCCTATCCTTTTAAATATTTGGCGGGCTGCGGTGTTGCCTTTAAACTGGCCTGTGCTCTTTTAGAGTCGGTTCCTGTGGAAATGCTGGATTTAGTAGCTATCGGAACAATTGCTGATATGGTTTCTCTGACAGATGAAAACCGTGTCATGGTCAAATACGGCCTGGAAATGCTTAAGCAGACAGAGCGTATTGGCCTACAGGAATTGCTGGATCTCTCAGGTGTTCAGGCAGACAGTATTAGCGAGGAGACCATCGGTTTCAAAGTGGCTCCGCAGCTCAATGCTCTAGGCCGTTTGGATGATCCCAATCCTGCTGTAGAGCTGCTGACGGGCTTTGATGAAGAGGAAGCTCGTACGATTGCGGCCATGATTAATGACAAAAACGAGGAACGCAAGGCCATCGTTCAGACGATTTTTGATGAAGCCATGGCCATGGTAGACACAGCAAAACCTGCTCAGGTTTTAGCCAAGGAAGGCTGGCATGCAGGTGTTCTGGGCATTGTCGCAGGACGTATCATGGAAGAAATTAACCAGCCGGTGATTGTCCTCAACATTGAAAACGGCCTGGCTAAAGGCAGCGCTCGCAGCGTGAGCACGGTCAATATTTTTGCTGCTTTGAATGAGCACAGAGACTTATTTACAGCCTTTGGCGGGCACAGCGGTGCGGCCGGCATGACTCTGGAAGCCGACAGGCTGGAACAACTGGAACAAGTCCTCGTGTCCTACATTGAAGAGCACCATATCGACCTCTCTCAAAAGAACCCGTTGATTATTGATGCCGAGCTTCCTTTGTCACAGCTGAGCTTTGAAACCGTCAAAGGTTTGGAAAAGCTGGCGCCTTTTGGCATGGACAATGATAAGCCTGTTTTTCTGATAAAGGATTTTAAGGTGAAGCAGGCCAGAACCATGGGGCAAAACGGTGCTCATCTCAAGCTTCGTCTTGCTCAGGAAGCTTCTGAATTTGACCTGATTGCTTTTAATCAGGGAGCTCTGGCTCAGGAATTTCAGCAGGCTCAGCATTTAGAATTGGCCGTGACCTTATCTGTCAATCAGTGGAACGGCAATACCAGTCTTCAGCTCATGCTGGTAGATGCAAGGGTTGAGGGTATTCAGCTAATCGATATTCGCTCGCGCAGCAGCGCACTGCCTCAAGCAGTGCCTATCTTGGATGATAAAACGGCTAGTAAGGCCGTGGTCCTACTGGAAGTGCCTGAAAAGGAAGAGGACCTTCTGGCGCTTTTTGAAAACCGTGATTTTGAAGCGATCTATTTCAAAAATATCATCAAGCAGCGCTATTATTTGACAGGTTACGGAACGCGCGAGCAGTTTGCCAAGCTCTATAAAACCATCTACCAGTATCCTGAATTTGATATCCGCTATAAGCTGAAAGAGCTGAGCCGTTACCTCAATATCCCTGACATTCTTCTCGTCAAGATGATTCAGATTTTTGATGAATTGGATTTTGTTAGCATTAATGATGGGGTCATGACAGTTAATAAGGATGCGCAAAAACGGGAGATTTCTGAAAGCCGCATTTATCAGGAGTTAAAAAGGCTTGTGAAATTTCAAGAGTTAATGGCTCTGGGCACACCGCAGGAAATCTATGATTACCTGACTTCGAAAAAGCAAAAGTAACAGGTTGTAGACAAACTCTCAGCAGTTCTTTGCTGCTGAGAGTTTTAGGTAACCATCAGAAAATTAATTGTATGTATTCCAATAAGTCTTGATAGTAATATTTTCTAAAATGACTAATTCATGCTATAATAAAGAGTAAAAGATTTTTTGGCAGATTGCCCTAGAAAGTAAGGAAATGGATTTAAAAGATTACATTGCAACCATTGAGAACTATCCGGAAGACGGGATTCTCTTTCGTGATATCAGCCCTTTGATGGCTAATGGAAATGCCTACAGCTATGCTGTCCGCGAAATTGTTCAGTATGCGACAGACAAAAAGATTGATATGATTGTCGGTCCGGAAGCGCGCGGCTTTATTGTTGGCTGCCCGGTGGCTTATGAGCTGGGTGTTGGTTTTGCTCCGGTCCGCAAGCCCGGAAAACTCCCGCGCGAAGTGATTGAAGCTAATTACGAAAAAGAATACGGTATTGATACTCTGACCATGCATGCGGATGCTATCAAACCTGGACAGCGCGTGCTGATTGTTGACGATCTTTTGGCAACTGGCGGAACCGTTAAAGCAACGATTGAAATGATTGAAAGACTGGGAGGAATTGTTGCCGGCTGTGCTTTTCTGATTGAGCTTGATGAACTTGAAGGCCGCAAGGCTATCGGCGATTATGATTATAAGGTGCTCATTCACTATTAAGGCTGACTTATAGCTGTTTGCTATATCTAACTAGAGAAATTATATATTTGAAAACTATATCTCCCTGCTTTATAATATTAGAATAGATATTGTAGAAATGGGGATATTTTCATGCCAATTACTCTTGATAAAAAATTACCTGCGGTGGATATTCTAAAGTCCGAAAATATCTTCGTCATGGATAATAAAAGGGCTATTCATCAGGATATTCGGCCAATGAGCATTCTGATTTTGAATCTGATGCCGACCAAGGTGGCAACGGAAACTCAGCTGCTGAGGCTCTTAGCCAATACTCCCTTGCAGATGAGCGTGGACTTTTTATACATGGCCAGCCACCATTCGAAAAATACGCAGGCTGAGCACATGAAGACTTTTTATAAGACTTTGGAAGACATTAAAGGCAACTTTTATGATGGGCTGATTATCACCGGTGCACCGGTGGAGACGATGCCTTTTGAGGAAGTTGATTACTGGGAGGAGCTCTGTCAGGTTTTTCAGTGGTCTAAGACCCATGTCTATTCAACCCTGCATCTTTGCTGGGGGGCTCAGGCCGCTCTTTATTACCGCTATGGTATTGACAAATCTGAAATGGCTGAGAAGCTCTCAGGTATTTATTGGCAGAAGGTAGAAAAACCAAACAGTCCTTTGATGAGAGGCTTTGATGACTGTTTTCTCGCTCCGCATTCTCGTCATACAGAGGTTCTCTTAAAAGATGTTGTCAATAAGACAAATCTTGAAGTGATTGCCAGCGGTGAGGAAGTAGGCTTGTCCATTTTGTCCAGCCGCGACATGCGGGAAATTTATAGTTTTGGCCATCTGGAATATGACCGGGAAACCTTGGGCAATGAGTACAAACGCGATCTTAAAGCTGGTAAAAAACCTAATATTCCAAGCAACTATTACCGAGATGACAATCCTGAATCTTATCCGGAAATGCGCTGGAATCTTGCTGCGGCAACATTCTTCAGTAATTGGATTAATTATGCAGTCTATCAAGAAACGCCTTATCGCTTAGAGGAGTTAGAAAATACTGTTTCATTTTATGGCTATCTGTAAGGAGGTCCTATGAGCTTTTTGCAACATTATAAGTCAGGGAACTTGGTTTTGCCCAGTGCCTTGCTTTTTCATTACAAAGATATTTTCAGCAGCACGGATGACTTTTTGGTCTGGCAGTTTTTCTATCTTCAAAATACGACAAATATGGAAGAAATTGCTACCAGCCAAATCGCTGCAGCTGTTGGAAAGACTGTGGCTCAGGTTAACCGCTGTGTCTCAAATCTGATCAGCCAGGAACTTTTAGCCATGAAAACGATTGAGCTGGACGGTGAGAGTGAAGTCATTTTTGATGCAACCTTGGCTCTTAAAAAACTGGATGACCTGCTGGAGCAGCCCAAAGAGAGCAAAGGTCAGCCTGAAGCGAATGCTGACAGCAGCAATGCTCTCAAAGATTTAGTTGAGGATTTTGAAAGAGAACTGGGACGGCTGCTCAGTCCTTTTGAGCTGGAAGACTTGGAAAAGACAGTTGCAGATGATAAAACAGACCCTGACCTTGTTCGGGCGGCCTTGCGGGAGGCTGTGTTTAACGGTAAGACCAATTGGAATTACATTCAGGCTATTTTGAGAAATTGGCGCCGGGAGGGGATTACGACCCTGCGTCAGGTTGAAGAAAGACGGCAGGAACGTGAAGAAGCCAACCCAGCTAATGTGACGGTTTCGGACGATTTTCTGTCTGCCATGAATTTATGGAGTGATTCGGATGGAAGATAATAAGAAGGGTATCAGCCTTTCTGAGCGTTTACAGGAAATTGCGGGCTTTGTACCTCAGGGTGCAAGGCTTCTTGACGTTGGAAGCGATCATGCCTATCTGCCGCTCTATCTGCTGGAAAAAGGCTGGATTGACTATGCCATAGCCGGTGAGGTGGCCAAAGGTCCTTACAGTTCAGCTGCAGAAAATGTGGATCAAGCTGGTTTATCAGAACGCGTGGATGTCCGTCTGGCAGATGGCTTAGCGGCTTTTACGGCAGTAGATAAAATTGATGTGATTACGATTTGCGGTATGGGCGGACGTTTGATTGCAGAAATTTTAGAAGCAGGCAAGGCTAAGCTGGCTTTAGTAGAGCAGCTGATTTTGCAGCCCAACAACTGCGAGGATGAGCTGCGCCTTTGGCTGATGGCCAATGGTTTTGCTATCACTGCTGAAAAGATGGTGGCCGATAAGCAAAAATACTATGAAATATTAGTTGCTGAGAAGGGCCAGATGACTTTGTCAGATTTGGATTTGCGCTTTGGGCCCTGCCTGCGTCAGGAACTGTCAGCTGTTTTTAAAGCACGATGGCAAAAAGAACTGTCTAAATTAGAGCAGGCCCTGATGAAAATTCCTGAGACAAATGAACAGGATCGGCAGGCTGTAAAGGCAAAAATAAGTCAGATTAAGGAGGTGCTGCATGAAAGCACAGCAGATTATTGAACGTTATGAAGCTTACTGTCCGCAGGAGCTGTCCCTTGAAGGCGATATTTCTGGACTGCAAATCGGCACTCTGGATAAGGACGTTAAACGCATCATGCTGGCGCTTGATGTGCGCGAACGAACAGTCGCTGAAGCCATCGAACACAAGGTTGATCTGATCATTGTTAAGCATGCGCCGATCTTTCGGCCGCTAAAAGATTTGACAGCGACTGCGCAAAATCAGCTTTATATTGATTTAATCAAGCATGACATCGCCGTCTACGTCAGTCATACCAATATTGATATTGTCCCTGACGGGCTAAACGACTGGTTTTGTGATTTGCTGGAAGTTTCCAATCGTGAGGTCCTAAGTTTTAGCAAGGATGGCTACGGTATTGGACGCGTCGGGGATATTGCCCCGCTTCCTTTTGAAGATCTGGCAAGGAAAGTTAAACAGATTTTTCATTTGGACAGTATTCGTCTGGTATCTTACGGCAAGGCTAATCCGCTTATATCGCGCTTAGCTATTTGCGGCGGCAGCGGTCAGAGTTTTTATCAGGATGCTCTGGCTAAGGGGGCTCAGGTCTATATCACCGGCGATATCTATTACCATACAGCTCAGGACATGCTGACAAACGGCCTGTTGGCCTTGGATCCCGGTCATCATATTGAGGTGCTTTTTGCTGACAAACTGGCTGCCAAATTTGAAGCGTGGAAGTCTGAAAATGACTGGGATATTGAGATTTTGACAAGTCAGGCCAATACGAATCCTTTCTATCATTTGTAGGATTCTGCTGATGACAGGATTAGGTCTGAAGCAAAGCTAAGGAATGAGGAAATTTGATGAAAAAAGCTGCTATCATCGGCGCAGGGATTGTTGGGTCAACTGCTGCCTACTACCTGTCTAAGGAAAAAGATATATCGGTAACTGTCTTTGATCAAGGGATTGGTCAGGCTACCAAGGCAGCTGCAGGCATCATCTGTCCTTGGTTTTCAAAGCGCCGCAATAAGGCCTGGTACCGTTTGGCCCGTCTGGGTGCAGATTTTTATCAAACCTTAGTGGCTGATTTACAAGGGGATGCCTATGAAGCTGACTTTTATGATCAGGCGGGGGTCTTCTTGCTTAAGAAAAATGAAGCTAAGCTAGAAGAGCTCTATCATATCGGAAAAGAGCGGCAAAAAGAATCAGCCTTAATTGGCCAGCTGCAAATGCGAAAGCGGGCAGAGCTTGATGAAGACTTAGCCGATTTGACTGGTTTTAACAGCTTGCTTTATGCTTCCGGAGCCGCTCGGGTTGATGGAGCTAAACTGACACAGACTCTCCTTGAGGCCAGCCAGGCTGAACTCATCAGCAAAGAAGTTTTCTTAAAAGTCAGAGCTGATGGCTGTTATGATGTTGACGGCAGGACTTTTGATGCCGTTTTACTTGCCTGCGGTGCTTGGCTGCCGCAAATTCTGGAGCCGCTGGGCTATAAAACGGACGTCAGACCGCAAAAGGGACAGCTGAGAGATTTCTTTTTTAAGGATTTAAAAACTGGACACTATCCGGTTATTATGCCGGAAGGGGAACTGGATATTATTCCTTTTGCCGGCGGCAAGGTCAGCATAGGTGCTACCCATGAGAACGATCAGGGATTTGATTTAAGAATTGACAGCGGTCGTTTAGATGCATTGGAAAAAGAAGCGCAGGCCTATTTCCCTAAATTAAAAGCTGCTGCTTCAACAGGCGCCCGTGTCGGAATACGTGCCTACACCAGTGACTTTTCTCCATTTTTTGGAGAGGTGTCCGGGCTGCCAAATGTCTATGCAGCAAGCGGTCTGGGGTCGTCGGGATTGACGACAGGTCCTCTCATAGCCTATCAGCTGGTCAAAATGCTGACTGGCAAGCCTCTAGATCTGCCGGCTGACGATTACAGTCCCAGCAAGTATGTGATTAAGGGTGGTTAGTGACACCGCTAACAAAAAGTGATAAAATGTAAGATGATTAAATATAAAGAGGAGACCTAGAATGAAGGGTATTATTCTTGCAGGGGGTTCTGGAACACGCCTGTATCCACTGACTCGCGCTGCTTCAAAACAACTCATGCCGGTTTATGATAAACCAATGATTTACTATCCGCTTTCAACTCTGATGCTGGCGGGAATCAAAGACATTTTGATCATCTCAACGCCGCAGGATCTGCCGCGTTTTGAAGAGCTGCTTCAGGACGGCTCGGAATTTGGCATTAAGCTTTCCTATGCTGAGCAGCCAAGTCCGGACGGTCTCGCCCAAGCCTTTATTATTGGGGAAGAATTTATCGGCGATGATAATGTGGCCCTTATTTTAGGAGACAATATTTACTACGGTCCTGGCCTCAGCCGCATGCTGCAAAAGGCTGCCAGCAAGGAAAAGGGAGCAACAGTCTTTGGTTATCAGGTCAAAGATCCTGAACGTTTTGGTGTTGTCGAATTTGATGAGAATATGAATGCCATTTCAATCGAAGAAAAGCCAGAACATCCTAAGTCTCACTATGCTGTCACAGGCCTTTACTTCTATGATAATGATGTCATTGAGATTGCTAAAAATATCAAACCAAGTCCTCGCGGTGAATTGGAAATTACCGATGTCAACAAGGCTTATCTTGACCGCGGCGATCTCTCTGTTGAGGTCATGGAGCGCGGATTTGCCTGGTTAGACACAGGAACCCATGAAAGCTTGCTGGAAGCTGCCCAGTACATTGAAACCGTGCAGCGCATGCAAAATCTGCAAGTCGCTAACTTGGAAGAAATTGCCTATCGCATGGGCTACATCACCAAGGAACAGGTTCGCGAGCTGGCTCAGCCTCTTAAGAAAAATGAATACGGACAATACCTGCTCCGTTTGATTGGAGAAGCCTAATGACTGAACAATTTTTTGAAAAAGAATTAGCTGCTCGCACCATTGATGCCATTCCCGGCATGATTGAGTTTGACATTCCCGTTCACGGAGACAGCCGCGGCTGGTTTAAGGAAAATTTCCAAAAAGAAAAAATGGTGCCGCTCGGTTTCCCAGAAAGCTTTTTTGAAGAGGGCAAACTGCAAAATAACATTTCCTTCTCACGTAAGAATGTGCTGCGCGGTCTTCATGCTGAACCTTGGGATAAGTATATTTCAGTCGCTGATGAAGGAAAGGTTCTCGGCTCTTGGGTTGATTTGCGTGAGGGAGACAGTTTCGGACATGTTTATCAAACCATCATTGATGCCTCCAAAGGAATTTTTGTTCCTCGCGGCGTTGCTAATGGTTTTCAGGTGTTATCTGACAAGGTAGCCTACACCTATCTGGTCAATGACTACTGGGCCTTAGAGCTCAAGCCAAAATACGCCTTTGTTAACTATGCAGATCCAAGTCTCGGCATCACATGGGAAAATCTGAAAGAAGCAGAAGTCTCAGAAGCTGACAAAAACCATCCATTGCTTAAAGATGTTAAACCATTAAAGAAAGAAGACCTATAAGAAGGCAAGCATAAGCGAGCCGCAAAAGATGTTTGGCGCAGCGGTGAAAAAGGCCGGCATATTTCCGGTCTTCTCGGAACTGTTGAGCTTTTGGCTCAACGTCTGGACATGAATTTCCATGGATGCTGAAATCATCCACTGGATAATTTGCCCCACCGTCCCTACCGCCTCAGTCAAACACAAAAAAAGACATTTTCGGAGAAAACATGACAGAATATAAAAACATTATCGTAACCGGCGGTGCTGGTTTCATCGGTTCCAATTTCGTACACTATGTTTATCACAACCACCCAGATGTCCATGTGACAGTCCTCGACAAGCTCACTTATGCGGGCAACCGTGCTAATTTAGAGGAAATTCTAGGTGACCGTGTTGAGTTAGTTGTAGGCGATATTGCAGACGGCGAATTGGTTGATCAATTGGCGTCCAAGGCGGATGCCATTGTCCACTATGCGGCTGAAAGCCACAATGACAATTCCCTCAAAGACCCGTCACCATTTATCTATACGAACTTTGTCGGAACCTACACTTTGTTGGAAGCTGCCCGTAAATATGACCTTCGTTTCCACCATGTATCAACTGACGAAGTTTATGGAGATCTCCCGCTGCGTGAAGATTTGCCGGGTCATGGTGAAGGCGAAGGAGAAAAGTTCACGCCCGAAACCAAGTACAACCCATCATCGCCTTACTCATCAACCAAGGCCGCTTCAGACCTTATCGTTAAAGCTTGGGTGCGTTCTTTCGGTGTTAAGGCAACCATTTCCAACTGTTCAAACAACTACGGACCTTACCAGCACATCGAAAAATTCATTCCGCGCCAAATCACCAACATCCTGTCAGGCATCAAACCAAAACTCTACGGTGACGGAAAGAATGTCCGTGACTGGATTCATACTAACGACCACTCAACCGGCGTCTGGGCTATTCTCACTAAGGGCCGTATCGGTGAAACCTACCTCATCGGCGCTGATGGTGAAAAGAATAACAAGGAAGTGCTTGAACTCATTCTTGAAAAGATGGGGCAGCCTAAAGATGCCTATGATCATGTGACAGACCGTGCGGGGCACGATCTGCGCTATGCCATTGATTCGACAAAATTGCATGAAGAGCTTGGCTGGAAACCGCAGTTTACCAACTTTGAAGAAGGCCTAGAAGATACCATTAAATGGTACACTGAGCATGAAGACTGGTGGAAAGCTGAAAAAGAAGCCGTTGAGGCTAACTACGCTAAGACTCAAAAAGTGATTAACTAAAAACAGCTGCCGGTCTTTCTCACCAAGCAGCATCAGTCATCCTTGTTGCATCTATGCTTGATAGATGTAACAAGGATTTTTATATTCAAGTTAACTAAAAACGTACCGAAATTTGGCACGTTTTGCTCTTCTTATTTACCGCCGAAAAGTCCTTTGACTTTGTCAGCAAGACCATCAAGCCCCTTGCCGCCGTCAAGAAGGGCCTTAGCCTGATCAAAATAGTCTCCCAAATCGTTTTTGTGCTGATCAATGAAATCCTGAGCAGCAGAGAAGTCTTGTTTTTCAACCAGTTCTTTGACGTGGTTAAACAGTTCAGTTGGGTTCATAGGTTTACCTCATTTCTTTTTCTCTATTAAACCATAAAAGGTGTGAATTTGGAAGTCCCTTTCTTATTTTTGTGCCAGCTGCAGCAAAAAATCATGGCTTTGCAGCTGCTCGCTAGGATCCAGCATGTTTTTAAGATTGATTTCATAGATGGAAGTAGCATTTGGATTGAGCAGCTTAAGGACAGCTTTCCAGTTGATTTTTCCTTGTCCTACAGGCAGGCTGTCGTGTGTCTTGCCCATAGAATCCACTAAATGATAATGGACGATATGGTCTTTCAAAGTTTTCAGTGAAGCAAGGAGTTTGCGATTGCTGCCCTGCATTTTGATAAAGGCGTGTGAGACATCGTAGGCCAGCCGGTAATTTTTGGCAAATAGCAGAGCATCATAAGCAGGATCACCAAAGTAAAAGAGGGGAGAGATGGAATTTTCAAACATGATGTGGCCTCGGCCCAGCTCTGAAAACTTGTCCAGCTGGTCAAAAAGGTATTGATTGGCAGCTTCCCAGCTGCCGTAATAGGCCATCAAAGCTTGATTTCGCATTTCATAAGAACCGTGAAGCAGAACCTGAATATGATGGTCAAATGCCAGCTGCAGCAGGTCATGGGTTGATTTTTCCAAGAAATAAAAGGTCTTAGGAAAGAGCTCTTTAGGTACAATCATCTCCAGAAAATCACCTTGGAAAGTCATCGGCTGATGGAGAATAATTTTGTCTGTAGCGCGCTCCTTAACTTCTTGAATGGCCTCGCCTAGACGCTTGAGCCCGTCTTTTGAAAAATCAGTTTGGTCAGTATAAAATTCAAGAACCTCTGGCTGATGAATCAGGCGGCTGTTTAATTGTTCAGGGTCGCTGCTGGTTTTTAAACCTAATTTTGGCACCATATCATCACTCTTTCTCATTTTTAAAGGCCATACAGACCACTTCAGGGACTTTAAAATCATGGCTGAGCTCTGTCAGCTGTCCTGTTTGCCCGTCACGCTTAAAAATGGTAATATTGTCGGAATCTTGATGGCCGACAATGAGGTGACGGTTATCCGGTGTGAGATTAAAGTCACGCGGCTGTCTGCCTGCCGTTGAGATGATTTGCAGGCTCTCTAAATTACCCTCATCAGTGACCTTAAAGACTGCGATGGAGTCGTGTCCGCGGTTGCTGGCATAGACAAATTTGCCATCTGAACTGATGCGAATAGCAGCACAGGCATTTTCACCCCTGTAGGCTTGAACCGCACCCCAAAAGTTAGACGTAAAATCTAACGATTGGGGTGCTATTTTTATGAAATTAAGCTATGAAAGCAAGATTCAAATCTATGAGTTACGACAAATCGGAGAGTCAATTAAATCCTTAT
>NZ_MOWR01000026.1 GCF_001937065.1 Streptococcus sp. 'caviae'
CTGAAGTAGTTGGGGGTTGCCCCCTGTGAGATAGGGTAGTCGCTTAGCAATAGGGAGTTTAGCTCAGCTGGGAGAGCATCTGCCTTACAAGCAGAGGGTCAGCGGTTCGATCCCGTTAACTCCCATAAGCGGGTGTAGTTTAGTGGTAAAACTACAGCCTTCCAAGCTGTTGTCGCGAGTTCGATTCTCGTCACCCGCTTTTATAGTATAAGCCAAGCAATAGCTTGGGCGCGTAGCTCAGCTGGTTAGAGCGCACGCCTGATAAGCGTGAGGTCGGTGGTTCGAGTCCACTCGTGCCCATAGGAATGGTCCGTTGGTCAAGGGGTTAAGACACCGCCTTTTCACGGCGGTAACACGGGTTCGAATCCCGTACGGACTAT
>NZ_MOWR01000027.1 GCF_001937065.1 Streptococcus sp. 'caviae'
AAGTCGGTGAGGTAACCTTTAAGGGGCCAGCCGCCTAAGGTGGGATGGATGATTGGGGTGAAGTCGTAACAAGGTAGCCGTATCGGAAGGTGCGGCTGGATCACCTCCTTTCTAAGGAAATGTAAGTTATGAAGACGTTAAGAAATCCGTATGAAAATAGGGGACTGACAAGAAATCCTGATTTCTTAGGCAGTTCATCTTTTTCACTAGGATTTTAGTCTGAATACAATTACACGGAAGCACTTGGTAGTCTTGTTTAGTTTTGAGAGGGACGTGGGGCCTTAGCTCAGCTGGGAGAGCGCCTGCTTTGCACGCAGGAGGTCAGCGGTTCGATCCCGCTAGGCTCCATGAAACAGGATA